>CAXUHA010000019.1:0-68285 GCA_964250735.1 uncultured Nakamurella sp. | reverse complement strand
CCAGCCGTATTCGGCGATGCCGTCGCGGTCGACGTGCCACGGCACTCCCGGGTCGGCCAACTCGAGCAAACGGGCCATGGCGGCGCGTATCTCGCTCGCGCGGGGTCCGAGCGCGGCCGAGGTTCCGCCGGCCCCGAACAGCGACACGCAGGCGATGCGGGGCGTGGCTTGGGCCAGCCGTTCGCGATGGCGGGTCAGCTGGGCCAGCAGGGTTCCCAGGGTCGCCCCGTAGGTGGTGGGCACCGCCTGCTGCGCGTGGGTCCGCGCGGCCATGACGGTGCCGGCGTGCTCCTGCACCCGGGCGGCGAGCGCATCACCGACCGCGCCCAGTTGCCGGTCCAGGGCCGCCAGCGAGCGGGCGAGTTGCAACGCCAGCCCGGTATCCATGATGTCCTGGGTGGTGGCGCCGTAGTGCACCCGTCCGTCCGGACCCGAAGGGAGCACCGCGGCCACCTGGCGGACAAGTCCGAGTACCGGGTATCCGACCACGCGCGCGGTACTCCACAGCGCCGCGGTGTCGATGTTCTTCGTGCGGGCGGCCGCCACGATGGCTTCGGCGTCGTCACCGGACAGCACGCCGTGCTCGGCCTGGGCGAGCGCAAGTGCGCGTTCGGCCGCCAGCCAGCTCTGGATCGCACTGTCCTCGGCGAAGATCTCGGCCTGTTCCTCGTCACCGGCCAACCGGGTGAGCAGCGAGAAGGCGGAACCCAGGGGAAGGGCGGACATGGGTGATCTCCGTTCGGTAGCGATCTTCTTCAGCGCTAAACCAGCTGGCGCGGCGGGGCGGCCTGGATCGCGACATAGTGCTCTTCCAGGTACTCGTTGATGCCGCTGCGACCTCCCTCGCGCCCGACACCGGACTGCTTCACCCCGCCGAAGGGGGCGCTGGCGTCGGAGATGTATCCCCGGTTCAGCCCGACCATGCCCGTTTCCAGTCGCTCGCTCATCCACAACGCCCGGTCCAGATCGCGGGTGTAGAGGTAACCCACCAGCCCGAAATCGGTGTCATTGGCGACGGCCAACGCCTCGTCGTCGGTGGAGAACGTCTGGATGGCGGCGACCGGCCCGAAGATCTCCTCGCGGGCGATGCGGGCGTCGGCGGGCACGTCCGACAGAACGGTGGGCGGGTAGAAATAGCCTGGCCCCACGGGGATCTCGCCGCCGGTACGCACCCGCGCGCCGGCCGCCACACTCTCGTCGACAAGCTTCGCCACCCGCGACCGTTGGCGGCCGTCGATGAGCGGTCCGAGATCGGTGTCCGGGTCGGTCCCGTCGCCCAGCCGTAGACCGGTCATCCGTTCGACCAGTTGGCCGGTGAACTCCTCGGCCACGCTGTGGTGAACGTGGAACCGGTTCGCGGCCACGCACGCCTCGCCGATGTTGCGCAGCTTCGCGGTGACCGCACCGTCGACGGCGCGGTCGACGTCGGCGTCCTGGCACACGATGAACGGTGCGTTGCCGCCCAGTTCCATCGATGTGCGCAGCACATTCTCCGCCGCCTGCGCCAAGAGCACCCGGCCGACCGGGGTGGACCCGGTGAAAGAGATCTTGCGCAGTCGTCGATCGTGCAGCAGGGTCTCCGACAACGCCGGCGCCTCGCTGGTGGTCACCACGTTGAGAACCCCGTCCGGCAACCCGGCTTCGGCCAGCACCGCCGCCAGAGCGTTGATGGTCAACGGGGTCTGGGCGGCCGGTTTGACCACCATCGTGCAGCCCGCTGCGATGGCCGGACCGATCTTGCGGGCCGGCATCGACAGCGGCGCGTTCCATGGCGTGATGAACAGACACGGACCGACCGGCTGACGCATGACCAGGACCCGGGCCGTCCCGTCCTCGCTGGTCTTCCAACTGCCGTCGATGCGGACCGCTTCCTCGCCGAACCACCGCAGATAGTTCGCCGCGTAGGTCACTTCCGTCCGTGATTCGGCGAGCGACTTGCCCATCTCCAGGGTGATCAGCATCGCGAACCGCTCGATCCGGCCAATGAGCAGGTCGTAGGCCCGGCGCAGGATTTCCCCGCGCTCGCGAGGTGGAACCGCCGCCCAGCTCCGCTGCGCCGCGCAGGCGGCGTCCAGCGCAGCCACCCCGTCGGCCACGCTCGCATCGGCGACCTCGGTCAGCGTCTTCCCGGTGGCCGGGTTCTCGACGAGCAACTGCCGGCCGTGTGATGCGGCCCGCCACCGTCCGCCGATGAACAGTCCCGGATCGACGGTGGTGATGACGTCAGTGGGGTCAGGTGTCATGTCAGCTTTCTCCTTGCTACGTCCCGGCAGCGGCGCGCCGGGCATCGGTCTCCAGTCAGCGCAGTGCGGCGACGATGGCGTCGGCCATCGGGCCGCTGGATGCCGGATTCTGGCCGGAGAACAGGTTGCCGTCGCGTTCGGTGTGCGCCTGATATGCAGCGCCGGCGGACAGTTTGGCTCCCTGCTCTTCCAGGCGGGTGGCGAGCAGCCACGGCGCGGCCTCGGCGGTGCCGAACAGGTGCTCCTCCTCGTCGGTGAAGGCGGCCAGCCGACGGCCGGCGAAGTGCCAACTGCCGTCCGGCTCGACGGCGCTCAGCAAGCCCGCAGGTCCGTGGCACAGTGCCCCGATCACCGCGCCCCGGTTGTCCGCGTCGATCAGCAGCCGGCCGAGGTCACTGTCCTGGTGCAGGTCGACGACTGGTCCGTGGCCACCCGGCAACACCACCGCGTCGTACTCGCCGAGCGGCACCTGATCGAGCGCCAACAGCGGACCGTATTCACCAAGCGCCTTCTCGGTGTACTCGACCCAACGTGCGCACTCGGGGCCGGCGACCGAAGGGTCGGCGCTGCGCTGGTCCAGCGGCTGCAGTACGCCACCCGGCGAGGCGAAGTCGACGGTGAAGCCGGCGGCGACGAACTTCTCGTGCGGCGCCGCAACCTCTTCCGCCCAGTACCCGGTCTGGTACAGAGACCCGTCGGTACGCGGCCAGACGTCGGCCGCGGACATCACGATGAGAACTTTGCTCATTACTCTTTCCTCCAAGGTTGGGTCGGCTGGAATTGGTGAGCTCGACGGGTCGGCGATCGGGAAGTGCGCCGTCAGACCGTGGCGTGGTCGGTGAGCGCTGCGAAGTCGCGTGCGTCGTCGAGGTTCGCCTGCAGGGCGTCGACCTTCGCGGTGGCGTAGGCATGGGAATCCGATCCGAGGATCAGCCGCAACGGGCCGCCGCCGGTGACGACCTTCTCGACGATCCGCTCGGCGCCCTTGATCGGGTCGCCCAGCTGGTTGCCCTGCAATTCGAGGTGACTGTGGATCATCTCCCGGATGGCGGGGTACCCGTCCGAGGCGGTACCGGGCAGGCGCAGCGAGTCGGTGGTCAGGAAGTCGGTGCGGAAGTACCCGGGTTCCACGATGGTGACGTCGATTCCGAAGTCGGCCACCTCGCCGGCCAGGGCCTCGCTGATTCCTTCGACCGCGAACTTGCCGGCGCAGTACAGCCCCCAACCGGGCACGGCCGTGAGACCCAGTACCGACGACACGGTCAGGATGTGGCCGCTGCCCTGACCCCGAAGAACCGGCAGCACCGCACGGAGCACATTCCACACACCGACGACCTGGACGTCGAGCATGTCGCGCACCTCGTCCGCGCTGGTTTCCTCGACGGCGCCCAGGAAACCGTAGCCGGCGTTGTTGACCACCACATCCAGACCTCCGAAGCGGGCCGTGGTCTGCTGGACCGCGCGGGTGACGTCGGCGGGGTCGCGCAGGTCCACCTCGATCGCCAGCAGTTTCGAGGTGTCCACCCGTCCGGCGAGCGCGCTGTTCAGCCGCTCGACGGAGCGGGTGGTGGCGGCCAGGTTGTCGCCGCGCTGCAGTACCTGCACGGCGAGTTCGAGGCCCAGGCCCCGAGAGGTACCGGTCACGAACCACGTTGCCGGGCGGTCGGTGGGGATGCTCATGATGATGTCCTTTGCTGTCGGGCCGGGGTGACGTACCGCCGTTTCGTCCGGAGGTAGTCCTGCCTGTGCAACAAGCCTCGCCTCCAGGAGAAGGTCATGGGAGGCCATCTCGCGCCCTGCGAAACCAAGGACCCGCGCACCTAGGACTGAGCGGTCCACCCAGGACTCCGCACTTTCCCGCACACTGATCCGATGGCCGACACCAATCGCGAGCTCGCCGACTTCCTGCGACGAGCGCGCAGCCACCAGGACCCGCAGCGGGTCGGGCTCCCCGCCGACCTGCGGGTCCGCCGAGTCCCCGGACTGCGCCGGGAAGAGGTCGCGCTGCTGGCCGGGGTGTCGACCGACTACTACGCACGCCTGGAACAGGGGCGTCGCATCATCCCCTCACCAGCCGTGATCGACGCGCTCGTCCGCGCGCTCGATCTCGGCCCCGCCGGACGGGCCCACCTCGAGCACCTCATCGGCATCGGCACGTCCGGATCGACACGAGCCCTGGGCCAAGGGGTGCAACGGATCCGCCCTGGGGTGCGTCAGCTCCTGGACAGCCTCGACGGTGTGCCGGCGCTCGTCCTCGGCCGGCGCAGCGACGTCCTGGGCGCGAACCGGCTGGCCAGGGCGCTGTTCGCCGACTTCGAGCGGATGCGACCACCCGACCGGAACTACGCACGCTGGATCTTCCTGGATCCTGACGCACGGGCCCTGTTCGTCGACTGGAAACAGCAGGCCCGCACGGCCGTGGAAAGCCTCCGCCTCGACCTCGGCGCCGACCCGACCGACCGGGCCACCACCGCACTCGTCGCCGACCTGCGAGCACAAAGCCCCGAGTTCGATCAATGGTGGAACGACCACCGCGTCTACCAACGCACCTACGGCACCAAACGCCTCCGCCACCCCGTGGTCGGCGACCTCACGGTCGACTACGA
This sequence comes from uncultured Nakamurella sp., assembly GCA_964250735.1. GTDB lineage: Bacteria > Actinomycetota > Actinomycetes > Mycobacteriales > Nakamurellaceae > Nakamurella. Next base: position 63,436 of record CAXUHA010000019.1, on the reverse strand, counting down.
GACGCTCACCCTGCCCGGCGACAAGGACACCGCCATCTTCTGCTACAGCACCGAACCGAACTCGCCGTCACAGCGCGCCCTGAGCCTGCTGGCCAGCTGGACACTGACCCCCGACCCCGCACCCGCTCCGCACCAATGACTTCACCGGTCTCTGTGACCGGTCACCACCGGTCCCAGTGGATGAAGCCCCGGTGATCGGCACGGGGACCGGGCTTGAAGCTGGTCCCGATGGATTCCATCGCCGACACCGTCAGAACGGCGGGACCGATGCAGGAGACGGTCGATGTCGGTCTGGCGCCCGGTCTCCCCCCGCAGTGGATCGCCGACCTGGTGACCGAAGTGCACCGACGTGTTCCCATGGCGTCTCTCGTCCTGATGGATGCCACCAGCTCAGAGCAGGTCCGATTGCTACGCGACGGTCGTCTGGACATCGCGATCACTCATCAAGCGCCCCCACCGGGCCTGCTGGGCAAGCTGGTCCGCACCGAACCGTTCGGAGTCGCTCTCGCGCCACAGAAACGGTGGATCGGCATGACCGAGATCCGGGGGGCCGATCTGGACGGCGTCGACGTGCTGGCCCATGCCCGCGACCAGGTCTCCGGCCTTCATGATCGGTTGGTGGTGGCCACCGAACTCACCGGTGCCCGGCCGCGGTGGCACTTTCGCGCCTACACCGATAATGCGGCCCCTGCGCACTGGCCACCGGCGCGATCGCCTCCGTTCAGACCTGCACAAGTGCGTTGCGAATGTTACCCGATTGGCGATGGGTGCCGCTCGTCGATCCCACCATCGAGATGGAAACGTGGATCATCAAACAATCCGCGAACAGAGCCGTCGTCGACGCGGTGGTTCGTGCTGCACCGCAATAAGACCCGCCGCCGGCGCCTATTTCGGCCGGATCAGGCGGCCAGGTGGAATGTGTTCGCGAAGCGGCCCAGTAGATCGCCGCGGCCGCGCAGCACCTCGACCACGCCGGTCGCGATCGCGCGATCCGGGGCGAGTTCGCCGGAGATGAGCCGGCGGATGCCCGGACCCGCGGCGAACGCGAGATCGACCGGTCCGTCCCCGCGTGTCACGCCCAGAGTTGGGCCGGCCACCCGGATGAGCAGCTCGGCGGGACCGAAGCGCGCCGCGTAGCCCGTCGGCGGCAGGTCCCGTGCCACCTCCGGTCGGAAGGCGGTCCGCAGGGCCATGGTCATCGAGTCGGCGGTGATGATCTGCTCGTCCCGCGGATCGCCCATCGCCTTGAAACCCCACGCGCCGAGCGCGAGCACGACCGGCTCGAGCTCGCGGCCGTAGGGGGTCAGCTCGTAGATGATGACCCGCGAACGCGGCACCCGGCGCAGCAACCCGGCCGCCTGCAGCTCCTTCAGCCGCGCGGCCAGAATGTTGCTCGGGATTCGGGGCAGTCCCGCGGCGAGCTCGCCGTAGCGGCGCGGCCCGACCAGCAGGTCACGGACGATGAGCAGGGCCCACCGCTCACCCACCAGTTCCAAGGCTCGCGTTACGCCGCAGTACTGCCCGTAGTCGCGGGCGGCCACCGGATGTCGTCCTCAGGCCTGCTGGCTCGCAAAAGCCCCGGGGCCCTGCTTGGCCGCGACCGGGTCCATCCAGCCGAACTCCAGGATGTTGCCGTCGGGATCGCAGAGCTGACGCTGGTACATGAACCCGTAGTCCGAGGCAGGTCGCTCCTCGGTACCGCCCGCGGCGATGCCGTCGGCGACGGCCCGATCGACCTCCTGCCGGTTGTCGAGGAAGATCGCGGTCGCCACCGACGGGTTCACCGCCGGGTCGCCGATCGGCCGGTCGGTGAAAGTCTGGAAGAACTCACGCACCAGGATCATGAAGTAGCTGTGGTCCTCCTCGACGACCACGCAGGCGGCGTTGTGATCCGTGAAAAGCGGGTTGATGGTGAACCCGATCGCCGTGTAGAACGCCTTCGCGCGCTCCAGGTCGGTCACCGGCAGGTTGACGAACATCGCTGTCATGGTTTCCCTCTCGTGGTCTCGGTATGACGTCAGACTTGCAAATAACAAGTGCCGCGTCAAGCCCTCCAGCCATATCGACCACGACTGAACGCTGTTCGTCCTCAGTTACGTTGCGTCATAGGCATTCACACCTTGGAGTACCCCCTTGCTTCATCAGGGGGACGATGCCCCGGAACGACCCGGCAGCGCTGTGACGCCCATAGGGTGGAAGGGACTACGCGTAGACGGTGGTTCGCGCTGCGCTCGGTCCGTCCGGGGGCTGGGGCTGTGCGTATGCATTGTGGTCACACGCAGCCAATCACGCTAGTTCACAGACTTCGAGGTGCACGATGAAGCGAATCATCTACTGCAGCCAAGCTACCTACGACCTGGCCCCTGAGGAGCTCGTCACGCTGCTGGAGGTGTCGCGCCGGAACAACGAGACGACCGGGCTGAGCGGAATGCTGCTCTACACCAATCAAAGTTTCCTGCAGTTGCTGGAGGGTGACGCGGTTGCGTTGGCCACCACCTACACCCGGATCGGAGCCGATCCCCGACACACCCGACTTCGGCTCCTGCTCGACGTCGAGGTCGCGGCGCCGCTGTTCCCCGACTGGCGGATGGGATTCGAGCACGTGGACGACGAGGACCTGGCGGAGGAGCTTGACGGTTTCACGCCGGCCACCGACTACCCACTGGTCAACCCGGACCTGGTCACCAACGCCGGCGTGGCCCTGACGCTGCTGAAGCTGTACGCCAAGAACCGGACCAGGTGAGCGGCGAGCCCCTGGCCGGGGCCCGCAACGGTCCGACCGTCCCTCGGGAGACGGAGGTCGAATTGTTCTCGGTCGCCGGTCACGACGGTTACCTGCGGGAGGTGAACGAGGCCTTCGCGACCCTGCTCGGCCTGACCACAGAGGAGATCAACGGCCGTTCCCTGCTCGAACTCGTCCATCCCGAGGACCTTGGTCAGATCATCGCGGGGCTCGCGGCTCTCGAGCGTGGCGAACCCGAGGTCATGATGGAGAACCGCTTCATGCAGCGTGACGGACGAGCCGTCCACCTCCAATGGGTGGCTCGACCGGTGCCCGGCACCGACACCTGGTGGGCCGCCGGCCGTAACACTACCGAGTTCCATCTACTGCTGGCCCAGCGGTTGGACCTGCGGGCCAGCCTCGACCTCGCCCTCGGCCAGACGGTCGCAGCCCTGTGGGACATGGACATCAAGACGGGGGTCTTCACCTGGGAGGCGCAGGCCGCCGAAGTGTTGGGCGTTGCACCCGAGGAGCTGCCTGTCACGGCGCGCGACCTCGCGGCCGTGGTCCAGCCGGAGGACTCGGCAGGAGTTCTTGCCGCTGCCCAGGAACTGACCTCGTCGGGAGCAGCCGAGGTCGGCGTCCGCGTCGGACAGGATGCCGGATTGAGGTACCTGTCCCTGCGTGGCAAAGTCCTGACCCGCGACCACCGGGGCCGACCGCTCCGCGCGGTCGGGCTGGTACTGGACGTCACCGCCGAGAAGGCCATGGAGGAGCAGATGCTTCGGATGGTGATGAGCGACGCGCTCACCGGGGTACCGAATCGCCGCGCCTTCGACCAGACGCTGCGCACAGAGTGGCGGCGCTGCACCCGCGCTCTCGAGCCGCTGTCCGTCCTCATGATCGACATCGACAACTTCAAACGATTCAACGACACGTTCGGTCACCCCGTCGGCGATGCCGCGCTCATCGCCGTCGCGCGGGCGTTGTCGAGCACCCTGCATCGGGCCGGCGATGTCCTGGCTCGCTACGGGGGTGAAGAGTTCGCGGCGGTCCTGCCCGGCGTTGACGCTGCCGGCGCGATGACCGTGGCTCAGCGGTTCGTGGAGACCGTGCGGGCGCTGACCGTGCGCCAAGCCGCCGGCTGGAACGCCAGCGTGTCCATCGGCGCCGCGACCTGGATTCCCGGCTCATCGATCGCCAAGTCCGGCGAGTTGTTGAAACTGGCCGATACGGCGCTGTACTCGGCCAAGGCTGCGGGCAAAGATCGCGTCGCCGCGCACCAACCCGACGGGCCGAATCCCGTTCCACCGAACGAGCCGAATGCGGGCACCGCGACCAGTGACGACCGCTCCCCCGCCCGGCCGCACCGGTGATCGTCCGGCGGGTGGCCGGGATCACCGGGCGATCACGGCATTAACTGCGGTGCTGGCGCGTCTTAGTCAACGAAGGTGAAAAACACCTGGACGATCTCCGCCACCCGACCCGGGTGGACCGGACGAGCGCAGATGAGCCAAAGAGGGCAAGCGCACCACCGCACGAGCACAGTAGAGGATCCACCGAATGTCCAGCATCATCAGCACGTTGAAGAAGCGCCACCTGGCCGCACGCGACGACCGCGCCGTGGCCCGAGCCATTGCCGGTTTCGGTTCGCCGGCCCTGCGGGACGAGATCATCGTCATCAGCCAGCGCCAGCTCGGCAGCAACCGATGAACCTGATTCGCAGAACCGCCGAGGCCCGGCGTCAACGCCGCGACCTGTACCGCAACAGCATTCACTACGCCATCGCCCACGCCATGAGCGAGAGCGAACGGAACGAGCTCACCCTGCTGGCCACCAGGCAGGGCGCCCGGCTCTGAAGTTGGCCGCCTGCGGTGAACGCTCTGACGTTCGCCGCAGGCGGGGACGCCGGCCTGTCTCAGGCGTTGGCCTTGGCCCGCCGCTGCCGTTCGAGCTTGGGCAGACGGTCGAAGTCCTTCGGATTGAACTTGCCGGCGTGCAGTTTGGCCTCGATCTGTTCCAGGCTGCGCCCGGTCAGTTCGGGCATCTTACGGAACACGAACACCCAGGCGGCGACGTTGAACAAGCCGTACAACCACATGGTCGGCCCGGCGCCCACTCGATTCAGAATGCTCAGCAGGCTCAGGGTGATGATGAGGTTGGTCGTCCACAGCGTTGCGGCCTGGGCGCTGGTACCGGCGCCGCGCACCGCGAGCGGATAGATTTCCGAACCCGTCAACCAGCCCATGAGCTGCAGCCCGCCGGCATTGAAGAACATGAACAGCACCAGGCAGGCGATGACGAACCCGATGGTGCTCTTCGTGTTATCGGTGATGAAGAACGCGCCCAGTGCGAACAGGCTCAGTGCGGTGCCGGGGATCATGATCAACGTCAGTTTGCGGCGGCCGACCCGGTCGATGATGGACAGGCCGACAATCATCATCACCAGATAGGTGACACCCAGTGCGACGCTGACCCGCAGGGCCGCGGAGGTGGAGAACCCATTCTGGGTCAGGATTGTCGGTGCGTAGTAGATGATCATCTCGATGCCGCTGAGTTGGGTGAACATGGCGATCCCGCAACCCACCAGCACGGCGGGACGAACCCAGCGCTGCCGCAATCCCTTCCAGCCCCGATTTCCCCCCGCCTCGCGCTCTTCGGCTTCGACGTCCACGATGCTCTGCAACTCGGCGTCGACGTTCGTTCCCTCGGGGCGGATCCGTTCCAGAATGCCGCGGGCCGAGTCCGCGTCGTTCTGACGCACGAACCACCGCGGGCTCTCCGGCAGCCGGAAGACGCACAGCAGCATGATCGTCGCGGGGACGACCGCCAAACCAATGCACAACCGCCAGGACAGACTCTCGCTGGCACTGACCAACGTCGACACCACGATGCCCACCCCGATGCCCACCTGGAACGTGAGAACCAGCTGCCCACGGCGCCGCGGCGGGGCCAACTCAGCCACGTACATCGGCACGGTCTGGGTGGCACCGCCAACGGCGAAACCCAGAATCACCCGGGACAGCGACAGGGTGACCTTGTCCGGGGACAATGACGCAGCCAACGCCCCGGCCACGAAAATGCTGGACACGATCAGCAGAGTGCGTTTGCGGCCGACCTGGTCGGACAGTCGGCTGCACGACAACGCACCGATGATGGCGCCGAGAAGAATGCTGGAGGCGATGATCTGCTCCCAGCCGGCCTGAAGGTGCCATTCCTTGTGAAGTTGCAGGAGGGCACCGGAGATGATGCCGGTGTCGTACCCGTAGAGAAGCGCCGACACCGCCGAGACCACCGCCGCCATGATCAGGACCGGCGTGAACCGGCTGGCGGCGGCCTCCTCGGCCGGGGTGGCGACTGGTCGCTCACCCGTCTCAGACCTGGTACCGGACGAGATCTTGCCTGCTTCAACCATGACGACCCTGTCTCAGATGAGCACCAATACTTCACATGTGAGCGATATTGAACGGTAAGCCGGCGGTGACTGTCAACCACGCAGGGAGCATTTTCGCCGTACCTTGCTGGTAGTTACTAGTGTCATCTGGTGCCCGTCGCCAGAGGACCTGACTCGATCCGCCCCGAACTTGGTGCCCAGCTCGCGAGGGTGGCGCGCCGGTTCTATCTCCAGGGTCAGAGCAAGCAGGACATCGCCGATTCGCTCGGGTTGACCCGCTTCAAAGTCGCCCGACTCCTGGAGCAGGCGCGCGACAGCGGCGTCATCCGCATCGAGATCATCGCGCCGGGACTGGTCGACCTGGAGCTGTCCGAGGATCTTGCCGCCGCCTACCACCTCCGGCGGGCCTTGGTTCTGGCCGTATCCGACTATCCCGAAACAGAGATGCGTCAGCATCTCGCCCAGACCACGGCGGCACTGCTCACCGAAATCGTCACCGCGGACGACACCCTCGGCCTCGGGTACGGACGAACGTTGAACGAGACCACGGCCGCGCTCACCGGTCTGGCCGCGTGCACCACCGTGCAACTGGCCGGTGTGCTGCCCGGGGTGAACGTCAACCAGAACAGCATCGAGTTGGTCCGTCGCGTCTCAGCGATCTCGGGCGGCCCGGCCTTTCCACTCTTCACCCCACAGGTACTGCCCGACCGGAGAACCGCGAACACCATCCGGACGGAACCACACGTCGCGGAGGCCTACGCACGGTTCGACCGGATCACCAAGGCCATCGTTGCCGTCGGCTCGTGGACCCCGCCGCACTCCCAGCTGTACGAATCTCTATCCCATTCCACTCGTCAACAACTGCTGGCCGCCGGCGTCACCGCCGAAATATGCGCCACGCTCATCGATGTCAGTGGAAAGGACGTAGCACCGGCGTTCACCGCACGCTGCATCGCCATTCGCGGTGAACAACTCAAGGCCATCGACGAAGTCATCGCCGTATCGGGCGGACCCGACAAGCCCGCCGCGATCAGAGCCGCGCTGCTGGGCGGGTACGCCAACAGCTTGATCACCGACCACCACGTCGCTCGTCAGCTCCTGCACTGGGCGGAAGCGTCCTAGTCGGCCAGGACTGGTTGCAGGGCAGCCAGTTTGGCCACCTGAGGTGTGGTCCAATCGTCCTTGACCAGGCCGCCGGTCAGACCGCTGTCCGGGTTGAAGGACCAATAGGCGAAGCCGATTCCCGTCTTCTTCAGATACGACACCATGGCGGCGAGCCAGAGCTTGTCCGATGTCGTCTCCAGCTTGCTGCCGAACTCACCGAGAAGGACCGGTGCGATCCCCTTCTTCTGGATGAAACCGAAATTCCGGTCCCACACAGCCGGCATGTTGGCCGGAAAGTTCGGGGCGCTGAACCACGGGTGCTTGCTGATCGAGCCGGGGTAGTCGTGGGCGGAATACACCAGCTGACGCGGCACCTTCAGGGTGATGGGATGAGCGGCGACGTCCTCCAGCGCGCCCCCCCACTGCGCGTAGGTGCCGTTGGCCGACTTCTCCACGCCCTCGACGATGATCAGCAGCTGGGGATCGACGGCACCGATCGCGTTGCCGGCCCGAACGGCGGCGGCCGCCCAGTCGCGCGAGGCCACTCCACATCCCCAGCACGCGACGCCGTGCGGTTCGTTCTGCAGGTCCGCGCCGATCACTGCGGGATCGCCGGCATAGCGCTTGGCCAGCATCACCCAGTCCGCGATCCACGTCTTCTCCGGGTAGGTTGCGGTGTACCAGAGTGGGGACTGGGCGGCGGAATCAGACCGGTGATGGTCCAGGATCACCCTGAGCCCGTGTGCTTTCGCAGCGGCCACGACCGCGTCCATCAGCTGCAGCGGGTCTTTACCCGCCAACGTGGGATTCTTCGACGTATCGATCCTGGTCGTCGCGGTGGTCTGCTCCAGACACTCGCTGGAGTACGGCAGTCGAATGGTGTTGAACCCGAACGTCGCGATTTGGGCCATGCCGCTGTCCAGGCTGATCTGGTACAGCCCGTCCAACGAACACCCCTTGGTTTCCATACCGAACCAGTTGACGGCCTTGATGTGAAACTGTTTCCCGGCGGAATCGACGATTGTTCCACCGGAGGTCCGTAGCCGGGTCATGGGGGGCACCGGCGGCGAACTCACGCCGGTGTTACCAGCCGCACTTGCGGCCGTGCTCGCGGAAACGCTTCGGGAAACGGAACTCGTTTCGGTGGCGGCTTTCGACGACGACACCGATGCGCCGGGCGGCGCCGTCGACCCGGCGCCGCAGCCGGCCAACACTACGGAAATAGACACACCGCAAACGATCCAGGCGGCCAGGGCGCGAGGATTCCGTCGCGAAGGAGATGATACAGAATGAGATGATACGGGCATAGCATCACGCTAACAATAAAGGTCACCGCAATCTCGGAATCGGATAACCGCTTCGGGTGAATTCCGGCCGGCCCCAGTTACTCTCCGCATTCTTCGATCGAATGCCCGATCAGAAGCGCTCCGGGTGCCAGTAGACGTTCTCGGCCGAGCCGTGCAAAATGCCGTCCACTGCTTCCACTCCCTGCTGGAAGCTGTAGTCCTGGTTGCACGATTCGTAACGCCAGCCGCCGAAACGTCCCCGGGACCTGATTCCGGCACCCAGCATCCGGTCGTCGATGTGGTGGAGCAGCGCGTCACGACCGAGCGTGGGAACGGGGTAGCCCCTGGGCACCACACGAATCCAGGTGGAGACGACGGACTCCGGGTCGGCCCCGAGTTCGATCATCGATCCGATGCAACTAGCCACTGCGTCTTCCTCGTCGATCACCCGGAAGTCGCTCCGGCCGACCTCGCACAGCACGGACCAGCGCCCGGGGCCGGCGTTGTTCTGGTCGTAATGACTCAGCATGGTCGCTCGGTGCCAGGCGATGTCCGGATCGGGACAGTACAACCACGACTTGCCCACCAGGGCCGCCGGCGTCGGACCGTTGAAGCCCAAACCGATGACCAGGCTCTGGTTGCTCAGGAACTCCGGTGTCATCTTGGCCAGATCGCTCTGGCCCACAATGCCCAGCAGGGTGGTCAACGACATCGTGGAGACGCAGTCCGAGAAGTGGATCAGCTCCCCGTTCTGCAGTCGGGCGACCCTGTTGTCGAGATCGATCGCCACCACCGTGCAGCCGTAGCGGATACGGTCCTGATCCAGGCCGGCGGCGATCGCATCCCACAGTTTTCCGGTGCCGCCCGCCGGATAGGGGAATGTGACCTCGGCCGGGCGTTCGGCGTTCTCCCGCACCCGGATCGCCGGGACGTTGCGCGCGGCCGAACCACTGCGCAAGGACGTCCATTCGTGGTCGATCAATTCGAGCGGCGTGGCCCACATCTTTTCGGTGAAGGGCTTGAAAAAGCGACCGTAGAGGTCGGCGCCGAGATGATTGCGATAGAATTCCGCGAGATTTTTGGCCTGGCCGTCCGGATCGAGATCGGTGGGCGCCTCGTCGACCTGGTGCTGCACGGGAGTGGGGACCAGTACCCGGTTCATCCACACCCACCCATTGCGGACCGGCGCGAGCAGATGCACACCGGACTCGGCGATGGCCTTGTCGAAGTCCTCGAAGTGACTGTGCAGGACGTGGCCACCCAGATCCCAGGTGAAACCGTGGTCGTCGGTGACCGAAGAGGCCATTCCGCCGGGCCCGTCCTCCGCCTCGACGAGCATCCAGTCCGCCCCGGCCTGCTGGAGGCGCAGGGCAGCACCGATTCCGGTCGGTCCGGCTCCGATCACCAGGACGCCGACCTCGCGGGCCGGGGCTGAGGTCTGTTCGGTATCCCCCCCGTTCCGAGCAGCAACCGACCGCATCATGAAATGCCTCCGAAAATGCGTCCGAGCGACGAGTGATGTGTGCCCACCGGAGCCGGGCAAGACGACCCTGCCTCACTCCCGGTGAGCTGGATCAACCCTTTGGGGCAGACCTGGCCCGAGCGGGTGAGGCCATCCAAGAATATCACAAGGTAGTCAATCACTCACGTAGCGTATAAGAAATGAGGACTCATCGGGCCCGGCTCAGTACGAGTCGGGTGCTTACACACGCGCACGTGACCACCCCGGAGCGGGCTGTCGCCCGCCACCAGGAGGTAAAGCGATGAATCGGCGCTTCGGCATCAGGGTTCTGATCGTGGTCACGGTGCTCCTGGGTCTGGACTACGTCGTGTGGCGGTGGCTGTTCTCGGTGAACTGGTCGTCGTGGTGGATCGCCGTACCGCTCGTCGTGGTCGAGACCTACAGCCTCATCGATTGCATGCTCTTCGGAATGACCATGTGGAAGCTGAAGGAACGGCCGGAGCCCGGTCCACCGCCCCCGGACCTGACCGTCGACGTCTTCGTCACCACCTACAACGAGCCGATCGAACTGGTCATGGGTACGGCCGTGGCGGCGAAGGCCATCGACTATCCGCACCGCACGTGGATTCTCGACGACGGCGCGCGGCCGGAGATGCAAGCCGCCAGCGAGGCGGAGGGAATCGGTTACATCACCAGGTCCGAGGATTGGGTCGGACATTCCCGGCACGCCAAGGCCGGCAACCTGAACAACGCACTGGGCGCGACCGACGGTGAATTCATCCTGGTCCTGGACGCCGACCAGGTACCGAAGCCGGCGATTCTGGATCGTACCCTCGGCTATTTCGCCGACCCGGCGGTCGCCCTCGTGCAGACGCAGCAGTTCTTCATCAATGTGCCCGAACAGGATCCGCTGGGCAGTCAGGCGCCCCTGTTCTACGGTCCGATCCAACAGGGAAAGGACGGTTGGAACGCGGCCTTCTTCTGTGGTTCCAACGCCGTCCTGCGACGCGAAGCCATGATGCAGATGGGCGTCCGCGGCTACGTCAAGGAGGTCGAGGGCTCGATCCGCAAGGCGCTGAAGGCCGCTGACCAGGTCCTGCGGAAGGTGCGCCGTCGCGGTGTGGCGACCATGGGCGAGGCCACCGCCATCAACCGGGTCTCGGCCGCCGTACTGGTGGCCAACGAGCAGTTGGCCCGGGGTGAACTCCTGGCCGAGATCACGTTCGACTTCCAAATTGCGGTCGACGACGCCACCCGTGACGTGGTGTCCGCGGACATGGCCGCGCTCGACGCCGATCTGGCTGAGATCAACCGTATGGCAGAGGGTTCCGACCACGACGGCGGACTGCCCATCGACGACGCGGTGGTCGCGGCTCTGGCCCGACGCGACTGGTCGCCATTGGGTGCGTTGGAATCCGTGCGCGCGCTGATCAAGACGGTCGACGTGGACCGGTTCGACGAGGCCCAGCCCGTCATGCCGATGGCCACGATCTCGGTCACCGAGGACATGGCCACCGCGATGCGGTTGCATGCGCACGGCTGGAAGACGGTGTATCACCACGAATCCCTGGCCGATGGGCTGGCCCCGGAGGACCTGTCCACCATGCTGACCCAGCGACTCCGCTGGGCGCAGGGCACCATGCAGGTGATGATGCGCGAGAACCCCCTCAAGCAAAAGGGTTTGAGCATCCCCCAGCGCCTCATGTACTTCGCCACGATGTGGAGCTACATGTCCGGATTCGCCGCCTTGGTCTACATCGCGGCACCGATCGTGTACCTGTGCTTCGGCGTGTTGCCGGTACACGCCTTCAGCGTCGACTTCTTCATCCGGCTGATCCCATTCCTGGTGTGCAACCAGGTGCTGTTCGCGGTGATCGCGAAGGGCATAAGGACCTGGCGCGGTATGCAGTACAGCCTGGCGCTGTTCCCGGTGTGGATCAAGGCGTTCACCACCGCCTTCGGTAACGTGGTGTTCGGCAAGAGCCTTGGCTTCGCCGTCACCTCCAAGACCAAGCAGGAGTGGTCTCCCCGTTGGGGTCTGGTCCGACCCCAGCTCATCGCCATGGCGGCGCTGGCCATCTCCTGTGTGGTCGGGGCGATCCGGATGTTCAACGGCCATGCCGCCGTGAGCAGCACGCTGATCAACATCGCCTGGGTCGGTTTCGACATCTTCCTGCTCAGTGCCGTCATTACCGCCGCGAGATACCGCGGCTTCGTTGCCCGTGAACCGAGTGAGAAAGGTGTGTCCGTCTGATGATATTCACAGTTGACTATCCCCAGGACGGTGCGGCGGTGATCAGCGCCAACGGCCGGTTGAACATGGTGGCCGCCCCACGATTGCGGGAGCTGGTGTCCACCACGGTCAAGGACAAGCATTGCAACAGGGTTGTGGTCGACCTGGGAGACACCGAGTTCATCGATTCGTCGGGGCTCGGAGCCCTCATCGCCGGGCTGAAAACGGCACGGAACGCGGGCGGGGATCTGCGTATCGCCCGCCCACAGGAGCAGATCACGATGGTGTTGGAGCTGACCAACATGAATCGGGTGCTCCGGTCCTACGCCAGTGTGGCCGAAAGCCTCGGATGACCGGGGCTCCGGTGATCGAGCGGACGCTGCAGCACTGCGTCCGGCCGGCCGACCTCGATCGCATCCACCAGATGCTCGCCGATTTGTGGTCGGACGACGGCGCCGTCGACGGTCAGGACCGGATCGGGTTCGAACTCGCCGTGATCGAGGTCGCCGGCAACATCGCCGAGCACAACCTCCAGGCCCCAGGGTTCGAGTGCGACGTGGTGGTGCGCATCCAGCCCGATCAACTCGAGGCCGAGTTCAGCGACACCGGGGCCCTGGTGGAGATCGATCTGGAGTCGGCCGAGATGCCGGACGAGATGATGGAGCACGGCAGAGGTCTGGCGCTGGCCAAGGCAGCTGTCGACGAGCTGACCTACCGACGCTTCGGCGGGATCAACACCTGGCGGATCCGCCGTCGGCGCCGGGTGCCGGACCCGGCCCCCAGTCCAGGCGACGCCCGTCGGACCAGGGCAACCGGATCGAACGGATCTCCGACCCCGGGGATCGTGCTGGTCGTCGAGGACGACGCCGATCTCGGCGGGTTCATGCGGGCCGCCCTGGAGCGTCGCGTCGACCGACCCGTGCGGCTGGCCGGGGACGCCCTGGTGGCACTGCAGATCCTCTCGCAGGAAGCCGTCGATGTGGTGATCACCGATATCCAGATGCCGGGGATGACGGGCCTGGAAATGGTCAGCCAGATCAGGCAGACCCATCCGGCGCTCCCCATCGTGGTCATGACCGCACACGCCAGCGTCGACTACGCGATCGATGCTCTGCGCCATCAGGTCGACGAGTTCCTGGTCAAGCCCATCTCGGCGACCACCCTCGTCCCCCGGATCAAGGAATTGGCGGCTCGGGGGGCCGCCGCCAGGCAGACCGCAAGGGCGCTGGCCAATATCGATCCGTCCCTCTCGGCCGAGGCCGACGTGATGCGGGTGGAACGCGAGATGCTGCAGGATCTCTCGGACACCATGGGTCAGCCGGAGAGCCTTTCCCGGCAGCTCGAGCGGGCGGCCCAGGTGCAACGGGATCTGTTGCCGCGCAACGCCCCCCGGATGGCCGGCTGGGACCTGGCCGGCACCTGCGTTCCGTCGTTCGCCATCGGCGGCGACTTCTTCGATTGGTACAGCACCGACACCGCCGTAGAATTCACGGTCGCGGACGTGATGGGCAAGGGCATCCCCGCTGCGCTGGTCACCGCCACCGTGCGAGCCGTCATCAGAGGGATCGACCGTAGTGCCGGCCCGGCCGCATCCCTGCGTTCGGCGGCCCTGGCCCTGGCTGAGGACCTCTCCGAGACGGGCACCTTCGTCACCATGTTCCTCGGCCGGGTCGACGGTTCCACCGGCGAACTACGTTATGCCGACGCCGGTCACGGGCTGAGCCTGCATGTGCGGGCCGGCGGTCGGTTCAGCCAGCTGGTCAGCCAGGACCTCCCACTGGGCATCGACCTCGGCGGACCCGGCGATCCGACCTGGTCGGAGAACGTCATCACGCTGGCCCCGGGCGAGACCGTCGTGTCTTTCAGTGACGGGCTCTTCGATCTGCTCGGGGGCGACAAACAGGCCATCGCCGATGTGGCCGCCATCGTGTCGTCGTCGCCCGACTGCGCCGGCATCATCCAGCGCGTGACCGAGCTCGCCGGCAACACCACCCTGATCGATGACGTCACCGTCGTGGCGGTCCGCCGTGACAACGAGGAGAACCCGTGACCACACCATTACACGTCCTGGTGGTCGAAGACGATCCCGACGTCGCCGAGTTCGTCAAACTCGTCCTGGTGAAGAGGGCGGGCATGCGGGTGGACGTGGCCGGCCATGCCGACCAGGCGTTCAACCTGTTGCTGGAGAACGAGTTCGACGCGATGATCACCGACATCGAGATGCCGGGGGCGTCCGGTCTTGATCTCATCGCCCGCATCCGGGGGCTACGGCCGGTCCTGCCGATCGTGGTGATGACCGCTCACGCCTCCGTCGACTACGCGATCGCGGCGCTCCGCCAGGCCGCGGACGAGTTCCTGACCAAGCCGATCGCGGCGGCGCATCTGGTGGAGCTCATGACCTCCCTGGCCGAACGCGGCCGCCGGGACCGGATCTCCGCGGCGGGCCAGGTGGTGCTCGCCATCGGCGCCCATCCCGACGACGTCGAGATCGGAGTGGGGGGGCTGCTGGCCGCCCACCGAGCCGGCGGCGACTCGATCGTCATTCTCACGATGTCCCGCGGGAACCGCGGCGGTAATCCCAATGATCGCCAGCTCGAGTCGCTGGCCGCGGCGGACCTGCTCGGCGCACGACTGTTCCTCGAGGACCTGGTCGACACCAGGATCGAACCCGCCGATCCCACCGTCTCGCTCATCGAGCGGGTGGTCGCCGAGGTGTCACCGACGATCGTCTACACCCATTCCTCGCACGACCGCCACCAGGATCACCGGGCGGTCCATCAGGCAAGCACGGTGGGGACCCGGGGTGTCCCCACCCTCGCCTGCTACCAGAGTCCTTCCACCACTGTCGAATTCCGTCCGAACCGGTTCGTCCCGATCGACGGTTTCACCGATGCGAAGATCCAGATGCTGGCCTGTTTCGCGTCGCAGAGCGACGTCCGGGCGTACTTGGAACCGGATTTCGTGGTGGCCACGGCACGGTACTGGTCCCGGTTCGGTGGGGGCAAGACCTGCGAACCACTCGAGGTCATCCGGGACACCTCGATCATCGGCAAGGCCGGCACACCGTCCCGACAGGCGCCCGCGCACAGCCTGGGGACGGTCGCGCAGTGACGGTCACTCCCGCGGGCGAAGCGGCCGCCCAGGAGATACCTGGCACGGCAATCGATCCGGGGTCGCGGGCCGCCGGGCCGAGCGTGCTGATCGTCGACGACGAGCCCGATCAGCTCAAACTTCTCACCACCTACTTCACCCGGGCCGGATGCAAAGTTGTGGCCCTGTCCAGCGCCGAGCAGGCCATGGTGCTGTCAGCGGAGACGCACCTGGACCTGATGGTGCTCGATCTGCTCCTGCCCCGGATCAACGGCTGGGAGCTGACGACGCATCTCCGGCAGCGCTACCCGGGCTGCCCGGTGGCGATCACCTCGATCCTGGACGTCGAGGACTACCCACCGCACGTCCAGGGCGTGTTGCCCAAGCCGGTGACCAAGGCGCACGTGCTGGATTTGCTGAGCCTGACCTTTCCCGACTGGATGTCCCGATGACAGCACCGCACGGATCCCCGGAAGGCGAGCCGAACGCACCCCGCCCCGTCGTGATCATCGCCGACGACGATCCCGACATCCGGCGTCTGGTCGAAGTAGTGGTCAATCGCGCCGGCGCAGTGGTCGGCGCCAATGTGGCCGACGGCGCAGAGGCGTGGAAGGCGATCAGCCGGCTGCACCCGGCCATTGCCATCCTGGACGTCGCGATGCCGGAACGAAGCGGCCTGGACGTCTGTCGGCTGGTACGCGCCGACGCCGACCTCTCCGACATCAAGCTGATCCTGCTCTCCGCCGCTGTCCACCCCGAAGCGATCGAGGCGGGCCGGGCCGCCGGTGCGGACCTGTACAACCAGAAGCCTTTCGGGCTGCGCCAATTGCAGGACGCGATCCGGGGCCTGTTGAGCACGGCAGTGGGGACCCCGTGAACGCCGCAGGCCTGCTCGACCGTGCGGCCCCGATGTCGCTCGCCCGTCCCCGGACGAAGGGTTGGCCGGGCCAATTGCACCGCTTCGTCCTGGACCCGCACTCGGTCGTGGAGCGCCAGCTGTTCCTGGCCGTCGCCTACACCCTGTCCTTACTCCTGGTGGCCACGCCGGCCATCAGCAACCCGCTGCTCCTGCCGGTACTGCTCAGCATCGCCCTGACCGCTGCGGCCACCGTCGCGGCCTTCGCGGCGCGCCGGTCCACGTTCGACTGGCGGCTGGCTCCGATCATCCCGTTGATGGACATTCTCGCGGCCGGGCTGTTGCGGACCGGAACCGGCGGCCCCGGTTCGGTGCTGTCCATCCTGATTGTCCTGCCCGTCATCTCCCTGGGCGTCGAACCGGGACGTCTGCCGCTGCTGCTGGGTGGGGTCTTGACCGTCGCCGCCCAGTTGCCTCCGTTGACCTTCGACTCCGACACCTACGACCACGGACAGTGGATCCGGATCATCTATACCTCCGTCGTACTCGGGGTGATCTGCCTGTCAGTGAGCGAAATGACGCGTCGTCTCCGTTCGCGCGTCCTGGCCATCGAGCAACTGCGTTCCGATCAGGAGATTCTGCTCGCCGAGGCGCAGGATCATGCGGACGCCAGTGAGGCCTCCTCGGCTCTGCTCCGGGAATCGGCCATGCAGCTGACCGGCATCATCGACGCCGTCACCGAGCAGGCCATCGTCGCCACCGATCCGACCGGACGGGTCGAGATGTTCAACGCCGGCGCCCAGAAGATGCTGCAGATCGCCTCGCACGACGTGGTCGGTCATTCACTCCTCCAGCTGGCGTTGTTCTCGCCACCGGAGGGGAACCCGGTGGCCTCCGGTCCGGGTTCCACCCACGACGCGGCGTCGGCGCCGATGGCACCGGAGAACCGATTCGCCCGCCTGGTCGCCGGTGTCCGTTCCGGGCACCCGAAGGTCCGTGACCATACCGTGCATCCCGTCGGGCGAGCGCCCATGCAGATCCAGGTCGCCGTCACCGCCCGGTGCGATGCCAACGGTCAGATCAACGGATTCCTTTTCGTCGGCACGGATGTCACCATCGACCGGGAGCAGGCCAGGACGAAGGACGAGTTCGTCAACCTCATCTCCCACGAGCTGCGCACCCCGCTCAGTTCCATCCTGGGCTATCTGGAACTGATCGCCGACGACGACGAGAACCCGTTGTCGCAGGAGCAGTTGCAGTACCTTTCCACGGTGGACCGCAACGCCAATCGACTGCTGCGCCTGGTGTCCGACCTGCTCTTCACCGCTCAGGTGGAGTCGGGACGGTTCCACGTCACCAAGGAACCGGTCGAACTGCAGGCGCTGCTCACGGGTGCGATGGAGACGGCGCGGCCCACCGCGAACGGCCGCGGCGTGACGCTCAAAATGCTGATCCCCGACGACATCGTCACGGTGTGGGGTGATCCGGTCCGGCTCGGGCAGGCCATCGACAACCTGATCTCCAACGCGGTGAAATTCACCCCGGCCGGTGGCCGGGTCATCATCACGCTCAACACCGAGGACGACCCGGAGCCACGAGCGCTGATCGGGATCACCGACACCGGTATCGGTATCCCTCCCGACGAAGTCAACCGGCTGTTCTCGCGCTTCTTCCGGGCGTCCACGGCCACCGCGAACGCGGTCCCAGGAGTGGGCCTCGGCCTGACCATCACCAAGGCGATCGCCAACGCGCACGGTGGTCAGATCCGGGTGGCCAGCACCGTGGGCGAGGGCACGATGTTCGTGCTCGATCTTCCTCGTGAACTCTCGCCGGAGGACAGCGAATTCGTGCTCGCCTGAGCCGCCGCACATCGATGTTTTTCCGTTTGGCAGACAAGATCCGCATACTCTGTGTATAATTCATATTACCGACAGTTACTAGTCTCTGACTGACGCATCGGTGAGAAATCCGGCCTGACCCGACCGCCCGCAGAAGGTGGTCCCTCAGCTGCCCGCACGATCGCGCCGCACCCACGCTGGCGGCGCTTCCAGGCGGGGCACCAGGCCGCGCCCAGAGCATCGGAGCCCGGCCATCAGAATCCTTACCGTCATGCGCAGAACCGTCCTGTTCACCGTGGTCGCGGGGGTCGCGACGCTCGGATTCGGCCTGGGCTCAGGCGTTTCGGGCGCCGTCGCGCCGATGTCTGCCACCGCTGCCGCCGCTGCCTCCCATCCACCGCGGTTGACCAAGATGGTCGCCGAGGCGATCCATCAGACGACCTTGCACATCTCCTATTCCTACGGCGGCGGTCACGGTCCCCGCCCGGCCCCGCTGAACAGCCATGTCGACTGCTCGGGGTTCGTCCGCGAGATGTACGGCTACGCCTTCGGTATCGACATCGGCAGCGGCAGCGGCGACAGCATGGTCCGACTGTCCGGCAAGTTCGTGAAAACCTCACATCCGGTGCCCGGCGATGTGGTGCTGCTCGGCCACGGTGGACGCGCCCCCGCGTATCACTCCGGCATCTACATCGGCATGATCGGGGGCCACCCGGCGATGGTCGCGTCACCCCAAACCGGGTCGAACATCAAGATTCAGCAGTGGTACAACCGGTCCGGGCGTGCCGACCTGATGGGGTACTGGCATTTCAAGGGCGCGACCGCTGCCGATTCTCATCCGTTGGTCCGGCCGAAGACGGACGGCCGGTTCGACACGGCGACGGGCACCCACGGCGGCATCCGGCTGACCGGCTGGGTGCTGGATCCGCAGCGCCCCGCAGGCGCCGGCTCGGTCGCAGTCACCATCGACAACCGACTGGTGGCCGCTCTACCGGCCAACATCCTGCGCGCCGACGTGAACCGGGTGAAGAGGGTGACCGGCAATCACGGGTTCGCCGCAAGCATCACGTTCCCGCGGGGCCGACACATCGTGTGCGTGACCGCGCGCCCGGCGGGAACCTCCAGCGCCGGAGCCAATCTCGGCTGCAAGGCGGTCACGGTACCTCGCTGACCACGGCGGTCGGGTGGTCGCCTGCCCCCGAATTTGACGCTCCCCTACCGGCCGTCTGCCGGAGATCGTCACCCCCGCAGGCGTTTGGGCGGCCCACACCCCGGGCATCTGGAAAACAACAGCTCACCATGGAGGAGCAGTCGTGCCCGAAGACCGCCCGGACGTACCCCGCACGCTGAAAAGGTCGGCGGCCAAGGTGCAACGCACCTATCTCAAGACGCTGGAAAGTGCCGAGCAGGAATACGATGACGAAGCGCGGGCCCACCGGACGGCGTGGGGATCGGTGAAGAACGTGGCCGAGAAGGTCGGCGACCACTGGGAGCTCAAAGACGAAACCGGTCCCTCCGACCCCCGCTCCAAGATGTCGGCCGAGCAGAAGCGCGCGGGCGAGGGCGAAACATTCGGTGGAGTGGACGTGGAAGGTAATACCCGGGCGCAGCTCCGGGAACGCGCGAAGCGGGCCGGTGTCCGGGGCTACTCCAAGATGACCAAGAGCGAATTGGGTCGGCAACTCGCCCGCAAGGAACACGACTAGAACGACGACGCCCCGGTGCGAAACACCGGCGAGAGGGAGTGTTGGCATGGCCGAACTTGTCGCCGACGTCATGCTGGCCCGGCTGCGGGCGTGGGGCGTCAAGCAGGTGTTCGGGTATCCCGGCGACGGGATCAACGGTCTTCTGGGGGCATGGTCACGGGCCGACAACGATCCACAGTTCGTGCAGGCCCGCCACGAGGAGATGTCGGCCCTCGAGGCGGTCGGCTTCGCCAAGTTCAGTTCTCAGGTCGGGGTATGCGTGGCGACCAGCGGCCCAGGCGCGATTCATCTGTTGAACGGCCTGTACGACGCCAAACTGGACCACGTGCCCGTGGTGGCCATCGTCGGGCAGACCGAACGCGCGGCCATGGGCGGCTCG
The DNA here is from genome assembly GCA_964250735.1 of uncultured Nakamurella sp. GTDB lineage: Bacteria > Actinomycetota > Actinomycetes > Mycobacteriales > Nakamurellaceae > Nakamurella. The sequence goes on along the minus strand of CAXUHA010000019.1, from coordinate 43,366 downwards.
TATCAGCAGGAGGTGGATCTGCTCAGTCTCTTCAAGGACGTCTGCAGCGACTACGTGCAGATGTGCATGGTCCCCCAGCAGTTGCCGAACCTGATCGATCGGGCCATCAGGGTGGCGTTGACCGAGCAGGCGCCCACCTGCGTCATCGTGCCGTCTGATGTGTTCGACCTGCCCTACGAACCCCCGACCCACGCGTTCAAACAGGTGCCGTCCAGCCTGGGCCTGGTCCCGGCGACCGCCGCGCCCGACCCGCTCGTGCTCCACGCCACGGCCGACCTGCTCAACGCCGGGACGAAGGTGGCCGTGCTGGTCGGTCAGGGGGCGCGCGACTGCGTGGAGGAATTGACCCGGGTTGCGGACCTGTTGGGCGCCGGAATCGCGAAAGCTCTGCTGGGCAAGGATGTTCTGCCCGACACCCTGGCCTGGGTGACCGGCTCCATCGGATTGTTGGGCACGGGACCGAGCTACGACATGATGATGGGCTGCGACACGCTGCTCACCGTGGGTTCTAATTTCCCCTACACGCAGTACCTGCCCAAGCTGGACCAGGCCCGGGCGGTGCAGATCGACCGGTCGGGCAAATGGATCGGGATGCGCTACCCGTACGAGATCAACCTGGTCGGAGACGCGAAAACGACCCTGCAGGCGTTGATTCCGTTGTTGCGGCGAAAAGTGGACCGCTCCTGGCGCGAGGCCATCGAATCCGGTGTGGCCGATTGGTGGGAGACGATGGAACGGCGGGCCATGCTCGGAGCCGAGCCGATCAACCCGATCCGAATCTTCCACGAGCTGTCCCTACGGTTGCCCGACAACGCCGTCGTGGCCGCCGATTCCGGTAGCGCCGCCAATTGGTACGCGCGACACCTGAAGTTCCACGGCAACATGCGGGGCTCCCTGTCCGGCACCCTGGCCACGATGGGCCCCGGCGTGCCGTACGTGATCGGCGCCAAATGGGCCTGCCCGGATCGACCGGCCATCGCACTGGTCGGCGACGGCGCGATGCAGATGAACGGACTGGCCGAGTTGATCACGGTGGCGCATTACTGGTCGCAGTGGGCCGATCCGCGGCTGATCATCGCGGTGCTGCACAACAACGACCTGAATCAGGTCACCTGGGAAATGCGAGCCATGCAGGGATCGCCCAAGTTCGCCGAATCGCAGACCCTGCCCGACGTCGACTACGCCTCGTTCGCCCGCAGCCTCGGCCTGCGGGGCATCAACATCGACGACCCCGACCAACTCGGACCGGCCTGGGACGTCGCGTTGCACGACACCCGGCCGACGGTCCTGGACATCCGCTGCGATCCGGATGTGCCGCCGATCCCGCCGCACGCCACGTTCGCACAGGTGAAGTCCGTCGCCGGTGCCATTCTGCACGGCGACGAGGACACGTGGGGTTTCGTCAAGCAGGGCGTGAAACAGAAGATGCAGGATTTTCTCCCCGGTCCGAAAGGCGAGTGAGATTCGACGGCCCCCACCGGAGAAGAATGGGCGACGCTACCGGAGCCGGTCCTGACGAACATATTTCCCCCGACGATATTTCTGCAGGACCGATTCCAAACCCCGGACATGATCCGAATAGGGAAATCGACTCTCCACCCATTCCCGGCATTCGACACCGAGGCCGGGCTCGTCGCGGCGCCAGGTCAGCAGCGAGAGCAGTCGGCCGGCCAGCTCCGTCGACGACCGCGGCTCGACCAGGAACCGGGACATCTTCCCAGCCAATATCTCCGGTACGGCACCCACCCGGGACGCGATCACCGGCCGTCCGGTCGACATCGCCTCGATGATCACCAACCCGAACGGCTCGGCCCCCCAGAACGGGCACGCCACCACATCGGCGGCGTGCAGAAGGGGAACGATGTCCGCGCGTTCCGGGAACCATCGATACGCAGCGCCGGGAAGTTGCCCCAGTTCTTCGGCCACCTCGGGCACCTCGTCGGGAGACGGTCCGCCCACCAGGACCAGCAACGCCTGCTCGGGCGTCAGGCCGGTTTCGCGCCAGGCCCGCACGAGCGTCGGGACGCCCTTGTCGGCGATCATTCGCCCGCAGTACAAGACCACCGGTATCCCCTCGGGGAGGCCGAGTTCCCGCCGGGCCGCCTGCTGCTCCCCGAGCCCGCCGAACGGGTACCGCTGCGACGGAATCGCGTTGTGCAACAAGGTGACCCGCTCGGGCGGCAGTCCACCGGCCACCCACTCGTCACGGATGAACTGCGAGACCGCGATGAAATGGCTGACACCGGTGTTGAGCATCCGAAGGCGCCGGTAGTTCGGGTGGTGGTGCAGGTGACACACGAGTGGGATCCGCGCCCATCGGGAGACAACCTGGCCCCAGACGATGTGTTCGGGACGGTTCAGCCACAAGACGTCCGCGCCCAGCCGGCGCGCCTGGCGGGCCGCTGGGATGTACGCGGAGAGATCGCCGACCGGCCGGCGCGGATCGAACGCGAACCGGTGCGGTCCGGTCGTGTCGATGCCGGCCGCGTTGTATTCATCCCGCGCCGGGCCGTCCGCGCCGAACATCACATCGATCACGTGCCCCCGCGCGGCCAGGGCGAGACTGTCCTGCAAGGTGGACGTCTCGATCCCGCCGCTCGGTGCCAGGGCGAGCGCCTGGGTCAGAATGTGCAGCGGACGCGGCGGTGACCCACGTGCCGTGGTGGGAGCGCTGCGACGGTCCTGCTGCGCGGGGATGACGTGCTGCCGGGCAACCGACAGGGCCTTCGAGACAGCGGAATCTTCCGGCACAGGCTCTCCAGCGCGTCGAGCGCGCTCAATCGTCAAGAATCTGGTCGTCATGCATCTCGTGCGGTTGGGCCGGCCACTGCCGAAAAGTCTAGGTGGCGCTGATGAACGTGGCGTTGCGGGTCGGATACGGTCTGGGGGATGGGCAGAACGAGTAACGAAGATGCAGACCGGGAACCTCCTGTGACCGGCGGGGACAACACCGGTCCCCGCCATCCGGTGGCCCCGGTCCCCGACCGGCTGTTCGCGGACGAGGCCGCAGACCGGCGCTGGCGGCAACGATTCTCGGCGACCAGGATCAGTCTGGCCGACCCGGCCCGGGACAGTCCGGACCGGGCCGTCTACCTGTCGAATGCGACCGGTCGTTACGAGCTCTACTACTGGGACATCGCCGCGGACAGCCATCGTCAGGCCACCGACCGACCGGACGGCACGTCGCACGGCACCCTGTCGGCCGACGGGTCGCAGCTGCTGTGGTTCGACGACACCGACGGCGACGAATTCGGCCGCTGGCAACAACAACCGTTCGGGGCCGCACCCGGCACGTCGTCCCCGTCGATGCCGACCGTCGATCCCGGCTACCCGGCGGGCCTGGAGGCGGGTCATCGCATCACCGTGGTCGGTTTCGTCGACGACGACGGCACCCGGATCCATCTGAGCGCGGACGGTCGCGAGCCGACGGTGGTCTATCGACATGCCAATGACGGCAGTGTGGACGGCCTCTCGAAAGACGAGAGCATCTGGCTGCTCGCTCATTCCGAGCACGGTGACTCCCGATACCCGACGCTGAGAGCGATATCGGTGACCGACGGTACGGTCATCGGCGAACTCGACGACACGCCCGGCAAGGGCCTGGGTGCGATCGCCTTCTCCCCGATTCCCGGCGACCAGCGAGTGCTCGTCGGGCATGAGCGTCGCGGCCGCGACGAGCTTCTCCTGTGGGACCCGCCCTCCGGCGCGGTGACGGAACTGGCGATCGACCTGCCCGGCGACCTGACCGGCGAGTTCTACCCCGACGGGCAGGCGCTGTTGATCCTGCACACCCGCGCCGGACGCACCACCATGCACCGGTACGACCTGGCCGGCCGCGAGCTCACCGATCTCCCGGCCGCCCCGGGTGTCATCTCGGCGGCCGTGGCCCGGCCGCACGGCGATATCTGGTACCGCTGGTCGAGTGCCTCGCAGCCGGGGCAACTCCGGGTGCTGACCCGGCAGATGAACGACGCCACCCTGTTGCTCACCGCCGGTGGGGCGGCGCCTGGTTCCCAGCCGGTCTCCGACCTGTGGGTCACCGGGCCAGGTGGCCCGATCCACTCGCTGATCGCCCGACCGGCCGGATCCGGAGCGCACGACCCGCTAGCGGCGGTCTTCTTCCTGCACGGCGGTCCGGCCGCAGCCGACGAGGACGCCTACGACGCCACCCGCGGGGCGTGGCTCGACGCCGGATTCGCGGTGGTGAACGTCAACTACCGCGGTTCGACCGGGTACGGCTCGACGTGGCGGGACGCGCTGACCGCCCGGGTGGGACACACCGAACTGGCCGACGTCGCCGCGGTCCACGACCACCTGGTGGCCGGCGGCCTTCTCGACCCGGCCCGGTCGGTCCTGGCCGGCTACTCCTGGGGCGGGTTCCTGACGCTGCTCGGTCTGGGCACCCAGCCGGGCCGCTGGGCGGTGGGGATCGGCGGCGTCCCGGTCGCCGACTACCTGCAGGCCTACCAGGACGAGATGGAACCGCTCCGCGCGTACGACCGGGCGTTGTTCGGCGGCTCACCGGAGGAGGTGCCGTCGGCCTACGCCGACTCGTCCCCGTTGACCTACGTGGACCAGGTCACCGCGCCGGTGCTGATCCTGGCCGGCGAGAACGACCCGCGCTGCCCGATCCGGCAGATCGACACCTACCTGAACGCGCTGAACGCCCGCGGCGCGACCTACGCCCACTACCGCTACGACGCCGGCCACGGTTCCATGGTCGTGCAGGAGCGGATCCGACAGATCGCATGCGAGATCGCTTTCGCCCGGGCTGCCCTGGGCCTGCCCGCCTCCTGACCGCCCCTGATCATCTCGGCCGGCCCCCGGGGAGCGTTCGGCGTTCTGGGCCCCTGTCCCGCGCTGATCATCTTGCGCGGCGCGCATGATCGTGGAGGCTTTGGGACCGGTGGGGCAGGAGTCGACTCGATGATGAGCGCGGTGGAAGTTGATCAGCGCGGTCCGGGGGGGTCAGCGCGGTCGGGGGGGTCAGAAGGCCAGCCGCCAACCCACCACCGACGCGGCGGGCGCCGGGGCTGCGGCATCGATCGCGAGCACGTCGAATCGCGACCAGATCAACCTGCTGCCGTCGGCCGGAACGGTTGGTGCGCCCGACCGGACCGTGACGCCACCGCCGGTCACCGACGTGACGGCGATGGTCGCCGTTCCATCGCTCGCCTTCGACAGCACCGCCAGTTGGGAACCGTTGGGCGAGAAGCTCGCCGAGACGAAATCACCGTCCAGAGCGGGGATCTCGGTCAGCCCGCCGGACGAGAGGTCCAGCAGATGGGGTGGCCCGGAGTGTTCATACGTGGCGGATCCGACGATCGCCCGTTTCCCGTCCGGTGACACCGCGAGCGGAACAATCTGCGTTCCGGCCGCGCCGAGGGCCGCGAACTCCTTCCGTCGTCCGGTGTCCAGATCGATGACCACCAGGTTCGGCGGGATCTGGTCGCCCCGGAAGACGGTGAAGACCGCGGTCGAACCCCCGGCGGCCAGGTAGCCGGACTGGAACTCGTAGGGACCGGTGGCCTGGGCCACGACCCGCGGGGTCAACGACTGCGGATCGACATCCACCAGTCGGCTGGCCGGCCCGTCCTTCTCCATCGACGTGCTGATCAGCAATAAGTGCCCGTCCACCGGGTTCCAGACCATCCCGATATACGCCGGACCGGTGGGGTCCCCCGTGGGCGACGCATTCGGTTCGGCCGATCCGGAACCGGCGAACGGCACCTGCTTCGCCCGCCCGCTCCGGACGGTCACGAGCCAGACCGATCCGCGCCCCTGGGCGGTCACGTCCTGCCCGACGGCCAAGGTCTGACCGTCCGGCGAGAATGCCGCGCTCGTCGCATGTTTCCCAGTGGTAGAGCCGGCGGTGAACTTCAGATCGGCGCACACCCGGACCGCGCCGGTGGACACAGACCGGAGACACACCCCGTGCCCGGGATCGGCGACCGCGACCAGAGCTCCATCCGGGGCCAACGCCAGCACGTCGGCGACACCGCTGACCACCGGCGTGACGACGATGGCGGCCACCGGGCGGCTGCGATAGGGGGCGATCGCCGGGGACCCCGCAACGGTGCAACCGGAGCCGACCACCACCGCGGCCAACACCAGGGACAGCCGGACGCGACGGGATCGACCGGCCATGTCCTTCGCCATGATGCCTGCCACTGTACGAGTCCGGTCGTTACCTCCGGCGGAGGTTCCGACCCTGGCGAATCGGCGATGCCCGACCGACCCGACCGCCGGCTGACGTTGCAGCGGCGTTGGGTGGAACAGTGACTCCGATGATCGGAGCGGAGTTCGAACGCGGTACCGACGGGCCGCGGGTCATCGTCGTCGCGGTCGACGGATCGACCACCTCGATGCGAGCGGCGGCCTATGCCGCCGGCTTGGCCCGCCGGCAGTCGGCGGAGCTGGTGGTGGTCTTCGTGGCCGGCATTCGCCCCCGGTTCATCGAGAAGAAGGGGGACGTCTACACCGAGATCTCCAAGGTGTGCTCGGCCGTACTCGCCGACGCCGTGGTGGTCGGGGCGTCCACCTCCGCCGGGCATCGCCTGGTCGGTTCGCTGGGCGTGCGACTGGTGCGGGCCGGTCGCTGGCCGGTGACCGTGGTTCCCTGACCCGGCCCGTTCGCGGTGCCACTAGGCTGAAACGGTGGACCGCCGGGTGCGAGGTGCGCTCCTGCTGGCCGTCGTCATGCTGGCCGCAGTCGTTGTTCCGAACCTTCAGTCCAGACTCGTTCGGGGAATGGCCGTGACGGGCCCTATCCCCGCTCCGCCTCGGGTCGGGCAGTGTCTGCTGCAGCCGCCGCCGAATCCGGCCGTGGTGGTCGGCGGCGGTGGGTCCTACCGGTTGGGCAGGTGCTCCGCGTCGCATTACGGCGAGGTGGCCGAGGTCGTCGACGGGACCAAGGCCAAAGTGCAGACACCGGCGGGCTTGGCGTACTCCCTGCCGCCGTGCGCAGATGAGAGTGCTTACCTGGGTTGGGCTCCCCCTGTCCCGGCCCGGCCCCAGGTGCGCTGGCGCTCGATCGAGGTCAACACCATCACCATGGATCCGACTGTCCTGCAGCGTGCGTTCGGGCAGCACTGGGTCATCTGCGTCGTCATCCCGTCCACTCCCGGCGCCAGCTACCGTGGCTCGGTCAAGAATGCGTTGAGCACCGGCCGCCTGCCGGCGTCCTATGCGCAGTGCGTGATCTCTCTGCGGTCGCCCAACTGGGAGACCCCCTGCGATCAGCCGCATCGCTACGAGATTTTCGGTACCGCCGTCCTGTCCGACGGCTACCGCGATCAGCGGAGCCTGGATGCGGATTGCCTGGCCATCGTGAGGTCGTCATCGGGCATGGCCGACGTGACGGCGGCCGGTGCGCTGGCGGTGACGGCCGTCCCGTTCCATTGGGATGCGGTCGGTGATCAGCAGCCGGGATGGCCCGCTGTTCAGGCCGATCAAGCCGCGGAGGCCGTCTGCGCCATCGGGGCGACCGGCTCGCGCGTCCTGACCGGCACCCTCTTCGGGATCGGCGCGCACCCGTTGCCCTGGGCGTAGCTCCCCCCTCCGTGGCCGGAATTACCGCGCGGCAGCGACCAGTTCGGCGATCTGGACCGCGTTCAGGGCGGCGCCTTTGCGAAGGTTGTCGTTGCTGATGAACAGGGCCAGGCCGCGGCCGTCCGGCACGCCCTCATCGGTGCGCAGACGACCGACGAACGAGGGGTCCGAGCCGGCCGCCTGCAGGGGGTTGGGCACCTCCGACAGTTCGACTCCCGGTGCGGCGGTGAGCAACTCGGTGGCTCGGGCCGGGGTCAGGGGGCGGGAGAACTCCACGTTGAGCGACAGCGAATGACCGGTGAACACCGGCACCCGCACGCAGGTTCCGGACACCAGCAGGTCCGGCAGGGACAGGATCTTGCGGGATTCGTTGCGCAGCTTCTGTTCCTCGTCGGTCTCGAAGCTGCCGTCGTCGACCAGGTTGCCGGCCAACGGGATCACGTTGAACGCGATCGGCCGGACATACTTCTTGGGAGCCGGGAACTCGACGGCGTCGCCGCCGTGGGTCAACCCGGCGGCCCCCTCGACCACGGCCTTGACCTGCCCGTCCAGCTCGGCGACGCCGTCCAGACCGCTACCCGATACCGCCTGGTAGGTGCTGGCGATCAACCGGATCAGACCCGCCTCGTCGTGCAACGGTTTCAGCACCGGCATGGCCGCCATGGTCGTGCAGTTGGGATTGGCGATGATGGCACCGGGCCTGGGCCCACCGTGGCCGGCCGGGAGACTCGGGAGTACGGCCAGCGCCGCCTCCGGGTTCACCTCGGCGACCACCAGTGGTACGGACGGGTCCCGGCGCCACGCCGACGAGTTGTCGATGACGACCACCCCGGCGGCGGCGAACTTCGGCGCCAGCGCTTTCGACGTCGAGGCACCGGCCGAGAACAACGCGATGTCCAGCCCGGCAGGGTCGGCGTCCGCAGCGTTTTCCACCACCACCTCGGTGCCCTGCCACGGCAACGTCGATCCCGCGGAGCGGGGGGAGGCGAAGAATCGGATGGAGGCAACGGGAAAGTTGCGCTCGGCCAGCAGCTTTCGCATCACCCCGCCCACCTGTCCGGTCGCTCCCACGACACCGACGTGCAGTCCTGCGGAGTTCGTCATCGCCCCGTCCCTCCGTACACCGTAGCCGGGTCGTCCCCGCCGAGGTCGAATGCCTTGTGGATGGCATTGACCGCGACATCGAGTTCCACGTCGCGGACCAGTACCGAGATCCGGATCTCGGACGTGGAGATGATGTCGATGTTGACGCCGGCATCGGCCAGCGCCTCGCAGAAGGTGGCCGTCACGCCGGGATGCGAACGCATGCCCGCGCCGATCAGTGACACCTTTCCGACGTGGTCGTTGTAGACGATCGCGTCGAAGCCGATACTGTCCTTCCTGCCCTCAAGTGCGGCAACCGCTTTGGGACCGTCAGCCTTGGAAACGGTGAAGGTGATGTCGGTCTTCCCCTCCGCAGCCCGAGAGATGTTCTGCACCACCATGTCGATGTCGATGTCGAAGTCCGCGATGGTCCGGAAGACCCGGGCGGCCACCCCCGGGTGATCCGGCACGGCGGCCACCGTCACCTTGGCTTCGCCGCGCTCGTGGGCGACTCCGGTGATCAATGCCTGTTCCATGGTCAGATCCTCCATGCTGCCGGTGACCATGGTGCCGGCCGCGTCGGTGTACGACGAACGGACATGCACCGGGACGTGATACCGCCGGGCGTACTCGACGCATCGCAGCATCAGCACCTTCGCGCCGGCCGCGGCCATTTCCAGCATCTCCTCGTAGGTGATGGTGTTCAGCTTCGACGCATTCTCCACGATTCGCGGGTCGGCGCTGAACACCCCGTCGACGTCGGTGTAGATCTCGCAGACGTCGGCGGCCAGTGCGGCGGCCAGCGCCACCGCGGTGGTGTCGGAACCGCCGCGGCCCAACGTGGTGATGTCTTTGGTGTCCTGCGACACGCCTTGAAAACCGGCCACCAGGGCGATCGCGCCGTCGTCCAGGGCGGCCCGGATCCGGCCCGGTGTGACGTCGATGATCCGCGCCCGACCGTGGCTGGAGTCGGTGATGACGCCGGCCTGCGATCCGCTGAAGGACCGTGCCTGGGCGCCCAGTGTGTGGATCGCCATCGCCACCAGCGCATTGGAGATCCGCTCGCCCGAGGTGAGCAGCATGTCCAGCTCCCTGGCCATCGGCACCGGCGCCACCTGGAGCGCGAGATCCATCAGATCGTCGGTGGTGTCGCCCATGGCGGACACGACCACCACCACGTCATGGCCGGCCTTCCGGGTCGCCACGATCCGCTCGGCCACCCGCTTGATGCGCTCCGCCGTGGCCACCGACGAACCGCCGTACTTCTGGACGACCAGACCCACCGTGTCAAACCCCTGCCGTGATCACTGACGCATCCGGGCCGGAGCGGACCGCACACCCTCGACCTGGGTCGCCGCCCGGATGTTCCGGCGCCCCGGCGGCCACGAGTGGGAACGAGAGTGCCGACCGGAGCGCGGTGCGGAACACGGACGGTGCCATTTCGAAGGGTGCCGATGTGGAGAGTTCAGGGTACCTGCGTCGCGGAGAGCTTTTGGCCGTCGCGGGACCGTCCGGATCGCCCGACGCAGTCAGGCCAACGGCAGCGGACCGTCGCCCAGGCCGATGACCGAGCCGATCAGCGGTCGACTGCCGGTCACGCTCACCGCGCACTGCCGGTAGGGAGCACCGGCGCGATCCGACACCACGGTGACCAGCAGCGCCCCGCCCCTCGTCGGATCCTTCACCTCCATGATCGTCGCAGCGAGCTGTTGGCATCCGGCGGCCAGATCGGCCGGCGTCGGGGCGGACACGATCGACCCCTGGGAGTCCGACGGTCCCGGGACGTACCCGAACGCGAGCTGCTGAGTCCTGTGTGCCGCCGTGCAGGGCGTGGGAGACCCGCGCTGGACAATCGTCGCGGCCCAGCACAGGCCGAAGGCGTCCGGCAACGTGTTCGCCGTCCAACTGGATCTCAGGGTCGGCGGCTCCGTGTAGCTCTGGCCCACCGCCGCCATGACGCACGCACTCCACGTCCGACCCGCGGCCCGGTCGTGGGCGTCCGGCCCGACGGCCATCGCGTTGACGTAGATGCTCTTGGACCACTGCACGCCCAACAGGATGGTGGCCGCGGCGGTGCCCAGGTAGGTCTCGACCTGGTTGCGGCAACTCGGATGCGTGTCGTCGTACTCCTGCAACGTGCTGACCCCTGTGGTGTTCTGCGCCGTCACCGAGATGATCTCGCCGATCACCGGTCCGCGGCAGGGCACGATCGTGGCCACCGGCAGCGCACGCGTCCCTGGCGAAGCCGCGCGCGGGCCGACCGCCGACCCGGGTGGGGCGATCGCTGCGACACAACTGCCGACCGCCGGCGGCCCGGCGATCACCTCCGGCGACGCGAAGCCGGCGATGCGCCTGCCCAGGATGTTCGGGGTGGCGAGCACGGCGATCAGGGCTGCGACCAGTAGCAGCACACCACCCACAGCCCGGCGATCCACCCCGCCGAGGCTAACCGCGAATGCTGTGCGCCCCGGTCGGTCCATAACTGTCCGGGCATTGGATTCCGATGCAGGCCCCGAACCACCTCACCGGACGGCTGCTGAACTTCCTCGGCTCGACCTGTATTGACCAGACTTGACCAGACCAACTACCGTGATTGAGTGACGATCACCGTCAATGTGTATGACGCCAAAACGCAGCTCTCCAGCCTGCTCGCCAGGGTGGAGGCCGGCGAGGAGGTGGTCATCGCCAGAAACGGACGGCCGATCGCGAGGCTTACCGCCGTGTCGGCCCATCGCCCCGATCGGGTCCCGGGAGTGTGGCGCGGGCGGGTCTCCGTCGGCGCACGTTTCGATGATTTCACCCCTGCCGACGAAGCCGACTGGTACGGCGGTTCGCCCGCGTGAGATTGCTGATCGACACGCACATACTGCTGTGGTGGCTCTCCGACGACCCGGCATTGCCGGTGGTGGCCAGAACAGCCCTGGCCACCGGAGCCAATGACGTTCTGGTATCGGCGATCTCGATCGCGGAGATCTCGATCAAGAGGTCTCTCGGAAAACTCGCGGCACCGCCGAATGTCTGGGAAGTGAGCAAGCAAGCCGGGTTCGCGGACTTGGCGTTCGACGGCGCTCACGGGATCGAACTGGCGAACCTGCCGTGGCACCATCGCGATCCCTTCGACCGTATGTTGATCGCCCAGGCGAGGGTCGAACGTCTCATCGTGGTCAGCGTCGACCCGCGCTTCTCGCCCTATGACATCGCACTGCTCAGCGGATGACATCGCACTGCCCAGCGACATCGCACTGCCCAGCGACATCGAACTGCCCAGCGACATTGAACTGCCCAGCGACATTGAACTGCTCAGCAGTGGAGTAGCCCGTCGAACCTGGATGGCGGTAGGGTCGGCGACGTGGTGCGCATCGCAGCGGCCGGCGTTCCCGCCGTGCTCCTGCTCCTTAGCGGCCGCGACGGGGCCTGATTCCGGACCGGCTCCTCCGTCGCGGGAGTTCGTGCTGCCGGTCGCCGTTCCCCGGGGTAGCTCTTGAGTGGCCCGCCCCGGAATTCTGCAAAGAGGACCCTGATGAGTACAACCCCCGTTTCCCGGCTGCGCACCCCCGCCGGCGACATCCCGACCGGCCAACGCTCCTACAACCGGCAGCGCGCGAGCCAGATGCCATTTTCCCGTTACACCCCCTTCACCCCCATCGACCTGCCCGACCGCACCTGGCCGAACGCGGTGATCGACACCGCACCGCTGTGGTGCGCGGTGGATCTGCGCGACGGGAACCAGGCGCTGATCGACCCGATGACCCCGGCCCGCAAACGGCGCATGTTCGACCTGCTGGTGGCCATGGGCTACAAGGAGATCGAGGTCGGTTTCCCCGCCGCCTCGCAGACCGATTTCGACTTCGTCCGCGAGATCATCGAACAGGAGGCCATTCCCGAGGATGTTCGCATCCAGGTGCTGACCCAGGCGCGCCCGGAACTGATCGCCCGCACCTACGAGGCACTGGAGGGGACCCGCTCGGCCGTGGTTCACCTCTACAACTCGACGTCCACGCTGCAACGACGGGTTGTCTTCGGCATGGACCGCGCGGGCATCACCCGGATCGCCACCGACGGTGCCCAGGAAGTGGCCCGCTGGGCGGACAAGTACCCGGACACCGACTGGCGGTTCGAGTATTCCCCGGAGTCCTACACCGGCACCGAACTGGAGTACGCCGTGCAGGTGTGCAACTCGGTGTCGGCCATCTGGCAGCCCACTCCGGATCGGCCGATGATCGTCAATCTGCCGGCCACCGTCGAGATGGCGACACCCAACGTGTACGCCGACTCCATCGAGTGGATGCACCGCAATCTGGACCGACGTGATGCTCTGGTCCTGAGCCTGCACCCGCACAACGACCGGGGTACCGCGGTGGCCGCGGCCGAGCTCGGATTCATGGCCGGCGCCGACCGCATCGAGGGTTGTCTGTTCGGCAACGGCGAGCGAACCGGCAACGTCTGCCTGGTCACCCTGGGGCTGAACGCCTTCAGCCAGGGCGTCGACCCGCAGATCGACTTCTCCGACATCGACGAGATCCGCCGCACCGTCGAGTACTGCAACCAGCTGGCCGTGCCCGAGCGTCATCCCTACGGCGGCGACCTGGTCTACACGGCATTCTCGGGCTCACACCAGGACGCCATCAAGAAGGGGTTCGACCACTTGAACGCCGATGCGGTGGCCGCCGGTGTTCCGGTCGGGCAGTTCACCTGGCAGGTGCCCTACCTGCCGATCGACCCCAAGGACGTCGGACGCTCGTACGAGGCTGTGATCAGGGTCAACTCGCAGTCCGGCAAGGGCGGCGTCGCGTACATCATGAAGACCGAGCATGGTCTGGACCTGCCACGCCGGCTTCAGATCGAGTTCTCCCGGGTCGTTCAGGCCCACACCGAGGCCGAGGGCGGCGAGGTCGACGCCACCGCGATGTGGAAGTACTTCGCCGACGAATACCTGGAGCGCACGTCGCCCCTGGAATTCGTCCGCGCCCGGATCGAGTCGCTGGAGGACCCGCCCGGCGGGTTGGACACGCTGGCGGCCCGACTGGTGGTGGACGGGACCGAGCAGGTGTTGCGGGCGAACGGCAACGGCCCGGTGGCCGCGTTCTGCAACATCCTCGGCGACGCCGGGTACGACGTGCGGGTGCTGGACTACGTGGAACACGCGTTGTCGGCCGGTGGCGACGCACGTGCCGCCGCCTATCTCGAGTGCGCCATCGACGGCCAGGTGATGTGGGGCGTGGGGATCGACTCGTCGATCACCCGCGCCTCCCTGAAGGCGGTGGTCTCCGCGGTCAACCGGTCCGCGGCCCGTGACGGCGGGAACGGCTGAGGGCGTCCACCCAGGTCCGACCGGGACATACCCGTGCACGCGATCACCGTCGAGGAGCGGCGGCGCCGGCTGATCACCAGGCACCTGCTGACCCCGGCCGCCCGGTCGGCCGAAGTCGTCGCCGTCGCCGATGCCGTGGTCGCGCTGCACGCCACCGATCCGGCGACGGTGTACCTGTCCGCCTGGGCAAGGATGTCCTGCGGCAGCCAGAGTGAGATCGCCGAGGTGATGTACGCCGACAAGCGGTTGATCCGGATGATGGCCATGCGGCGGACCATGTTCGTGGTCGCCGCCGACCTGGCGCCGGTGGTGCACGCCTCGTCCTCCGTTGCGGTGGGCGTCACCGCACGCCGGACCCTGCTGACCCACTTGACCCAGGCCGGCGTGGCCGATGATGTGGGCCGCTGGTACGACGAGGTGTCGGAGTCGACCGTGGCCGCCCTGGGCCGCCGCGGCTCGGCCACGGCGGCCGACCTGGTCGCGGACGAGCCGCGGCTGGGTACCGTACTCGATCTGCGGCCGGACAAGGCCTACGCCGTGCCGCAGAAGATCACCAGCCGGGTGCTGACCATCCTGGCCCTGGAAGGGAAGATCATCCGGGGACGGCCCCTGGGCGGCTGGACCGCGAGCCGTAACCACTGGTGGCCGGCGACCGGCTGGATGCCGGGCGGATTCGGGACGGCGGACCCGGCCGACGCCAGGGTGGAACTGCTACGCCGTTGGTTGACCGCGTTCGGCCCGGCCCCCCTGGCGGACCTGGTGTGGTGGACCGGCTGGCCCGTCGGCCGGGTACGCACCGCGCTGCGCTCCGTCGACACGGTCGAGGTCGACCTGGAGGGCCGACCCGGCATCGTCCTGGCCGACGATCTCGGGACGACCGACGAACCGGCACCGGCGGCCGCGCTGCTGCCCGCCCTCGACCCGACACCGATGGGCTGGGTCGAGCGGGACTGGTTTCTGGGCGGTCATCGCGGGCCGTTGTTCGACCGGACCGGCAACATCGGGCCGACGATCTTCTGGCAGGGCCGGGTGGTCGGCGGGTGGGCGCAGCGGCCCGACGGCGACATCAGGTTCTCTCTGCTGGAGGACATCGGCCAGGCCGGAACCCTGTCCGTCCAGTCCCGGGCCGCGGAACTGACCCAATGGCTGGGTCCGCTCCGCGTCACGCCCAGGTTCCGTACCCCGCTGGAGCGCGAACTGGCCGGGTGAGGCGGTGTGGTCAGGTCTGGTTCGGTCCGGCCAGACCTGGTCAGGCCACCCGCGCCTTGGCCGCCTTGAGTGTCGGGCCGTCGCGGAATCGCTCCGGCACGGCCAACGCGGCGGTGCGCAGGGCCCGTAGGGCGGGCGTCGCCGCACGATCGGTGAGCCCGAGCCCAGGTAGGCGGTACATCCGGCGGGCCCAGCCTGGCAACAGCGAGATCGACAGCGCGGCCAGGCCTCCCCAGGCCGGCCGGGCCGGCGTGAGCAGCCGCACCCAGCCCGGCATCGGAGGTTTCACCAATCCCCTGGCCCCGCGCCAGGCCGCATCCGTCAACCTCAGGTCGGATCGAACCTGCACGAAGTAGTCGGCCAGATCTCGACGGTTGGACGGCACGCCCGACGCCGCCAGGCCGACCAACTCGGCCGCCCTGACCTGCTCGCGCAGATAGCGGTCGGCCTGGTCGTCGGGCAGGGCCAGGCCGCCGCGCACGGCCGTGGTCAGCAGCGACTCGACCTCGCAGCAATGCACCCAGAGCAGCAGGTCCGGTCGGTCGACCCGGAACTCCTCGCCGGTGAGCGGGTCGGTACCGCGCAGCTTGCGGTGGATACCGCGGACCCGCGCCGCGGCCCGCAGCGCCTCGACCTCGGTGCCGTAGGTGATCGTGGCGATGTACTGGGTGGTCCGGGTCAGCCGACCCCACGGGTCGGCCTCGAAGCCGCCGTTCTGGTGAACGGCGGCCATGGCCAGCGGGTGCAGCGCCTGCAGCAGCAGGCCGCGCAGGCCGGCCACCGCGAACGTCGGGTCCGCGTGTACGCGCCAGGTCACGCTGGCCGGTCCGAAGAGTCCGTGATCGGGATCCATGACCGAACGGTACGGCGCGACGATTCGCCGCGCGGGCACGCAGCTACGCAATCCGCCACCGTCGTCGCTCCCAGCCGTGATTACCATCTCAGCCATGGACCCGGTCGCGGCGTTGCGGCGCATCGCCTTCCTGCTGGAACGCGGGCAGTCCCCGACCTACCGGGTGAAGGCCTTCCGGACCGCGGCGAACACGTTGGTCACCCTGCCCGAAGGCGAGGTCGAGAAGTTCGTCGCGGCCGGCACCCTGACCAAGCTGGCCGGAATCGGGCCGAAGACCGCGGCCGTCGCCGAACAGGCCCTGGCCGGCCGGATTCCGGACTACCTGGCCGATCTGGAACGAGATCTCGCTCCGCTCGCCGCCGGCGGGCAGGAGCTGCGCGCCGCCCTGCGCGGGGACCTGCACACGCACAGCGACTGGAGCGACGGGGGCAGCCCGATCCACGAGATGGCTGTCACCGGGCAGGAAATCGGTCATGAGTACATGGTGCTGACCGACCATTCGCCGCGGCTGACGGTGGCCAACGGTCTGACCGCCGAGCGGCTGACCAAGCAGCTCGAGGTGGTCGCGGCGGTCGGTCGGGCGTTCAAGGATGCGCCGCCGCCGGGTTTCGCCCTGCTGAGCGGCATCGAATGTGACATCAACGAGGACGGCACGCTGGACCAGACCGACGACATGCTCGGCAGAGTGGACCTCGTGGTGGCCTCCGTGCACTCCAAACTGCGATCGGGGTCCCGCGAGATGACGGCTCGCATGCTGGCCGCGGTCCGGAATCCGCACACCGACGTGCTGGGCCACTGCACCGGCCGGATGGTCGCCGCCGGCCCGAGCAGGGGCCGGCCGAACAGTCGGCCGGAGAGTACTTTCGACGCCCAACAGGTGTTCGACGCGTGCGCCGAGCACGGGGTGGCGGTGGAGATCAACTCCCGGCCGGAGCGGCTGGACCCGCCCAGAAGGCTGATCGGCCAGGCCCTGCGCGCCGGCTGCCTGTTCAGCATCGACACCGACGCGCACGCGCCCGGTCAGCTGGACTGGCAGATCCTGGGCTGCGCCCGCGCTGCCGACGTCGGCGTACCCGCGGATCGGATCGTCAACACCTGGCCGCTGGAGCAACTGCTCACTTGGACTGCAACTCACGGCCGGGCGTGACCATGGCCGGGGTGAGTTCGCTGAACAGGCTGTCGCCGGCGGCTTGTTCGGCGGCCATCTCGCCGGCTTCCTGTCCGGCGACCGCATTGATCGAACGACGCAACGAACGCGACACCGACAGCGCCACCAGGAACGCACCGATCGCACAGCCGGCCGTCACCCAGTAGGCGTCCGATGCGCCGCGCGCGTCGATCACCGTGCCGGCCAACGGCGTCGCGAAGGCGATGCCGACCGCCATGCCGGAGCTGGTCCACGAGATCGTCTCGGTCAACCGGTGGGCCGGGACGATGCTTTCGATCAGGCCCATCCCGGCGATCAACGCCGGTGAGCAGGCCACCCCGGCCAGCATCAGGCCGCCGCCCACCGCGACCATGTTGGGCAGGAACGGCAGCGGCAGCGTCACCACGGCCAGCACCGCGGTGGCCAGCCCGAACTGGGTCAGCAGGGGCGCCTTGATCTTGGCCACGCCGAAGACCAGGCCGGCCAACAGCGACCCGAAGGCGTAGAGGGCCAGCAGTAGACCGGCCACACCGGCGTGTCCCGCCTCCTTCGCGTAGGCGACGGTGGTCACCTCGAACGCGCCGAAAACGCCACCCATCAACGCGAAGATCGCGGTGATCCCGGCCACGCCGGACAGCAGAATGGCCGGCCGGCCGGCGTGCTGCTTCGATCGATGGGTCACCACCGGTTCACTGCTGCGCTGGGTGAGCAACAGCACCGTGCCGACGACCAGCAGGACGGTGGCCAGGGCCAACGCCGCGCTGGGGAACAGATCGAGCGCGACCACGGTGGCCACCGGTGGGCCGACGATGAAGACGAGCTCGTCGATCAGCGACTCCCAGGCGAATGCCGTCCGCAGCTGCGGATCGCCGGACAACAAGGCCGACCAGCGGGTTCGCACCAACGAGCCGATCATCGGCTGGGCGGCACCGGCGACGAAGGCCAACACGAAGATCGGCCAGGTCAACTCGGTGTAGACCGCGAATCCGATCATCAGCGCGATCGCCGGGACGTGCACCATCAGTTGCAGTGGTACCACGCGGCGCTGCCCGCGGTTGTCGATCAGCCGGGAGGTCTGCGGGCTGATCGCCGCCGCCGACAGGGCGTAGATCGACGACACCGTGCCGGCCACCGCGAAGGATCCGCGTTCTGCGGACAGCAGCATGACGGCGCCCAGGCCGGCCATCGACATCTGCATTCGGGCGATCATCCCGGCGGCCGAGAAGCGGGCGGCGCCAGGACGCCGCAAGACCTGGATGTAGGGCCGGAACACTGAACGTCACTCCCTCACATGATCCCGTGGTGGACAGGGATCGGCCGAGCCGCGACGAGTCGTATACCGTCCGGCCGGTACAGTCTATCTGTGGCCACGGATACGCGCGACCGAATACTCCGGGCGCTTCGCGGGATGCTGGCGCGCAGCGGCACGTCGTCGGTCACGCTGGAGGCGGTGGCGGCCGAGGCCGGCGTCTCGAAGGGCGGGCTGCTCTATCACTTCCCGTCCAAAGCCGCGTTGTACCTGGGGCTGTTGGCCGCCGTCCGCGACAGCGTCACGGTGGACATGGCGAGCGCCACCGAGCGGTCCGGGGCGGCCCGCGGTTTCCTCGAGTACTCCGAGCCGACCGAGGACGACGAGGCCGGATTCTTCACGTCCTTGATCGCCGCGGTCCGTACCGGGCAGGACGCCGACAACGGGGAGCACGACGGGGAGGCCGGCCGACTCCTGGTGGACATCTTCCGCGCCTGGGAGGAACCGATGCGCGCCGCCGTCGCCGACCCGGTCCGAGCCGAAACCATCCGGCTGGTCGGGTTCGGCCTGTACTTCTCGGCCCTCACCGGTCTGCCGCCCGCCGACCCCTCGGTGCTGGCCGAGCTGTTCGACCGGCTCGCCCCCCGGCCCACCCCCGGCGGGGATCAACTTCCTCGGCAGGGGTGAAAGTTGCCCCTTTGGGGCTGGAGTGACGGGAATAGACGACTTCATCCCCGCGACAGGTCCGGAAGGCGTCAGGTCCGGGAGGCGTAGCGGGGCCGGCTTGTGGACGGGCACCCGAGCGGCGAGGATGACGCCAGCGCGGTGAGAAGAACCTGCCATACGACGGAGGATCCCCATGACGGCGGTCGGCAGCGGAACCAAGGACGACCCCTGGCGCCTGCAGACGCCGCCGCTCACCTCCGACTATGTGATGTACCGCGACGAGACGGCCGACCCGCCCCGGCTGGTCTGCGTGGTCGGATCGACGACGCTGTACTACGACCTGCGCAGCCTTCGCGATCTCGCTGCGATGTTGAAAGAGTCCGGCGACTGGATCCCGCTGGGCAGTGCCGACGAGAACAAGCCGGCGAAGGACGGCACGATCGAGGCGTGGGGGCGATCCGCGACCAACCCGATCGGCGGCTGGTACGGACTTCGCAAGGGTTACCGGGGCCGGTTCGGGATGTATCTACCGCCGCTGATGGAGGCTCTGGGCCTGGCCGAGCTGGAACACCAGCCGCGGAACAATCGGATGCGCGCCGCCCGATAGCCTTGCCATGATGGGGCCCATGCACGACATATCCATCACCGGCGAGATGATCCGGCTCGGGCAGCTGCTGAAACTGGCCGGCGCGGTCGACAGCGGCGCCGACGTCCGCCCGATCCTGGCCGACGGGCTGGTCACCGTCAACGACGAGGTCGAAATGCGCCGCGGCCGGCAGTTGCACCGCGGTGACGTGGTGACCCTGGACGGCATCAGCGTCCGTATCACGTGAGCCCGCCCGCCGGATATAGGTGGCAGGCCACGGACGTCGGGCCGACGCCGGACGCCGCCACCACGGGAAGCAGCTCCGGGCGCTCCGATGCGGTGAACTCCAATTGCACGCCGGTCGGCACCTCGACCATCTCCACCAGGCCGGAGAAGAACGGTTCGGCCGGGTTCTCCCGTTGAATCGTGCGCAGGGCGGCGATCGCCTCCGCCGGCCGCGACGTCCGCACCGTGGCCAGCCGATCGCTGGTCACCAGGGCGCCCGGGTCGGGGAACAGCGCCGACTCTCGCTCGTACACCGAAATATCGGCCGTCGTCCAGCGTTCCTCCAGAACGACCTTGAGATCCCTGGCCTCCCAGCCACAGACGCGAAAGGCCTTGGGGCAGCGGGGATGAAACGGGCATCCCTGAGGCGGCCGGGCCGCGTCGGGGATCTCGCCGCGCGGCAGTTCGGCCGGCGGCCCCCCGACGTGCGACACATCCGGTATCGCCTTCAGCAACGCCTGGGTGTACGGATGGCGCGGGTTGGCGAAAATCTCATCGGCCGGGCCGATCTCGACGATCTTGCCCAGGTACATGATCGCCACTCGGTCGCAGAAGAACCGGGCGCTGGCCAGGTCGTGGGTGATGTAGATGAACGAGATGCCCAGGCCGGTGCGCAGATCGTCCATCAGGGCCAGGATCTTGGCCCGGACGCTCATGTCCAGCATGGAGATCGGCTCGTCGGCGACCAGCACCTCGGGCCCGAGGGCGATCGCCCGCGCGATCACCGCGCGCTGCTTCTGACCGCCGGACAGCTCCGCCGGATATTTCGGGGCGAACCGCTCGACCGGGGCCAGGCCGACCCGCTCCAGAGCCGTCGCGACCTGGGCGTGGCGCTGGTCGACGGGCACTCCGTGAATGCGCAACGCGTCGGAGATGGCCTGCTCCACCGTCATCGACGGGTTCAGCGCCGCGTGCGGATCCTGGAAGATCATCTGCAGTTGGGCCCGGAGCGGGCGCATGGCCGACTCCCCCAGTTTGCTGATCTCCCGTCCCCGGTACTTGATGCTGCCACCGGTCACCGGGGCCAGGCCGAGCACCGCACGGCCCAGGGTCGACTTGCCGGAGCCCGATTCGCCCACCAGACCGACCACCTCGCCCGGCATCACGTCCAGGCTGACCCCGTCCAGGGCCTTCACCGAACCGGACGACCGGCCGACCAGACGGCCGAGGGCCGAGCCCCGCAGGGCGAAATGCACGGACAGATCGGTGAGCGACAGGATCGGCGTGCCGGTATCCGTGGGGGTGGACTCAGGCTTCGTGGACTCAGGCTTCATCTGCGGCCAACACCTCCTGCCGGGCGATGGGCGCGCGCTGCGCATCGGACAACGCATCGATCTGCAACAGGTGACACTCGACTTCTCGGCCGTCCGGGAAATCCGTGGTCACCGGCAGTTGCTCCACGCAGACCGACATGGCGTGCGGACACCGTGGGTGGAATCTGCAGCCGGGCGGAGCGTTGCCCAGATCCGGTGGCGCACCCGGAATGGTGCGCAACCGCGTGGTGGTCAGGGAAATGGTGGCGCCCAACAGCTCCCGGGTATAGGGATGCTGCGGCCGGGCGAAAACCTCGGCCACCGTGCCCTGTTCGACGATTCGTCCGGCGTACATCACCGCCACCCGGTCGCAGGCCTGGCCGACGATACCCAGGTTGTGGGTGATCAACAGCATGGCCGGCGAAAAAGTGGTGCGGATCTGGCTCAGGATCTTGATGATCTGCGCCTCCACCAGGACGTCCAGCGCAGTGGTCGGTTCGTCGGCGACGACGAAGGCCGGCCGCAGGGCGAGGGCGAGGGCGATCATGATCCGCTGCCGCATGCCACCGGAGAACTCGTGCGGGTAGTTCTGGTAGCGGGAGGGCGGAATACCCAGCGAGCGCAGGGTTTCCACGGCGCGAATGTCGGCCGCACGATTGGTCATCTTCTCGTGGGCGCGGATCGCCTCCCGGAAGTGATCGCTGATCCGCATCAGCGGATCCAGCCTGGTCATGGGTTCCTGAAAGATCATCCCCAGGCCCTCGCCGCGCAGGGCCGGCCAGCTCTTGGCCGGCAGCTCCACGAGATTGCGTCCACCGAAGGTGATCCGGCCGTCCATGGCTGCGCCCGCGGGCATCAGACCCAGCAGACCACGACCCAGAGTGGATTTGCCACAGCCACTCTCGCCGACCAGACCCAGCACTTCGCCGCGTTTGAGGCTGAACGACACCCCGTCGACGGCCTTGATCGGACCGCCGGCGCCGGCGTACCAGACCCGGAGATCGGACACGTCCAGTACGGCTTCGTCCGCGGTATCCGCGGCATTCGCGGCCCGGAGCGGAGTACTCATCATCGGGCGCCGCCGACCGGACCATCGCCGAACGGCCGGTCCATCGACCCGCGAGCGGGATCCAGCGGCCCGGCGGCGGAATCCAGCGGCTCCGCGCGGTTCCCGACGGAACCGTCGTCGGGCCCCGCCGGGGGCACCATCATCCTGCGCTCCTTGCGACGTCGACCTGGCATCACCACCTGGGCCAGGCGTCGGGCGCGGAGCAGCGGGTTCAGCACATCGTTGAGGCTTTCGCCGATCAGCGACAGCCCCAGCACCAGCAGCACGATGGCCAGACCCGGGAAGACTGCGGTCCACCAGATGTCGGAGGCGAAATCCGATTGGGCCTTGCTGAGCTGGCCGCCCCACTCGGCCGCGGCCGACGGCTCGATGCCGAACCCGAGAAAGCCCAGGCCGGCCAGCGTCAGAATGGCGTCGGCCCCGTTGACCGTCGCGATGATCGGCACCGACTGGACCACGTTGCCGAACAGGTACCGCCGCATGACCGTCCACGGCGACGCCCCGATCGCGCGAGCCGCCTCGATATACGGTTCCTGTTTCGCCGAGATGGTGGCATTGCGCACCACCCGGAAATACTGCGGAATGTAGATGACGGTGATCGAAATGGAGGCCGCGAGAATACTGCCGCCCGCGCTGGAAGCGCCCCCCACCAACGCGATCGAGATGACGATGGCCAGGAGCAGGGACGGAAAGGCGAAGAGTGCGTCGGTGATGAGCACCAGGACCCGGTCCGCCCAGCCACCGCGGTAGCCCGAGTACAGGCCCAGCGGAACCCCGATCGACAGGGACAACAGCACCGCGATGATCACCACGATGAGTGCGGTGCGGGAGCCGTAGACGACCTGGGACAGCACGTCGGCGCCCTGGCCGTTGGTCGTACCGAACCAGTGCGACGCGCTGGGCGCCTGCAGGCGGGGAAACCGGACACCGGCCGAATTCGTCACGTCGTTGAATCCGTACGGCGCGATCCAGGGAGCGAAAACCGCCAGTATGACGAAGAAGCCGAAGATCACCGAACCGGCGATCAGCATGGCGCGTTGCACACCACCGGTCTGATTCAGCGCCGTGAACAAGCCGGTCCCGCGGCGGCGTCTGGGCGGCCGCGGCGCCTGCTCATCACCCAGATCGGCTCCGGTCATCGCGATCGCCATCAGTACCTCACCCTCGGGTCGATCAGCGCGGTGGCGATATCGATCAGGAAGCTGACCACCACCACCACGATGGCGATGACCGTCACGATGCCCTGCACGGCCACGAAGTCCCGCTGTTCCAGGTACTGGGTGAGGGCGAAACCCAGCCCTTGCCATTCGAAGGTCTTCTCGGTCAGGATCGCGCCGCCGAGCAGCAGCGCGCCCTGCAGGCCCATCACCGTGACGACCGGCACCAACGCATTGCGGAAAGCGTGTTTTCGCACCACCCGTCCTTCTGCGACGCCGCGAGCCCGGGCGGCCTCCACGTAGTCCGATCGCATGGTCTGCAGCAGGTTGGTCCGCACCAACCGCAGAAAGATGCCGGCCGTCAGGAGCCCGAGGACGAGGGCGGGAAGAATGGTGTGCCGCAGCACATCCCAGATGTAGTTGGGCTGGCCGTACAGGATGGCGTCGACGATGAGGATGTGCGTCCGCGGCGAGACATTCGCAATCGCCAACTCGGTGGCGGGATTGGCCCGGCCCGACACCGGCAACCAGCCCAGCTCGATGCCGAACAGCAGTTTGGCCAGCAGGCCGACGAAGAACACCGGTGCTGCGTACAGGAGCACTCCGGTCACCCGCAGGAAAACGTCGGGCAGCCGGTCCCGGTGCCGTGCGGCGACACGCCCCAGCGGGATCCCCACCCCGACGGCGACCAGGAACGCCCAGAAGGCCAGTTCGAGAGTGGCCGCGCCCTTGACCAGGATGATGCCGGACACCGGCTGATTGTCGGTGACCGAGGTACCGAAGTCACCCTGGACCAGATGGCCGAGGTAACTGAAGTACTGCACCAGGATCGGCCGGTCGTATCCGGCGGCATGCTTGCGGGCGGCGATCTGGTCCGGGGGCAGCCGGCCGCCCAGCGCCGCGTCGATCGGATTCCCGATCACCCGCATGAAGAAGAAGACCAGAGTGACCAGGATCCAGATCATCGGGATCATCAACGCGAGCCTGGTCAGCAGATATCGGCGCAGTCCGCCGGACGCGGATTTCGTGGAAGTGGACAACCGGTGCGCTCCTCACCGAACGGTGACCCGTCATGTGCGCGGTGGGCCGACCGGGCATACGCCCGGCCGGCCCCCGATAGCTCAGTGACTCAGCAGGACTGACTCAGCAGGACTGACTCAGGACGACTTTCCGATCAGCCAGAACCGGAACAGGAACGCCGAGTCCAGTGTCTTGTCGACACCGGTGACGCTCGGCCCGGTGACGGCGATCTGCTTGCCCTGCAGCAGCGGCAGGGTGGGCAGCTCACCGGTCGCGCTGATGGTCTGGATCTTCTCGATGGCGGTGGTCCTGGCGGCGCCGGCGGCGGACGCTTCGGTGGCGATCAACGGCAGCACCTTGTCGACGTCACAGGGACGGGTACCCACCTTGGCGGTCGGGACGTCCTTCGGATCGTCGCAATAGTGCGCGCCGACGAAGTTGTTCGGCACCAGGAACGGGCTGAAGTAGTTGTCGGCGTCCGGGAAGTCCGGGAACCAGCCCAGCTGGTAGACCGGGTAGGCGTCGGCCCGGCGCTGCTTCGAGTAGGTCGTCCATTCGGTGGACTGCAGGTTCACCTTGAACAGCCCGGTGGCCTCCAGCTGGCGTTTGATCTCGCCGTACTCGTCGGCAGAACCCGGGCCGTAGTGCCCCAACGCGTATTGCAGGTTGATGACCACCGGCGTCGTCACGCCCGCCTTGGTCAGCTCGGCGGCGGCCTTGGTCTTGTCCGGCGCCGCGCCGAACTCGGTCTTGAACGCGTCGATGTGACCGGGCAGGCCGTCCGGAACCATCGAATAGACCGGCGTGTAGGTGTCCTGATAGATGTTGGTGGCCAACGCCTGCCGGTCGACCGAGTAGGCGACGGCGCGCCGGATGGCCAGCTTCTGGGCGTCGGTGCTGCCGGGCATCGTCTTGAGGTTGAACACCAGGTAGCGCAGTTCACCGCCGGGGCCGTCGAGCACCTTGACCTTGGAGTCGGTCCTCAGGTTCGATATCGACTGGGCGTCCAGGGAACGCCAGGCCACGTCGACGTCACCCTGCTGGACCGCGAGCTTGAGGTTGGACGCATCGGTGTAGTACGTCAAGGTGACCCCGGAGTTGGCCAACGCACCGCCGTTGCCCTTGTAGTTCGGGTTCGGGGTCAATGCCGCCAACTGATTCTTCTGATAACCGGCGGCCAGCTTGTAGGGGCCGGATCCGATCACCTTGTCGTCGGCCAGCAATTTGGTCGCCGGGTAGACCTTGGAGTCGACGATCGGGCCGGCCGAGGTGCCCAGGATGAAGGGGAACGTCTGATCGTTGGGGTTGTTCAGCGAAAAGACGACGGTGCTGTCGTTGGTGGCCTTGACCGATTTCATGTTGCCCAGCAGGGAGGCCGGTCCGTTCGGATCGTTGATCTTGACGACTCTGGTGAACGTGAACGCCACATCTTTGGCGGTCAACGGGTCGCCGTTGGAGAACTTCAGGCCGGGCTTGATCGTGCACGTGTAGGTGGCGCCCTGGTCGGTGAAAGCGCACTTGCTGGCCGCGTCCGGGGTCGGTACCTTCTGCCCCGGCGGGATGACCAGCAGGAACTGGTACAGCTGAATCTCCAGCAGAGACGAGCCGCTGTCGTACGAGCCGGCCGGGTCGAGACTGACCACCTGATCGGTGGTGCCGATCTTGATCGCCGGACCGGTCGGCGCCGCCGGCGTTCCTGCGGCGCTGCCCGGTGCCGAACTCGGGGCTCCCGAGCCGGTCGCGGTCGCCCCGGAGCCGGCCGCCCCGGTGCCGGCCGCGGCGGGCGTGGAGGTGGGCGCGGCCGAGGATGAGGAGCTGTCCGTCCGGCCGGCCCCGCAGCCCGCGACGGTCGCCGCCAGGGTCAGGGCCCCGACCGCGGCCATGAACCGGCGAGATGTGATGCTGCGCATGGAACCTCTTTCCGCCGGGTCACGCTGAACCGGCTGGCGGGGGAAAAGTGGCGACGGTTGGCGCGGCACGCCGCCCGAATCGTCGACGACGTGCGATTTCCAGGACCCTACCGCTCGTCCTGTCCACCGGAGCAGGGCCTGTGTCACGTTTGGGAAACGCTTGTGAGGCGCCGGTCGCCGTTCGTCACGTCAGTCGATGACGCATCGCCCGACCGGGTCCACTCAGGCGTCGACGGAGCGACGACCGGAGAACGCCCGGCCCAGCGTCACCTCGTCGGCGTACTCGAGGTCACCGCCGACCGGGAGACCGCTGGCCAGTCGTGTGACGGACAGGTCGGGAAAGGTGCGCAGCATCCGGATCAGGTAGGTCGCGGTGGCCTCACCCTCGAGGTTGGGATCGGTGGCCAGGATGACCTCACTGACCCCGGGCTCCGCGATGCGACGCAGCAGAGACGCGATCCGCAGCTGATCCGGGCCGATACCGTCGATCGGCGAGATGGCGCCACCCAGGACGTGGTAGCGACCCCGGAATTCTCTGGTTCGCTCGATCGCCGGGACGTCCTTCGGCTCTTCCACCACACAGATGACCCCGATGTCGCGGCGCGGATCGCCGCAGATGCGGCAGAGATCGCCCTCGGCCACGTTGCCGCATTCGGAGCAGAACCGGACCTCGTCCTTCACCCGCTGCAATGCGGCCTGCAACCGGGTGATGTCGGAGCCGTCGGCCGTCAGCAGGTGGAACGCCAACCGCTGGGCGGACTTGGGGCCGATGCCCGGCAACCTGCCGAGCTCGTCGATCAAGTCCTGAACGGGACCTTCGTACACCGATCAGGCCCCGGACGGCGGGACTGCCCGGCGCCCGTCCTCGGCGCGTTCGTCCCCGTCGGGCTCGTCCCCGTCGGGCTCGTCCTCGTCCTCGTCGTCACCCTCGTCGTCGCTCTCGTCGCCCTCGTCGTCGTCGCCCTCGTCCTCCTCGTCGATGGCCAGTGCGCCCATCGGGGGCAGGCCGAATGCCGACAGGTCGAACCCGCCGGGCCCGCCGGGCACCAGGCCACCGGCGACCGAACCCATCGCATTCTGGGCGACTTCGGCCGCCGCCCTCCCAGCGTCCCGCACGGCGGCGATGATCAGGTCGGCGAGCGTTTCCACATCATCCGGATCGACGACCGACGGATCGATGACCAGCGACTTGAGTTGTCCGTCACCGGTCACCGTCGCCGTCACCAGGCCGCCGCCGGCATGGCCGGTCACCTCGGTCAGCGCAAGGTCGGCCTGGGCCTGGGCCATCTCGACCTGGATCTGCTGGGCCTGCTGCAGAATCGACTGCAGGTTGGGCAACCCGGGCATCATGGCGGTTCCTCTTCCGGTGGGGATATCGGGCAGCACCAGACTACGGCGACCCACCGACACCGACGGCTGACCGTGCCGCCCCCGGAGATCTCGGTCAGATTGCGTCGGGCGGACATCGGTGTCCACTCTGAACATCGGTGTACCACTCTGAACATCGTGTACCACTGTGCGGCAACTGGCCGGAACCGGTGCTGGATGCCTTGACACCGCCTTCCGGCGGCACGAAGCTGTTGCGTACTACGAATCAGGTTGTGTCTAGCGCAAATGAGGATGCCTGTGCTGCGCATCTGCCCTCTAGCCGACCTACCGGCCGGCGAGGCCCTTCGGGTCGATGAAGTCGCCCCGCCGATCGCGGTGTTCCACACCGACGACGGGGAGGTCTTCGCGATCGACGACACCTGCACGCACCAGGATGCGTCGTTGGCCGACGGTTGGCTCGAAGGTGCTGAGGTGGAATGCCCGCTCCATGCCTCCCGATTCGACCTGCGCACCGGGGCGGTCGACGAGCCGCCGGCGAAACGCGGTGTGCGCACCCATCGGGTGAGCATTGTGGACGGGGACATCTACGTCACATTGTCCGACGCAGTCCCGAATCTTCCCCCCGGCGCCACGGGCTGATGGCCCAATTGGCGTCGGTGACCGTCGTCGGTGCTGGGCTGGCCGGCCATGGCACTGCGAAGGCATTGCGCCGGTTCGGTTTTGCCGGCGTGATCACCATGATCGGCGACGAGGTTGTCCGACCGTACGACCGCCCGCCGCTGTCCAAGGATTTTCTGGCCGGCCGAACCACCGCGTCCGAACTCGCATTGGAACGGCCCGACGAGGCTTTGCATGCGGATTGGATATTGGGCACCGATGCGGTCGCGCTCGATCCGGCCACCCACACCGTCGCCCTGGCGGACGGACGCACGGTGACCTCCGACGCGGTCGTCATCGCGACTGGATCCAGAGCCAGGCGGATGGCTGGTGCCCCGGCCGGCGTGCACACCGTCCGGACGGTGGCCGACGCCGTCGCACTGCGCGACGAGTTAACACCCGGAACCACCCTGGCCGTCATCGGAGCCGGTTTCATCGGGGCCGAGATCGCCTCCACGGCCCGGGTCATGGGTCTCGAGGTCACGGTGGTCGAGGCGGCCCCCATGCCGTTGGCCGGACCGCTCGGCCCGGAGATGGGGATGGTGGTCGCCGGCCTGCACGCCCGCCACGGGGTTCGACTGATGTGCGGTGTCCCCGTGGCCGGCCTTCTCGGCGACACCCGGGTGACCGGCGTACGGCTGTCCGACGGGACCGAGATCTCCGCCGACGTGGTGGTGGCCGGAATCGGCGCCGTCCCGGCCGTCGACTGGTTGGCGGGATCAGGAGTAGAACTGGCCACGCCCTCCTCCGGGGGTGGCGTGGTCTGCGATGCCGTCGGGGCCGGCAGCAGTCCGGGCGTTTATGCCGTCGGCGACTGCTCGGCCTGGTTCGACCAGGTCCGTGGACGTCATCACCGGGTCGAACATTGGACCGATGCCCGGGACAGGCCGGCCGTGATGGTGGCGTCCATGCTGGGACAGGCGTCGGCGGCACCCCTTCGGCCGCCGTACTTCTGGTCGGACCAGTACGGAATCAAGATCCAGTTCGCCGGTCGCCGGGAGGGCGACGAGGAGATCACCATTGAGTCCGGCAGCGTGGCCACCGACGACCTGGTGGCCGTCTACCGGCGGAACGGCGAGCCGGTGGCGGTGCTCGGGATGAACCAACCGAAACTGTTTACCCGGTGGCGCAAGCTGCTGGCCAACCCGGTGGCCGCGGTCCGGGTCGAGGCGACCAGGCCGTGAGCCGCTTGACATGGCCGGAGTTCCGGCGGGAAACTAGTCCAGTTGTTGCGGACAAAAGAACCGGTTGCGTCTTGTGCAACGGTGCACGGGTAACGCCGATAAGAGGGCGCGTCATTGGGCGCGAGCTGTTCGTAATCTTGCCGCCGCACGAAACCCTGTGAAGCCGTGAGGCGAAGGTGATGGCCATGACCACGACCGAACTGCCCGAATCGCTGATCTCCACGCTCCCGGGACGGTTCTACACGGATCCGACAATCTTCGCGCTGGAGCAGGCGAACATCTTCGAGGACATGTGGTTCTGCGCAGTGCGCGCATCAGATCTGGCCGGACCGGGCTCGTTCCGCACCGTCCAGATCGGCACGGAGTCGATCCTGATCTCCCGTACCCGCACCGGAGACGTGCGGGCCTTCTTCAACGTCTGCCGACACCGGGGTGCCGCGCTCTGTACAGAGCCGGCCGGACAGGTGTCACGGTCCTTCCAGTGCCCGTACCACGCCTGGACCTATGACCTGGACGGAAAGCTGGTCGCCGCACCCAATCTGACCAGGATGCCGGACGTGGACCGGATCGAATACGGCCTGAAGAAGGTGCACGTCCGGCAGTGGCTGGGCTACGTCTGGGTCAGTCTGGCCGACCAGCCGCCCTCGTTCGAACACACCGTTCTGAAGGAGATCGTCGACCGACTGGGCGATGTGGCGAATCTGGACCACTACCAGGTCGAGTCGCTGTCCGTGGGTCGTCGGATCGTTTACGACGTGAAAGCGAACTGGAAGCTGATCATCGAGAACTTCATGGAGTGCTATCACTGCGCGACCATTCATCCGGAGCTCACCGAGGTGCTGCCGGAATTCGCGGGCGGTTACGCCGCTCAGTTCTTCGTCAATCACGGCGCTGATTTCGCACCGGACGTCGAGGGCTTCACCATCGACGGCACGGCGGGTGTGGACCCCATCCCCGGCATCGACCCCGACCAGGACCGGAAGTACTACGCGATCACCGTCAAGCCCCAGGTTTTCATCAACATGGTTCCGGACCACGTCATCTTCCACCGCATGTACCCGATGGCACGGTCGTGGAATGCGACTGGCTGTACCTGCCAAGCGTGGTGGAACAGGCCAAGGACGTCAGCAAGTCGGTCGAATTGTTCGACCGGGTCAACCGGCAGGACTTCGACGCCTGTGAGCGCTGCCAACCCGCCATGTCTTCCCGTGTGTACCGCGACGGAGGCGTCCTGGTACCCAGCGAGCACCACATCGCGCTGTTCCACCGCTGGCTCCAGGACAAGATCAAGGTGTGACGCGTGGATCAACCCTGCGCCGCCCGCCCTTGCCTCCCCTGCCCTCGCGCCCGCCCTCCTCGTCGTCTCCCCTGCCCTCGCGCTGATCAACTTCGACAGCACCGCCGAAACGGTTCACTCACGTTCCATCAGTCCCAAATCGGTCAAGTTGATCAGCGCGGCGGGTTCTCGGCGGGCCGCTCAGTCGAGGTGACCCATCCGCTCGCTGATCCGCGCCGCGACCGCGATCACCGACCTGGCCGTCTCGCCCAGCGCTGCGGCCGGGAGTCGGTATCCCGGGCCGGAGAGCGACACAGCAGCGACGACCGCGCGCGCCGCCCCGAAAACCGGTGCGGCGACGGCGTTCAGGCCGGTTTCGTACTCGCCGGCGGTGAGCGCATAGCCGTCGACGTGCACCTGACGAAGCTGCCGTCGCAACATCCGGCCGTCCGTCACGGTCGCCGGAGTGAATCGAGTCAGCCCCGCGTCAATCACCTTGTCCTGCAAAGACGTACTCAGATGGGCCAGCAGCACCTTGCCGGACGAAGTGGCGTGCAGCGGCGTCGGCCGGCCAACCCAATTGTTGACCGAGATGGCGCCGCCGCCGTCGGCCTGGTACACGTTGATCACCGAATCGCCTTGCAGCACGGCGATGTTGACCGTTTCGCCGAGTTGCTGGGCGAGTTCTTCGCAGGCCTCCCGGCCCTGGTCGGTGACGTCCAGCCGGCCACCCATGGCACCGGCCAACCGCAGGATCCCGTAGCCCAGTCGATAGCGTCCGCGGTCGCCTGCCACCTCGACCAGTCCGCGAGTTTGCAGAGCGCCCAGCAGGCGGGAGGCGGTCGACTTGTGCACCCCGATGGCGGCGGCCACCTCGGAGACTCCGGCTTCACCCCGCCGGGCCAGGAACTCCAGGGCCGTGATGGCGCGATCCACCGATTGAACAGCACTGGCCGGAGCGGCAGCGATCCGCTCGGATCCTTCACCTTCAGGGTTGCTCACAGCGCAACCCTATGCGCTGGGCGCACCGACCGCAGCGCCCCTTTCCACTTCGCCCCGAAGGAGCACCCCACCCCGTGACCAGACCCTCGTCCGCCGGTAGCTACGACTTTGTCATCGTGGGCGGCGGAAGTGCGGGATCCGTTCTGGCCGACCGACTCTCCGCCGATGGTCAGTCGACCGTCCTGGTCCTCGAGGCCGGACGTTCCGACTATCCCTGGGATCTGTTCATCCAGATGCCCGCGGCGTTGACGTTCCCCAGTGGCAACCGGTTCTACGACTGGCGGTACGAGTCCGAGCCCGAGCCACATATGAACGGCCGGAAAATCTCCCACGCCCGAGGAAAGGTACTGGGTGGTTCCAGTTCGATCAACGGAATGATCTTCCAGCGGGGCAATCCGATGGACTACCAGCGGTGGGGCGCCGACCCTGGAATGGCCGACTGGGACTGGCCCCATTGCCTTCCCTACTTCCGACGGATGGAGAATTGCCTGGCCGCCGATCGTGATGACGTATGGCGGGGACGCTCCGGCCCGCTCATCCTGGAGCGCGGGCCGGCCACCAACCCCCTGTTCGGGGCATTCTTCGACGCGGCGGTGCAGGCCGGTTATCCGCTCACCGACGACGTCAACGGCTTCCGCCAGGAGGGCTTCGCACCATTCGATCGTAACGTGCACCGGGGTCGCCGATTGTCGGCGTCGCGGGCTTATCTTCGGCCGAGCATGCGCCGCAAGAACCTGACCGTTCTGACCAGGGCACTGGCCACCGGCATCAGGTTCTCCGGAACTCGTGCTACCGCGGTCACCTACTCCCGCAACGGCCGTCACCACATCGCAACAGCGGGGGAAATCATCCTCTGCGGAGGGGCGATCAATTCGCCGCAATTGCTGCAGCTGTCGGGAATAGGTAACGCGCAGGAATTGCGGGAGCTTTCCATTCGCTCTGTGGTCGACCTGCCCGGAGTGGGCGCGAACCTGCAGGACCATCTTGAGGTCTATATCCAGTACGCCTGCACCGAGCCGGTGACCATGCAGCCGTATCTGCAGAAATGGCGGCAGCCATTCATCGGATTAGAATGGATTCTCGCTCGCAGGGGTCCGGCGGCCACGAATCATTTCGAGGGCGGTGGCTTCGTCCGGTCCAATGACGACGTGGCCTACCCGAATCTGATGTTCCATTTCCTGCCTATCGCGGTGCGGTACGACGGTTCAGTATCCCAGGAGGTCAAACGCACCGGACACGGCTATCAGGTGCATGTAGGACCAATGTACTCCGACGCCCGCGGTACGGTGAAGATCACTTCGACCGACCCGCGGAAACACCCGGCACTCAAGTTCAATTACCTGTCCACCGATCAGGACCGTCGTGAGTGGGTGGAGTCGATCCGGGTGGCCAGGGATATCCTCAATCAATCGGCGCTAGCGCCTTACAACGGGGGCGAAACCTCTCCGGGCCCTTCTGTTTCCACCGACGCGGAGATCCTGGCATGGGTGGCGGCCGATGCCGAGACGGCCCTGCACCCATCCTGCACGGCGAAGATGGGCCCCGAGTCTGATCCGTTCGCCGTGGTCGATCCGACCACCATGCGCGTGCATGGGACGCAGGGCCTTCGAGTGGTCGACGCATCGGTGATGCCGTACGTGACCAACGGCAACATCTACGCGCCGGTGATGATGTTGGCGGAGAAGGCGGCCGACCTCATCCTCGGGCGGGCGCCGTTGGCGCCAACGGACGCGGTGTTCTATCAGCACGTCAAGCGATAGCCGGCGCGGGCCTGTTCGGCCTGGCCCTACCCTCGGGCACTCCGCCACGGCAGGGTGAAACCCTCCGACATCAGATCGTTCCAGCCGTCGAATGATGCCATGATGCCGATCATCAGGTTTTGGTCGAGATCGCCGCTCCTACCGCCGGCGAGGACGAGAAGTGAATAGCAGTAGAGCCAATAGCACTGGCTGGTCGGATCGCCCGAGCGACGCTCCAACTCACTGATGACGGCCGGCATCAGCGTGATCACGAAGGTGCTGAGCGCATTTGCCGCCGAGCCGATCTGGTGAACGCCCTCGACCACGCGCTCTCGCATGGCCCTGACCGCCGCAGATTCTGCGGGCATCCTATCTGGCCGGAAGGTGGAAGCACCCTGAACCGCCTTCAGGACTGCGGTCACCACGGCGCCGCCGTGCTCACCGGTGTAGTCACGGCCAGGGTTGTCCGGTGAGAAGATCCAGCTGGCGATCTCGTCGATGACGAGGATCTCCAACCCTGGCATGTCGGCCATGCTCAGTTCGGCGAACCCGCTGCGCCCCGGAGTTTTCGTCCGATCCGTGCTCGGCGTCGGCTTCGTCGGGAGATCAACCATCCTGCATCCTCCTGGTGAACGTGTTCGCGCTGATCAACTTCGACTGCGCTCCTGAACTTGGCGGACTTGGGACGGGAGTGCAGGGAGTCGATCACTTCCTGAGCGCGAGCGAAGTTGATCAGCGCGGAACAAGGGGGTGGGCGCCCGGCGGGGACGGACGCACAGCGGGGAACCTCTCGCCGCGACACGAGAGGCGCCCAGCTGTTCAGGTGGAGCCCGGGCTCCATCGTCAGTGATCATCACGCCCGGGTCTGTTGACTCGGTGGAGGACTCAGTAGATGTTGGACGGGCGGACCATGCCCTCGGCGAGGTCGCCGAACCCAGGGGCCATGATCGCTCCTGGGTTGACCAGAACCTCTTCCACGATGGCTGTTTCGGTGGTGATCAGTAGGGCGGCGATGGAGGCGGCGCTCTGCAGCGCGGACCTGGTCACCTTCAGCGGGTCGATGACGCCGAAGTCGAACATGTCACCGTATTCGCCGGTCATGGCGTTGAACCCGTGACCGAGCGGCAGTTCGCTGACGATCTTGACCACCTCGTCGCCCGAGTATCCAGCGTTGATGGCGATCCAGCGGAGCGGCTCGTCCAACGCACGACGGACGATCTCTCGCCCCTGCAACGCATCTCCGGTCAATTCCAGCGCGTCCAAGGCCGATCGGGCGTGGACCAGGGAGGAGCCACCGCCGGCGACGATGCCTTCCTCCAGCGCCGCGCGAGTGGCCGACAGGGCGTCCTCGACCCGGTGCTGCTTCTCCCGCAATTCCACCCCGGTGGCCGCTCCGACGTGGATGACCGCCACCCGGCCGGACAGCCTGGCGATGCGTAGTTGCAGATTGTCCTGATCGTGCTCGTTGTCGGCCCGCTCCAGCTCACGACGCAGATGACCGACCCTGGCTTCGATGTCGCTCGCCGCACCGGCACCGCCGATGATCGTCGTACCCTTCTCGGTGACGGTGACCTTGTGGCACTGCCCGAAATCGTCCACGCCAAGCTGGTGCAGCGTCAGACCCGACTCGGGGCTGACCACCCGGCCTCCCATCAACGCGGCCAGGTCCTCCAGTTCGGCGATCCGCCGATGCCCGAATCCGGGGGCCCGCACCACCACCGAGCGGAAGGTGTTGTGCACGTTGTTGGTCACCAGCATGCTCAACGCCGGACCGTCCACGTCCTCGGCCAGAATGACCAGGCCCCGCTGGGACTTGCGTGCCTGTTCCAGCACGGGCATCAGATCCTGGACCGCGGTGATCTTCTGGTTGGTCAGCAGTACGTAGGGGTTCTCGAAGGTCGCCTCCATCCGATCGCGGTCGGTGACCATGTACGGCGAGATGTATCCGTGGTCGAATTCGACGCCGTCGATGAACGTCAGGTGCAGTCCGAAGGCCGCGGATTCCTCCACGGTCACCACTCCGGTGGTGCCGACCCGCTCCATGGCCCTGGCGATCACCTCGCCGATCGCCTGGTCGTCGCTGGCGGACAGACTGGCCACATGGGCCAGATCCTCCACGCCGCTGACCTGGCTGGCCCGACTCTGCAGTGCCGCAACGACTGCCTCGACCGCCTCTTCGATTCCGCGCCGCAGTTGCATCGGGTTCGCGCCGGCGTCGACCGCCCGCAGTCCCTCACGTACCAACGCCTGCGTCAGCACGGTGGCGGTGGTGGTGCCGTCGCCCGCCACCCCGTTCGTCTTCATGGCCACTTCTTTGACCAGTTGCGCACCCATGTTGGCGAACGGGTCGCGCAACTGGATCTCCTTGGCGATGGTCACACCGTCGTTGGTGATGGTCGGCGCGCCGGTGAGTTTCTCGATGATCGCATTACGGCCCTTGGGGCCGAGGGTGACCTTGACCGCGTCGGCCAGGGCGTTCACCCCGGATTCCAGAAGCCGTCTGGCCTCGACGTTGAAACGAAGGTCCTTCGCCATGCGTGCACAACCTTTCATGATGGAGCGTCGCGGAGGTGGAGCGTTGGTGCGGAAAAAAGGAGGGAAGAAGGATCCGGTACCGGTGTCACACCGGGAGAAACTAGGGAACGAGAATGGCGCGGCCCCGGACCTTTCCGTGATCCAGGTCGTCCAGAGCCCGGGCGAAATCGGTCAGCGCGTATTTCTGCGTATGGAGTTTCACCTTGCCCTGGGCGGCCAGCACCATCAGCTCGACCAGATCGTTGTAGGAACCGACCAGATTGCCGACGAAGTTGATCTCGGTGGAGATGATGTCGATGGTCGGAATCTCCAAGGTGCCGCCGTAGCCGATGACGAAATAGCTGCCGGCCCGGCGGAGCATAGCGACACCATCCTCTATCGCCCCGCCCTCGCCGACGAAGTCGATGACCGCCTCGGCGCCGGCCCCGTCGGTAAGCTCCAGCACCGCCTCGACCTGACCACCGTCCGCGGTCACGACATGGTGCGCGCCCATCTGCTCGATCAACGTCAGCGCCTCCGCCGACCGATCGACGACGATGACCTCGGCGCTGGACAGCGCCAGCAACACCTGGACACCGATATGACCGAGCCCGCCGGCTCCGATGACCACCACTTTGTCGCCGGGCCGCAGCAGCCGAGCAGCCTTGGCCACGGCGTGATAAGCGGTCAGGCCGGCGTCGGCCAGCGCCGCGACATCCGCGGGCTCCAAAGAAGGATCGAGCTTGACGACGGCACGCGCATTGGTGGCGAGAAATTGCGCGTATCCGCCGTCGCGGTCGATCCCGGGGAAAGCCGAACGCACGCAATGTACGTCGTCGCCGGCCCGGCAGTATCGGCACAACCCACAGGTCACGAGCGGGTGCAGGATCACCGGATCACCGACCGAGACGTGGCTCACCGCGTCTCCGACCGCCTCGATCCAGCCGGCGTTCTCGTGGCCGATGGTGTAAGGCAGTGCCACGCCAGACTTCTGCTCCCACTGACCCTCGATGATGTGCAGATCGGTGCGGCAGACACCGGCGCCGCCGATCCGTACGATCACCTCCAGCGGCCCTTTGACCTGCGGATCCGGAACGTCATGCAATACCGGGGTTTTGCCGTAGTCCTCCAGCTGCACAGCCTTCATCTGACCCCTCCGGAATGTTCGGGCCCGGTCACGCCGCGGTGGGCGACGCCGGACATCGTGCCCGGCTCGGTCTCGCTGCCGTAGCGGACCTTGAGCAGCCCTCGGCACATCGTGCCGTTACCCTCGATGCTGACCCGGGTGGCTTTGGCGAACCTTAGTTGCAGTCCGACGTCGGCCTCCTTGATGCGTCGACCCAGTGCGTCGGACATGAGGTAGGCGTCCGGCTCGGTGGACAGGTGCAAATAGGTCCGGCGATGAAGCAGGGACGCCTTCTCGGGGCCGGGGGGCAGATCGAACAATTGGGCCGCGTGCAGCTCTCCTACCTCCCAGCCCCTGACCAGCAGGATGCGGCAGGCCCGCTCCATGGCGGCCAGGTACGCCTTGCGCTGGAACGTCACTCGTAACTCGGCGAGCTCGTCCACCGCCTGCCCCGGGAAGGCGGCGACGAACCCGGCCCGTTCGGCGACCCCGGCGTTGATCTCGGTAGAGGCGAAATGGTCCAGCAGCTCGATCTTCACGCTGTTCACCCCAGTAACCGCAGCCACTGCGTCGTGGGCATCTGCGACCATCAGATAAGCGAAATTCGGGGCGCAGAAATAGGTGGGCAGCCGCAGTGTCACCGCGACATGACCTCCCACCACACCCACCCCGCTGACGAAGGTCAGGTCGGTGATGGACTCGTCGAGTTCCGGATCACGAACTCCGGCCAACGCGGCCCACACCCGCCCCGTCAGCTCGTCCGAGGACCGTTCCAGGGATGGGCGGTCCAGCGCAGGAGCCGTCATACCGACACCGAGACGGGATCCGACCCGATTGCCTCACCGGCCGGTGCGGACGTCGACAGCCGGCATTCGGCGGGCACCTCGAAGTCGTACAGTTTGGCGGCATTGATGCCCAGGATTTTCTTCTTGATATCCGTGGTCAGCACGCCGTATTCGCTCTGCATGTCCTGCGGGATCTGGAAATCGACGAACATCTCGATCAGCCATTTCGGCTGCCAAATCGCGTAGTCACTCGCGAAGGTGATCCGGTCGGAGCCGATCCAGTAGAGCAGCTCACCGATGATCTGGGCGAAGTAGCGGGGCCGGCTGTGCATGAACGGCATGGCGACGGCCAGCCCGCCGTAGACGTTCGGCTCCTGGGTGGCGATCCAACAGAAGTCCTCCAGGCGTGGCAGCCCCACATGCTCGATGATGAAGTTGAGGTGCGGGAAGGCGGTCGCCACCTCGTCCACATCGGCCACGTCGAACGCATCCCGGTCGAGCGGATAGATCGTCGGACCCTTGTGGATGTGGATGTTCTTGATGCCCAGCTCTTCACACTTCTCCAGGTACCGGTAGGACCAAGGGTCGGTCAGCTTGTACCCTCTGGAATCGCCTTTCCACTCCGCGGTGTAGAGCTTGACGCCCTTGAGGTGCCAGCGATCATGCAGGGCCACCAGCGCGTCCAGGCCGGCCTCGCCGTCGCGGGGATCCCACGCACCGTTGGTGATCAGCTGGTTCGGGTGTTTCTCGGCCAACGCGCCGTTGCGCTCCGTGGTGTTGAAACCGTTGATGTAGAAATCCTTGAGATACGTGGGCTGGAAGATTCCCTTGTCGACGTAGCCGATCTCGAAGAGGTCGTGCATCAGATCCTCTTCGGTGTAACTGCCGAATTTTTCCAGGGTCCACACATGTTCGGCGGGCGAGAGGTTGCGTTGGTAGTCGTAGAAGCAACCGGTGAAGCCCTCGCCGTAACGGTTGCGCTGGTTCGACGGGCCACCATCCCAGAAGTGGATGTGGCTGTCGACGATGTAGTAGTTCTCGCCATCCTTGCGGTACATGTGTATCTCCTTGCAGCTGTGGAAGGGTGAACGGCGGACCGCGCCTGTGCGGCCCGCAGTTCCTGTCGCGGGGGTCGTGCCGGTGATGCCGCTGATGCGGGTAGTCCTGGGCTAGACGACTTTCAGGTCGAAATCGATGTATTCGGCCGCGTCCTCGGGATTG
Organism: uncultured Nakamurella sp.; assembly: GCA_964250735.1. Lineage (GTDB taxonomy): Bacteria > Actinomycetota > Actinomycetes > Mycobacteriales > Nakamurellaceae > Nakamurella. Next base: position 4,184 of record CAXUHA010000019.1, on the reverse strand, counting down.
GCGAACAGCATGGTCTTGTCGTCGAAGTGGACCATCCGCCCGTAGTGGGTCGACATGATCTCCTCGAAATCCGCCTGGTCGAAATCCGAGCCGAGGGCTTCGGCGATCTCCTGGAAGTCGAAGGTGATCGAGCCGCTGCCGTCCACCCGGATCATCGACGGGAACTCCGCCACCACGACACCCTCCTTGTGTCGCATGATCTCGGCGACGATGTAACCGTTCTGGTTGTTCATCAGGGTGACGCCGCACATGTTGGACGAGGTGCGGTTGACGGCACCGAAAACGGGGGTTTCAACGGTTCCGGTCATGCGGACAACTCCTTGGGTTCGGTGAGGCCGAGGTCGGACAGAAGGGCACGCAATGCCCCGGTCGATGAGTCCAGGGACGTCTGAAAACTGACGATCTTCTCCAGCGGCTGTGACCACACCGGCTGCAGGCTGCGCGCGGCTTGCAGGCTCTGGGGGACCCACTTCGACAGCCACCCCTGCATCACGGCCTTGTTCGCCTCGCCGTGCTCGGGGTCCTTGGCCAGCATCGAGAACAGCGTCCTGGTGTAGTTCAGGTCGCGGCCGTAGTCGTTCTCGCCCGCCCCGACCACCGCCGGAGTGACATAGTCGCCGTTGCGAGCTGCGATCTGCATCACCAGGTGACTGCGGAACAACACCCCGACCAGCGTTTCGTACACCACGTTGGTGGCGAACACCGCTTCGGCCCAGTCGCCGATCGCCGTGAGGCGCTCGACGTTCTCCCGCACGCCCTGCCAGATCGGGTCGTTCTGCCAGACGTCGCGGTGCACCGCTCCGTCGAAGCCGATGTCGGATTCGGACAGGTCGAGGTTGTACAGGGCCAGATCCTGGGCGAACCGCAGCTTGTGGATGCTGTTCACGCAGATGGCGTTGTTGAGCATGTTGGTCGGAGCCGAGCGCTGGGCGGCGACGAAAACATGCATGCCTAGACCGTGCTCGGCGTGCATCCAGGCGCCGAGGTTCCGCTCGACGAAACGAATCCAGGTGGGCGTGAAGCTCTGGAACGCACCCGCGGCCTTCGCGTTGGCCAGGTTCTGTTGGACCTGCCGGACGATGTTCGCATTATTGCGAAAGATGGTCTGTTCCCACTCCTCGTTGGGATCCCGGAACCGGTGCCAGTCACTGGACTCCAGCGTCGTCCAATCCTTCGGATAGCCACCCGGGGTATCGGCGAAGCCGTAGAGCCACCCCTGGCTCAGGTGTCGGTCCGGGTCCGGTTGGACGTCGAAAGTCACGTCCTCGTAGGTCGTCGCGCGGAGTTTCGCGGGCTTGAAGTAGTTGTAGGAGCGGCTCTTCGAACTCGGGAATTCCAGGGACCCGGCTTCGGCATCGGTGAATTCCGGTTTCGGAAAGCTGCGGGTGACTGTCGCGGTGGTTTCGGCCATGTCGTCCATCTCTCTGGTGTGGTGGCGTGGAAGGCTGGTGCCCGGTCACCCGACGCTCGGTGGCGTCAGGTGACCGAGGTGGTGAATTTGTCGAAGAAGATCCGGTCGGCCGGCACGGACTTGGCCTGGAGGAGCGCCGTGGCCGCATCGACCATGGGCGGCGGGCCGCACAGATAGAGATCGGCCTCGGTCAGATCCGTCTCACCCCGGTCGACGACGTCGGTGACGAAACCGGTCTCTCCGGCAACACCCAGCGTCGACCAGTCGTCCGGCCAGGTCTCGGACAGCGCGGGAACGAACCTGAAATCCACGAGTCGACCTCCCAGGGCGAGGATCTCCGGCAGGTAGAACAGATCCGTTGGATTTCGCGCCCCGTAGTAGAACGTCACCGGCCGGCTGTTGTCGGTTTCGGCCATGTGCCGCAGCAGGCTCAGGATCGGTGCCATTCCGGCGCCGCCGCCGATGCAGACGATCCGCCGATCCGATTTGGTCCTCAGGGTGAACGACCCGTAGGGGCCGGTGACCGCAAGCTCGTCGCCCACCGAGATGCTCCCTGGACTACCGATCTCCAGCAGAGAGGAGAATTGGCCGCCCGGGTACCTCTTGATGATGAACTCGAGCTGGCCCGGTGTCGACGTCGTGGTGGCCATCGAGAACGACCGGTGTTGGTCGGTGCCGGGGATCGAGATGTCCGCGTACTGACCCGGCTTGAACTCGAATTTCTCCGGTTGGACCAGCGTCAGGCCGAGGGAGACGATGTCGTGGGTCAGCGGCGTGAGGTGTCGGACGACCGTACGCAATTTCTGCAGAGGAACGGCATCGCGGAGCATTTCCTCGTCGTAGTTGATCAGTTCGATTTCGGCGTCGCTGTAGACATGGGTCTTGCACAGCAGGATGTAGCCTTCCTCGCTCTCGTAGTCGGCCAAGGCGAAGGTGGAATACCTGTCCATCTGTACGTCGCCCTCGATCAGGAACGACTTGCAGGCCGAGCACTGCCCTTCCCGGCAGCCGTGCATCAGCGCGATACCCTGCCGAAACGCGGCGTCCAGCACGGTTTCCGACTCGTGCACCTCCATTTCGAGATCAACCGGGTCGAACTTGATGCGGTGGGTCTCACCCATGACGTTCGCTCCTGATCTTCGTGAGAGGTGTTGTCGGCCGGTGGTACCGGCCCGGCGATCGAGTGCCCGATGTCAGGCAGCGACCGCCGGGCCGGCCCGGCCCACTAGCGCGCGGTGGCGAAGTCCGCGGCGGCGGCCGACGTCCGGCCACCCGGACCGCCCGCCTTGTAGTCGGCGATGTGCGCTTCGCGATCGGCGTCGGACATCTGGTTCAGCAGGATGTTCGGGCTGGCGAAGTTGATGCCGCGCATGTCGTCCAGGGTCCACAGCTTCTTGGGGTCGTCCAGGTGCAGGTGAGGCTGCGGGATGAGCGTCTTGCCGTCGTCGCGGACGTAGCCGAGATCCTTGATGATGTCGGCGAGATCCCTGTTGTGGTGGAGCGTCTCCCATTCGCGATGCCCGGTCAGCCGACCCATGTTGGGAGTGGCGCGACCTTCGTACTCCGGTCGGAACGCCACCATGTCGGTCCAGGCGCACGTCTGTGAGCAGTAGGTCTTCCAGGTGCCGTCGACCTTCTCGGTGACCATGTCCTCGCGGATCAGGCACGGCACCATGCAGGTCCAGCAGCGGTGCGGGTACTGGTAGCCGACATCTTCGAAGGCGATCGGCTTGTTCAGACCCGGATAGGCCAGCCGGTTGTAGTTCTCCCACCACTTGCCATACTTGCTGTACCACCCCGGATACTTGTACTCGAACCACTCGAAGTCGACGTCGGTCATCGCGTCGATGCGCCAGTAGTTCACCGGCCAGCCGGTCGCGAAGAACTGCGCCGTCTCGTGTACATAGCCCTTGTTGATGATGCGGTTCCAGGCCTCTTCGACCAGGTCGTGCGGGATCTTCAGACCGTACTTCTCCAGCGGGATGAGATAGCTGCGGTAGTAGTCGTCGTAGATCCAGCGACGCCACATCTCCGCGTAGCTGTCGCGTTCCTTGCGACGGTCCTTGGTGCCGTACTCGATGAAGGTGCCGATGGCCGCGTCCACCACACAGTGGTTGTTCCACCAGGCGTACCGCAGATCGCGCTCCAGTAGCTGGCGGTTGTCCTCGTCGGCCAGGGCCATCAAGAGGATGGAGTAGCCGTTGCTGATGTGCCGGGACTCGTCGGACTGCACGGAGTGGAAGACCGTGGGAAGCAGATAGTCCCCGTTGGCCGCGGCCTCGGACGGCATGGCGACGAAAAGCGTGTTGGTGAATGCAGTCTCGGCGACGACGGTCAGGTAGATGTTGGCCGCGGTGATCGCGTCGCCGGTGATGAAGCCCTCGCCGAACTGACGCCCGATGGTGCCCGCGTAGTTGTTGGCGAAAGCCTTCTCGGTGATGTCGAAGCCGGCCGGGTCGACGTAGTGATTCATGTACAGCCGCTTGAGATTCATCTGGATCGTCGAATGGCGGACCTCGTCGATCATCTGCACGGCCAGGCCGTTGTGGATCTCCGGATTCGGCACCGCGTCGATGGCCAGCGGCATCGCCCTGGCCGCGGAGATCTCCGGGAACGGGATGATCGACAGGAACAGCTTCTGCCACTCCATCCACCGCTCCTGCACCTGACGGAACATGTTGCCGCGGATCGCCCCGTCCATCGCCCCGAACACGCGGTTGTCCTTTTCCTCCTCCATCGGGAAGTAGGACCGCAGGATCTGCTTCAGCGGATC
>CAXUHA010000018.1:42256-68855 GCA_964250735.1 uncultured Nakamurella sp. | reverse complement strand
GCTCGGCTGCTACCACGTCAGTCAGCAGAACACCTTCACCGGCCGGCTGACCCCGGCGATGCTGGATGCCGTGCTGGCCCGTGCGAAAGATCTGCGCGCCGATCGCTTCCGGCAGGATCCCGGCTGAGGGCGGCGACCGCCGCCCGCGGCGGCTACCGCAGGATTCCGGCGGCCCGAGCGGCCCGCAACCAGTCCGGGAATTCGTGCAACAGCCGCCGGTACAACTCGGCGTCGTCGATCCGGTCGATGTCGGTGACCGGGAAGAAACCGACGTTGTCGACCACCCGGCCGGTCATCTCGTCGAGTTTGGTCAGCACACCGAAGTCGTTGTTCCCGATTCCGACGAATTGCCAGAAGGCCGGCAGGTTCGAGGCCTTCTTCATCAGATTGGTGATCTCCCTTTTCTTGGAGAATCCGCCATCGGTGAAGAACAGCACGAGTGTCGGGCCGTTCTGCGACGACAAGGTGCTGATGACCTCGGTCATAATCGGGATCTCGTCGTTGTAGCCGCCGATACGGCGGTAGTCGATACCCTGGTGGGTTCCGCCCATGTGGATGAAGTCGGCCATCCACTGATCCAGGTATTCGATGCGGATATCGGGCAACCTGGCGAATTTCACCGCATAGAGATAACACTCCAGCGCACCGTCGTCGTCCAGTTGAATGGCGACCGGAACCATCCGTTCCACCACCCGATGCACGATTCCGCTGGCATACTCGTCGGTCATCGATCCGGTCTTGTCCAGCACCAGCACGATGCGGGCCCGCTCCTGCTGGGCGCCCTTGGTCATCAGCACCTTGGCCACTTCGCGCTTACGCATGTCCAGCTTCTGACGTTTGACCAGCGAGAGCGCCGCCTCTCCCGGCACGGACCGCACCCCGTCGGCGGTCGGCGGGGCAGCAACCGGCGGGGCAGCAACCGGCGGAGCGGCAACCGGCGGTGCCGGCTCGTCGTCGACCGTGACACCGTGCTCTCTGGCCAGCCCGCTCAGGCCCTGCGCCCACCCGGCCGAGACGTTCCGCACCTTCCAGGCCCCGGCGCGCCGGTAGATTTCCACCAGAACCGCGGCTCGTTCGGTGGTCAGCCCAGACGCGGGCGCCCGATGGTCGTCCAGGGGCCCGGTGACCGCCACCCCGAGCCCCGGGACGGAGGCCAGCGAGCCCGGCACCGAATCGTCGAGCGAGACGGCGACGGCCAGACTCTGGACCGCGGCGGGCACCCCGCCGAGTTCCACGGACAGCTGATCGGCTCCGGTCAGCCGGACTGCACCTTCCGGTGACGCCGGCTGGTTGAAGAAGATGAAGTCGTCGTCACTGCGCACTTTTCCGCCCGGGCCGAGCTGAAAGACCATCAGGTCGACGGCACCCTGCCGGGCGCCCGCCACGGCCAGGTGCAGGGTGGTTCCGGCCAGAGATGCGTTCGCCCCGCGGGTCAGGTCAGGCATGGGTCCACCCTGCCAGAGCAGGCCCGGGCCGGAACAGACCGGGGCCCGGACCGCTCCTATCGACCGGTCAGCGAGCCGCCCGGAGCCGGCCAACCGCCCGGCCTGGGCGGCACCATCACCACTGGCGGGGGCAGGCTGCCGCCGGGGGGCGGAAATCCGCCCGGCATCGGCAGGGACCGATCCGGCGGCGCGGAACTCGGCGGCGCGGAGCGCGCCGGCGCAGGCGGCGGGCCCGATCGTGGGGGCCGCTGCGGGAGCACCGCCGGCGGCAGTGCGACCTCAGGGCCGACCGGCGCGTCGTCGACGGTGACCCCGTGCTCGGCGACCAGAGCCGACAACCCGGCGGCCCAGCCGGCGGAGACGTTGCGCACCTTCCACCCACCGGCCCTGCGGTAGATCTCGATGAGCACGGCCGCGCGTTCCACTGTCAGGCCGGAGGCGTCGGCCCGATGCGATTCACTCCCGGACAAGGTGACGCCCAGGCCGGTGATCCCGGCCAGGGAGCCCGCCACGGAGTCGTCCAGGGCCACAGCGACGGCCAGCGTCACGATCACCGCCGGGACCGCGCTCAGGTCGACCGCGATCCGGTCGGCCGCCACCAACCGGACCGCACCTTCGGGCGACACCGGTTGGTTGAAGAAGACGAAATCCGCGTCATTGCGCACCCTGCGGTCCGCGTCGAGTTGGAAGACCATCAGGTCGACGGCCCCTTGACGGGCGCCGGCCACCGCGACGTCGACGCGGCCGGTGACGAGCGAGGCATTGGCTCCCCGGGAGAGAGTGGTCATCCACCGACCTTGCCACGTCCCGGCCGGGGCTGCGGCTTTGCCGAGAATCCGACGCCTCACCTGGCAAGCACCTTTCCGGCGCCCATCGACCGCCCCACTCGACCCTCGTCAACGCCGGCGCGTCGGAAAGTGGCCGGCGCGTCGGAAGCGCCCGGCGGCGCGTCGGAAAGTGACCTGCGCGTCGGAAGCGCCCGCCGGCGCGTCGGAAAGTGGCCGGCGCGTCGGAAGCGCCCGGCGGCGCGTCGGAAAGTGACCTGCGCGTCGGAAAGCGAAGTTGCGCGTCGGAAAGCGACGAAGAAACCTTACTTTCGAATGCGCGGCTGATTGGTGACCCGCAATCAGCCGTCCGGTTGTGCAGAGTCGGCAATTGTCACGTCATGGAGTTATTCCCGGGAAAATTAGTGGCGGCGACCACATCTGCAGGCGGGCGAGCGACGCTGCGCATTCCGAAGTGCTGATTACCGCGTCACTTTCCCATACTTGCGACACTCCTGAATGCGCCGCACACTTTCCGACGCGCCGCACAGTCACAGCAGTTTGCATCAGGTCCCGTTTCGGGCGCGCCCGCCCACATCGCCTCGGAGGCACCGTTCCCGCCGACAGCCGGCCCGGTTCCGCCGACAGCCGGGCCTGGTCCGGTGGTACTGCCGGTTCCGGTGACGCCGGCCGGACGCTACTTCTGGGTCACGCGCGCAATCGCCCGCATCTTGTTGACCGCGTCCAGGGCCGCCACCTTGTACGACTCGGCCAGGGTCGGATAGTTGAAGACCGCGTCGACCAGGAAATCGACCGTCCCGCCGCAGCCCATCACCATCTGACCGATGTGCACGAGCTCAGTGGCGTTGGTGCCGAAGACGTGAACTCCCAATAGTTCTCGCGACTCGGCGTGGACCAGCAGTTTCAGGATGCCGTACGAGTCGCCCAGGATGGCGCCGCGGGCCAGCTCCCGATACCGGGACACGCCGACCTCGAACGGCACGTTCTCACTGGTCAGCTGCTTCTCGGTGCGGCCGACGTAGGAGATCTCCGGGATCGAGTAGATGCCGATCGGCTGCAGGTCACCGAGTTTGCCGCCGACCGATTCGCCGAACGCGTGGTACGACGCCCTGCGCCCTTGTTCCATCGACGTTGCGGCCAACGCCGGGAAGCCGATGATGTCGCCGACCGCGTAGATGTGGTCCACCGAGGTCTGGAAGTTCTCGTTGACCTCAAGACGACCCCGCTCGGCCGGCTCGATTCCGGCCGCGGCCACGTTGACCGTGTCCGAGGCCCCCTGCCGACCCGCCGAGTACAGCACGGTGTCGGCCGGAATCTTCTTCCCGGAGTCCAAGATGGTCAGCGTGCCGTTCTGGTGCTTCTCCACCGTGCGGACCGATTCCGAGAAGCGGAACGTCACCGCCAAGTCCCGGAGCTGATACTTCAGGGCCTCGATGATCTCCTCGTCGCAGAAGTCGAGCATCGCGGCGCGCTTCTCCACCACGGTCACCTTGGTGCCCAGAGCGGCGAACATCGAGGCGTACTCGATCCCGATCACGCCGGCCCCGACGACGACCATCGAGGCGGGCACCCGCTGCATGTTCAGGATCTGGTCGGAGTCGACGATCGTCTCGCCGTCGAACTCCACCGTCTTCGGCCGGGCCGGCCTCGTTCCGACGGCGATGACGAATTTATCGGCGGTCAGATCCTGCTTGATGCCGAATTCGTTCTCCACCTCGACGGTGTGCGAATCGATGAACGTAGCCGTACCGGGGATCAAGGCGACCCGGTTACGGGACAGCTGATTGCGGATGACGTCGATCTCGCGGTTGATGACGTGCTGGGTGCGGGCGGACAGGTCGGCGACGGTGATGTCGTCCTTGACCCGGTAGGCCTGCCCGTACAGCTCACGCTGGTTCAGGCCGGTCAGGTAGAGCACCGCCTCGCGCAGAGTCTTGGACGGGATGGTGCCCGTGTTGATGCACACCCCGCCGACCATGTTCCGGCGTTCGACGACGGCCGCCTTCTTCCCGAGTTTGGCGGCGGCGATGGCGGCCTTCTGGCCGGCCGGGCCGGATCCGATGACGATCAGGTCGAAGTGGTCCATGAGGAACTCATTCCTTCTCGGGTATGGCACTACCCGGCCGCCGGGGGCCGCTGCCCGGCCTCGCGCAGGTCGGACGCCCACGCGGGCGCCACTGATCATCTTGGTCCATCTTCCACCCCGTGCATGCAGCGGTGTCCGTTGTTGCACACCCTTCACCAGGAATTGATCTGACCGGACGCCTCGGACGGCCCGACCCGGCGACTACCGGTGAACTCCTCGCCTGCGTTTGGTGGCCAGGAGCAGCAACGCGCCGCCGCCGAGCAGGAGCCCGGCCGGGATCAGGCCCGACCACACGTCGACACCGGTGTACGACAAGGTGTCGCCGGGCGTGACGGATGTTTCCGTGGTGATGATCGGTGTCCCGGTGGACGTCGACACGGTGGAGGTCGACAAGGTGGAGGTCGACACGACCTGACTGGTCGACGGCGACGAGGAGACCGCCGTCGTCGGGGTGGTCGGGGTCGCCGACGTCGTCGGCGCGGTTGTCCCCGCGGAAGGAGCCGAAGACCTTCCCTCGCCGAGCACGTTGATCGCCGCGACACTGAACGTGTAGTCCGTCCCGGCGGCTAATCCGTCCACCATGCACGTCAACGGGGCCGTGAACGGAGCGGACACCGTGCACGTCTTTCCCGGCACGGCCTGCTGTCCCACGAAGGCCTGCACCCGATAGGAGGTGATCGGCGAGCCTCCGTCCGAAGCCGGCGGTGACCAGGTCACCGCCGCCCGGCGGTTGGCCACCCGCACCGACACGTCCGTCGGGGCACCCGGCGCGGTCGCCTCCGGAGTCACCGCGGCCGAAGCGGCCGACTCCGGGCCGATCCCCACCGACGTCGTGGCCGCCACCGCGAAGGTGTAGGCGACGCCGTTGGTCAGGCCGGTGACCTCACAGGTCAGCGGCGCCGCAAACGGTGCCACCAGGGTGCACACCACCCCCGGTACCGCCACCCCGTCGACGAAGGCCTGCACCCGATACCAACCGATCGGGGCACCCCCGTCGGATTCCGGAGCCGCCCACGTCACGCCGGCCCGGCCCTGCCCCGCGGAGGCGAGGACATTCCTGGGGGCACCCGGCAGAACTGCCTCCGGCGTCACCGGCTCCGACCGGGTCGACTCCGGACCGGTGCCCACCGCATTGGTCGCGGCGACCGAGAACGTGTAGGCCGTGCCATTGGTCAAGTCGTCGACCACGCAGCGGATAGTGTCCGATCCGAACGGCAACGGAGTCGTGGCCGTGCAGGTCCGGCCCGGCACCGCGACACCATCGGCATACGCCTGCACCGTGTACGACGTCACTCCCGAACCACCACTGGAGCCCTCCGACCACGACACGCTCGCCTGGCCCTGCCCGGCCACCGCACCCACATTCTGTGGCGCACCCGGCACCGTCGGCAGGGTGACCGCATTCGAGGCATCCGACCGCTCACCCGTACCAGCGGAGTTGGTCGCGGCCACCCGGAATGTATAGGTGGCCCCGTCGGTCAGGCCGGTCACATCACACCGGTACGACGAGGGGAACGGCGCCGCTACCGTGCACGTCTTCCCGGCCACCTCCACCCCGCCGTCGTATGCCTGCACCGTGTATGACGTGATCGGGGATCCACCGTCGACCTCCGGAGGCGACCAGAAAACACGGGCCCGGCCGGGGCGCGCGCTCGCCGAGACTCCGGTCGGCGCGCCCGGCACCGTGGCTGGAGTGACCGCAGCCGAGGCATTCGACGCAGCACCAGTTCCGATCGCGTTCGTCGCCGCGACGGCGAACGTGTACGCCGTACCGTTGTCCAAACCGGTCACCTCACACGTCAACGGCGCCGGGAGCGTGACGCTGCAGGTCTTCCCGACCACCGCGACGCCAGCGTCGTAGGCCTGCACGGTGTACGAGGTCACCGGCTGCCCGCCGTCGGAGGTGGGCGCATCCCACGTCACCGACGCGGCAGCGTTCTGGGACGTCGCCGTGGGGTTCAACGGCGCGCCCGGAACGGTGATCAGCGGGGTGACGGCCGCCGAAGCAGCGGAATCCGGACCGATCCCGGCCGAGTTGGTCGCGGCCACCGTGAACGTGTAGGCGGTGCCGTTCGTCAACCCGGTGACGTCACACGTCAACGGCGAGGCAAACGGTGCTGCGATGATGCACACCGCTCCGGGTACCGCCACCCCGCCGGCCAACGCCTGCACCCGGTACGAACTGATCGGGGCGCCGCCGTCGGATGTAGGGGCCGACCAGGTCACCCGGGCCCGACCCGGACCGGCGGAGGCCAGAACATTCAGCGGCGCACCGGGTAGGACCGCCTGGGGCGTCACCGGTGCCGATGGAAGCGAATTCGGCCCGGTGCCCACCGAGTTGATCGCGGCCACGGTGAACGTGTAGGCCGTCCCATTGGTCAAACCGGTGACCACGCAACCGAAGTCGACCGGAAGAAACATGAATGGAGCGGTCTGGGTGCAGGTCTTCCCCGGGACCGCCACACCGCGCACATAGGCCTGCACCCGGTACGACGTGATTCCCGCACCGCCGCTTTGCGCCGGGAACCACCTCACCGTGGCCTGACCCTGCCCCGCCGCGGCCACGACACTGCTCGGCGCCCCGGGCACCGTGGCCCGCGGAATGACCGCCGGTGACCCGACGGACTGGGCGCCGGTGCCCAGCGCATTCGTGGCGGCGACCTTGAACGTGTACGCCGTGGCATTGGTCAGACCGGTGACCAGACAGGTCAACGCGGCGGGGAGGGTCACGGCACAAGTAGCCCCGACCACCGCAACACCATTCTGGTAGGCCTGCACCGTGTACGAGGTGATCGGCGAACCCTCATCGGACACCGGCGCCGTCCAAGTGACACCCGCCTGACCCTGGCCCGCCGTCGCCACCGGATTTCTCGGGGCCAGCGGGACCCAGGCCGGCGTCGCCGGATCGGAGGGCACCGACGCCGGACCGGTCCCCACCCCGTTGGTGGCCCTGGCCCTGAACGTGTAGGCCGTGCCGTTCGTCAGACCGGTCACCACGCAGCTGTGCCCCCCGGCGGAGGGGAACCGGCCCACCAGCGTGCACGTCCTGCCCACCACCGCTACCCCGCGGAGGTACGTCTGCACCGAGAAGGCGCTGAGCGGCGAACCGTTGCTGGTCACCGCACCGAAGTAGACGGTCACCTGGGCATTGCCCGGCGTCCCGTACACGTATTCCGGAGCGCTGGGCACCGTGGCCCGCGGGGTGACCGCGGCAGTTCGCACCGATTCCGGGCCTGCGCCGACACTGTTGGTGGCCTTCACCCCGAAGGTGTACGCGGTGCCGTCCGTCAGTTGATTGACCTGACACGTCAGCGGCGGAGTGAATGGCGCCACCAATGTGCAACCGCGGTCCACTACGACGACCCCGTTGTGATAGGCCTGCACCGCGTACGACGTCACGGCCGCGCCACCGTTGTTGGCGGGTGCAGCCCACGTCACCGTGGCCCGGCCCTCACCCGCCGACGCGGCCGGATTGACCGGCGGACCGGGCACCCCGGTCGGTGTCACGGCATTGGACGGATTCGACGCGGGACCTGTCCCCACGGCGTTCGTCGCCGCCACCCGGAACGTGTAAGCAATGCCATTGGTCAACCCGGTCACCAGACACGTCAACGGCGAGGGGAACGGCGACGACAGGGTGCACGTCGCACCCGGCACTGCCACGCCGGCCCGGTACGCCTGCGCGGTGAACGACGTGATCGGCCGACCACCGTCGTCCTCCGGCCGAGGCCAATAAACATTGGCCTGAGAATCACCGGCAATCGCTTCCGCGCCGGTCGGCGCCGCCGGTGGCGTCGCCGGGATCACCGCGGCAGACTGCTCCGACGGGACACCCGTCCCCACGGAATTCGTCGCCGCGACCGTGAACGTGAACGCCACACCGTTGGACAAGCCGGTGACGAGACACGTCAACGGCGAGGTGAACGGCGAGCGCACGGTGCACGTACCGCCCCGCACCGCAACACCCCCGTCGAACGCCTGCACCGTGTAAGAGATGATCGGCGAACCGCCGTCGGACGCCGGCGCATCCCACACCACCGACGCCTGAGCATTCCCCGGCGTCGCCGTCGGGTTCAGGGGCGCGCCGGGGACGGTGGTCTGCGGAGTGACGGCCGTCGAGGCAGCCGAATTCGGACCGGTCCCGGCCGAGTTGGTCGCAGCGACGGTGAACGTGTAGGCGGTGCCATTCGTCAAACCGGTCACCACGCAGGCCAGCGGCGGCGTGAACGGCGCCGACGCGGTGCATCTCCTACCGACGACGGCGACTCCACCGACGTACGCCTGCACCGTGTACGACGAGATGGCCGCACCGCCGTCGGCAGCGGGCGCTGTCCAGGACACGCCGGCCTGAGAAGTACCTGCAGTCGCGACGACGCCCGTCGGCGCCCCGGGCACCACGGCCGGCGTGGTGACCGTCGGCGACGCGGCGGACTCGGCGCCGGTGCCCAGCGCGTTCGTCGCGGCGACCTTGAACGTGTACGCCGTGGCATCGTCCAGACCGGTGACCACACAGGTCAACGCAGCGGGAAGGGTGACGGCACAGGTCTTCCCGGCCACCGGAACACCATTCTGGTAGGCCTGCACCGTGTACGAGGTGATCGGCGAACCCTCATCGGACACCGGCGCCGTCCAAGTGACACCCGCCTGACCCTGGCCCGCCGTCGCCACCGGATTTCTCGGGGCCAGCGGGACCCAGGCCGGCGTCGCCGGATCGGAGGACACCGACGCCGGACCGGTACCCACAGCATTGGTCGCGGTGGCCTTGAACGTGTAGGCCGTGCCGTTCGTCAACCCGGTCACCACACAGCTGTGCCCTACGGCGGAGGTGAACGAACCCGTCAGCGTGCACGTCCTGCCCACCACCGCGACCCCGTTGAGGTACGTCTGCACCGTGAACGAGGTGATCGGCGAGCCGTTGGTCAAGGTCGCACCGAAGGAGACGGTCACCTGGGCATTGCCAGGCGTCCCGCTGATACCGGATGGAGCGCCCGGCGCCGATGCTTGCGGCGTGACGGCGGTGGTCCGCGCGGACGCCGGGCCCGCGCCGTATCTGTTGTAGGCCACCACCTCGAAGGTATACGCCGCACCGTTCGTCAATTGATTGACCTGGCACGTCAGCGGCAGGGTGAACGGCGCCGACAATGTGCATTCCAGGTCGACCCGGTTGCCATTCTGGTAGGTCTGCACCCGGTAGGACGTCACCGCCGAGCCCCCGTCACTGGCGGGCGCGTCCCACGTCACCCTGGCCCCGCTGACGCCGGGCGACGCCACTACATTCTGCGGCGCACCCGGGACGCCGGCGGCGCTCGACCAGGTCGGTAACGTCAGCATGGAAGCAGCCACCGCCAATACAATGGCGACCCCCCGCCGCACCAGACGGCCACGCCGCGGCAAGGTAGTGTCAGCAGCACTCATCGATTCCCCATTTCGACGGAACCATCATCGTTGACGGCCACTCTTGGTAATCGTGCGACAACCACCTGTCGTACCCGTCGCGATCGTAGCCGTGGAGGGCCCCTCCGTCCACTCCCGGTAGTCTCTCAGTTGCAAATCGTCACCCCGTTGTCCCCGAAGGAGTGGCGGCCGAGGTGCTAGTGGAGGGGTGGTGAAGGAGTCATGGCCGGTGCCGATGGCCGTTCCGCTCACCGTGCCGAACAAGAGGCCGAGCAGAACGCCGAGCAGGAGGCCGCCTTGGCCGGCGGAACCCGACAGATCGGCGTGGCGGTGGCCGGCTTCGGCTGGATGGGTCGGGTGCACACGCAGGCCTACCTGCGGGTCCGCCATCACTTTCCGCAGTCCGTGGCCCCGCACCTGGTCGCCGTGGCCGAGGCAGTGCCGGGCCGGGCCGAGGAAGCGGCAGCGCAATTCGGCTTCACCAGCACTACCCGGGACTGGCGGGACCTGGCCGCCGATCCCGCCGTCCACGCGGTCAGCATCACGGCCCCCAATTTCCTGCACCGGGAGATCGCGACGACCTTGGCCGCGGCCGGCAAACACCTCTGGATCGAAAAGCCGGTCGGCCTGTCAGCGGAGGATGCCAGGGCGGTCGCGGCGGCCGTGACGGACGCCGGTGTCCAGACCGCGGTCGGTTTCAACTACCGCAATGCGCCGGCCGTCCAGCTGGCCAGGAAGCTGATCACCGACGGCGACCTCGGGGCCGTGACCCAGGCCAGGTTCCGCATGCTCAGTGACTACGCCGCCCATCCGGACGGCGCGCTCAGTTGGCGTTTCCAGCGGGCGCACGGCGGCAACGGAGCCTTGGGGGACCTGGCCTCACATGGGGTCGACCTGGCCTGGTACCTGCTCGGCGACATCGACCAGGTGGTGTCGGACACGGCGACCTTCCTGGCCCAGCGGGCCCGCCCGACCGGTGCCACCACCGGGCACGCCCGGGCGGGCGGCGGCGAACTCGGCCCGGTGGAGAACGAGGACTACGTCGGCAGCCTGCTGCGATTCGCCTCCGGTGCGCGCGGTGTGCTGGAAGCCAGCCGGACGGCCGTCGGCTCGCAGAACGACTACGGATTCGAGATCCACGGCACCAAGGGCGCGCTCTTCTGGGACTTCCGCCGGATGAACGAGCTCGGGGTCAGCCTGGGGACCACTTACCAGGACCAGAGCATCACCACCCGGTACGTCGGGCCGGGTGACGGTGACTACGCGGCGTTCCAGCCCGGTTCCGCGACGTCGATGAGCTATGACGACCTGAAGGTCATCGAGTGCGCCCGGTTCCTGACCTCCATCGCACGGGGCACGGCCTGCGGCGCAACGATTGCGGACGCGGTGCGCAGCGCGGTGACGCTGGACGCGATGGTCGCCTCGGCGGAAAAAGGGACATGGGTTCATCTGTAGATTCGGACCGCCTCTCATCCGGACCGGCGGCGGACCGCCACGAGCGCAGGCGTCCTACAGGTACATCCCGGAGGTGCCGACCGCGGCGTCGCTGGCGACGGCCTGCAGATCCCTCTCCCGGAGCACCAGGTAGGTGTCGCCGCCCACCTCCACCTCGTACTGGTCGTCAGGTGAGAACAACACCCGGTCCCCCACCTTGACCGACCGGACGTGCTGACCGACCCCGTGTACATCCCCCCAGATCAACCGTTTGGCCACCTCAGCGGTGGCCGGGATCACGATGCCGCCCCGCGAGGTGCGCTCGCCGGCGGCACCGGACAATTTGATCAGAATTTTGTCGTGCAGCATCTGGATCGCGCGCGGGTGGTCGGGCACGAGCCCGAGCGTAGCGGCAGTATCCCGACAGTGTCCCGCGAGCGTCCCGACAGGAACGGGAGGCTACCCCTCGATCTGAGTGTCCAACGGGGGCGGCAGCAGTCGCTCGTTGGCCGCCGCGATGCGGGCCAGCACCCCCAGTGCGTAGGCGTCGGCAGCCGTCTCGGCCTCTATCTCCTCGTCGGGGCGGGGAGGAAGGCGAATCGTCAGGACGAATCCGGTGGCGTCGGAGGAGACCCGCAGGCCGACGAAGCCGGCTCCCAGCAATTCGCGCAGCTGGTCTTCACGCGGCAGCCACAGCGCGTCTTCCAGCCCGACCGAATCCAGCGCCCATTCGGTGGTGCCGTTGAAGCCGAGCACCCTGGCCTCCGGTGGTCCGTGGGCCTCGATCGTCATGTCGCTGAGGGTGAACATGTCACCTTCGAACGCCGGGTCGACCAGGCTGAACCGGTCGCCAGATGCCGGGAACCACCGCACACCCGCGTCTCGCAGGGCCACCGCGAGTTCGCGCGAGATCACCTTGCCCGCCTCCTACTGATCTGGTGCACGCTGATCTGGTGCACGCACCTTATCCGGCGATCGAGCCGGAGACCACGGGCGCTGCAGGTGGCCGCACCTCAGGCGGCCGACCGGCCGGCTGGAGACGTGAAAGACCCCCCGGCTAGAGACGTGAAAGACCCCGGGGGCTGCCAGGTCGGGGGTCCGGCAGCAACCGGGGTCATGGGTAACGTCGTCGGCCTACCGAGAAGCGTTACAGCCAGTCTCAATCTTTTTCTTATGGCGTAGCGGTGTCCCCGGAACGGGCGTTCGCGGACGGGCAGAAGAGACCGTCACGGCGCCGGAATCAGCGCAGGTAACCCTGGCGCTGGGCCATCAGGATGATCTCGTCGCGCATCGCCGGGGTGGCGGCGCGATCGATCGCGCGACCGATCTCGCGGCGGTTACGGCTTATCTCACGGCTGTTGCGGATCGCCTCGGTGATACGGCTCATGGTGGTTCCGTCCTTACTGTGGTTCTGAACTGCCGGTACTTCCGGTGTTTGTCGTGACACCCTGTATGACGCTCCACGGCCCGCAGTTATTACCAGATCCACCGGTGAAGTCGGTCACACGGGCACGATTCGCCGGTAGTTTCCCGTTTTCACATTTGAACGTCCGGCGCAGGTTCGATGACGGGTTCGGCTACCGGGCCGATCGCCGAGCCCAGCAGACCAGCATTCGGGATGCTGATGGGCCCGTCCGCCGTCTCGATGATCGTGTACATGAGCCCGGCCACCACGATCGAGCCCTCGAACGGTCCGCCCAGGGCCCCGGTGTGGATCCTGACCCGCTGTCCAGGCACGTAGGGCCGGGCGAACAACAGGACCAGGCCGGCGAAGAAATTCCCCAGCGTCTGCTGGGCGGCGATGCCGATCACCACGCCCGTGACAGCTCCCCCGACCAGCAGGTTTCCCAGGTCGACCTGCAGGAGACCGAGAAGTCCGAGGCCGACGGTGAAGTAGCCGACAGTGATGCAGATGAGTCGGATGGCCGACGCCGCCGCCACGCCGGCCTTGGTCCGGCTGACCCTGGCCAGTTCGTTGGCCACGGATCGGGACGCGACGATCCCGGCCAGCACGAACACCGCGGCCAGGACGATGACGATGACCGTCACATAGTTCGGTGCCACCACGATCAGGCGGCCGAACATGGTGAACCGACCAGGTGAGGTGCGCCCGATGCCACCCAGTCGCTCACCGATCACGAAACACAGCAGAGTGACCAACAAAGCCGGCACCGCGCGCTTGAGGTTCGCCTTGGTCCGGTTGTCGATGGCACGGAGCGCCCGGCGCGCCCGCATCAGGCCGCGTCGCCTCGGGGCGGCCGGTGAGGATTCGTCTGTCATACCCACCATGCTGGCAGTCCGGGCGGGCGGCCGGATACCGCCGGCCTCACTTCCGGCCAAAGGTCGGGCGGGTCGGTTCTGGCCCGCTGATCAGAAGATCAACGACAGGGCGGGATCGGCGATCAGCTCACCCACGTCGGCGAGGAACCGGGAGCCCTGCTGGCCGTCGATCACCCGGTGGTCGAACGACAGCGAAAGCTGGCACACCTTCCGGACGGCCAGCCGGCCGTCCACCACCCAGGGCGCGTCCTTGATCGAGCCGAACGCCAGGATCGCGGATTCGCCTGGATTGATGATCGGCGTGCCGGTGTCGATGCCGAAAACTCCGACGTTGGTGATGGTGAAAGTGCCGCCGCTCATCTCCGCCGGCGAGGTCCGACCCGCCCGGGCGGTCGCCGTCAGCTCGGCCAGGGCCAACGCCAGAGGGTGCAGACCGAGCTGGTCGGCGTCCTTGACCACCGGGACGACCAGGCCGCGCGGGGTGGCCGCCGCGATACCCAGGTTGACGTACTCCTTGACGACGATCTCCGCCGTATCCCCGTCCCAGACCGAGTTGATCTCCGGGGTGCGCCGCACCGCCCGGCAGACCGCCAACGCGGCGAACGCCAACGGGCTCAGCTTGACGTCGGCGAATTCCGGGCGCGCACGCAACCTATCCCGCAGCTCCATCATCGGGCTGACGTCGACAGCGAGGAACTCGGTGACGTGCGGCGCGGTGAAGGCGCTGGCCACCATGGCCCCAGCGGTCGCCTTGCGGATGCCCCTGACCGGCACCCGGTACTCCCGGGCGCCTGCTCCGCGGGCTGCGCCGGGGAGCACCGCAGGACTGCCCGCCGCCTGCACCTCGGCCCGCGAGATGACTCCGTCGGACCGGGCCGGGCTGAGCGCGGCCAGGTCGACGCCCAGGTCTTTGGCCAGCTTGCGCACCTGCGGCGCGGCCTTCGGCGTGGCGGTCTCCGCGCGCTGCGGCGGGGCGCTCCGGCGCGGCCGCCTGGCCGTGGACGGGCCGGCCGAGACGTACCCGACCAGAGTGGCGATCCGGCCGTCCGCCGTCATCTCGCCGATCTTGGCCCCGCCCGGCTCGGCCAGCTCGGCCAGCTCGGCCGGCTCGGCCCGAGCGGCGCCGGGGTCGGTGTCGATGCTGATGATGGGTGTACCGACGGGCACCGTCACACCGGGCTCAACCAGGAGGGCCTGCACCGTTCCGGCGTAGGGCGAGGGCAGCTCGACGGCGGCCTTGGCAGTTTCGATCTCGACCATCACCTGGTTGACCGTCAGGGTGTCGCCGACGGCCACGTGCCAGGTCAAGATCTCGGCTTCGGTCAACCCTTCACCGACGTCGGGCATCGGGAACGTCTGGATCCTGCTCACCATGACCACCCTTCTTCATAGGCCGGCACGCCTAATAGGCCAGCACACGGTCGACGGCATCGAGGACCTTGTCCAGATCCGGGAGGTAGAAGTCCTCCAGCTTGCTCGGCGGGTAGGGCACATCGGCACCGGCGACCCGTAGGACGGGCGCAGCCAGCGAGTAGAACGCTTCCTCCGTCACCCGGGCTGCGATGTCACCGCTGATGGACGACTCGCGGGGAGCCTCGGTCACCACCACCAAGCGGCCCGTGCGGCGCACCGACTCCAGAACGGGATCGAGGTCCAGCGGCGAGAGGGTGCGCAGGTCGATCAGTTCCAGCGAACGCCCTTCCGCCGCCGCCGCGTCGGCGGCCGCCAGGAGCACCGGCATCGACGGACCGTAGGACACCACTGTGACGTCCGTTCCGGAGCGCCTGATGACGGAGCGAAACGTGCGGCCGGGATGGGCCGTCACGTCCAGGGGGGCCTTTTCCCAGTACCGCCGTTTGGGCTCGAAGAAAACGACCGGGTCGTCGCAGCTGATCGCTTCCTGGATCATGAAGTAGGCGTCGGCCGCGTGGGAGCAGGTGACGACGCGCAGACCGGCGATGTGACAGAAGAAGGACTCGGGAGCTTCGGCGTGATGTTCCACCGCTCCGATGCCGCCTCCGTAGGGAATCCGGATGACCACCGGCATGGTGACCTTGCCCTGCGTTCGGAAGGTCAGTTTGGCCAGCTGCGAGATGATCTGGTCGAAGCCCGGAAAGACGAAGCCGTCGAACTGTATCTCGGTCACCGGCCGGTAACCGCGCATGGCCAGACCTACTGCGGCACCGATGATCCCGGACTCGGCCAGCGGAGTGTCCAGCACCCGGTGCTCACCGAAATCCTTCTGCAGCCCGTCGGTCACTCGGAAGACACCGCCGAGTTTGCCGACATCCTCGCCCATCAGCAGCACCTTCGGGTCCCGCTCCATACTGGCCCGGAGTCCCATGTTCAGGGCCTTGGCCAGCGTCGTCGGCGGCGCGGCGTGACCGTTGAGCGTGCTGGCGGCGACCGTGGTCACGACGCCGCCCCGTTCTGGTCCGAGAACCCATCCAGATAGGCCTCGAACTCTGCCTGTTGCCGGTCCAGTTGACCATTGGGTTCCGCGTACACGTGCTGGAACATCCGCCCGGGCGGGGGCACCGTCATCGCGATGCAGTGCGCCCGGAAGGTGGCGGCCAATTCGTCCGCCTGGGCGTCGATCTCCTCGAAGAAGGCCGCGTCGGCCAGGCCGCTCCTGGCCAGGTGCACCTTGACCCGCTCGATCGGGTCCAGCAGCTTCCAGGCCTGCGCCTCGTCGGCCTGCCGGTACCGCGTCGGGTCGTCGGAGGTGGTGTGCGCGTCCATCCGATAGGTGAACGCCTCGACCAGCACCGGCCCGTTCCCGCTCCGGCACTGGTCCATCGCCCAGGTGGTCACGGCCAGACAGGCCAGCACATCGTTGCCGTCCACCCGCACACCGGGGAATCCGTACCCGCGCGCACGATGAAACAGAGGCACCCGCGACTGACGTTCCACCGGCTCGGAGATCGCCCACTGATTGTTCTGGCAGTAGAACACCACCGGCGCGTCATAGGCGGCGGCGAAGACCATCGCTTCGTGCACATCGCCCTGGCTGGTGGCCCCGTCGCCGAAGAACGCAATGGTCGCTTCGGAATCCGCCGCCGGACCGACTTTCCCGTCGAGCCGCTGACCCATCGCGTATCCGGTCGCGTTGATGACCTGATTTCCGATGACGATGCAATAGGCGCTGAACCCGGTGGCCTTCGGATCCCAGCCACAGTGGTCGGTGCCCCGAAAGATACCGAGCAATTGGGTCGGTTCGACGCCGCGGCACCAGGCGATACCGTGTTCGCGGTAGGAGGGAAAGGCCATGTCCTGCGGTCGCAGCGACCGGCCGGCTCCGATCTGCGCGGCTTCCTGGCCGAGCAGCGGTACCCAGATCGACAACTGTCCCTGCCGTTGCAGCGCATTGCCTTCGCGATCGAACCGGCGAACCAGCACCATGTCGCGATACAGGCCTTTGAGCAATGCGGCGAATTCCACCGACTCCTCGAGCGGGTAATCCTGGTGCGGCGTGAATTCCCCCTCCGGGCTCAACAGCCGGATCAGATTCTCGCCGCCGCTGGTCGCCTTCAGGCCGGCGATCACCTGCGCCGGCGATGGGAGCGAAGCGGCCACCGGGGTCGCGCCGGAACCGGTGATACCCCTTTCCTTCACGCCCCTGGCCGTCGTCAGGCTGTCCATCCATTGCTGATTGACCACCGGCTGCATCTCCTCGTCGAATGGGTCCCGCCTCCAGGATCACCAGAGGTCGTGGAGCCGCGACGGATGCGTTCGAATCGACCCACGGGTGAGGGGCGCCGAGCAGGTCCGTCAGCGGTGACGGTCTACTGCGATACGCACGTCCACCACACCGGACCCGGCGGGATGAACATACGACCTCTTCAGATACTGGCACGGATCGGCCGAGCAGGTGATCGCGGCCATTTCCGATCGTCGGAGTACCGAATATCGCACGTGGGAGGGGCTGTCCTACGATCGACGCCAGCGGGCGGCCGATGAGCTCGACCGCTTCGAGCACTGTGAACGACGGAGGACTGACCCGTGGAGCTGGAACACCGATTCGAGATGCCGGTCGGCATCGACACCGCCTGGGCCACGCTGCTCGACATACAGAAGGTCGGACCTTGCTTCCCCGGCGCCACGCTGGAGACTGTCGACGGGGACGATTTCACCGGGTCGGTGAAGATCAAACTCGGTCCCATCCAGCTCACCTACAAGGGCAAGGCCCAGATCGTCGAGAAGGACCCGGTGACGCATCGGGCCAGGATCGAAGCTTCCGGGAACGCAGCGCGGTCCGCATCGACCGCAGCCATGCTGGTCACCGCGACGGCCACCGCCGTTTCACCCAGTCGCACCGCGGTGGATCTGGTCACCACCTTGTCGATCACCGGTCGTCCGGCCCAGTTCGGCCGCGGTGTCATGGTCGAGGTGGGCAACAAGCTGATCAGCCAGTTCGCCGACGCCGTGTCGACCCAGTTGTCCGGCCGTCCCGCCGGCGGTGCCGAGTTGCTCAACGAGGTCAACCCCGACGAGGTCGCCGCGGAGGTGGTCGCCGCGTCGGAAGCGGGCGCCGTCTCGGAGACGGGCGCCGCGACAGGGGTGGGCGTCCCGGCAACGTACCGATCGGTGGGCGCACACCGCACCCCCACCACACCGCCGGAGCCGATCGATCTGCTCCGATCGGCGGGCGCCCCGGTCATCAAGCGCCTCGCCCCGGTTATCCTCGGCATCGTCGGATTCCTGCTGCTGCGCAGTGTCGCCAGGAGCAAGCGAGCCGCCCGGGCCGCCGCTGCCGATGCGGCCGCCGAGGCCGCCGCGGCCTGACCGCTGTGTGGCCCCGCGCTGACCAACACCGTGCCGCCCCCGCGCTGATCAACACCGCGCGGCCCCCGCGCTGACCAACACCGTGCCGCCCCCGCGCTGATCAACATCGACGGCGCTCAGGAAGTGATCAACTCGCCTCACTTGAGTCCCAAAGGCGCCACGATCATCAGCGCCGGCGAAGATGATCAGCGCGCCAGGTTGAGCCAGCGCGCCAGGAGTCAGCGGTCAGCGGTCAGCGGTCGAGGCTGGCCTTCAGGGAATCGAGCTCGGCCCGCAGGGAAGCCGGGACGCTGTCCCCGATGTGGGCAAACCATTCCTCGATGAGCGGGATCTCGGCCTTCCACTCCTGCGGATCGACGGCCAGGGCGGCCGCGATGTCCGCGTCGGAGACGTCCAGCCCCTCGAGGTCCAGGCCGCCCGGGACCGGGACCAGCCCGACAGGGGTCTCCACCACGTCGGCTGCTCCTTCGAGTCGGTCGATGACCCATTTGAGCACCCGGGAGTTCTCCCCGAACCCCGGCCACAGGAAGCGGCCGTCCGCGCCTCGCCGGAACCAGTTGACGTAGAAGATCTTCGGGAGCATCTCCGCATCCGGACGCTGAGCCAGGTCGGCCCAATGGGCGAAGTAGTCGCCGGCGTTGTATCCCATGAACGGCAACATGGCCATCGGGTCGCGCCGGACGATACCGACAGCGCCGGTGGCCGCGGCCGTCGTCTCCGACGAGAGGGTCGCTCCCATGAACACGCCGTGTAGCCAATCGCGGGCTTGGGCGACCAGCGGCACGGTCGTCTTGCGGCGCCCCCCGAACAGGATCGCGGAGATCGGCACTCCCGCCGGATCGTCATACTCGGGGGCCAGGATCGGACACTGGGTGATCGGCGTGCAGAACCGGGAATTGGGGTGCGCGGCCGGTTGTCCGGCCGACTCCAGCGGGTTGCCGTCCTCATCCAGGCCGGACGGGGTCCACTCACGCCCCTTCCAGTCGGTCAGGTGGGCCGGCGGCGCGGTGGTCATGCCCTCCCACCAGACGTCGCCGTCATCGGTGAGGGCCACGTTGGTGAACACCGAGTTGCCCTGCGCAATGGCCTTCATCGCGTTCGGGTTGGTCTGCCATCCGGTGCCGGGCGCCACGCCGAAGAGCCCGAACTCCGGGTTGATCGCGTAGAGACGGCCGTCGGCGCCAAATCGCATCCAGGCGATGTCATCACCGAGGGTCTCCACCTTCCACCCCGGAATCGTCGGCTCGAGCATGGCCAGATTGGTCTTTCCACATGCACTGGGAAACGCGGCGGCGAGGTAGTGGACGGCATTCTCCGGCGACGTCAGCTTGAGGATCAACATGTGCTCGGCCAGCCAACCCTCATCCCTGGCAATGGCCGATGCGATCCGCAACGAATAGCACTTCTTGCCGAGCAGGGCGTTCCCGCCGTATCCGGAGCCGAACGACCAGATCGTCCGTTCCTCCGGAAAGTGGGTGATGTACTTGGTGGAGTTGCACGGCCACGGGACGTCGACCTGTCCGGGCTCGAGCGGAGCGCCGATGGAATGCACTGCCCGGACCCAAGTTCCACCCGAATTGATCAACTCCAGGGCCCTGCTGCCGGTTCTGGTCATGATTCGCATCGAGGTCACCACGTACTCGGAATCGGTGATCTCGACGCCCAGCATGGGAACATCGGCATCGTAGGGACCCATGCAGAACGGGATGACGTACATCGTGCGACCCCGCATGCTGCCGCGATACAACCCGGTCATGACGGCCTTCATCTCGGCCGGCGCCATCCAGTTGTTGGTGGACCCCGCGTCCGCCTCCCGTTCGGAGCAGATGAAGGTGCGGTCCTCCACCCGGGCGACATCGTCCGGGTCGGACGCGCAGTAAAAGGAATTCGGCTTGGCCTTGAGTGCGATGAAGGTACCCGCGGCCACCAACTTCGCCGTCAATCTGTCCCACTCGGCGTCTGTCCCGTCGACCCAGACCACGTCGTCGGGTTCGGTCAACGCCGCGATGTCGGCCACCCAGGCCAACAGTTGCGAATCCGTGGCCACGACGGGCCTCACCCCGCCGGCCGCGGACCATGCGGTGGGCGCAGGATGCAGCCGGGTGCGGCGGGGCGACGCCACCGACTGGCCCAATCGGCCGACGCTCTGTCCGACGGGCGGATTGATTACGGCGGTCATCGGCATCTCCTGTTGGTTTTCGTTCGGTTGCCCGGTCACGGGTCGTTGCTGTGGAGTGCGCAATCACGGCAACCGGCCGGTGGGGCGAGGATTCCGCTGACTTTACGGATACACGCCGGCCATTTCGCGGTCGGCAGATGAGTCACAGGCCACAGAATCGTGAAAGAGATCGATTCAGAACACGTGATTGCACACACAGGTGTTTGATTTTGTTGGTTGGTGAAACGTTGTGCACGTATTGCGCCGTCGCTCGCCGGACGAGTTGCGGAGTGAGCCGGCTACTGCGCCTTGGAGGTCGAGGACATGTTGAAGCCGTCCACCCGCATCGGCGGCACGGCGCTCCGGGTGAACCAGTCGCTCCATTCCCGGGACAGCGCCGGCTCGGTCCGGCCGACGGCGGCGGCTTGTCGGAAGACGTCCAGCGGCGACATGTTGAAACGAAAATTGTTGACCGCTCCCGCGATCTCACCGTTCTCGATGAGAAAGACACCGTCGCGGGTCAGGCCGGTGAGCAGCAATGTCATCGGGTCCACCTCACGGATGTACCACTGCGAGGTGACCAGGAGTCCGCGCTGCACCCCGCCGACCAGATCCTGCGTCGTGACGGCCGGATCGCCACCGTCGACGATGAGGTTGTCGGCCAGGGCAGTGAAGGTGCCGCCGTATTCGGCGGCCGAGGCACGGGTGTGGAGAAGATTCGCGACCACGCCGCGCGATACCACATCGGACCGACCAACCACGGCGCCGTTGTCGAACACCGAATATTCGTCGGACGACGCGCCGGTGACGACGAACGGTGCCGCCTCGAGGCCACGATAGGCCGGGTCCGCGTACAACGACAGCGGCAGGTCGGTGAGTCGCTCCCCGATCCTGGTGCCGCCACCGGGAGCCGCAAATGCCGAATGTCCTTCGTGCGCCGGCCGGGCCCCGGCCGACCACGCCAGGTACACCATGAAGTCGGCGACCGCAGTCGGTGGCAGCACGGTGTCGTAGCGCCCCGGAGGGAGTTCTATCCGGCGTCTCGCCCAGTCCAGGCGCTCGCCCAGCGCCTCGGACATGGCCAACACATCGACATCTGAGAAATCGGCGCTGGACGCCCCACTCCAGGCGGATCGGGCCAGATCAGCGGACTTGGCGTTGATCTCGACGGTGCCGGTCGGCTGCACCCAGCGGCGTCGAACGCCGGTCGAGGTGCCCAGATAGATGGTGCCGACTTCATGCCGGGCGAACCCGTAGAGGATGCGGTCTGCCGAGCGGGCGCCGTCGAAGGCAGCCGACAGGTCGGCCAGTAATGTCGCGTACACCGCGAACGACGTCTGCTCACCGGCTTGGCCGAATCCGGCCGCGGAGCCTCCGGCCTGCTCAGGCGCGATCAGCTCCGCATAGTCCCTGGCCCGGCCGGCGGATGCCGCCGCCGCAGCCTCCTGCTCCGATCGCCGGACCACCTCACCGACGGCCGCCGGAGATGTTGCGGCCGAGACCGAGGCGTTGACGGTCGCCGCAGCACCACCGACGATCGAGACCACGAACCAGGACAACGAATTCGACACCCCGCTGGTCGTCACCGTGTTGTTGGCCCATCGCACGTTCGCGGTGCTGTTCGATTCGACCACGACCACGCACCCGTCGGAACGTGAGGAATGCACAGCGATCTCGACGATCTGCTCGGGCGTCAGCACCCCCGGCGCCGGCTGCGGGGCGGCCGTCATGCGGCACCTTCCGCCACGGTGTTGAGAACGGAGATGCCCCGGAACCGAGCCGAGGGTGACCCGTGTGACACCGGTGCCCCCTGGCCGGGCTGCCCCTTACCGCAATTGAACGTGCCGCCCAGGCGGTAGGTGGCGGCCCCACCGACCGCGTCCATGGCCCCCCAGAAGTCGGTGGTCGTGGCCTGATAGGCGACATCCTTGACCTGGCCCGCCAGCTCGCCGTTCCGGATGCGGTAGAACCGCTGCCCGGTGAACTGAAAGTTGTAGCGCTGCATGTCGATCGACCAGGACTTGTCGCCGATCACGAAGATGCCGTCATCGACTCCGGAAATCAGATCTCGCGTCGACCCGCCGTCCGGGTCGGGCCGCAGCGACACGTTGGCCATCCGCTGGAGCGGCTGATGCAAAGGGGAGTCGGCATGGGCGCAGCCGTTCGAACGGAGCATCCCGATCCGGCGCGCGAAGACCCGATCCACCTGGTAGCCGGTCAGAATGCCGCGGCTGATCAGGTCCCAGGACTGCCCGGACACGCCGTCGTCGTCATAGCCGATGGTGGCCAGGCCGTGCTCGGCCGTCCGATCGCCGGTCACGTTCATCACCGGTGAACCGTAGACCAACGTCCCCAACTGGTCCGGCGTCGCGAAAGACGTTCCGGCGTAGGCGGCTTCATAACCGATCGCCCTGTCGTACTCGGTGGCGTGGCCGATCGACTCGTGAATGGTGAGCCACAAATTGGTCGGATCGATGACCAGGTCGTATCGACCCGCCTCGATCGACGGTGCTTTCACCTTTTCGGCCAGATCCTGCGGCAACGAGACGATCTCGGCGTCGAAATCCCACGTTCCGTCGGTCAGGTACTCGTATCCGCGGCCGACCGGTGGAGCAAGTGATGCCATCGACTCGAACCCGCCGGAGTCCGAGTCCACGGCGAGGGCGGAGAGCATCGGTTCGATCCGCACCCGCTGCTGGGTGGTACTCGTGCCGCGCGTATCGGCATAGAACTTGTTTTCCTTCACCGCCAACAAACCGGCCCGGGAATGCGAAACACCATCCGCCGCAAGGAGTCGTTCGGACCTATCGACCAGCAAGGCGACCTTGTCCCGGGTGGGCACCGCGAACGGATCGACGGTGTATGCGCTGACCCAACTGGCATTGCGATAGATCGGCTCGTCGGCCCGTTCCACCCGCTCGGCGACCACACCGGACAACGCACGAGCGACCGCGACCGCCTGCCTGGCTGTCGCCGCGGCGACCTCCGGAGTCGGCACCACCGCTCCGGCGAAGCCCCAGATACCGTCGACGATCACCCGCACGGCGAACCCGATGGTCACCGAATCGACCGCGGACTGCACGGCGGTGTCCTGCAGGCTCAAGCTGCTGGTCATCGAGCGCTCGAAGCGGAAGTCGGCGAAGGCCGCACCGGCGGCGGTTGCGGCCGACAAAGCCGCGTCGGCCAGCAATCCGAGGGGCAAACTCAGAAAATCCTCGTCGACGGATCGGGGCGGACCCGCTGCGCTGCCGGCGAGGTCCCGGCCGGTAGTCGAATGGCCATCCACCCACCCACTGTAGGTGGTCAGGAGCCGACGCTACGCACGACGGTGAAGATGACCACCGGGTGCGTGATCAGGCCGACGCGCCGGCCCGTGCGGCCTGGCGAGCCCGCAACGTCTCACGCTGCTCCACGAAGCGGCTGGCCTGGGCATCCAGTCCGGCCATGAAAACGGCGAGGTCCTCCCGGGCCTGCTCGCCCGCCGGGCCGAGATCATCGCGAGTGAAGACATTCCAGAACTTGAGGACAGGCTGGACCACAGCGTCGTGGTGCAGACGCAGGTCGTAAATGCCGGCCTTGGCGATGGTCACAGCATTCCTGGTGTAACCGGGCATATTCGCCCCGGGCATCTGGAAGCCGACCACTTCGGCGCGGATCGCTTCCATCGTCGCGTCCGGTGCCATGTCGAAAGCCGCCGCGACCAGGTTCCGGTAGAAGATCATGTGCAGGTTCTCGTCCAGAGCGATCCTGGCCAGCAACTGTTCGGCCAACGGGCAACCCGTCGCCTTTCCGGTATTCCGATGCGAAACCCGGGTGGCCAATTCCTGGAAAGAGACATAGGCCACGGTTTGCAGGACAGATTTGTCCCCCGAGTCGTATCCGGCCGTCATGTGGGCGATGCGCAGATTTTCCAACTCGACCGGGTCGACACCCCTGGTGACCACAAGGTAGTCGCGCAGCGCGATACCGTGCCGACCCTCTTCCGCCGTCCAGCGTCCCACCCATTGACCCCAGGCGCCGTCCCTCCCGAACCGGGTGGCGATTTCCCGGTGATAAGAGGGGAGATTGTCCTCGGTGAGCAGATTGACGATCATGGCCGTCCTGGCCGTCGGATCCAGCGGTGAATCCTCCGGCCGCCAGTCCTGGCCACCCAGCATTGCGAAGTCCCGGCCTTGGCCCCACGGCACATAATCGTGCGGCATCCAGTCCTTGCACACCGAGAGATGACGATCGAGATTGGCGGCCACCACCGGCTCGAGTTCGTGCAGAAGGCGGGCCTGCATCCCCTCAGCGTCGCGGGGCATACCCTTGGTGGTGATTCCGCTCATAGTGCTGGTCAAGCTCTCTCCTATCGGGCCCGCGGACGGCGTATGGCACAGGTGTATACCCGTGTCACAGTCGTACCCGCGTTGGCCCGCCACAAACACGGCAAGCCGGACTTCAGGCTCCCGGTTGGGACCTCACCTCAAAGGTACCGGACCCGGACAGAGGGGACCGCACCCGTCGGAAACGCCTCTAGCTGTTCGCAGCCAGGTACTGGGCCCGCACCTCGGCGGAGACCCGTCCGCGAACGGACACCGGCACACCCGCCTCGTTGGCCCATTGGCGAATAACGGCGGCATCGGGCCCCGCGGCTTTGCCGCGCGACCCGGAGCGGGCCACCGATGCCTGGGCCTGGGCCTTGATCTGGCGGCCCGCCGTGACGAACTCGGCGAGCGCCTTGCGGAGTGCTCTCGCGTTCTTCACGCTCAGATCAATTTCGTAGCCGACCCCGTCGACACCGAAGGTGACAGTCTCGGCGGCCTTGCCGCCGTCGAGATCGTCGAGCAGTTTGACGTTGGTCACTTGGGACATGACGTGGCCTTCCGATTCGGGTGAACGCGTTTGGCACCATCATCGCTCATCTCCGGCGAAAACGTCCCTACGAACCCCCGGGCCGCTCGATAAATATCGAGCGCCCGACGAGAAGGGTGGACGCTCGCCGCACCCACCCACCCGAACCGAGCGGAGACGGGTGACTCCGGCCATGCTCGCGCCCTGGCCTGAAGACTGGACAGCCCCCGAGTGAGCATCGAGAGCTGTTCAGAACCAATGGTTTTCACCCGGCGACATCACAGCAGCCGAAAATCGGCCATCGATATCGAGAGCCATTACTCCTGCGCGGCACGCAGCGTGGGAACGTCTGCGTGGTCACCATTCGAGCGCGTTCGAAAGGCTGTGCCCGGATTCTGCCGTGACGTCCGATAATACCGAACGAAGATCTGGTTGATGCGCTCAACTCCACCAGCGCTGAACCATGGGGATGACCCGGAAAAGCAGCACCAGGCCCGGCACGAGAGCGAGCACGGCGACCACTTCGAGCCGTTCCAGAATTCGCTGCAAACGAGCGGCGGCGACCTCTGGAAGTGATTGCAGGCCGAATACGGCGCCCATGACGCCGCTGATCAGCACCACCAGCAACGTGATCACCGAGCCGGACATCGGCCGGACGGCGAACCACGACGGCGACCGTACCGCGACTGCCACCGCGGTGACGACGGGCACGCCCCACATCGGACCCACCTGCCCGGCTCGGCTGAACATCCGGCTCCGGAGGCCGAAGATCAAGGCGCCCAACGTTCCGAGCGCCGGGGCCGACCAGCCCGCACCCGCCCCTCCAACCGGTTCGCCGATGATCAGCACGGAACAGCACAAGGCCGCGCTCAGCACCGAGATCCAGATCAGCGCATCGGATATGCCCATTCCGCGTCGCACCGCGGCCGCGACCGCATCCCGCGCCACCGGTTCGCCCCGCTCGTCGGCCACCATCAGCGCAACCAGGCCCGCGCCGATCACGCCGAGCCGACCGGCCATGCCGGCGAGGGTCACCGACGCCACCAGGATCAACCCGGCTGTCCGGTCGGCAGGCATGCCCAGGTGATCACACGCCAGTGCCCCGAACGACAGGAACGCAGCGGCCGCCCCTGCGACGATGACGCCGGACGAACGTCGCACCAGTCCGGCCAACGTCAGGGCGAAACCGGACCCGACCGCGACCGTCAACCCGAACGCCTTCCAGCCGGCGGCATCCGTCAGCGCCGCCAGACCGGCCGGCCCGGCCCAGGGTTCGCCGGGGCCCCCGACCGCGGCGGACACGGCGGAGTAGGGACGCTCGACCGCCACCGCGATCACCAGTGCCGCCGCGGCCGGGATCGCCACGAGAGCACAGGCCCACCCGCCCCTCTCGTTGATC
>CAXUHA010000018.1:0-42246 GCA_964250735.1 uncultured Nakamurella sp. | reverse complement strand
AACGCCCCGGCCGCCAGGGCCACCAGCACGACCGCCGTCGGCGAGATCCAGCTGACCGGGGCAGGTGCACCCATCCCGACGACCGTGGTTCCGGCCAGGAGCACCGCCAGCAAGGTGCCGACCGCGTTCCGACGCGCCGACCCCGTCCAGCTGGGCGCCCGCTCGGCGACCATGTCGGCGACCGCGTTCTCCACGTCGTCCACGAACGGTCGGGGTGGAGCGCGGACGGCCTCGGTCAGGTACAGCCGGGTGCCGTCGAGCACCCCGACCTCATCGAGCGACCGGGCCGGTTCCAGCGGACCGAACTCGGGCGCCGCCAACCGCCAGCGGGCCGGCACCCCGGTCACCGGGACGGAGAGCAGCCGCAGAAGGAACGGCAACTGTTCCCCGACCGGTTCGTCCGCAGGCAACGAGACATCGATCTGTCGGCGGTCGCCGACGACAGTCACCCTGGTGAAACGGCTCCCCATGTGCCCCCCACATCATTTGCCCGCCCCATGTGGATGAACCGGCCCCCTGTCGGTCACCCGCCGTAGTGTAAGCACGGCCAGGGGGGGTCGAACGGGGTGGGCGGGGGTGGATGTGGCGCAGCGTCTGGTTCATCGACCGGCGCGGACGCGGCCGGCGGAAGTCGACCTGCGCGACCTCGACCTGCTCCCACCGCCGCCGGTTCCCGATCTCGCGTCGGGCTCGCAGGGTGCCATGCAGATCCTGATGCCGATCGTCGGCGGTGCCGGGTCGCTGATCATGATCGTGGCCAACCGCAGCCCGCTCATGCTGATCGCCGGCGGGCTGATGCTGGCGGCGACCGTCGTCGGCGCGATCGTCCTCTTCGCGGCGCAGCGGACGGGGGCCGGCCGCCGGGCGGCCCAGATCAGACGGAGATATCTCGACTATCTGGACGGCGTCCGGGCCGACCTGGTCGCCGCGGTGGCCATCCAACGCGGGATCGCGCTGCATGATCACCCGGATCCGTCCCTGCTTCCCGAACTGGTTCGCGACCCGACCCGTCTGTGGGAGCGTCGCCCGGACGACCCGGACTTCCTGATCGCCAGAATCGGCACCGGACCTGGCCCGCTTTGGCAGCATGTGGTCGCGCCGCCCGACCGCGATCCGCTGACGGAGCCCGACGTGGTGATCGCGGCGGCGACCGCCCGCATCGTCGAGCGAGACCGGATCGTCAGCGGCATGCCGGTCGGCCTGCCGGTCAGTGGCCGGGTGTCCGTGATCGGCCCGAGCGCAGCCGGGCGCCAGGTGGTGACCAACGCCCTCGTCCAACTCGTGTCCTGGCACGGGCCAGGCGAATTGCGCATCCTCAGCGGTGTGCCACGGCGTTCGGCCGGCTGGCTCGATTGGTTGAAGTGGCTGCCGCATTCACGCTCCGATGACGAGTTCGACGGGCCAGCGCCCAGACGCCTGACCGCCGAGCACGCCGACATACTGGCCGATCTACTGCGTCCGGAGATCCTCCGGCGGACCGCAGAGACGTTGCGGGCGATCACCTTCGGCGGTTTCGGCCGGGCCGGATCGGGTCCGGCCCTGGTCGTGGTGGTCGACCTCGGTGAACCGGTCGCCGATGTGTTCTCGGGCCTGCCGGCCGGAATCCGGCCGGCCGATCTGGGCATCACCGTCATCACCCTGGCCGACACGGTTGCGGCGGCGCCGGAGCACGTCGACGTCCGCGTGACCTGCCGGAACGACTGGATCGTGGTGGACGACCTCCGTCCCGTCCGGCACGACCACGACGCGGAAGCCCGGGCCAGGTCGACGGGAGCGCGCGCCGGTACCCCCGACCTGGTCACGGCCTCGGTCATCAGGTCGCTGACCCGGGAATTGACCTCCGTACGCCTGATGGATGAGGTGTCCCCGCCGGCCCCGTTGGAAGCGACCATGGGCGTCGTCGACCTGGTGGGCATCGCTGATCCGGGCGACTTCGACCCGGCGCAGACCTGGGCGGGCCGCCCGGCGAGCGAGTTCCTGCGGGTGCCGTTCGGTCTCGGACCGGCCGGTGAGCGGGTGTTTCTGGACCTCAAGGAACCGGCGCTCGGCGGGATGGGGCCGCACGGCCTGTGCATCGGTGCCACCGGATCGGGTAAGTCCGAAGTGCTGCGCACGCTGGTGCTGACGCTGGCCGTCCTGCACCCGCCGGAGCGGTTGTCCATGGTGCTGGTCGACTACAAGGGCGGGGCCACCTTCGCCGGCCTGGAGCGCATGCCGCACTGCGCGGCGATGATCTCCAATCTGTGCGACGACACCGGCCTCATCGATCGGTTGCAGGACGCCCTGTTCGGCGAGATGACCCGCCGTCAAAGGATTCTCGCCGGCGGCAAACTGCCCAACATCACCGAATACAACCTTCGGCGGGAGGATGGTGACGGGGCCTGCCAGGAGCCGATGCCGAATCTGTTCGTGGTGGTGGACGAATTCGGCGAACTGCTGACCGCTCAGCCCGACTTCATCGAGTTGCTACTCGCGGTGGGCCGGATCGGTCGCTCCATCGGGATGCACCTGTTGCTGGCCAGTCAGCGACTCGAAGAGGGCAGGCTCCGGGGCCTGGAATCTTTCCTGTCCTATCGCCTCGGTCTGCGGACATTCAACGTCGGCGAGTCCCGGGCCGTCCTGGGAGTGGGCGACGCCTATGAACTGCCGCCGATACCGGGGTCGGGATACCTGAAGGTGGACACCACGATCTTCAACCGCTTCAAGGCCGGGTATGTGTCCGGGCCCTACCTGCGCCCGGTGACAGGCGAGGCCGTCGTCGATGCAGCGGCCGTGCCGGCCCCGTTCACCTTCTTCAATGACACCGCACAGTATCTGGCCGCCGTGGGTAACGCCGTTACAGATGGCGCCGGTACAGACAGCGCCGTAATCGCACCAAAGGTTCCACGCACGGTCCCGCCGGCTATGACGCGGGCCCCGACCGTACTCGATGTCACGGTCCGGCGACTGGCCGCGGCGGGCGCCAGGGTCGCCCAGATCTGGTTGCCGCCGTTGCCGCACCGGTTGACACTCGACCGCGTTCTCGGACAGATGGAGGTCGACCCGGAGTTGGGACTGTGTGCGCGCTCCGTGGAACCCGCAGCCGAGGGGCACCTTCGCGTGGCGGTGGGACTGCTGGACCGGCCGGCCGAACAGAGGCAGGAACCGCTGATCATCGACTTCAGCGTGGCCGGGGGTCACCTGGCCGTTCTGGGTGCTCCACAAAGTGGCAAGTCGACGCTCTTGCGGACCCTGATCGTCTCCGCCGCGTTGACCCGGTGGCCCGGCCAGGCCTCCTTCTACTGTCTGGACCTCGGCGGCGGTGCGCTGCGTGCCCTCGACGGGCTGCCCCATGTGGCGGGGGTGGCCTCCAGGGTGGACGCCGACCGGGTACGCCGGACCGTCGCCGAGGTCGCCGGCGCCATGACCGAGCGCGAAGAGCTCTTCTCCCGGCTGGCCATCGACTCGCCGGCAGCCATGCGCGCACGGTTTCAGGGCGGGCAGCTCACCGAACTGGCCGTGGCCGACCTGTTTCTGGTGATCGACAACTACGCCGCGCTGCGCAGTGATTTCGACGACCTGGCCGATGTCGTGCAGGAACTGGGCGTCCGTGGCCCCGGCTACGGCATCCACCTGGTCATCAGTTCGGGCCGCTGGTCGGACATCCGCATCCCGCTGCAGGCGGTGATCGGCACCAAGGTGGAGTTCCGGGTCAACGACTCCGTCGACTCGGTGATCGGACGGAAGCAGGCCGCCAATCTGCGGGCCGATCATCCCGGCCGGTGCCTGGTCGCGGGTGGCCTGCAGGTGCAGGTCTGCCTGCCCCAGATCGCCCAGGCACCCTCCATCGAGGCCACCGTGGCGGCCATCGCCGCGGCCTGGCCGGGGGAAGGGGTTCCGCAAGTCAGGATGCTGCCCACACTGGTCGACAGCCGACATCTTCCCGCACCGGCCGACCCGCGCAGCGGGATCGTCATCGGCATCGACGAGCAGCACTTCCGGCCGGTCGAACTGGATTGGCGCGGCGCCGACGCACACCTGACGGTGATCGGAGACCCAGGGTCGGGCAAGACCTCTCTGCTCAGGTCGATCGCCGCGGACCTGGCCTCCAGGTTCACCGCCCAGGAGGTCGTGTTCGCGGTGTTCGATGTCCGGCGGACGTTGCTCGGCGTACTGCCGCAGGACTACATCGGTGCCTACGCCGGGACCATCTCGGCGGCCACCGACATGGCTGCCGGGGTGGCCGGCGAGCTGACCAGCAGGTTACCGCCGGCCGACGTGACGGTCGCCCAGCTGCGCAGCCGCTCCTGGTGGCGCGGACCGGAGATCATCGTGCTGGCCGACGACTACGACCTGTTGTCACCCGGCGGCCCCGGTCCCCTCGCACCGTTCATGGACTTCCTGGCCCAGGCGCGCGATGTGGGTCTGCACCTGATCCTGGCCCGACGGTCGGGCGGGGCCGGGCGGTCGATGTACGAACCGGTGCCACAGCGACTGCGGGAGATCGGGGCGACCGGCCTGCTGCTCTCCGGTGACCGCCAGGAAGGGGCTCTCTACCCGGGGCTCCACCTTTCGCACCAGCCGCCCGGCCGGGGGACGCTGGTTCGGCCCGGGCGGCGACCGGTGCGGATCCAGCTCGGTTTCCGACCACCGGGTTCCGATGATTGACCTGCCGCCCCGCGCCGGCGCGACGGGCGGGACGAACCGGTCCGATCTCGCGGGCGCGGCGCACCGAGACCGGATCCGGCCCAAGGTGGTGTTGCAAGCCCACGCCACCCGGTCGCTCACCGCGCTCGCACTGCTGCTGCACGGGCACGACCGGGGGGCACGCGATCTGCGCAACCCGCTCAGCATGGTGATCGGGTCCCTGGTCACCGCGGTGATCATCGTGATCGTGGCGGCCGTGGGCGGCCGGGTGGGAGCCCTGGTCCACCACACCTGATGACGCCGGAGGACGCCCGCTGCGACCGCCGGAACGACGGGCTTCAGTGTTCTTCGGGGCCGGCCCGTGCAGGCTGAACCGGGTGGTGTTTTCGTGCGCCGGACGGTCCGGGCCGACCAATCCGGCATCGGACGACGCTCAACTGTTGGAAGATGGTCCGATGATCGATGTTTCTTCACTGTCGAAGTCTTTTGGCCAGAACAAGGCCGTCGACCAGCTCTCGTTCGTCGTCCGACCCGGAACGGTGACCGGTTTCCTCGGCCCCAACGGCGCCGGCAAGTCCACGACGATGCGGATGATCCTCGGCCTGGACAATCCCAGCGCAGGCCAGGCGCTGATCGACGGCCAGCGGTACGCCTCGTTGACCAGGCCGTTGACCAAGGTCGGCGCGCTGCTGGACGCCAACTGGGTGCATCCGAATCGCTCCGCCCGCTCGCACCTGCGCTGGATGGCCGCCTCCAACGGTCTGTCGCCCAAGCGCGTCGGGGAGGTACTGGACACCGTGGGACTGGCGGCGGTCGCGGGCAAAGCGGTCGGGAAGTTCTCGCTCGGCATGAAACAACGACTGGGACTGGCCGGCGCGATCCTGGGAGACCCGGAAGTGCTGCTGTTCGACGAGCCGGTCAACGGTCTCGACCCGGAAGGGATCCTCTGGATCCGCCAGTTCATGCAGGGTCTGGCCGCCGCCGGCCGGACGGTCTTCGTCTCGTCCCACCTGCTGTCCGAGATGGCCGTCACCGCCCAGCACCTGATCGTCATCGGCAAAGGCAGACTGATCGCCGACGCGGCCACCGCGGATTTCATCGCCCACTCCACCGAGTCAACCGTCCGGGTGCGTTCGCCGCAACTCGCCCAGTTCGCGGATGTGTTGAGCCGTCACCGCATCCGGATAACACCGGACGAGGGCTCGTTGATCGTGCACAGCGCGCCGATCGAACAGGTCGGCGACCTGGCCGCCGAAGCAGGCATCACAGTGCACGAACTGGCCGCGGTCCGGGGCTCGCTGGAGGAAGCGTTCATGCAGCTCACCGGGGACTCGGTGGAATACGGTAGTCGCGG
This sequence comes from uncultured Nakamurella sp., assembly GCA_964250735.1. Classification (GTDB taxonomy): domain Bacteria; phylum Actinomycetota; class Actinomycetes; order Mycobacteriales; family Nakamurellaceae; genus Nakamurella. The sequence goes on along the minus strand of CAXUHA010000018.1, from coordinate 36,266 downwards.
ATGGAACAGCGGCGCCGACCCGATGCTGCCGGGCGCAGGTCAGCCCACTGACATCCGCCGGGAGGGGAAATGAGCGCGGCCAGTCTGCTCTCCGTCGAGCGCATCAAGCTTTTCTCGACCCGATCGCCCTACTGGTGCCTGGGAGCGATTCTGCTGGCCGCGTTCGCTTTCGGCCTGCTGTTCGGGCTGGTAGAGCGGGGTCATTCGGCCATTCCGTTTTTCGCGCTGCGCGGGGTGGGACTCGGCGAGAGCATCTTCATGGTGATGGCCGCGCTGGCCGTGACCACGGAATACCGGTTCTCCACCCTGCGGAGCACGTTCCTGGCGGTGCCGAAACGCACCAACGTGCTGCTGGCCAAGACGACTCTCCTCGCCGGCCTGGGGGCTGTCGTCGGTCTGGTCTGCGCGGGCGGTGCGTTCTTCCTGACCAAGACCCTGGCCAAGGAACCACCGCAGCCGCTGGTCCTGCAGGGCGAGGTGTGGCGCGAAGTCGCCGGCTACGCCCCTCTGTTCGCCATCGCCGCGGTGATCGCCGTCGCGGTCGGCACACTGCTCCGGCAGTCCGCCGGTGCGATCGCGTTGCTGTTGCTGTGGCCGTTGCTGATCGAGTCGCTGTTCACCCTGATCCCGACGGTCGGGGCCAAGGTCGGGCCGTGGCTGCCGTTCGCAGCCGGTGGCACCTTCGTCAGCCCGACCGCGGACGTGGCCGGCGTGGACATCCAATTCGCCGGCCACACCGGTCCGACGCCGGTCCAGGGCCTGTTGGTCTTCCTGGCCACCGGTGTCGTGTTGTGGTTGATCGCGGCCTGGGTGCTCAACAAGCGCGACGCCTGACGATTCGCTTTCACCCGCACAGCCACTTAACCTCGCGGGCATGCAGGACTCGCGCATCCGGACCGTCGCGCCGACCGACGGTCTGCCCGCGCATTTCCGTCGGGTGGTCAGCTTCCACCCCCGCGGAGGCCGGCTCAACGACGTCCAGCGGCGGGCCTGGAACGAGCACGCCGACACCTGGTACCTGGACCCCGAGTCGTTCAATGCCGTCAACGTGTTCGAAGCCGAACGGATTTTCGGCCGATCTGCGCCCCTGGTCATTGAAATTGGTTCCGGCATGGGCGAGTCCACGGCCGGCATGGCGGTGGCCCGCCCCGAGATCAACCTCCTGGCCGTCGAGGTGTACAAGCCGGGGGTGGCCCAGACCTTTCATCACCTGGCCCGCGCGGGGGCCGAGAATGTGCGGGTCATGCGCGGTGACGGAGTGCAGGTCCTCACCGATCTGATCGCGCCCGCCTCGTTGGCCGAGGCCTGGTTGTTCTTCCCGGACCCCTGGCCCAAGACCAAGCACCTCAAGCGCCGACTGGTGACCGCGTCGTTCACTGAACTCGTGGCGTCCCGGCTGCGCCGCGGCGGGACACTGCGGTTGGCCACCGATTGGGCACCCTACGCGGAGCAGATGCTCGCGGTCTGCACGACCACCAAAGGACTGCGCAACGCCTACCCGGGGTGGGCGGCGCGGCCCGGGTTCCGCCCGCGGACCCGGTTCGAACGTCGCGGCCTGGCCGACGGTCGGGAGATCTTCGAGCTGGAGTTCGTGCGCCGCTGACCTCGGGCGAGGTGGACCGGCCGTGCGAGGTGGACCGGCCCTGCGGGGTGGCCGGCCGTGCGGGGCGGACCGGCCGTGCGGTGCCGGGCCCGCTCATCGCGCATCATCGACGAACGGACGCAACGTCACCCCGGCCTCGGTCAGTCTTCGGCGCACCGCCCCGGCCATCCGGACGGCATCGGGCGAGTCGCCGTGGATGCAGATCGACTCGGCCGCCACCGGGACCACTTGGCCGGTGATGGCGCGTACCTCGCCCGTCTCCAACAGCGCCAACACCCGGTCGGCGACCTGGGTCGGGTCGTGGAGCACCGCACCCGGTTCCCCTCTGGGCACCAGAGTGCCGGTCGCCGTGTACGCCCGGTCCGCGAAGGCTTCGGTGATCACCCGGAGACCGGCCCGGTCGGCTACGGCGAGGAACTCCGATCCCGGCAGACCGACCACCGGCAGGGTTCGGTCGAAGGCCACCACCGCAGCCACCACCGCGGCGGCCTGCTGCTGATGGGTGACGACGGTGTTGTACAGCGCCCCGTGAGGCTTGACGTACCGGACCGAGGTTCCGACGCTGCGGGCCAGACCGTCCAGGGCACCGATCTGATAGATCACCTCTGCAGTCAGCTCCCGCGGCTCCATGTCGATGAACCGGCGCCCGAACCCGGCGAGGTCGCGGTACCCGACCTGCGCCCCGATCACCACGGATCTCGCCTGGGCCGCAGCGACCGTGCGGTGCAGCGTCGCCGGATCTCCCGCGTGGAAACCGCAGGCCACGTTGGCGCTGGTGACCAGATCGAGCATGGCGTCGTCGTCGCCGAGGACCCATCTGCCGAAGCTCTCGCCGAGGTCGGAGTTCAGGTCGATGGTGAACACCCGGGTGGTGCAGGTCAGCGGTGCAGACGAGCGGCGCAGATCACCGGTGCAGGTCAGCGGTGGGGGTCAGCGGTGCGACCGCCACGTTCGCCAACGCACCCACGTACAGTTTCAGACTGAACTGGAGGTCGAGGGCCGGATCGGCCGCATCCAACTCGGGGAGGACCTCGGCCAGGGCGGGGAACATCTCCCAACGGTCGCTGGTCCCCCGGTACCCGCCGACCCCCATGGCCTTGCCGGGTGACAGCATCAAGCCCCGGGTTCGCGCCAGCACGAAGCCGTAGACCAGGCTGATCAACGAGTTGTAGACGTGAACCCGCTGCTTCACCTCGAGCCCGGATTCGCCCAGAATGGCCAGCACCGACTCGATCAGGGTCAGCGAGGAGAATTCGGAGGCTTCGAGCTCGGTCGGGTCGAGTTCCTGCGAGGCGAGAACCGAGATCATCGCCGGGTTTTCGATGCCGGCGCGGAAGATTCCCTCCAGCAGGGACACCAGCCGGTCCGTCCACGGGAGCGCCGGATCGGCCGGCTCGAGCGTGGCCAGCGACCGGTCGGCCATCAGGATCAGCAGCGCCCGCTTGTTGGGGACATGGTGGTAGAGCGACATCGCCTCCACGCCAAGTTCTTGGGCCAGCTTGCGCATCGAAACTCCGGAGAGCCCTTCATGACGGGCCAGACCGAGAGCGGACTGGACGATGCGATCCCTGGTTAATGGCACCCGTTCCGGGCTCATCTGAAGCCTTTCTTCGGCGGCGGCCGGTCCGGGTCGGGATCGCTCCGCAGAGGCCGAACCGGTGTGCCAAAAGGCAGCGGCTAACCCCCCAAACCACGTTACGACAATAGGCACCCCCTTACGTCGCAAGTCGTACAGCGTAAGTCAATATCGAAAGAGTGGGACTTCTGGAGAGCGTTCGGGTCATAGTCCACGAATGCCACGACATTTCGGTCCCAGATGCCGACCGGTACTCCCTGGTCCGGCGGTGGTGCCGGTGGGATGCTGCCGGTGGGTCGCGATTCCGCAGGGCTAAAACCGGAATCTGGAAGCCTTGGTCCCGGGCTGACGGCTCACGGTGCGAACACCGGTAATCTGGTGCGAACCAGTGCACACTGCCCTATTATCATTTCTTTGACGCCGGGTCGGTCATCGTGAATCTCGTCACGTTTACCCGGCCGAAACGGCCCTGACCGGTCGCCCGGCAATTGGCGTTCAGCCGCGGCGAAAACCCGGGATCGGTTGGTCATCGCCACTCGAAATGTTCTGTGGCGCGAGACCGACCGACGGTCAACCACTTCGCCGCACACCCACGGACGGCCCCGACCTCCGGCCCGGGTGTTAATTCTTTGTGAGCTCATTCCCGGGCACGGGAGATATCGGCGCCTCGAACCCCACCGGTGGACAACCGGACAGATGGCACAATGCCATGGTGATTGAGCTGAAGTCCGTGCGCTCGTTTCAAGCCTGGGCGAACCTGGACCTCCGCCGGTTGAGTATTCGCGACCGCGCTGTTGTTATCGGCGCGTCGGTGCTGGGCCTGTTGGCCGCTTTCGCCATTTCCTACTCGGTGTATCGCCACCTCGGCGCGCCACGCAACGAGTTCGACCTCCGGATCTACTACAACGCGTTGACCCAGTGGCGGGCGGGCAGTGATCTGTACAGCTACGCCAAGTACGACCCGGTCAACGGCTATCTCGGCTTCACCTACCCGCCGGTGGCGGCGATCCTGATGTCCCCGATGACGAGCCTTTCCATCCGGCCCGTGGTGATCGGCTCGAGTATCGGCATCGCGGCCTCGACCGTCGGGCTGGTCCTGCTGGCTCTCCGCGAGCGTGTCCAGCTGGGTCGGCCACAGTTGGTCTTCGCGACCGGCCTGGCCACCGCCGCCGCCTTCTGCCTGCAACCGATCAGTCAGACCGCGGCGTACGGCCAGGTCAACACCTACCTGGCGCTGCTGGTCATGGTCGACATCTTCGTCCTGGTCCGGAGGGGGAGCAGGTGGGCTGGTGTCGGCATCGGCCTGGCCACCGCCATCAAGCTGACTCCGGGGATCTTCCTGCTGTACCTGGTGATGTCCGGCCGGTGGCGGGAGTTGCGGGTCGCGCTGCTGACCGCCGCGTCGGCGACCCTGCTGGCCGCTGTATGCGCACCCTCGGCGACCTGGCACTACTTCACCTCCGCCCTGTGGGATTCCAGCCGCGTCGGCGTGCTCGACAACACCGCCAACCAGTCGATCAACGGGATGTTGGCCCGCATCGCGGCGCCGCTGGCGCCGGACAAACTTGTCTGGTTCCTCGGCGCGGTGACGATCGTGGTGGTCGGGGCGCGTCGGGTTCGTCGGGCGGTCGTGGCGGGCGACACACTGCTGGCCGTCACCATCACCGGCTTGCTGGGCGTACTGGTCAGCCCGGTGAGCTGGATCCACCACGCCGTCTGGGTCCTGCCCGCCATGGTGGTGCTGGCCGCCCGGCTGGTCGCGACGTTCCCGGCCCGGTTGTTCCGGCTGCTCGCCGTCGACGCGCCCGCCCTGGCCGGAGAAGAGCCGGCCCAGCTGCGACGATGGGTCGGAACAGCGCTGTTCACCGGCGCCGGACTGCTGATCTTCGGGCTGAACACCCGCAACACCTTCCATCTGCCCGACATCCACTACGCCGGGCTGAGCCTGCTCTCGGTGGCCGAGGGCAGCGTCCAGACCATCTGGATGCTCAGCGCCGTGGTCCTGCTTCCGGCCCGAGCAGCAGGTTCGGTCCACACGAGCACCCGGGAACAGGTGGGCGCGGCGCAGGTAGAGTCCTGACCTGGTCTTTCGCTAGCCCGGAACGGGAACAGATTCGGGGGTGTCCGATGGCCGGCGGCCTGTCCGCAGCCCCGGATCGGGACCAGCCGGAGAGCCGGGCCACCGGGTTCACCCCTTCTCGGCCGGTCGCCAACCGGGTGTGGGTGGTCAGCCTGAGCGCCCTGATCCTGTACCTGCTCGACTCGCTGATCCGCCACGCCCACTTCCACTCCGGGTTCGACCTGACCATCTTCGACCAGGCCGTCAACCAATACGCCCACCTGCGGGCACCAGATGTCCTGGTCAAGTCGCAGCAGCCGTTCAATATCCTGGGCGACCACTTCCACCCGATCCTGGTCTTGCTGGCGCCCTTCTACCGACTCTGGCCGGACGCCAGGGTGCTGTTGATCGCCCAGGCACTGTTGGTCGCCGGCGGGGTGCATGTGGTGGCCCGACTCTCCGTGCGCAGCCTGGGCCGGGCGGGCTACGCCGTCGGGGCCGCCTTCGCGGTCAGCTGGGGAATTCTGCAGGCGGTCGACTTCGATTTTCATGAGATCGCCTTCGCGGTGCCACTGCTCGCTCTGGCGCTGGAGGCCCTGCTGGCCGGACGGTACACCCACGTCGTGGTGTTCAGCAGCCTGCTGGTGCTGGTCAAGGAGGACTCCCCGCTGCTGGTTCTCGGAATCGCGTTGGTCCTGGCCGCGCAACGCAGGTACCGACCCGCACTGGTGCTCGGCGTCATCGGCGTGGTCAGCTTTCTCCTGCTGGTTCTTCTCGTCATCCCGTACTTCAGCTATTCCCACACCTACACCTACTTCGCCTACGCCGGCGGCCGCTCCCACGGCCTCGACGGGCTGGCCGCCTCGGCCCTGCACACGGTGTTCTCCGTTCGCGGGCTGACGTTCCTCGGCGCACTGGCGGTGACCACCGGTCTGGGCCTGCGCTCACCGGTCGCATTGGCCATCCTGCCCACCCTGGGAGCGAGGCTGGTGTCGAGCAACTACGCCTACACCGGTTTTCTCTATCACTACAACGCGACCCTGATGGTCGTCTGCTTCGTGGCGTTGACAGACGGCATGGTCAGGCAGCGTCGCCGGGCCGTCCTGGTGTCCGGCCACCCGACCGGGCGCCTGCTGCGGTTCCAGGTCGTCGCGCTGGCTGTGGTCGCCGTGGTCAGCCTGGTGCGGGCGCCGACGATGGCGAGCATCCTGGCCGGCCTGATCCGCTGCGGACACTGCGCGACGGCGAGCCAGGCCGTGGCCACCGTCCCGGACGGCGCGCGCGTGGCCGCGGACGTGTTTCTGATGCCGCACCTGGTCGACCGGGCGCAGGTGATGCAGGCCGACCCGGGCTTCGTCGACCCGACCGGCCTACCGATCCGCGCCGACTGGGTTGTCCTGGATCTGGACAGCACCTCGTACACACCCGGCTGGAGCCGGACGCTGCTGGCTTCGCTGGTCGGTTCCGGTCGCTTCCGCACGGTGGCGGAACCCGGTCGATATGTGGTGCTACGGTCGACGAACTGATCGACCGTTTCCGCTGACGGGCCGCCTGGCGGAGCACGTTTCGCCGCTGACCGCGGGGGTACCGAACCTCCGGCGGCCGGGCGGACGCGTGCGTCCTGATGGTGCACACCGGGCCGCAGCAACGCCGGCACCGGGCCCGCCACACCAGGAGGAGAACAAGATGGCTCGCAAGACATCACTGCCCCGCTTCACCGTGCCCAGTCTCGACACGGAAACCGGAGCCGAGGTGGCCGCCATCCTGCAGATGCGGCTGCACGCGCTCAACGACCTGGCCCTGACTCTCAAGCACGTCCATTGGAACGTGGTGGGTCCCCATTTCATCGGCATCCACGAAATGCTCGACCCGCAGATCGAGGTGGTCCGCGCCTACGCCGACGCGATCGCCGAACGGATCGCCACGTTGGGTTCGTCCGTCAAGGGCACCCCCGGGACCCTGGTCGAGGAGCGGACCTGGAACGACTACTCGATCGGCCGAGCCGACAGCATCGCCCATCTCGGCGCGCTGGACGTGGTGTACCAGGGGGTCATCACCGATCACCGCAAGGCCGCGGACGACACCGAGGAGACCGATCCGGTCACCAGTGACCTGCTGATCGGCCAGCTGCACCAGATCGAACTCTTCCACTGGTTCATTCGCGCTCACCTGGAGAACTCGTCCGGCGCGCTGGCCACCGAGGGTGACACCCACGAGGTCGATGCGGCTGCTTCCGGGGCCAGCGCCAGCTGAGTGCTACCGCGTAACTCACCCTCACACGCGGATGATCGTCAGGCCCGGCCCGCCGGCTCCGGTGAATGTGTCGAAGACACCGGTCGCGCCGGCGAGGTCGATCACCTGACCGATCAGTCGTTCGGGGCGCAGCCGATGGTCGGCCAGAGCCGCGAGCATGGGCGGGTAGTGCTGCGCGGCCATCCCGTGTGACCCGTAGATCTCCAGTTCCCGGCTGATCACCAGGTCCATCGGCAGGTTGGTGGCCGCGTCGGCGCCCAATAGCAGACCGACCTGGAGGTGCCGACCCCGGGGACGGAGCGAGCGGATCGACGCGGCTGCGGTCGCGGGCCGACCGATGGCGTCCACACCGACGTGCGCTCCGCCCCGGGTCACGTCGGTGACCGCCGCGGCGGTGTCCGGCGTACGCGACGCGTCGACGGCGGCCTGGGCGCCGAGTGACGTCGCCCATTGAAGCGCGACCGGCGAAATGTCCACCGCCACCACCTGTGCGCCCAACGCGACCGCGATCATCACCAGGGAGAGCCCGAGCCCACCGCAGCCGTGCACGGCCACCCACTGACCGGGGCCGACCCGTCCGTGCGCGGTCAGGGCCCGGTACGCGGTGGCGAAGCGGCAGCCCAGCGCAGCCGCTGACATCATGTCCACCGCATCCGGTATCCGGACCACGTTGAAGTCGGCGCGCGGCACAGCGACCTGGTCCGCGAAGGAACCGGGCAGGGTGAACCCCGGCTGCTCCTGATCAGGGCATACCTGAGCGTCGCCGGCCAGGCAGAATGCACACCGCCCGCAGCCCAGGACGAACGGTGCCGTGACCCGGTCGCCCCGCTGCCACCGACGGACGTCCCGACCGACCGCCGCGACCGTCCCGGCGAACTCGTGGCCCGGCACCTGCGGCAGCGGGACCGGATCATGCCCGGTGAAGGCATGCCAGTCCGATCGGCAGACCCCGGTGGCGACCACGTCGACGACCACCCCGTCCGGTGGACAGGCCGGCGGATCCACCTCGAGAAGTTCCAGCGGTCCGTTCCACTGGGCAAAGCGGAGCGCTCGCACTCAGATCACCGGACCCGGGCCGTCGATCAGCTGGGTCCGCACAGAACCGGCAGGATGAAAGTCATACTTCACGGGAAGGATCGAGGAAGGCTACCCACATCCTTCTTCCACTCCCCAGGGGGTAACTGTACCCAATTCTTGAAACCGAGCCGTCGGGCCTCGTCTGCACCTCGGGCGAGGTGTCGTGATCAGCGTCCGGCCAGCGCATTTTGGTATCCCACATGACCACGTCTTGAAATACGTCGAGCATCTGATCCAGCTCATCCACAGGTCCGGAGCTCGACTCAAAGTGGATACGAACCTCCGAGTCTGAATATATGTCCCACCCCCGGCCTCGACCGACTCTGGACACCCGAACGCCTGACGGTGCGATCTGGTGAAGCCAGGCCATGACCTGATCATGAAGGTCCGTCACTCGCCCATCTTAATGATCAAGATCGTCAGTTTTTCGGGTTTGCGGAAAGCCGTGCCGCTCGGGGTGCAACTCCCGGTTCACGAGAGGTCGGCCCGCACGGTCTCGGAGCCCACTGAGCAGGCGCTACCCCGTCGTGGCAACGCCTGCAGGGCTTGCCAAGTCGATGCCCGCAGTGCCAAGACGAGCTGAAAGGGGCTCAGACCGGAGCCAACTGGGTCCGCAACTCGTGGGAGCCGTCCGGTCTGGCACTCTCGTAGAAGACGCGAAGACCCCCGTCCGGATCCGCGGTGGTGGACAGGTAGCGCAGACCGCCCGTGCCGTGGGGCGAGACGAACGTCGGACCAGGGGTGGGCCGCCAGGGGCCGGCCAGGGAGTCCGCGAACGCGGCGCCGGTGCGCTCCTCGAAGTTCTCGGCGGCGCTGGCCCGGCCGTCGTACAGGGCCAGGAACCCATCCGACATCTCCCGGACGTCGGCGAACCGCACCCCGCGCGCGTCCCAGGTGCCGGGTGTCGCGCTCATCGCGGTGCCCTCCCACACCCACTCCCGGCCGTCCCGACTGCGGGCGTAGCGAGTGCTCATCCGGTCGGTCGCGTCCGGATCACCGAGCGGGTGACACGAGGCCCACAGATGCCAGCCATCCTGGTCGCGGCGGATGACCGGGTCCTTGACGGCCATCGACTCGTCACCGGGCAGCACCGTCACGGGCGTTGCGTCCGGCAACTGCCCGATGGTCTCCGCTTCCAGCAGGTCCACCCGCCAGTGCCGGGAATTCGGTGTGGCACAACTGATGTAGAGACGCCAGCGGCCGTCGTCGCTGCGCACCAGAGCGGGACGCTCCAGCGAATCCGCCCGATGCCGGTCCCGCTCGATGACGGCCATCGTGTCCAACTCCACCCCGTTCCTCACTCTCGCGACCACCGTGGCGAAGCCCCGCCCGGCGGTGATCGGTCGGCGCAGCCGATACGCGAGGTACATATCGCCCAGATGGGTGACCGCGCTCGGCGCGCCCGCCCACCAGCCTGACATCCGGGCCGGCGGCTCCACGACCGTCCGGCCGCGCGCCCAGTCGAGGGTGGCGAGAAATTCGGCGCGAGTCACCGCCCGGCGCCACGGCGGCGCCGCCAGCGCCGGCGCGGTGGTTCCTCGGGCACCTGCGGTGACGGCCGCTGCCGCGCGAGAAGGGACCTGCGCCACCCCAGGATGATCGGCTCCACATCCAACTCCATCAGCGTCATCGACGGCCCGTCGGCCGGAGCGGCCAGGGCCGTCCTGATGCGCTCGTTCAACCTGGCCACGATCAACCTGACCTGCGCCTCCGTGGCGAGTTCGGCCACCACTGCCGGGAGGTCTTCGGCCTCCTTCCGCAGCGCCAACGCGGGCGGCAGGAACGGCACCCCGGAGACACCCTCACGCAACAGGTACTGCCGGAGCCACCAGTTCTCGTTCCGCGGCCCGCCGAGATTGCGCAGTGGTCGGCCCGCACCGGGCAGATTGTCGAACAGGCCACGCTCCTGGGCGTCCCGGATCTGCCGTTCCACGATGCCCTCGATGGGGTTGGCGGGCCAGGTCGGGGCCATCACTACTCCTTCCGGGACATCCACTACTCCTTCCGGGACATCAATCGGGCCCCAGGGGCGTGGGTGGCGAATCAAGGACCGCGCCGCACCATTATCTCCGCCGATAGTTCCTGACCGCGACTGGCGCCAGCCGGGCGTGATCGAACAGAAATCGACACAGAGGCGGTTCAACGCTTGACACCCGCGCATCCCGGGTCGCAGAATCAACATGAATGAACATGAATGAACATGGGCAGGAACATGCACCAACTCCACAAATACGAGCGACCAGGTAGGGGGAAGGCCACGTGCTGGCCCAGGTCCGTCAGGCTCGCATCCTGGACGAAGTGCGCCGCTCCGGCGGAGTCCGGGTCGCCGATCTGACCGCCCTGCTCGGCGTCTCCGACATGACAGTCCGGCGCGACCTGGAGATTCTTGACCGCAAGGGTCTACTGGCCAAGGTGCACGGCGGGGCCACCGCGGTGGAAACAGCCAGCGCCATCGAGCCCGACTTCGAGGCCAAGAGCGTTCGCGAGCTGCCGGAAAAGGAAGCGATCGCCGAGCGGGCCGCCACCCTGGTCCGGCCCGGGATGGCCATCGCCATCACCGCCGGTACCACCACCTGGACGCTGGCCCGGCACCTCGCCGGCGTGGCCGATCTGACCGTGGTCACCAACTCCCTCAAGGTCGCCGAGGTGCTCAACCACCAACAGCGACCCGACCTGACCGTCGTGCTCACCGGCGGTCTCCGCACACCGTCGGACGGTTTGGTCGGACCCATTGCGGTGCAGGCGATCCGCTCGCTCCGGGTGGACATGGTGATCATGGGTGTGCACGGGCTGGACGAGCATGCCGGGCTGACCACACCCAACCTCATGGAGGCCGAGACCAACCGCGCGCTGGTCGAATCCGCCCGCCGTCTGGTCGTCGTCGCCGACCACACCAAGTGGGGGGTGGTCGGTCTGGCTCAGATCGCTCCGCTGCGCGCGGTCAGCACCCTGATCACCGACGACCGGCTCGACCCACACGCCGCCGCCATCCTGGCCGATCAGGTCGGCGAGGTCATCATCATTCCGGCGCCGGACGACATCCCCCGAGAGAATGCGGAAGTTCTGTGACCCTGCAACGCACCTCCGCCCGGCTGGCCGACGGCCGCGAGATCATCTACTTCGACGAAACTCCTGGTGCGGTAAGGGTTCTCGACGATCCGCGGGACCTTCCCCCGGTCGAATCCCTGTCCACCGCCCGGTACGACCGGCTGACCGGTGAATGGGTGGGGATCGCCGGTCACCGACAGACGCGCACCTACCACCCGCCGGCCGATCAGTGCCCACTATGTCCGTCCACCAGCGTCAATTCCAGCGAGATCCCTTCCCCGACATACGACGTCGTGGTCTTTGAAAACCGGTTCCCCTCGTTCTCCGGCCCGGGCGACCCGGCCGAGATCGACGGGCTGTTCACCACCGCAGTGGGAAACGGCCGTTGTGAGGTGGTGTGCTTCACCTCCGACCACAACGCGACCTTTTCGCAGCTGGCCCCGGAGCGGGTCGGCACGGTGATCGCCGCCTGGGCGGACCGGACGGTCGCGCTGTCTGCCCAGCCGGGAGTCGAGCAGGTTTTCTGCTTCGAGAACCGGGGGGTCGAGATCGGGGTCACCCTGGCCCACCCGCACGGCCAGATCTACGGATATCCCTTTGTCACACCGCACACCAGCGCCATGTTGCGGCAGGTCGCCGACTACCGTTCTGCGTCCGGCGGGAACCTGTTCGGTGACGTCATCGCAGCCGAGATCGCCGACGGTTCGAGAATCGTCGCCGAGAACGAGCGATGGATCGCCTTCGTCCCGTTCGCGGCCAGGTGGCCGGTCGAAGTGCAGGTCTTTCCCAAGACCAGGGTGGCCGACATCCCTGCGCTGACTCCGCAGCAGCGGCACGACCTGGCCCCGCTCTACCTCGAAGTGCTACGCCGGATGGAAGGCGTCTTCGACGACAGCCTGCCGGCGATCACCGCCTGGCATCAGGCGCCCGTGCACGCCGGCCGTGACGACTTCTGGTTGCATCTGCAGATCTTCACCATCCGCAGAGCCGAGGGGAAACTCAAGTACCTGGCGGGTTCGGAGTCGGCAATGGGAGCATTCGTGAACGACATCACCCCCGAGGTGGCCGCCGAGCGGCTCCGTAGTGTGGCGCTCGAGGCAGCGACGCGGTCGCCCGGCAGATCAGAAGGAACAGAAGCATGAAGACACTTGTCGTCGGCGGCGCCGGCTACATCGGCTCGGTCGTCACCCGACTGCTGCTCGAGCAGGATCACGAGGTGGTGGTCCTGGACGATTGTTCGACCGGGCACGCGGACTCCGTCCCACCCGGGGTGCGCCTCATCAAGGCCGACATCCGGACCAGCAGTGAGGTACTGGCCGGGGCCGGCTTCGACGCTGTCCTGCACTTCGCGGCGAAATCCCAGGTGGGCGAGTCGGTGACCCGTCCGTCCCTGTACTGGCACACCAACGTGATCGGCTCGCGGGCACTGCTGGACGCCATCACCGAGCACGGGGTACCGCGGCTGGTCTTCTCCTCCACCGCCGCCGTCTACGGCGAGCCGGAGGTCTTTCCCATCACCGAGGATTCACCGGCCCGGCCGACCAACACCTACGGCGCCACCAAGTTGGCCGTCGACATGATGATCAGCAACGAATGCGCGGCCACCGAACTGGCCGCCGTCTCGCTGCGCTACTTCAACGTGGCCGGCGCGGCGTTCGGGGCCGGTGAGCGGCACGCCATCGAGACCCACCTCATTCCGATCACCCTGGACGCGGTCGCCGGGCGGCGGGACAAACTCAACATCTTCGGTGACGATTGGCCCACCCCGGACGGCACGCCGATCCGCGACTACGTCCACGTCGCCGATCTGGCCAGGGCCCACGTGCTCGCCCTGAGCGCGGCCGAGCCTGGTGAACATCTGATCTGCAACCTGGGCAACGGCAGCGGTTTCAGCGTCCGAGAGGTGATCGCGGAAGTGGAAAGGGTAACCGGACTGGACGTGCCGATCGTCACCGGCCCGCGTCGGCCGGGCGATCCCACCAGACTGGTCGCGTCGGCCGAACGCGCGAAAGTCCGCCTGGGCTGGGAACCGCAGCTCACCTTGGGGGCGATGGTCGCCGACGCGTGGGAGTTCAGCAACTCACCACAAGCCCGGGCCACCGATGACTGACCTCGACCAGCTCTTCCGCTCGACCTTCGGGCGGGAGCCGGCCGGCCGGTACTCCGCCCCCGGCCGGGTCAACCTGATCGGCGAACACACCGACTACAACAACGGCCTGGTCCTGCCGTTCGCGATCGATGCCCGGGCCCGGGTGGCGGTCGCCCGCAACGACGACGACCTGGTCCGGGTCGTCTCGGCGCAGCGGCCTGGGCCGGCGGTGGAGTTGCCGCTGCGCCGGATCCGGCCGACCGCCGGTGAGCACGACTGGTCGAGCTATGTGTTCGGGGTCTTCTGGTCCCTGTCCGAAGGGCTGGGCGACGGCCACGGCCGGGCGCTGGGCGGGGTCGACCTGGCGCTGGACTCCACCGTTCCGGTCGGGGCCGGCCTTTCCTCCTCGGCAGCGGTGGAATGCGCGACCGCACTGGCCTTTTCCTCTCTGTTCGGACACCAGGTCGCACTGCCGGAGCTCGCCCGGCTGGCCCAGCGCGCCGAGAACGACTACGTGGGGATGCCGTGCGGCCTGATGGATCAGATGGCCTCGGCCATCTGCCGGCGCGGCAACGTGCTGTTCTTCGACGTCGGCGCAGACACGACGGAGAACATCCCGTTCGATCCGGCCGGGTCGTCGCTGGTGACCCTGGTGGTGGACACCAGGGCACACCATTCGTTGGCCGACGGCGAATACGCCAAGCGGCGGGCCTCCTGTGAGCAGGCCGCCGAGCTACTGGGGCTCAAGTCGTTGCGCGACATCAATTTCACCGACCTGGGCCGGGCCCTGGAGCGGCTGGACGAGGTGCTGCAGCGTCGGGTCCGGCACGTCGTCACCGAGAACGAACGCGTGCGCCAGGTGGTCGGGCAACTGCGGGCCGGCGGCGTCGCCGCCATCGGGCCGGCTCTCACGGCCTCGCACGTGTCGCTACGTGACGACTTCGAGGTGTCGTGTGTCGAACTGGACGTCGCGGTCGACGCGGCGCTCGCCGCAGGTGCCCTGGGCGCCAGGATGACCGGCGGCGGCTTCGGCGGCTCGATCGTCGCGCTGCTGCCGCAGGACGGTGTCCAGCGGGTGACCGACGCCGTGAACTCTGCCTTCGCGGACAACGGGTTCGACGGGCCGGTGGTCCGCACGGTGACGCCGGCCGACGGTGCACGCGCCGACTGACCGGATTCGACCAGGCCCGGCGTCACCACCCCGGGCCTGGCCACCGCGGCGTCACCACTCCGGGCCTCACCAACCGATGGTCGCGTCCCGGAGCCGGTCGTACTGGGCCCGGACGATCGGAACGGGCGGGCCGGTGAACTCGGTCGACGGGGCCGCGGCCCAGACCGGTGGCTGGGCGGCGCCGGACAGCGCCCACGCGGCTTGCCGGGCGGCGCCCAGCGCCACGTACTCGCCCGGTTCCAGCACCTGCACGGGCTGTCCGAACACACCCGGCGCCAGTTGCTGGACGGCGGGATTGCGGGACCCTCCGCCGATCATCAACACCCGGGTCGGCGACACACCCAACGCGTCCACCGCGTCGGCCAGCGAGCACAGCAGCGCCTCGACAGCCGCCCTGGCCAAGTTCTCCCTGGTCACCTCGGAGGTCAGACCGGCGAACACCCCGGTCGCCGACGGGCGGTTCGGGGTTCGTTCGCCGTCCAGGTACGGCAGCAACGTGGCACCCCCGGCGCCGGGTTCACCGGCCAGCGCGAGCCGGGCGAACTCGTCGTGGTCGACACCCAGCAGCGAGCCGACCACCCCGAGCACGCGGGAGGCGTTGACGGTGCACACCAGCGGTAGATAGCGACCGGTGGCGTCGGCGAACCCGGACACGGACCCGGTCGGATCGGCCGAGGAGGTGTCGGCGATGCAGAAGGCGGTGCCGGAGGTGCCGATCGACACCACCACGTCACCCGGGCCGATGGCCAGTCCCAGGGCAGCGGCCATGTTGTCACCGGTGCCGGCGGACAGCAGCGCGTGATCACCGTCAGCCTCGGCGGCCACGGCACCGGGCGCGACCAGTCGGGGCAACGCCGGTGGCTCGTCGCGATGAAGCGCCCAGGCGGCCAGGGACGGGATCCAGTCCCGCCGGGCCGGGGAGTAGTAACCGGTGCCGGAGGCATCGCCGTGATCGGTGGTCATCTCCTTTTCGCCACCCAGCTTCCACGTCAGCCAGTCGTGCGGCAGCAGGACGGCCGCGGTCCGCGCTGCGTTGTCCGGCTCGTGCTCGGCCATCCAGCGCAGCTTCGTCACGGTGAACGACGCGGCCGGGACCGAGCCGATCTCATCCGCGCAGGCCTGCGGTCCGCCCAGATGGTCCACCACCGTCTTGATCTGGGGCGCGGAACGCAGGTCGTTCCACAGCAACGCCTTTCGAACCACACCGCCGGCCGAGTCGAGCGCCACCATGCCGTGCTGCTGACCGCCCACCCCGATCGCCGAAGCCCGTTCCAACAGGCCCGACCCGGCCTGCTGCAGAGCGTTCCACCAGACGTCCGGGTGGACCTGCGTTCCGGTGGGATGTGGGGCGGAGGCCTGGCCGACCACCACCCCGTCGGACGCGCGGACCAGCAGGACCTTGGTGGACTGGGTCGACGAGTCGATGCCCGCCACCAGGGTTTCCGTCACGCTTGATCCTGTTCTTCGGGCAGGCGCTCTTCGCTCATTCGCTCCGCGCCTCCCTCGTGCCTCGGTCGATGCTCACGAATGGGTCCATCCTGTCACTGCTTCCCGGTGGTCCGCTTGGCCCGGTGGACGGATTCCACGACGAGGCCCGGAGGCGACACCAGTGTGGGATCGTTCACCAGTGTGTCGATACCGGCGTGGGCCGCCCCCAGAGCGGGAGCCTCGAAACCCAGGGTGGAGAATTCCAACCGGCAGGCCATCACCGCGCCGCCCAGAACCCGGGATCGCATCTCGGCGGTCACCGGTTCGGCGATGTACTTCTGCAGCGCAGCGAAGTGCCCGCCGAAGATGATCACTTCCGGGTCCAGCAGGTTGGCCAGCACCGAGGCGCCGACCCCCAGCCGCCGACCCGTCTCGGTCAGCGCGCTCAGCGTCCGGGCGTCACCGGCCTCGGCCCGTTGGATGATCTGTCCCAGACGGGTGGCCATGTCGCCCTCGTGCAATCCGTCGCCGGCGACCGCAACCGCGTCGACCACCGCGTTCATCCCCACCGCGGTCTCCCAACAGCCGCGACGCCCGCAGGCACAGGTGATCCCCGGGTCGCCGATCGGCATGTGACCGACCTCTCCGGCGAAACCCGTTGCGCCGCGCAGGATTCGGCCGTCGATGATCATCCCGGCCCCGACCCCCACCTCGCCGACCAGATACAGCAGGTTCGGTGATCCGGCCGACGGACCGCAGGCGTATTCAGCCATCGCGCCGAGGTTCGCATCGTTGTCGACGGCGATCCTGGTGCCGGACCAGCGCAGTCGACCCACCAGCGTGTGCACCACGTCCACCTGCCGCCAGTGCAGGTTCGGGCCGTAGGCCAGCACTCCGGCGTCCAGGTCGATCAGGCCGGGCAGGGACAGATGCAGGGTCTGCACCTGCTCCGTCCGTGCGCCGCAGGCCTCGACCAGCGCTGCGGCCAGTGCGGCCACCTGACCCATCGCGCGGGCCGGACCGAGTTCGACCATCGGCAGGGTGAGCCGGCGGCGGGCCAGGACCCGACCGGTCAGATCGGTGATCACGCCGGCCAGGTAGTCCACGTTCAATTCCAGACCGATGCACCGGATCACGGCGGTGTCGACCTCGATCGTCCGTCCCGGGCGCCCGACGCCACTGCGCTCGATGATGCCTTCCTTGGCCACCCCGCGGTCGACCAGTTCGGTGACCAGCGAGGACACCGTCGCCTTGTTCAGCCCGGTGTCCTGCGCCAACCGGGCTCTGGACCTCGGCCCCCCGGCCGCGAGACTGCGCATCAACAGCCCGAGATTCAGCCGCCGGATCGTGGCCTGGTCGGCCGGGGTATGGGCGTCACCGATGGCCGAGATGGTGTGCATATCGGCCTTTCTCTCGGCAGCGCTCGCAGCGCGCAGTCAAAGTGCCCGCCCGCCAGGTCTTCTGGCGATTCGGTCGCTGCCATCCGCGCCTGGGTTCAGGCGCGGGAAGTGGAGCTAGCGGGCAGATCCGGCCCTCCGGCGACGCGACAGGGCGTCGACGCTGGCCGCGAGGAGCAGCACGATTCCGGTGATGATGTAGTTGACGTCCGCCTGCAGACCGAGCAGACCCAGACCGTTGTTGATGACGGCGATGACCAGCCCGCCGAGGATCGCGTCCCGGGCCTTGCCCTTCCCGCCGAACAACGATGTGCCCCCGATGACGGCCGCCGCCACCGCGTACAGCAGGACGTTGCCACCGCCCGAGCTGGGCGCGACCGAGCCGAGCCGGGAGGCATCCACCACACCGGAGAAGGCGGCCATGGCGGAGCTGATGACGAAGCAGTAGATGGTGATCCGGCCGACCCGGATACCGGCCCGGCGGGCCGCCTCGTCATTGCCGCCGACGGCGTAGACGTACCGGCCGAACGCCGTCCGATTCTGGATGAACGTCCAGATCACCAGCAGCACACCGACGATCGGTGCGATCCACGGGACACCGGCCAGCGCGACCGGTCCCTTCGACCGGTTGGCCGACAGCGCCAGGGTGGCCAGCAGCAGGACCACGGCGATGATCACGATGCGCAGGATGACGATGACCAGCGGCGTGGTGACCAACTTCTTCGCCGTCCGGCGCTGCCAGACGACCAGATTGAGCGCCGCGTACAAGACGATGGCCACGATGACGACGATCCAGCCGAAGGTGACGGACATGTTGCCGCTGTCGATGTTGACGATGGTCTCGTCGGTCACCGGGACGGTCCCGCCGTTACCGATGATCCGCAGCAGCACCCCCTGCCAGGCCAGAAAGAAGGCCAGCGTCACCACGAAGCTGGGGATCCCGACGACGGTGACCAGCCAGCCGGTCAGCATGCCCATCAGGACGCCGACCACGATGGCGGCGAGAACGGCCCAGTACCAGGGCCAGCCGCTGTTCAACATCAATTCGGCCATCACCGCCGCACCGACACCGCCGATCAGTCCGGCGGACAGGTCGATGTGGCCCAGCAGCAGCACGAAGCCCAGTCCCATGGCCAGCACGATGATCGAACCGGCCTGCTGCAACAGGTTGGCGAAGTTGTAGACGGTGGGGAAGCCGTCCGCACCCGGCTTGGCGATCCAGAAGACGACGACCAACACGACGAGCCCGAGGACGGCCGGCAGGGCGCCGACGTCGCCGCCCCGGACCTTGTCGATGTAGCCCCGGAAGTAGCCGCCGAGGCTGACCGGCCCCGCGGTGTCGCCGGAGAACGAGGTCCTCGCCTCCAGGCTGGACTGATCGTCGACGGCCTTCTTCCCGCCCTTGTCCATCCGGGGAGTACTCATGTTCGATCCTGGCTCTTCGCGCAGGCGCTCATCGCTTCCTTCGCTCCGCTCCTTGTTCGTCCCTCACGGCGATGCTCACTCATGCTCGATCCTGGCTCTTCGCGCAGGCGCTCATCGCTTCCTTCGCTCCGCTCCTTGTTCGTCCCTCACGGCGATGCTCACTCATGCCGACGCCTGCGCGACGGCGGGCGGAAGACCGATGTTGCCGGTGCGCCCGGTGGTGATCAGTTCGATGATCTGGGCGGTGGTGACATCCTTGGCGGCCACGTCGGCGGCGACGCGTCCCAGATACAGCGGGGTGACCCGGTCGGCGACCTCCTTGACGTCATTCATGTTGTGGCTGATCAACATCACGGCCAACCCGTTGTCGGCCAGTCGGCGGACCAGGTCCAGCACCTGCCGGGTCTGGGCCACCCCCAGGGCGGCGGTCGGCTCGTCGAGCATCACCACCTTGGAGTTCCACAGCACCGACTTGGCGATGGCCACCGACTGCCGCTGGCCACCGGACAGGCTCGACACCAGTTGCCGCACAGACGATATGGTCCGGACGGACAGCGAGGCCAAGGTCTGTTTCGCCCTGGTCTCCATGGTGGCCTCGTCCAGGACCAGGCCCTTCTTCGGCTCACGCCCGAGGAACATGTTCTGGACGATGTCCAGGTTGTCGCACAACGCAAGATCCTGGTACACGATTTCGATGCCGAGAGCCGCCGCGTCACGGGGACCCGTCACGGCGGCGGCCTTGCCCTCGTACAGGTACTCGCCGGAGTCGATCGAATTGATGCCGGCCAGACACTTGACCAGAGTCGACTTACCGGCGCCGTTGTCGCCGACCAGAGCCGTGACCTGGCCGGGATACAGCGACAGATTCACCTCGTGGAGCACCTGCACCGCACCGAAACTCTTGTTCACCCCCCGCAGTTCGAGGATGGGCGACTGCGTCTGCGTCATCGGCGTTTCTCATCTCTGTGCTGGCCACACATCCGGGCGCGGCCGGGGTGAGGATCGAGGCTCGCTCTGGCCTCCCGGACGACCGGTGCCCGGCGAGGGACGTGCAGGTCCGTCGGACGGCCGGGTACGGCCGTCCCGCCGCAGGCCGGGCGGCGGCGCACCTGCGCCGCCGCCCGGTTCCGCGTGGGGTGGTGGATCAGCCGGTGACTCCGGCGGCGGCACACTTCGCCTTGTACGCGGCGGTGCACACCTCCGACAGCTTGAGGTAGCCGTCCTTGATCGGATCACTGATGTTGGCCTTGGTGATGGCCTCCGGGGTCAGCAGCACCGCGGGGACGCTCTTCTTGGTCTGCGTGTCGGTCACGGTCCCGGTGGTGGCCGGGGTACCGCCCTTGGCCAACGCGATGGCGGCCGCAGCCAGAGCGGCGGCTTCCTTCTTCACGGCCTTGTAGACGCTCATGCACTGGTATCCGTCCAGGATGTTCTGCATGCCCTGGGCGGTCGCGTCCTGTCCGGTGACCGGGATCTTGACGTTGTTCTTCTTCAGGATGGAGATCGCGGCGTTGCCCAGACCGTCGTTCGCGGCGAGCACGCCGTCGACCTTGCCGCCCGCTGCGGTGTACAGCTGCTCGAAATCGGTGGCGGCCACCTGGTTGTCCCAGTTCGCGACCGCCTGCTCACCGACCTTCTTGTAGCTGGTGATGGCGTCGAGGACCTTATGGGCGCCGGCCGCGAACGCGGTGGCGTTGGAGTCGGTCGGCGAACCGTCCAGGTAGATGATGTTCTTCGCGCCGGCGCCGAGGCAGGTGGCCAGGCCCTGGCCCTGCAACTCGCCGACCTTCTCGTTGTCGAACGAGATGTAGGCCGCGGCGGAGCCGCCGAGGGTCAGCCGGTCGTAGTCCAGAGTCTTGACCCCTTGTGCCGCTGCCTTCTTCTCGATCGCCGCGCCGGAGGCGTTGTCCAGGTTGACGATGGCCAACACGGTCACCCCGCCGGCGATCATCTGGTCGGCGATCGTGGCCATCTGGGTCGCGCTGCCCTGGGCGTTCTGGATATCCGCCGGGATACCCGCCGTGGCGAATGCCGCCTTGAGCAGCGGCGCGTCGGCCGTCGCCCAACGCGCGGAGGACTTGGTGTCCGGCAGGATCACGCCGACCTTGCCCTTGGTGGCGCCGCCCGCGGCCGGGGCACTCGACGCACCACCCGCAGCCGGAGCACTCGACGCACCACCCGCAGCCGGGGCACTGGACGCACCACCGGCCGCCGGGGCACTCGACGCGCCACCCGCGGCTGGCGCACTGGAGGCACCACCCGCCGCCGGGGCACTGCTGGTCGGCGACGACGTGCTCGAACTGCTACAAGCCGACATGACGAGCGACCCGGCCACCATCAGGCCGAGAGCAGCGGAAGTCTTGAACCGCATATACTTTCCTCTCTTTGGGCACCGCCAGGTCGGACGACCTGGCGGTAGGATTCGGCGGCCCGGCCGCAGGGGACCGTGGACCGTCACGCAGGGATATCGCTGCCGAAAACCGGCGGCACGGCGCTACGTGCCCTACTGCGGAAGGGCAAGCGAGGGCGGTGACGTGGGTCGCGGAAAAACCTCGACTCAGACATCAGCGTCCTTCGCGGTTCGGCCACCCGGCGGAGCGCCAAGGTGTCAAGGGACCAGAAGCGTGATGTGATTCACGATCTAAGTCAGCCGTCCAACAAACTATGGACCCGTATCAGGGCTTGTCAAGCCACTCGAAGGTCACCTTTAGGTCACTGCCCATCCGAATGATCACGATCAGGACACTACGGCCGCCGGCCGTTCTCCCCGACTCCCGTGCACTGGCCGGTGCGAGTGGCAGATCCAGGTCAGTAGGAGTACAACGACCCGCGGACCGGACCTCCGCCGGTCACGATGCGGACTCCGGCGGAGGTACCGACCAGATCCGCGCCCGCCACCAGCACCGCCCGCACCTGCTCGATCGTCTTGATCCCACCGGCGGCCTTCACACCGACCGAATCGGGCACCGCAGCACGAAGATACGAGATGGTCGACGGGTCGGCGATGCCCACAGCGCCGCGGGAGGCGTTCTTGACGAAGGCGACGCCGGCCTGGATGGCCGCCTGGACGCATCGCTCGCGCTGTCGGACGTCGAGCAGGGGCAACTCGAGCATCACCTTCACCCCCACCGGCGAGGCGGCCTCGACGACGGCCGCGATATCGGCGGCGAATTCGTCATAGCGATTCGACAGCAAATACCCGATGTTGACCGTCGAATCCAATTCGTCGACCCCCATGTCCACCAGGGCCTTGGCCTCGGCCACCCGACCGGCCGTGGTGCCGCTGCCGTGCGGGTAGTCGATGAAGGACCCGATGCGGCCCACGGTGCCCCGCATCTCCTCCCGCGCGGCCCACACCCAGGTCGGCGGCACGATGGCGGCATCGAAGCCGTGGGTCAGGCATTCCTGTACGTGGTCACGAACATCCCGCTCGGTGACGGCCTGGCCGATCAACGTGTGCTGGATTCGCCCGGCCAGCTGCGCGGGTGGCAGCACCAGAGCCGGGTGGGGCGGCGCCGGGGGCGCGTCACGCAGGTACCGCTCGATGTCGTGCGGCGCGCTCGGTGCAGCCATGTGTCTTCTCCCGTGAACCGATGAACCCGGACATGGGGTCGGATAGGAACCCAGGTGACCATGGTCTCACGATCGGCTGGTCTCACCATCGACTGGTCTCACCATCGACTGGTCTCACCATCGACTCCGCGTGCACCCGGCGACGATGGGGTCCATAGTCTTGTCGCAATCATGCGCATCCTGTCCATCCAGTCCTCGGTGGCCTACGGTCACGTCGGCAACAGTGCTGCCACGTTTCCCTTGCAGCGCCTGGGGCATGAGGTGTGGCCGGTGTCGACCGTGCACTTCTCCAACCACACGGGTTACGGATCCTGGCGTGGAGAAGTGTTCGACCCGGCCGTGGTGGGCGAGGTCATCGAGGGCATCGCCGACCGCGGGGTTCTCGGCTCGATCGACGCCATTCTGACCGGATACCAGGGCTCTCCCGGGGTCGCCGAGGTGGTACTGCGCACCGTGGCCCGGGTGCGGGCGCTCAACCCGGCCGTGGTGTATTGCTGCGACCCGGTGATGGGCGACGTGGACCGCGGCATGTTCGTGCTGCCCGGAGTGCCGGAATTGATGCGGGACCGGGTGGTGCCGGCGGCGGATCTGGTCACGCCCAACGCTTTCGAATTGGCCTACCTGTCCGGGGCGAGCCTGGCGGACATCGCCGGGCTGCCCGGGCTGTTGGCCGCTGTCGACCGGGTACGGGCCACTGGTCCGTCCACCGTGCTGGTCACCTCCGTGGAGGGCCTGGGCGGCGCCGGACCAGATGCCGGCGACGACATCGCCATGCTGGCCGTCGACCCGACCGGAGCCTTCCTGGTCCGCACCCCCCGGCTGCCGATATCGGTCAACGGGGCCGGCGACGTGACAGCGGCGCTGTTCCTGGCCCATCTGTCCAGCGGGGTGGCCACCGCCCTGGCCCGGGTGGCCTCCTCGGTGTACGCGATCCTGCGCCGAACCAGGGACAGCGGGGCCAGGGAGATCGCGCTGATCCAGGCCCAGGCGGAGATCGCCGACCCGCCGTGCGAGTTCGAAGTGATCAGGGTCGACTGACCGGCTCGTCCGGCGAGCGTCCGCGCCACGGGCGTCCGCGCCACGGGCAGACCTGGACTGCGCAACACCTATGTCGTGCGGACAGCAAAAGCAGCAGCCGCAATTGCTGCGATGACGCCGGGACTGTTGCGCGGACCAGCCAAGGGCCACCCGCCGGCGCCGGGCCACTCCGGACAGCAGCCCCGGTTCAGCATTGGGCCTTCTGCAGTGCCTGCCAGGTGCCCGGGTACAGGATCCCGCTGGGCCATAGTCCCGCCTGCAGCTGGAAGGTCCGAACGGCCGCCTGCGTCCCGGCCGTGAAGACGCCCCACTGCCCGGTCAGGTCACCTACGTCGATGTTCAGCCGGTTCCCCAGTATCCGCTGCAGTTCCCCCACCCACACGCCGTGCTGACCGACGGTGGAGTACTGCGGCATCGCGGCGATCTTCGCCGGGCACAGGCAGGACACGTACTCACGTGAGTTGGCGGTGTCACTGCCCTTGACGTAGGCGTCGGCGGGGCCGGCCAGGCGCACCGCACAACCGGCGTACCTGGTGGGGAACGGTCCGGCGTACAGGACGTAGGTGTTCCGCTGGTTGGTGAAGATCCGGCAGGATTTGGAGGCATCGGCGGCCAGGGCTCCCGCGGGCAGCCGCCCGGCCTTGCGCAACGTGGCCACCCTGGCCGCGAAGGTGGCCGAGTCGAACTCCGACGCCAGCTGGACGATGTAGCCCGCATTACAGGCGATGTTCCGCTGCGGAACGCCCAGCGGCAGCACCGGCGTGGGCTTGACCGGCGTGGGCTTCACGGTGGGCTTGGCGACCGTCGGCTTCACCAGTGTCCCGGCCGTGGGTTTCACGACCGTGGGCTTCCCGGGCGTGGGCTTCCCGGGGCCCGTGCCGACCACGGCGGCCCGGGTCGGGGTGGCCGTGACCGTGACCGTCCGGATCGGGGTCGGGCCGGCTGCGGTGGAGGTTCCGGACTGGCCGGCCGTAGTGGTCGGACCGGGTGTGGTGGTCGGCGGGGTCGGCGCGGGGGGAGCCGGCACCGTCGCACTCCCCGTACCGGTGTCCGGGATGCTGCTCGCCACCACAGGTTGCCCGTTCTTGTCGGAGACGGCGGCGGTGCCGCCCCAATGGGGGGCGATCAGCAGAGCGGTGAGGAGCACCACCGCGGTCAGCGCCGCGATGCCGACCATCGCGTACAGCGCGTTCCGACGGCGCTCCGCACGGGGGGCCAGGACGCCGACGCCGCCCTTGGTGGCCACGGCGGGGTACACGCCCGTCCAGCCGGGGAACAGACCGGCCGACGGTCCCACGGGCGGAGCCGGGACCTGGTCGGGCGCCTGCGACCAGGCATGTGATCCACCGGAGATCGGCATGAAGTCGGTGGGGAACATTTCGGGGGCCGCCCTGGGCGGGCCATCCGCGGTCGGGACCGCACGGGACGGGACCGTCGGCGGCTCCGTATTCTGGACGGGCCGGGGCGCCGGAGACAGCACCGGGCGTTCGAGGGTCGTCCTGGCTCCGCAGTGCGGGCAGTACTGGCTGTCGACCATGGCGCCGCAGCCCGGGCAGGGCTGATGGCCCTGTGCCTCGCCCACCACTGATACCTCCCGCCTCGCCTGAGATCGCCGCGATCATTCTGCCCGGCCCCGAGGCCGGCGGCGCCACGGAGGTGCGTCCGCCCGGGCGACTGCGTCGCAAACGGCGGATGTCGCCGCAGGTCGGGCGCGTGCCGACGGCACTTGGGTGAAGTTTGTCCCACCGAACGGATGGCGACGACAGCAGGGTCGAGGTGGTGGTCCGGCGCACCCTCGCTGGCCGAACGACCCCAGAGTGAGAAGGATGGGCGGTGAGACGAATACGGGGTGAGACGAACAGAGGTGAGAAGGATGGATCTGTCCGCAGAAGTCGCCGGCTGGCCGGTGGGCCGCGTCGGGGTCGCGGTGGTCGGCCCGGACGGTGTCCTGGACCGGGTCGACACCGGTGATGCTTCGGACCCGTTCTACTGGGCTTCGGTGACGAAGCTGGTCACCGCCCTGACCGTGCTGGACGCCTGCGCCGACGGGACGGTGGACCTTCATGAGCCGGCCGGGCCGCCCGGCTCGACCGTGGCTCACCTCCTCGCCCACACGGCGGGTCTGCCGTTCGATGCCGGCGCACCGGTGTGTCCACCCGGCGCACGCCGCATCTACTCCAACTACGGTTACGAACTGCTCGCCGACCACCTGGCCGACCGGGCCGGCGGACCGTTCGTCGACGAGGCCATCGGCCGGATACTGGGACCCCTGGGCATGAGCCGGACGGTCTTCAATGGGTCACCGGCCAAAGGGGCCGAGGGCCCGTTGGAGGACCTGATCGCCCTGGCCCTGGAGCTTCTCTCGCCGACCGTGCTGGCATCGGAGATCATCCACTGGGCCAGCCGCCCGGCGTTTCCCGGACTGCCCGGCATCCTGCCGGGCTTCGGCCGGCAGGCCGCGAACGACTGGGGCCTGGGCTGTGAGATCCGCGATCACAAGAGCCCGCACTGGACCAGCGCCGACAACAGTCCGGCCACCTTCGGCCACTTCGGCCAATCGGGAGGCTTTCTGTGGGTTGATCCGGTCGCCCAACTGGCCTGCGTGAGCCTGAGCGACACGACATTCGGGCCGTGGGCCACTGCGGCGTGGCCGCGCCTGTCGACCGCCGTCCTGCGTGCGCACTCCCGGTCGGAGTCCCCCCGAGGCGGTGACGCCGTCAGGGCGAACTCATAACGACTTGCCAGGAATGGCTCGTAGCATGTCGGCAGAAGCCGACTTGCGCTCCCCGGGCGGATCACTGGATCGAGGCCAATCTCCCCAGGCCGTGGCGGCGTACTCCTTCGCGACGAGGGGACTTGCGCATGCGCACCGATCGACGGGGCTACCTGATGGCCATGATGGCCGGCCTGGCGATCGTCGGCGCGTCCACGGGGGCGGCCCTGACGGCACGCTCGCACCAGGCGAACACCCAGGCGGCTGCTGCGAACGTCGCGGCCGTCCCGGTCCCCACCGCGCGCCTAGGGGTCACCGTCGGTCGTCTGTCCGCCACGGCCGCCACGACGCCGAGCGACAGCCCGATGCCGAGCGCTACCGCAGCGGGGAGTGCCACAGCCGTCTCCGCGGTACCGTCGACCGCTGCCGGGACCCCCCAGCGGCCCTCCAGTACTGGGGCCCGCAGCAGCCGGCCGACCACCACCGCCCCCACCAGCCCCGCCCGCACCACCAGCGCCGTCCGCACCACCAGCGCCGCCCCCACCACCAGCGCTGCCCGCACCACCAGCCCCGCCCGCACCAGCACCAGCACCAGTGCACCGGCCCAGCAGTTCCGGGATGGCCGCTATTCGGCGACCGGAAGCTACGACAGCCCCGGCGGGCCGGAAGAGATCGGCGTCACCGTGAACCTGTCGGCGGACAAGATCATCTCGTCGGAGCTCGAACTGCTCGGCGGCGCCGGCATCAGCCATTCATTTCAGACGGCCTTTGCGTCCGGGTATGCAGACCAGGTCATCGGCAAGAAAATCGATTCGGTTTCCCTGGGCACCGTGTCGGGATCCTCGCTCACCAGTCTGGGTTTCAATTCCGCGATCGAGCAAATCGAAGCGAAGGCCCGAATCCCGAAATGAGCGTGGCCAGGCACGCCTTCGAGGCCCTCGGCACCAGTTGGACCATCGAAACCCGCGCTGCGCTGCCCTCGTCATTACTGTCCCGAATGCACACCAGGGTCGATGATTTCGACCGCGCCTACTCGCGGTTCCGCCCCGACTCCTTGGTCAGCCGGTTCGCCGAAACCGGGGGGACGTGTGAGCTGCCGGACGACGCGGGGCCGCTGCTCGCGTTCTACCGTGTCCTGTACGAGGCCACCGACGGACGTGTCAGCCCGCTGGTGGGTCGCGCCCTGGAGCACCTTGGTTACGATCCGCAATACTCCCTGCAACGACGCCCCGGTGTTGCCACGGTGCCGGACTGGGATGACGTACTGCGGGTGCAGGGATCGGTGCTCGTCACCTCCGAGCCGATCCTTCTCGACTTCGGCGCGGCTGGGAAAGGTTATCTGGTCGACCTTCTCGCCGAGGAACTGAACGGGGCGGGGATTGCCGAATACGTCGTCGACGCCAGCGGAGACCTGGTCCGCCGGGGACCGGATGAGTGCCGTGTCGGCCTGGAGGATCCGGTCGACCCCACCAGGGTGATCGGGGTGGCCAACCTGCGCAGCGGGGCCATCTGCGGGTCGGCCGACAACCGACGCAGCTGGGGCGGGCTGCACCACATCATCGACGCGGCCACCGCCGAGCCGACCACCGCCGTCACGGCGACCTGGGTGGTCGCCGCCTCGGCGATGGTCGCCGACGGTCTGGCCACCGCCTTGTTCATGGCCGAGCCGGCCACCCTGGCCCGGGCTTTCGCGTTCAGCTACGTCCGCATGCCCACGGCCGGCGGTGTCGAATACTCGACCAACTTCGACGGAGAACTGTTCACATGAAGCCTGTTGCATCGGAGACCGGAATGAAACCCGTTGCCCTGAAGCCCCGGTTCGACGCCCTGATCGGCAGGGTAACCATGTATCGGCTGGTGTCACTGTGCCTGACCCTCCTGGCCGTGCTGGCCTTCGTCTTCAGCCTGGCCGGACACATCGCGTACACCCCGACCGCTCTACTGGCCAGCCTGGCCACGCTGCTGGTGGTCACCCAGGTGAGCAGCAGGGTCTTCGCGCTGCTGTTCAGGGTGACACCACACACCGAGTCGTCGATCATCACCGCTCTGCTGCTGTTCTTCATTCTCCAACCCACCACCGATGTGACCACCCTCGGGCAGGTGGCCGTCGCGGCCGTCTTCGCTTCCGCGTCCAAGTATCTGCTCGCGGTCCGCGGACGCCACGTCTTCAATCCGGCCGCGGTCGGTGCGGTCTGGCTCGCCGTCTTTCATTTCTACCTGGCGTACTGGTGGATCGGCAGCCCGGCCATGTTGCCGTTCACCTCCATTCTGGTGCTCCTCGTGCTGTACCGCACCCGGCGTCTTCCGCTCGGTGCGGTGTTCGTGGTGATCGCCGGGGCGATTCTGCTGGGCCGAAGTCTGTCCGGGGGCGGCACCATCGGGACGGCATTGACCTTTGCGTTCGGCCAGACACCACTGATCTTCGTCGCCGGCTTCATGCTCAGCGAGCCGCTCACGCTGCCGCCGACCCGTTGGCAGCAATTGTCGGTGGCCGCCGTTGTTGCCGTGCTGTTCTCGGTACCCATCACCGTAGGTTCCTATCTGATCGGGCCTGAGACGGCCCTGATCCTGGGCAACGCCGTGGCATTCCTGTTCGGTCAGCGGCAGGCGGTGGAGTTGCAATTGACCGCCAAGAGACGGTTGTCGCCCACGTCGATGGAATACTCCTTCACCCCGCGACGCGGCCTGCTGTTCAAGGCCGGTCAGTACCTGGAACTGTCCCTGCCGCACAAGGGGCCGGACGTTCGAGGTACCCGGCGGGCCTTTTCGATCACGTCGGGACCGGACGAGGTGGGGGCGGTGCGAATCGGAATCAAGGTGCCGGAGCCGGCGAGCACCTTCAAGAAATCACTGGGTGAACTGCCGTTGGGTGTGCTCGTCGGGGCCACCGGCGTTTCCGGGGATTTCGTGCTGCCGAAGAACGAATCGAAACCGTTGCTGTTGATCGCCGGCGGCATCGGTATCACGCCTTTCATCAGTCACCTGACATCGCTTCCCGACGGTCACCGGCGGGACATCGTGCTGGTCTACTCAGCCGGCGACGCCTCCGAGGTCAGCTACCTGGACGAAATCAGAGCCGCACAGGTGAGGACGGTGGTGATCACCCGGAACGGCACCCCTGATCTGCCCCTCGGGTTCGAATCGGTCACCTCCGGTCGGCTCGATCGCGACCTGCTGGCCGCCGTCGTTCCGGATATCGCCCGACGGCACGTCTACATCTCCGGCCCCCCGTCACTGGTCGGCGACATGTCCGGCGTGGCCCGATCACTCAAAGCCCGGAGCATCCACAAGGACTACTTCAACGGGTATTGATCTGCCGCCGATTATCCGGGGCTGACGAAGGCGTCAGGAATCGACCGCGATCTTTCGGAACTGGTATTTGTTGCGGACGAATTCCCCGAAGAACCGGCCTTTACTCCCCGACCGGAGCAGGCCGATATAGGTGGAATGCGGCACCATGAAATACTCATACAGCCCGCCTTCGGCGAATTCCACCTCCAAGATGGCCGTGCTCGGGTCGTATCCGATCGACTCGATGATCGAACTGGACACCGGTTGCCGATCCAATCCCCGGCACCTCCTCCCCCGCTGTGGGTCGCCCGCTGTGGGACGTCATGGGCCAGGCTCGGCACCGGACTCCATGCGGAAGCGGTGGAAACGACCAGGATGCATCGCTACCAGCGGCGCCAGCAACCGAGCGCCTCGGCGAATGAGCGCGCAATGACGGAGTAGCCGGCGGTGTTCGGATGCACATTGGGCTTGGCCCCGCACATCCAGGTCAGCGCACAGACCCGCACCACATTGACCGGTAGGGAAGAATTTTTCGGCACCTGGAAGTTGTCGGTCTGGAATGCTGCGGCGACCTGCGCAACCCGGAACCCGGCCCGCCGGTAGGCCGCGGATTCCACCGCGTTGAGCTGGTCGGTGGCCGCGACCGATTGCGTCGCGAGTGGGCGGTTGATCGTCCAGGCCGCCAGCAGGGGGTCGTAGTAGGTCATGCCTGCGGTCGCGGTCCGCCATCCCACGGTGGACCGTAGGACCCCGAGAATGGTGGTCAGGTTGGCGCCGACCGTCGCGAAGGCCTTGGCCAGGCAGGGCGCGTCGATCGTCGTCGGGAAGTTGGTGCATTGCAGGACATCATTCGAGCCGATGTTGATGGTCAGATATGCGACGTGCCCCCGGCTGGCCCGCAGGAAGGCGACGGCCTGCGCCACCTGCGAGGTCGCCGACGGATAACGGCATATTCCGCCCGTGATCATCGTGGTGGTCGTCTCGCCCGGGCAACCCAGCTTGATCAATTGGAGCGAGGGGTGCGACTTCTTCAGCTGGGCGTACAGCTGGTCCGGGTAACCGAACGGGGTGAGCACGCTCGACCCGTCCTGCGGATTGGCCTGCACCCCCTGGGCCAGCGAGTCGCCCAGAGACACGTAGTAGGACACCGCTTTCGGGTGCGCCGGCGCGGCCTGTGCCGAAGCGGCCGGTGCCGGCGACTGGGCCGAAGCAGGGGTAGCGCTGAGCACGGACAGTCCGACGGTGAACAGGACCGTGGCGGCGAGCAGGCGGAGACGTCCCATGAGCGGCACTCTCATCTCGGCTAGGGCTGGCGGTCAGCGCCGACATCGAGCTGATCCGGGCGGAGAAAGTAGGCAACTGCACATTAGTAGATCCACCCGAGATCTGAACCGCCGTAAGGGTGAAGTGCCGGGAGGGCTAGCTGGCCAGGTCGGTGAACCGCGAGTAATGCAACTGATGGGCCACCGATATCGTGGTGGTGGGCCCGTTTCGATGCTTGGCGATGATCAGGTCGGCCTCACCCGCTCGCGGGTCGTCGGCTTCGAAGGCATCCGGCCGGTGGACCAGAATCACCATGTCGGCATCCTGTTCCAGGGAACCGGACTCCCGCAGATCGGAGAGCAGCGGACGCTTGTCGGTACGTTGTTCCGGGCCACGATTCAGCTGCGAGATCGCCACCACCGGAACCTCGAGTTCCTTGGCCAGAAGTTTCATCTGCCGGGAGAACTCCGAGACCTCCTGCTGACGCGATTCCACTTTCTTGCCCGACGTCATCAATTGCAGATAGTCCACGATAATCAATCTCAAGTCATTGCGCTGTTTCAGTCGGCGGGCTTTGGCCCGGATCTCCATCATCGTCATGTTGGGCGAATCGTCGATGAACAGCGGCGCGTCGGAGATCTCGCTCATCCGGCGGACGATTTTCTGCCAATCCTGCTCGCTCATCGTCCCCGCTCGCATCTGCGACAACCGGATCTGCGCCTCCGCGGACAGCAACCGCATGGTGATCTCGGTCTTGGACATCTCCAGCGAGAAGATGACCGACGTCAACCGGTGCTTCACCGATGCGTTGCGGGCCACGTCCAGCGCCAGCGTGCTGTTGTGGGTCGGCACCATCGACCGGCCGGCCAGATAGAGATGAGTCCGGTTGGCGACCTGCACGCAACGAACCGGAACCGAGGCCACCGGGCGGACGTCGACGATGAAGCGCGACTGCTGATCCGGCGACCACACGGTTCTCGCCGCAACAACTTTCCGGGGCATACGGGCCAGCATCCGGACCGACGGGACGATGACCTCCGATGGGCTGTGGAACGGCGCGTCCGTCCGCCGACCGACGGTGGACGGCCCCCCCGTCAGACCGCCGACGGAGGCGACCAGTTCGCGGAATCCGTCGACCAGGGCGCCGACCGGGTGGGCAAACCGAAAACGACCCTCGTCGTCGACGTCGCCGGCGCTGTCGACCAGGCCCCGGAGGAGGTCGAGCCGCTGCTCCGGCGAACCGCGGAGGGCCTCGTCAGGGATTCGCAGACCCTGACCGAGCCCACACCGCCGCCAGGTGTCGGTCATGCACTCGACGACGAAGCGCCCCGGATCACCCGCTGCCGAAACGTCGTACCCCAGCCGGTCGAACTCCTTCATCGCCCACTCGCGGTCCGCCGGGCGGCAGGCGACACTGCCTGGCCCACGGCCGTCGCCCCCGCCCAGCAGGAACCCCAGGACCCACAGGTCGATCCCGAGGTCCACCGGGTCCCCCTGCAGTGGCTCGGCCGTCGGAACGCAGTGGTTCGGCTGCGACCCGACCCGCAACGACCGGAAGATCTCCCAGGTGGTCCGGCTGCGGGCGCTCCGGTCGGACACGATCCCGGAGACATCGCACGCCGGCCCCGGGTCCGGCTCACCCAGTTGACGAGTGATCCATTGGTGGCCGGCATCCGCGACGATGATCTCGCCGTCGGAGAATTCGACGGCGTAGCAGGGACGCCCGTCGAGGACATCGGTCGCCGCGACGACCGGCACCGGCCGGCCGTCGTCGCCGACGAGCAGGTCACCGACCTGAACCTGCCCCATCGTCGTCCAGCCGGAGGGCGTGGCCAAGGCGGTGTCCAGCGCCAGCGCCTTCCCCACGCCGGGCCGGGCCGCCATGATGATCATCTGGCCGGGATGGAAGCCGTTGGTCAGTGAATCCAGATCCACAAAGCCGGTCGGCACCCCGGCGGACAGTCCGCCCCGACTGGCGATGGCGTCCATCTCGTCCATGGTGGGCTGCAGCAACTCCTCTAGGACCACGTAATCCTCGGCGGTGCGGCGCGAGGTGACCTCGTAGATCTCGGCCTGGGCCCGGTCGACGATCTCGTCGACCTCACCTCCGCCGACCTGACCCTCGTTGCCCCCGTAGCCGAGCTGCACGATGCGGGTGCCGGCCTCCACCAGCCGCCGGAGTACCGCCTTCTCCGCCACGATCTGGGCGTAGAACGCCGCATTGGCGGCCGTGGGAACCATGCTGGTCAGCGTGTGCAGGTAGACGGCGCCGCCGCTGCGCGCCAGGGTGCCGGCCTTGTCCAACTCAGCCGCCACGGTGACCACATCGGCCGGCTCACCCCGGGCGTACAGATTGAGGATGACCTCGTACACGGTCGCGTGGGCCGGCTTGTAGAAGTCGATGGTGCTCAACTGCTCGACGACGTCGGCGATCGCGTCCTTGCTCAGCAGCATGCCGCCCAGCACCGACTGTTCGGCGGCCAGATCCTGCGGCGGCTGCCGGTCGAACTGCCGGGGTGGTTCTGCGGGCGACGTTCCGGCCCAACGGTCGTCGACCACCGCCATCTGGTGAATCGCCTCCCCATCATTTTCCGAAAGCTGAGCTTCTTGGACCACCGACCGCTGGACCGAACACGCTCCCGGCTCGGCAACCCGGCCCCGACCGCCAGGCCTGGGTCGTGTGCTGATCACCTTGACACCATGTCTACCCGGAGCCACCGACATAGCGATCCGGTCCGGTGTCGCCAGGGATCGCCAGGCGTGCAGTCGGACGTTAGGCGCAGCCGCCGGCAGAGCCAAGCCGGCCTGTGCACGCACCTGCGGATGTGTGGGGGAAAACCTGGGGACGGATCCGGATCGGCGCAGGTCGACATCGGGGGCCGATGTGGACAGCCTGGGGAATTCTGCCGGTTGCCGCCGCATTTCCGCATCTCAAGGGACTGTTGCGGGCTGGATCACCTGTGCACAACACATGTGGGCAGAGGATCGGCGTTTCGTCCGGCGTGTCGTCTGCCGACGCTCGCGGCACCCATCGGCGGCCGTTCCGGCCCGGCGCGCGACCGTCGTCGGACGCCATCGGGGCGGCCCTGAGCGACGGATCACCACCCGTTCGTGAGCCTGGCGCACCCCCGCCAAAGCCGTGCCCCCATCGGTTCAGCCCGGCCGGGCCGCCGTTACACCCCGGAAGGTCAACGGCCCGTTCCGGGGCCCGCGCGACCGGGCGTCGGGACTTCCCGACGAAAACCACCGGATGCCGGGTACGCCGCGGCGCCCGCCAGGCCGTCTTCTAGGCTGGCTGCTCCACTACCCCACGCGCACGACGTGCGTCGTGACAGGAACGGGGACACGTGAGCGACAAGCCGAGCGGCTTACGAATCGGCGGGGTCGAGATCGACCCGCGCCTCGGCCTTGATTCGGCGCGGAGCTATCTGAGCCGCCGCGACCGTTACGGCTACCCGGCCTACGATTCGTTCGGCTCGGCGGGCGGACCGTGGCGGATCAGCGACGCCGATTTCGTCGCACCGGTCCTGCTCAACGCCGAGATGAACTCACGCACCTTCTACGCGCTCAAGGCCATCCGGCCGCACCTGGAGCGATGGCTGGTCGACATCCCACTGGACGCGAGGTTGGTCGAGGCCGGGCCGAGCGAGCTGGAGCGCCTGGGCGACCTGTTCTCCGTGCTCGACTCCGACGATCTACCGGTGAACGCCCGCGGCTCGATCCTGGCCAAGGTCATGCACCGCAAACGCCCGGCCTTCATCCCGCTGTACGACCGCTTCGTCGACTACTGCTACCGCGGCGCGGACACCGCACCGATCTCCAAAGATCGGCACCGCACCTGGAAAGAGTTCCTGCCCATGCTGGGCACTGCGATCATCGCGGACCTGACCAACGGCCGGGCCTTCTTCGAACAGGTCGCGGCGCTGGCGGACGGACCGGTGATCACCACGCTGCGAGCCCTGGACATCGTGGCCTGGCATGCAGGTCGAAGCCACATCGGGCCGGCCATCTGGGCTGCGGCCAGCCCGTCGGAGACGACGGAGCCCGCCGGCGCCGACGACGACGTCCCCTCGATCGACCCGGACGACGAACGACCCTGAACCGCCGAGGGCTGCAGGGCCTGGCGCGACCTCGAACCAGCCGGCCGCGTCAGCGCCGTGCTCAGCCGGCCGTGACCAGCAGCGCGACGGTGGCGGTGACCCCGGGGTGCAGCTTGACCGACACCGGGTGCGAGCCGACGGACTTGATGTGGCCCCCGGTGTCGATGGAACGCTTGTCCAGGCTCGGGCCGCCGGCCGCCTTGATGGCCGCGGCGACGTCCAGGGAGGTGATGGAGCCGAACAGTTTGGTGCCGTCACCGGTGGTGCGCGCGGTGATGGTCAGCTTTCCGGACAGCTTCTCCAGGGCCTGCTTCACCTCGTTGGCGTGTTCGGTGCCGCGGATCTCCCGGGCCAGCTGGGCCCGCTTGATGGTGGCCACCTGCTTCTCGGCGCCCTTGGTGGCGACGATGGCCTTGCGCTGAGGCAACAGGAAGTTACGGCCGAAGCCGTCACTGACCTCCACGATGTCACCTGGGGCGCCGACGCCGGCCACGTCGGTCGTCAGAATCAGCTTCACGGTGTCTCCCTGCCTATCGAGCGGTCGAGGTGTACGGCAGGAGGGCGACTTCACGGGCGTTCTTGACGGCCGTGGCGATGTCCCGCTGGTGTTGCGTGCAGTTTCCGGTCACCCGGCGCGCGCGGATCTTCCCGCGGTCCGAGATGAACTTGCGCAGCAGATTTATGTCTTTGTAATCGATCGGCGCGGCATTGTCCTTGCAGAAGGCGCAGACCTTCTTCTTGATCTTTCGTACCGGAGGCTTGGGCATGGTGTCTCTTTTCACAAGTGTGGTGAGTCTGGAAGCGTCAGCTGGTTGCGCGTCGACCCGGAGGCGAGGCGCGGTCGGGTCGTGGAGCTCAGAACGGGGGCTCGTCCGAGTAGCCGCCGCCGGCCGGGGGTGCGGAACCCCACGGGTCGTCGGCCGGTGGGGACGCGGTCCGGCCGCCGGAGCCGCTGCCGCCATAGCCCCCGCTGCCGCCCGACCCGCCGGATTCCGATCCGCGGCCGGCCCGGTTGACCTTCGCCGTCGCGTACCGGAGCGAAGGGCCGATCTCGTCGACCTCGAGTTCGATGACCGTGCGCTTCTCGCCCTCCTTGGTTTCGAAGGAACGCTGCTTGAGCCGGCCGGACACGATCACCCGCGATCCCCTGGTCAGCGATTCG
>CAXUHA010000017.1:20496-73421 GCA_964250735.1 uncultured Nakamurella sp. | reverse complement strand
CACCGAGGACGACAGGTCGGCCAACAGGGCGGCGGACGGCGGGAACGGATTCTCGTTCGTGTTGATCCGCACCGGAACGTCCAGTTGGGGCGCGCCGTAAGGGCTTTGCCCGACCAGCTCGCTGCGCAACGGCAGATCCCGCAGGCGGGCGTCGGCACCGATCACCGCGGCCCCCCGGCCGGGAAGCGGGCGCTGACCGCCTCCCCGTGGGCCGGCAGGTTCTCGGCCGCCGACAGGGCCAGCACGTGGTCGGCGACCCCGGCCAACGCGTCCCGGGAGTACTCGATGACCTGCATCTGCTTGAGGAAGGTGGTGGTGGCCAGGCCCGAGGAGAACCGTGCACACCCGGCCGTGGGCAGCACATGGTTGGAGCCGGCACAGTAGTCGCCCAGCGACACCGGGGAGTACTTGCCGACGAAGATCGCGCCGGCGTTGCGGATCCGGCGGGCGACCACCGGCGCGTCCTGGGTGTGGATCTCCAGGTGCTCCGCGGCGTAGGCGTCGGCGACCCGGATGCCGTCCTCGAGGCTGGACACCACCACGATCGCCGACTGGCCTCCGGTCAGCGCCTGCGTCACCCGGTCCCGGTGTCTGGTCCGGACCACCCGGTCGATCACCTTGTCCTCCACGGCGTCGGCCAGCGCCACCGACGTGGTGATCAGCACCGACGCCGCCATCGGGTCGTGCTCGGCCTGGGACACCAGATCGGCGGCGACGTGGTCGGCATTGGCCTTCTCGTCGGCCAGGATGGCGATCTCGGTGGGACCGGCCTCGGCGTCGATGCCGACGACTCCCCGCAGCAGACGCTTCGCGGCCGTGACGTAGACGTTGCCGGGCCCGGTGACCACGTCGACGGGCTCGATGGTGGTGCCGTCCACGTCGATGGCCCCGTAGCCCAGCATGGCGATGGCCTGCGCCCCGCCGGCGGCGTACACCTCGGTCACGCCGAGCAGCCCACACGCGGCGAGCACCGTCGTGTCCGGCCAGCCGGTGCCGACCTGGGGCGGCGAGGTGACCGCGATACCGTCGACCCCGGCGGTCTGCGCCGGAACGACGTTCATCACCACGCTGGACGGGTAGACGGCCAGTCCACCGGGCACGTACAGACCCACCCGGCGCACCGGGATCCAGCGCTGGGTGACCGTGCCGCCGGGGACGATCTGGGTCACCTGCTCGGTCGGGAGCTGTGCCTGGTGACCGATCCTGACCCTGGCGATCGATTCCAGCAGCGCCGCCCGCACCGCAGGACTGAGCGCCTGCACCGCGTCCTGGAGCACCTGACGCGGCACCCGGAGCGAGGTGGGGCGGATTCCGTCGAACCGTTCGCCCGCCTCCAGGACGGCCGCCGAACCGCGCCGGCGGACATCCTCGACCAGCGGTGCAATGGTGACCACGGCCGCGGACACGTCCACCGCTCCCCGGGGCAGGATGGTCCGGACGTCGCCAATTCCTTGTCGCAGGTCGATCCGGCGCAGCATGACAGCGAGGTCCTTTCAATGTGTCGTCGGCAGAGGGGGTTGGTCGGCAGAAGGGTTGTTCAGGATGCAGAGGGGTTGTTCAGGATAAGGGGCCGGCCGGGCCCCGCCCGACCGTGATCAGTCGGCGAGGTCGACCACGGCCACACCGGGACCGGCGCCCAGCCGGACCGCCTCGCTGCCGTCCGGGCGCCAGGCGCCACTGAGCCCGCACGCCGGGCCGCCGCCGGTGCCGCCGGAATACTGGGCCAGCACGGCCCACATGCTCCCTCCGGTGGCCCGGCGCATCTGCTCGTCCATCCGGTGTTCGGACCCGATGACGAACAGTGCGGCGATCAGGTAGGCATCCGCGCCGGCGGCCCGGGCGCTGGCCGCATGCGCGGTGGCCACGGCATCCGAGCAGACCGACAAGGCCAACCGCCAGCCGCCCACGTCGAGCAGGCCCGTCGAGGTGCCGGCCCCGAAGATCCCGATCTCCCCCACCTCGAGATGCTGCTTGGTGTAGGCCAGCCGGACGCCGCCGCGGGGATCGATGTGCAGCACCCCGATCTGCGGGAGCGCCCCACCCGCGGTCGGCGCGCCCACCAGCCCGTGCACCTTGCGCCGTCGGCAGACCGTGATGATCGGTTGCAGCACCGGACTGTCCACGCCGATGCGGATGCCGTGCAGATCGATCAGATCGGGTTCGTAGCCGGTCAGGGACAGCTCGGGGAAGAGCACGACGGCCGCGCCGGCCTCGGCCGCCTCGGCGATCTGCTGGGCATGCTCCGCCGCGGTCCCGGCGACGTCGCCGGGATGCGCCACACACTGCACGGCCGCGACCCGCAGCGGCGCCCGGTCGAGTTGTTGCATGGTGTCCACCTCGACGTCGACTTCCAGGGTGATATCCGGTCGTACGGACCGTACAGCGTCGATCGGGCCGGGCACAGGTCAATGCCGGCGCCCCAGGTGGGCCTGGCCCTCCCAGGCGACCAGAAACGTGTACACCACCACCGCGACGGCCGGCTGCACGATGATCACCAACGCGTTGCCCAGCGTCGGCGCGGCCAGCACCACGGACGGCACGGAGGTCGGCCCGATCGACCCCGGGTCGACCCCGACGGCGAGCACCCGGCCCAGAAGGTACGCGGTCAGGGCGCCCACTCCGTTCGCGCCGGCCAAGACCAGCACCGTCGCCGCCCCCCGCACCGAACGCCAGTGCCAGCTCAGGGTGGCCAGTGAGACCGCACTGACCACGCCGATCAGTGCGAAGATGGCGATCGAGGTGAACTGGTGGTACGACTCGGTCGGCAGGGCCGCGACCTGGCCGCCGGCCACGATCACGAACTGTTCGCCCGGCGCGATCAGCGACCAGAGCACACCCTGGAGTGCGCCCACCACCGTCGTCACCGTGACGATGACCGCTCCGGAACGCCAGAACAGCACCTCCGCGCGCAGGTCGTCGACGGGTAGGGCGGAAAGGGCCGGCCTCATGCCAGGCAGTCCGCACCCAGCAGCGCCTTCAGATCCCCCATCAGGGCCGAGCTCATGGTGACCCGGAACCGGTCGTCGACCTTGAGCCGCTTGTCCGAGCTGCCGCCGGTCAGTCGGATGTGCACGGCCGTGGTGCCCGGGTGGGCCTGCAGAACGTCACAGAGCCGGGCGACCACCGGCGGGGTGCATTTGGCCGTGCTCATGGTCACCTGCATCGGTCCCCGGCTGGCCGGCGAGGTCAAGTCGGGGACGATCACGCTCTGCGCGTGCAGGCTCAGCCGGTCCTCCGAACGCGCGACGCGACCCTTGACCAGGACCACGGCGTCCTCGGCCAGGCTCTGCGAGAAGTCGGCGTAGACCTTCGGGAAGAAGGCGACCTCGACCCCGCCGGCCAGGTCCTCGAGCACGGCCGACGCCCACGGGTCACCTTTCTTGGTCAGCCGCCGCTGCAGGCCGGTGAGAATTCCGCCCACGGTGACGGTGGCGCGATCCGGGACGGTGCCGTCGAGGATGTCCGGGATCGACGCGTCCGACCGGGCGGACAGCACGTGTTCGACGCCGGCCAGTGGATGGCCGGACACGTAGAGGCCCAACATCTCCCGTTCGAAACCGAGCAGGAGTTTGGGGTCCCATTCGGCGTCCGGGATCGGCCGGCGGAAGGCCACCCCCT
The DNA here is from genome assembly GCA_964250735.1 of uncultured Nakamurella sp. Classification (GTDB taxonomy): domain Bacteria; phylum Actinomycetota; class Actinomycetes; order Mycobacteriales; family Nakamurellaceae; genus Nakamurella. Next base: position 69,803 of record CAXUHA010000017.1, on the reverse strand, counting down.
TCTCCTCGACGCTCATCTCGCCGAACAGGTCGAACTGGCCGGTGGCCTCCGCCTTCTTGAGCCCGACCACTTCGTCGATGCAGTCCGAATGCAGCATCAGCAGCCCCTTACGGGGGTGCCCCATGGAGTCGAAGGCGCCCGCCTTGATCAGTGATTCGACGATCTTCTTGTTGCACACCACCATCTCGGTCTTGTCCAGGAAATCGAAGAAGTTGAGGTAGTCGCCCTTGGCCTTGCGGGTGGCGATGAGCGAGGCGACGGCGCCGGCGCCGACGTTGCGGATCGCGGTGAGCCCGAAGCGGATGTCGGTGCCGACCGTCGCGAAGTTCTTCTCGGAGGCGTTGACGTCCGGGGGCAGCACGGTGATACCCATGGACCGGCATTCGGCCAGGTAGATCGCCGACTTGTCCTTGTCGTCGCCGACCGAGGTGAGCAACGCGGCCATGTACTCGGCCGGGTAGTTGGCCTTGAGGTAGGCCGTCCAGTAGGACACCAGTCCGTAGGCCGCCGAGTGCGCCTTGTTGAAGGCGTAGTCGGAGAACGGGACCAGGATGTCCCACAGCGTCTGGACCGCGTCGGCCGAATAGCCGCGCTCGGCCATGCCGGCGGAGAAGCCCTCGAACTGCTTGTCCAGCTCGGCCTTCTTCTTCTTGCCCATCGCCTTGCGCAGCAGATCGGCCCGGCCCAGGGAATAGCCGGCCACCTTCTGGGCGATGGTCAGCACCTGTTCCTGGTACACGATCAGCCCGTAGGTGTCCCCGAGGATGTCGGCCAGCGGCTCCTCGAGCTCGGGATGGATCGGAATGACCGGCTTGCGCTTGTTCTTCCGGTCCGCGTATTCGTTGTGCGAGTTGGCCCCCATCGGGCCGGGGCGGTACAGGGCACCGACCGCGGCGATGTCCTTGAAGTTGTCCGGTTTCATCGACCGGAGCAGCGCCCGCATCGGGCCGCCGTCGAGCTGGAAGACACCCAGCGTGTCGCCCCTGGCCAGCAGGTCGAACGTCTTCCCGTCGTCCAGCGGCAGATCCTCCAACACCACCGACTCGCCCCGGTTCGCGGCGATGTTGATCAGCGCGTCGTCCAGCACGGTGAGATTCCGCAGCCCGAGGAAGTCCATCTTGATCAGACCGAGCGTTTCGCACGTCGGGTAGTCGAACTGGGTGATGATCGCGCCGTCCTGCTCCCGTTTCATGATCGGGATGAGGTTCTGCAGGGGCTCGGACGACATGATGACCCCGGCGGCGTGCACTCCCCACTGCCGTTTCAGGCCCTCCAGGCCCCTGGCCATGGCCACCACCGTGGCGACGTCGGCGTCCGATTCGATGAGCGCCCGGAATTCCGCGCCCTCGGAGTAGCGCGCGTCGCCGGGCTCGAAGATCTTGGCCAGCGACACATCCTTGCCCATCACCGGAGGCGGCATCACCTTCGTGATGCGGTCCCCGACGGAGAACGGCATGCCCAGCACCCGGGCCGAGTCCTTCACCGCCTGTTTGGCCTTGATCGTGCCGTAGGTGACGATCTGGGCGACCCGGTCGTCGCCGTACTTGTCGGTGACATAGCGGATCACGTCGCCACGTCGCCGCTCGTCGAAGTCCACGTCGAAGTCGGGCATGGACACCCGCTCCGGGTTGAGGAACCGCTCGAAGATCAGCCCGTGCTGCAGGGGGTCGAGGTCGGTGATCCGCATCGCGTAGGCCACCATCGACCCGGCCCCGGAACCACGTCCGGGCCCGACCCGGATGCCGTTGGTCTTGGCCCAGTTGATGAAGTCGGCGACGACCAGGAAATAGCCCGGAAAGTTCAGCCCGGTGATCACCCCGATCTCGAAATCGGCCTGCGCCTGGCTGTCCGCCGGGATCCCGTCGGGGAACCTGGCCCGCATCCCGCGATGGACCTCCTTGACGAACCAGGTCTGCTCAGTCTCCCCATCCGGGACCGGGAACCGGGGCATGTAGGTCGAGGACTCGTCGAAGTCGACGGAGCAACGTTCGGCGATCAGCAGGGTGTTGTCGCAGGCCTGCTTGAGATCGTGCTTGCCCTCCCACAGCTCGCGCATCTCGCGGGGCGATTTGAGGTAGTAATCCCGGCCTTCGAGCTTGAACCGGTTCGGGTCGTCCATCGTCTTGCCGGACTGAACGCACAGCAGCGCCTCGTGCGCATCGGCGTCCGCCGGATCGACGTAGTGCAGATCGTTGGTCGCGACCACCGGCAGCCGGAGGTCCTGGGCGATCCGCAACAGTCCGGCGCGAACCTGGTTCTCGATCTTCAGGCCGTGGTCCATCAGTTCGACGAAGAAGTTCCCGGCACCGAAGATGTCCCTGAACTCCGCCGCGGCGGCCAGCGCGTTGCGGTCACTGCCGATCCGCAGCCACGTCTGCACCTCGCCCGACGGGCACCCGGTGGTCCCGATCAGCCCCCGGGCGTACTGGTTCAGCAGCTCCCGGTCGGCCCTGGGCTTGTAGTAGAAACCCTCCAGTGACGACCGGGACGAGAGCCGGAACAGGTTGTGCATACCTTCGGTGGTCTCGGACAGGAGCGTCATGTGGGTGTACGCGCCCGAACCGGACACGTCGTCCTCACCGCCCTCGGCCCAGCGCACCGGCTTCTTGTGGAAGCGGGACGTGTTCGGGGTGAGGTAGGCCTCCAAGCCGATGATCGGTTTGACCCCGGCCGCCCTGGCCTGCCGGTAGAAGTCGTGAGCGCCGAACACGTTGCCGTGGTCGGTCATGGCCAGGGCCGGCATCTCCATCTCCGCGGCCCGCTCGAATAGCTGCCCGAGCCGGGCCGCCCCGTCCAGCATCGAGTACTCGGTGTGCACATGCAGGTGGACGAAGGAGTCCGACGACGCTCCAGTGGTCCCGGCCAACGCGTGTTCCCCTTCGATTACCGTGGGATGGCCACGAACAGCACGGACAGCACGTGCCCCGCACGCACCTCAGCCCCAGTTCTAGCACGACCCTGCCGACAGCCCGCCGAGGTCGGTTGCGGGCGCGCCGCGGGGTCGGCGGGTAGCGTCGGATCGGTGACCACCTCTGACCAAGGGCCAGGGCGGCCGGTTCCCGATGACGATGACCTACGGCTGCTCGCCGAGATCATCGCCAACGGGGCGATCGGTGTGCCGCAGGCCGCCTGGAACGCCAGGATGACCCAATCCGAAGCCGCGGCCCGCCTGGTCGTGATGGCCGAGCGGGGGATGCCGCTGCGCCTGGTGGCCGAGGGTGACCAGCAGATGCTGTGGCGCATCGCCCAGGCCGGGCCGGCGTCGGCCGAACCCGTCCCCGGTGCCGCGGCGGCGGTACCGCTGGGCCAGCCGCCGTTCGGGACCCCTCCCCCGGTGACGGCCCAGGAGTCCCCCGCCCAGGAGTCTCCCGCCCAGGAGTCCCCCGCCCAGGAGTCTCCCGCCCAGGAGACCCCTGAACAGGAGATCCCTGAACACCAGGCGCCGGCCGAGCCCACCCGACGGGTGCTGACCTCCGGCCACCCCACCCAGTCCGTCACCGGCGGGTACGGGGAGGAACTGGACGTCACCCTGCTGCAGATCATCGACCCGGCCGATCAGATCCTCGCCTCGGTCGGCTATCGGCCCGACCCGGGCGAACGCTCGCTGCTGGTGCAGACGTCGGTGGGCAACCGCGGGTCCGTGGACTTCGGGTCGTTGCCGGACGCCCACCTGATCCTGCGGGACGGTGCCGGAACCGTCCTGCAGAAGGCGGCCCTCGCGGTCGCCGATTACCCGGCCTACCAGGTCGGCGTGCGCAGCCACACGCTGGTGGTGGGCTGGACCGTCTTCCTGGTCCCGGCCGAGACGGAGGTCACCGAGATCCGCTGGAGCGTGCGCCCGGAGGACACGGCGACCGCGGTGGTCTGGACCTTCGGTCCGGCCTGACGGCCGACCGATCCACGCTCAGCCGGCCGACAGGATCTGCACGGCGGTGGACAGATCGGCCGGGTAGGGCGAGGTGAACTGCACCCGGCGGCCGTCGTCGGGATGAGCGAAGCCCAGCTGGTAGGCGTGCAGCCACTGCCGGGTCAGTCCCAGGTGCGCGGCGAGCACCGGATCGGCCCCGTAGGTGAGGTCGCCGACGCACGGATGGCGCATCGCCGAGAAGTGCACCCTGATCTGGTGGGTCCGGCCCGTTTCCAGGTGGACCTGGACCAGCGTCGCCGATCGGAACGCCTCCAGGGTGTCGTAGTGGGTGATGCTGTCCCGTCCGCCGGCCACCACGGCGAACTTCCAGTCCGCCTTGGGGTGTCGGCCGATCGGGGCGTCGATGGTGCCGGCGCTCGGATCGGGGTGTCCCTGGATCACGGCGTGGTAGATCTTCTCCACCGTGCGGTCGCGGAAGGCGTCCTTGAGCACCGAATAGGCCCGCTCGCTCCTGGCCACCACCATGACCCCGGTGGTGCCGACGTCCAGCCGGTGCACGATGCCCTGCCGCTCGGCGGCCCCGGACGTGGCCAGCGACACGCCGAGTGCGGCCAACGCGCCGAGCACCGTCGGGCCGGTCCAGCCGGGGCTCGGGTGGGCGGCCACCCCGACCGGTTTGTCTACGACAACGATGTCCGCATCCTGATGCAGGATCGCCAGCCCGTCGACCCGCTGCGGTACGACGACGAGCGGATGCGCCGGCTCGGGCAGGGTGATCTCTAGCCACATGCCGGGCCGGAGGCGCTCGGAACGGGCGGCCACGCTGCCGTCGACCAGCACCGCGCCGCCGTCGATCATCACCCCGACGGTGGTCCGGCTGATACCCAGCAGGCGGGCCAGACCGGCGTCGGTCCGCATACCGTCCAGGCCGTCCGGCACCGGCAGTTCCCGGCGGTCAGCCACGACGGGTCCTGCGGTCCGAGCCGGTGGTGCGGGTGCCGTCCATGTCGATGCCCAGCAGCGCGGTGATGACCAGGGCGACCGCTCCCAGGGTGATTCCGGAGTCGGCCACGTTGAACACGGCGAAATGCCGCCCGTCGGGCTCGAACAGCGAGATGAAGTCGACCACGTGGCCGCGCAGAAAACCGGGGGCGCGGAAGATCCGGTCGATGAGGTTGCCGATCGCCCCGCCCAGGACCAGCCCGAGCGCGATCGCCCATGCGGTGGACCGCAGTCTGCCGGCCATCCGGATGATCACCACGACGACCCCGATCGCGACCAGGGCCAGGATCCAGGTCACCCCGGCGCCGGTGGAGAAGGCGGCGCCGGCGTTGCGGACCAGCGTCAGGTAGACCAGCCCCCCCAACACCCGGCGGGGCTCCTCCGGGCGGAGCTGGGCCACCACCAACAGCTTGGTCAGCTGGTCGAGGATGATGACGATGATGGCCAGAGAGGCGACCAGGCCCACCCGGCGCGGTGGCGGCACGACGGGCCGCGGCTGCGGCTCACTGGACTGGTTCACCGGTCCAGTGTCCCAAAGGTCGGCGGACCGGCCGACCGGTCGGCTCCCCCGCTCAGTTTCCGGCCGGGTCGCCGCGCTCACCGAACCACGCGGCCAGGGCGCCGCCCCGGCTGACCGCGCGCAGCCGGCGTTCGGTTCCCCGCCGATCCCGCTCGGGCGTGACGATCAGCATCTGGTCGCCGGATTGCAGGCGAACGGTCGGCGCCACGGGGACCGGCGAACCGTCCCGCAGGATCAGAGCGACGACAGCGCCGGCCGGCAGGCGCAACTCGGCGACGTACACACCGTGCATGCGCGACTCGTCGGGCACGGTGATCTGCAGGACCTGGGCCTTCATCTCCTCCAGGGGCGCGGCCTCGACCTGGATCTCGGTGGCCTGGCCCGGCTGGATCACCCCTAGCTTTCGGGCCATCCAGGGCAGGGTGGTGCCCTGCACCAGCGTGTAGATCACCACCACCACCACGATGATGTTGACCATCGACCTGGACTGGGGGTTGTTCCGGTACATCAACGGGATCAGGGCCAGCACGATGGGTACCGCCCCGCGGAGCCCCGACCAGGACAGGAACGCCTGCTCACGCCACGACATCCGGAACGGCAGGGCGGCCACCAGGACGGACACCGGGCGGGCCACGATCAGGACCAGCAGGCCGATCGCCGCGCCCGGCAGCAGGGCCCTGGGAAGTTCGTACGGGTCGACGTACAGACCGAGCAGGACGAACAGACCGATCTGGGCGATCCAGCCGAACCCCTCCGCGAAGGACAGCGTGGAGGCCCGGTGCGGCAGGTGCGAATTGCCCAGGATCACCGCGGCCACGTAGGTGGCCAGAAAACCTGAGGCGTGCACATACTCGCCACCCGCGTAGGCGCCGCCGATCAGGGCCAGGGTGGCCAGCGGGTACAGACCGGCGGCCGGAAGCGCGCCGCGGCGCAGGCTCCAGCCACCGGCGAACCCCACGGCAGCGCCGATCACCGCCCCGGCGGTCAGCTCGTAGAGCACCAACAGCGGGTCGGTCCACCCGATGGCCGTCGTGCCGACCAACAGCAACACGGCGATGACCACCGGGGCGTCGTTGAGACCGGATTCGAGCTCCAGAGCCGCGGCGAGTCGGCGTCTCACCCCGACCCCCCGCAGTACCGAGAACACGGCTGCGGCATCCGTGCTGGACAGGACCGCCCCCCACAACAGTGAGGTGCGCCAGTCCATCTGGAGTCTGGACCCGAGGAGCAGGTGCACGCCGGTGCCCGCGACGCCGATGCTGATCACCACCGACACCGTGGCCAGCGCCGCCCCCAGTCCCAGCGCCGGTCGCACGTCCGACCATCGGGTGGTCAGGCCGCCTTCGGCCAGGATGAAGACCAGCGCGGCCAGGCCCAGCTGTTCGGTCAACACCGTGTCGGAGAAGTCCAGGCCCAGGCCGCGGTTGCCCAGCAGCAGGCCGATGCCCAGGTACAGCAGCAGGGAGGGCAGGCCGAGCCGGCGGGACAACCGGATGGCGATCAGCGCGACGATCAGCACCAGCGACGACAGGCCGAAGGCCCGCTGTACGGTTTCCAGCCCCATCGCCTGCGGCCCTCCGCCCTGGATCGCCGGTCAGGTCTGCAGGGCGGGCACCTGGGCGATGCCCAGCGCGCCAAGGACCTCCAAGGTCGCCTGGGATCGATTGAACGTGTAGAAGTGCAGGCCCGGCGCCCCTTCGGCCAGCAATTGCGCAGACATCGCGATCGCATGGGCCATGCCGATCTCCCGGCCGGCCGCGACGTCCCCCTCGACCGCCCGCAACTGCTCGGCGAGCTGCACCGGAACACGCTGCCCGGAGAGCTCGATGATGCGCATCAGCCGGCGGTAGGAGGTCACCGGCATGATGCCGGGCATGATCGGGACCACGGCGCCGGCCGCGTGGGCGCGGTCCCGCAGATCCACGTAGTCCTGCGCCGAGAACAACATCTGGGTGATGGCGTAGTCGGCGCCGGCGCTGACCTTCTCGGCGAAGAATCGGATGTCCGACGCCCGGTCCGGCGACTGCGGGTGCATGTCGGGGAAGGCCGCGACGCCGACGCAGAATTCTCCCAGGGACCTGGTCAAGGCCACCAGGTCGCCGGCGTAGTCCAGACCCTGCGGATGCGGGACCCAGGGGGCGGTCGGGTCGTCCCCGGGCGGATCACCGCGCAGGGCCAGGATGTTGCGCACCCCGACCGAGGCGTAGGAACCGATCACGTGGCGTAGTTCGGCGACCGAGTGGCCGACGGCGGTCAGGTGCGCGACCGGCAGCAGGGTCGTCTCGGCGGCGATCCGTTCGGTGATCCGGATGGTCCGGTCCCGGCGGGAACCGCCGGCGCCGTAGGTCACCGACACGAAGGCGGGACGCAGCGGCTCCAGCCGCCGGATCGCGAGCCAGAGGGTGGACTCCTCGGTATCGTCCCGGGGCGGCATGAACTCCACCGAGAAGTGAGGGCCAGGCGCGGCTAAGCGGTCGCGGACGGTCACCATCACTGCAGCCTATCGGTCCGGCGGCCGGCTTCACCGCACTCCGGCAGGCAGACTGAGCAGCGTGCACGCCAAGACCAGGCCCGCCGACCCGGCCGCCGCCGTCGAACCGGAGCTGTCCACCGAGCTCGCCCGCCGGCGGGCCGAGGTGGTGGCCATCGACCCCCGACTGGCGGCCGATGTGGACCGGCTGACCGGTTACGTCTTCGCCGGCGGCAAACGGCTGCGACCCCAGTTCCTCTGCTGGGGGTGGCTGGCCGCCGGTGACGAGCGGGACGGAGTACCGGCCGCACCGGACGCACTGCCCGAGGGGGTGATCAAGGCCGCCGCCGCCCTGGAGTTGATCCAGGCCTGCGCCCTGATCCACGACGACATCATCGACCGGTCCGACACCCGCCGCGGTCGGCCGAGCGTGCACCGGGCGGTGGAGAAGATGCACGCGGTCAACGGCTGGTCCGGTGATTCCGAACATTTCGGCACCTCGGCCGCCCTCTTGCTGGGGGACCTGGCGCTGGCCTGGGCGGACGATCTGTTCGCCCAGGGGTCGGGCGCGCTGGGCCACCCGGCCGACGCCGAGCTGGCGTGGCGATCGATGCGCACCGAGGTGCTCGCCGGCCAACTCCTGGATCTGCGCATCTCGGCGGACGAGTCCGACGATCCGGTGGTCGCCGCGGCCGATGCCATGGTGGTGAACCGGTACAAGACCGCCGCCTACACCGTCGAACGACCGCTGCACCTGGGGGCCGCGCTGGCCGGTGCCGCCCCGGCCACCATCGCCGCGCTGCGCCGGTACGGCACGGCCATCGGGCTCGCGTTCCAGTTGCGGGACGACCTGCTCGGCGTGTTCGGCGACCCGTCGGTCACCGGTAAGCCGGCCGGTGGCGACCTCGTCGAGGGCAAGAAGACGGTGCTGCTGGCCACGGCCCGAGCCGCCCTGCAGGGCAGCCCGGCCCTGCTCCGCGAGCTGGACGACGGGGTCGGGAGCGCCCTGCACCCGGACCGGATGGACCGGTTGACCCGGCTGGTGTCGGGCACCCGGGCGCCGGAGGCCGTGGAAGCCCGGATCGCCGCGTTGTTCACCGCCGGGATGCAGGCCCTGGAAGAAGTCGACGAGCACGGCCGCCCGGCGGTCGCGGACAGGGCTGCGGTCAACCTGCGGCGGCTGGCCCTGGCCGCGACCCGCCGCGACCGCTGATCAGAAGCCGGAGACCTGGGCCCGCCGGTGCACCTCGCGCCCCCGATTCTGGCGCAGCGCGGTGATGGGCCGGCCGGGCAGCGATTCGTCGGCCGCGAACAGCCAGTCGATGATCTCCGGGTCGGTGAAGCCGGCGTCGCTCAGCAGGGTGATCGTGGCGGTCAGACCCTTGACGACGGCCCCGCCCTGGACGAATTCGGCCGGGATGCGCAACACCCCGTCCACCCTGGTCGCCACCAGGGCGCGTTCGCGGAGCAGCTGATGAACCCGGGTGACGATCAGGCCGAGGGCGGAGGCGATCTCCGGGACGGGAACCAGGGTCGGCGGTCCGGCATCGGGCGGCGGATCGGGGTGGTGCGTCGGATCGTGATGGGTGGGCACGGGATCAAGCGTGCCACCCGTTTCATCACCGGCGCGAACCGGCAAGGCTCCTAGGATTCACTGGTGAGTTCCTCTGCCGGCGGCGCGCTGATCGGGGCCGTGCTGGACGGGCGCTACCGGGTCGGCGCGATGATCGCCCGCGGCGGTATGTCGACGGTGTACCGCGGAACCGATCTCCGGCTGGACCGTTCGGTCGCCGTGAAGGTGATGAACCCGTCGTTCGCCGCCGATCCGAGCTTTCTGAGCCGCTTCGAACGCGAGGCCCGGCTGGCCGCGGGGCTGGCGCACCGCGGCGTGGTCGGGGTCTACGACCAGGGCCGCGACGGCGACGTGGTCTTCCTGGTCATGGAACTCATCGACGGCGGCACCCTGCGGGACCTGATCCGGCAATCCGGGGCCCTCTCGGTGTCCGTCACCATGTCCATCCTCGAGCCGCTGCTGGCCGCGCTGGGTTCGGCGCACGCGGGCGGCCTGGTCCACCGGGACGTCAAACCCGAGAACGTGCTCATCTCGGCCAGGGGGGAGGTCAAGGTGGCCGACTTCGGACTCGTGCGAGCGGTCGCGGCGCCGACCATGGGCACGGGTGACGTGATCTTGGGCACAGTTGCCTATCTGTCACCGGAACAGGTGTCGACCGGAGCCGCCGATCCCCGGTCAGACGTGTATTCCGCCGGCATCGTGGCCTTCGAGATGCTCACCGGGCACCCGCCGTTCGCCGGCGACAACGCGATGTCGGTGGCCTATCAGCACGTGCACTCGGAAGTGCCGCCGGTGACCGACCGGGCCCCAGGGGTGCCGGTGGAGCTGGACGACTTGATCCTGGCCGCCACCCGGCGCAACCCGATGGCCCGTCCCCGGGACGCGGCGGCCTTCCTGGCCGCGCTGGTGTCGCTGCGGGCCCGGCTGGGGCTGGCCCGGGTGGCGGTGCCGGTGCCGCGGCACCCCGGCGCGGTCGCCGGGGCCGGCGCTCCGGCCGTCGGCCCCTCCGGTACCAGGGCCGTCGGGGCGGGCCGCAGCACGATCGGGGGCCGCCCGGCGACGGCGACCGTGGTGCGACCGGCGGGGGCCGGTGCCGGGGCCGGGCGCCCGCCGCACCGGCCGACGGTCGGCCGCGCCAGGCGCGCGCCCCGGCCGAGGTCGACGGTGCGCCGCTGGCTGATCACCGTCCTGGTGGTTCTGCTGCTGGGCGCGGCGGCCGCCGTGGGTGGCTGGTGGCTGGGCAGCGGGCAGCTGGCCGTCCCGGACGTCCACCCTGTTCTCGTCCAGCTCAGCCGATCCGGGGCCGGACCAGCCGGATGAGGGCAAGTCGGGCGAGGGGCAGGTAACCCAGGACGACGGGCGCCGGACCGGTGATCAGCAACCCGGTGCGGGAACCGCCGCCCGGCGCGGGGTCGACCCAATGCCGCAGCCGCAGCCGCAGCCGGAGCGGCAGGTGAACGGTCCAGGCCCAGCGCATGGCCAGGTCGTCGACCTCGGTGACCTCGAACCGCACCCTGACCCCCAGGACGGCGTGCACCACGCCGGTAGTGCCCGCCCCGATCACCTCGTCCGCGCAGTCGACGCCCGAGATCTGCGGAGACCAGGACGACCAGAGCTGGGGCCGGATGTACCGCTGCCAGACGAGTGCGGCCGGAGCCCGCCCGGTGACGCTGATCCCGACGGGCTTCTTCATCGGCGTGCCTGGCCCCGCTTCATCAGCTGCGCAGCATCTCGGCGACCAGGAACGCCAGTTCGAGCGACTGCTGGGTGTTCAGCCGGGGGTCACAGGCCGTTTCGTAGCGGTCGGCCAGGTCCTCGTCGCTGATCTCCTGCGCGCCGCCCAGACACTCGGTGACGTTGTCGCCGGTGAGCTCGACGTGGATGCCACCCGGATGGGTGCCGAGGTCGCGGTGCACCTCGAAGAAGCCCTGCACCTCGTCGACGATGCGGTCGAAGTGCCTGGTCTTGTAGCCGGTGGAGGCTTCATGAGTGTTGCCGTGCATGGGGTCGCACTGCCAGATGACCTGATGGCCCGTCGCCTGGACCTTCTCGATGATGGGCGGAAGGACGTCCCGAACGTTGCCGTTGCCCATGCGCGAGATGATCGTCAACCGGCCCGGCGTCCCGTGCGGATCAAGCCGCTCCACGTATTCCACCGCCTGGTCCGGGGTGGTGGAAGGGCCGATCTTCAGCCCGATCGGGTTGGCCAGGATCTCGGCGAACGCGATGTGCGCGCCGTCCAGCTGCCGGGTGCGCTCGCCCACCCATAGGAAGTGACCGGACAGGTCGTACAACCTGTGGTCCTCCTGGCTGTCCGGCCGGGCCAGCTCCAGCCGGAGCATGGCCCGCTCGTAATCGAGCAGCAGCGCCTCATGGGAGGAGAAGATCTCGACGGAGTGCAGGCTGTGCGAGTCGACCCCACAGGCGGACATGAACCGCATAGCCCGGTCGATCTCGCCGGCCATCCGCTCGAACCGCTCCCCCGCCCTCGAGTTGGCCACGAATTCCTGGTTCCATTCGTGCACGCTGGCCAGGTCGCCCATGCCCGCTCCGGTCAGGGCCCTGACCAGGTTCATCGCTGCGGAGGCGTTGGCGTACGCCCGGACCATCCGGGACGGGTCGGGGACACGAGCCTCCGGCGTGGTGGCAAGCGAGTTGATGATGTCGCCCCGGTAGGAGGCCAGACCCAGCGAATCCATCGTTGAGCTGCGCGGCTTCGCGTACTGGCCGGCGATCCGGGCCACCTTGACCACCGGCATGGAGGAGCCGTAGGTCAACACCACCGCCATCTGCAGCAGGGTCCGGATGTTGCCCCGGATGTGCGGCTCGGTGTTGTCGACGAACGTCTCCGCGCAATCGCCGCCCTGCAGCAGAAACGCCTCACCTCTGGCCACGGCGGCCAGCTGGGTGTGCAGCCGGTCGACCTCTCTCGGCACGGTGACCGGTGGCACGGCTTCCAACAGGGCCCGGATGGCCAACACCTGCTCGGCGTCGGGCCACTCCGGCTGCTGGGCCGCGGGAAGGGCGAGCGCCCGGTCCAGGTCCGCGCGCAATGCGTCGGGTAACGGAGGCAGGGTCGGCAGTATGTCCGCCGGAATATCAACAGTCCAGTTCACCATGTCACCCTATTTGCTCGGTTGCCGCCCTCGAACCAGTCTGACAGCACATGGAGCCGCACGAGGCGAGGTTTCAGCGGCGGGCGTGCAGGGCCGCGTGGGCGACCTGCCATCGGGCGAAGCCCAGTCGGGCGTCGGCGAGCGCATCGTGCCGATCGGTACCCGGCCCGGGTATCGGCGGGGACCCGGCCGACTCCCAGTACTGCCGGATCTCCCGGGTCAGCCGGGGCAGCTGACTCGGCAGGGCCGGCATCGCCCCCCACAGCTGGGCGAGTACCACGTGGTCGTAGGCCGCGTACCAGGCCCACAACTCGACCGGCAGACCGGGCTCGAGAAGAAAATCCAGGAGCTCGTCGCGGATCCGTCGGCGGCTCCGCCAACTCGGGTCCGCCGGGGGGGGCAGTTTGCCCAGCACGTTGCGCCGCACCCATGGGCCGGCCGTTTCCGGATCGAATTCGGTCGAGACGGCGTAGAACTCGCGACCGTCCTGGGCCACGACACCGATCGAGACCAATTCGATCGTCCGGCCGTCCTCGATGAATTCGCAATCGTAGAAGTAACGGGCGGGAATGGCTACCTCAACCCGCTTTTCGACCCGGCAACCGGGTGACCGTTCCCGGCCCGCGGCCTTCGACCAGCGCGGAGCCGGCCCGTGATGTGGCCGCCTCCAGATCCGCCTTCACCTTCGCGGCGTAGACGTCCACGTACTCCTGCCCGGACAACTCCATCAGCCGGTACATGATCTCGTCGGTCATCGACCGTTCGACGAACCGATCGCCGGCCATACCCTCGTACCGGGAGAATTCCAGTGGGCGCCCGATGATGGCGGTGATCCGGCGCGGACGCCACATCTTGGAACCGATCGGATTCACTTTGTCCGTGCCGATCATCACCAACGGAACTACCGGAACGCCGGCCTCCAATGCCATTCTGGCCACCCCGGTCTTGCCCTTGTAGAGTCGCCCGTCGGGTGAACGGGTGCCCTCTGGGTAGATGCCGAGGCACTTGCCCTCCTTCAGCAGGCGGACTCCGGTCATCAGGGCGTCGTGGGCCGCCGATGCCCCGCCGCGGTCGATCGGCACCTGTCCCACGCCGGTGAAGAAGGCCTTCTTGAGTCGACCTTTGATGCCCTTCTCGGTGAAGTACTCACTCTTGGCCAGGAAGGTGACGCGGCGTTTGACGAACAGAGGCGTGAAAAACGAATCCGCCACCGACAGATGGTTTCCGACCAGGATCACGCCGCCCTCCGCGGGCACGTATTCCGCACCGATCACCTTGGCCGGGAAGAACAATCGTAGGATGGGTCCGATCAGAATGTATTTGCACAGGTAATACAGCAAGGAAGAGCGCCCCTCTTCTCGTCGGCGATCTCGGCCCGGACCAAGGCGGGATGTGGACTCACCGTACCCGCATGTCGCGGGTAGACGCTGGTCGCCGGGCCGCAGTGCCCGCCGACTTTCTGGTAGAGCGGTGATCAGAGCGGGGACGATCATCTGGGACAATCGGGTGGACCGGCACCCCCTTGGCCGGCGCCACCCCGTTTCGCCGCGAGGAGAGCTGATGACCCCGACGTCCGGCGTGGGTCGGGGATGAGCTCGTCGCCACCCGACGACGGCGACCCGACCAAGCGGGAACGCTCCTCGGCCGAGGTCGACGCCCAGTTCGCGGTGATCGTTTCCGCCATGTCCCACCAGATGTCCTGGGATGTCGTGGCCGAGGTCGACGCCCCGGCCACTCCGCCGGGCCCGGCCGCCGATGCTCGACCGGAGGTGCCGGCCGCCCAGGAACGCGAGCGCCGGCGCCGCCTGCGCCGCCTGCAGCGGGCCGACGAGGTCGCGGATTTCGACGCCGGCCGGGCCCGTTCCGACGCGGAACTGCAGGCCGACGACGCCCACTTCGTTCCGCCGGAGCCGCCGCCGGTGCCGTTACCCCGGCGGCGCACCGTGGTGGCACTGCTGCTGATGGCCGTTGGTCTGGCCCTGCTGATCGCTCCCGGGGTGTTCCAGATACCGGCCGACGCGGTGCTGCTGACCGCGATCTCCTGCCTGATCGGTGGCTTCGGCATGTTGGTCTACGGCCTCCGGCCCCGCGCCGCCGACCCGGACGACTCCACCGGATGGGACGACGGCGCCCGGCTCTGACCCGCCTCAGGCGGTGGCCAGGTCGGCGGTCGCCGGGCCGACCGCGGCGCCGGCCAGCAGGGCGGCGCCGATGATTCCGGCCCGGTCGCCGAAGCGGGCCACTACCACCCTGGGTTCCGGACGGTGCCCGGCACCGGTCATCGCCGCCGACAGATCGGCTTGCGCCGCCGGGAGGTACCAGGGGGCTGCCGCCGCCACCCCACCTCCGATGACGATCACCTCGGGGTCCAGGATGTCGGTCGCCATGGCCAGACCCACACCCAACCAGCGGCTGAGATCCGCCATCGCGGCCAGGGCCACCGGATCGCCCTGGGCGGCCGCGCCCGCCACCATGGTGCCGGTGATGGCCGACGGGTCGACCCCGGCGAGCGGGCTGTCGCTCGCGGCCGCGGCGGCGACCCCGTGCGCGCCGGCCAGCAGTTCGACAGCCGTTCGGGCCAAGGCGGTTCCCGAGCAGTACCGCTCCCAGCAACCGCGTTTTCCACACGGGCAGGCACGGCCCCCCGGAACCACCTGGACGTGGCCCAACTCGGGGGCGACACCGTGCGCACCCCGGTAGATGGCTCCGTCGACGACCAGGCCCGCACCGATCCCGGTGCCCAACGCGATGAGCAACGCGACGGCGCAGCCCTGGGCCGCGCCGGCCTGGTATTCCGCCCAGGCCGCGGAGTTCACGTCATGATCCATCACCACCGGAAGCCCGAGCCGGGCCGCGAGCCGGGCCGGCACCGGATCGTCGCGCCAGGCCAGGTGCGGGGCGAACATCACCCGGCTGCGATCGGTGCTGACGAAGCCCGCCACGGCGAGGCCGACCGCTCCGACGTCGTGCTGGGCGGCCAGCTCCGAGATGAGAGCGGACAGGACGTCCTCGGTCTCGGCGACGGTGTGCGGGGTGGGCGCACGACGGGCGGCCACGATGTGACCGTGGTCGTCGATCACCGCGGCCCGCACCGATGTCCCGCCGATGTCGACCCCGATGTTCAACGGGGTGCCGGTCACCGGATGTCGATCCGTTCCCACTCACTCATGTCTTCTCGACCCGTTTGCGCAGTTCCTTCAGGGCGGTGTCCATGATGGTCCGCTCGGCCTTGCGGCGCAGCGGTCCGACCAGCGGCACGTTGAGCTGAACCACCAGCGAATAGGTGACCTCCGTCGCGTCTGCCACCCTGCGCAGCGTGTACGAGCCGTGCTGGGCCTTCTGCATCACCCCGACCACGAGATCCCAGCTGACCGACATTCCGTTGCTGGCCCAGGTGTACTCCAACTCGTAGGTGTCTTTGATCACACCCGCGTCCAGGCCGAATCTGACCCGCTTCGCGCGCGGTCCCAGGCC
Organism: uncultured Nakamurella sp.; assembly: GCA_964250735.1. Lineage (GTDB taxonomy): Bacteria > Actinomycetota > Actinomycetes > Mycobacteriales > Nakamurellaceae > Nakamurella. The sequence goes on along the minus strand of CAXUHA010000017.1, from coordinate 53,780 downwards.
CGGATCGGTCACCTGGACTTTCTTCACCGCTCCGGTCCACTCCGGGTAGGCGGCGAAGTCGGCGATGACGTCCATGATCACCGCGGGATCCGCCCGCATGGTCAGTGATTGGGTTGACGAGTCGGCCATGTGCCAAAGGTTACCCAGGCCGTCGGCGTCCTGAATCCGTGTGCCGCCGGTCGGTCAGTCGAAATCGACCTCGAACGGTACGGGGTTGCGTTGGAAATGGCCGACATTGACGCATTCGGTCCGTCCGCGCCTGGTGCGCTGGGCGAGTGGCTGATGCACGTGCCCGAAGACCGCCAACTGCGGATGGTGTCGATCGATCGACTCGAGCAGACCAGGGCCGTACATCTCCAGCCGTCCGGGTAACCGGTCGTAGCGGAGCATCGGTACATCGGGCGGGACGTGCGAACAGAGCACGTCCACCGGGCCGAGCGACGCGGTGACCGCTTCGAACTCCACCGCCGACCGGACCAGCGGCCGCCAGACGTGCTCGGGTGGACGCCATTGCGTTCCCGGACGACTCGAACCACCGGCCACGAAGCCGAACCGGCGACCGGCCAGTTCGACCACCTGACCGTCCCGATTGGGCAGTCGCCCCCCGGCCACCTCCTCCCACCCGGCCGCGACGTCGACGTTGCCCAGAATCAGCAGCGTCTGTTCACCGACGGCGGCCAACACCTCGCGATACCGCGTGGCCACCACCTCGGCGAGGACTCCGGCGGCGTCGTCCAGCGAATCCCACAGTCGGCGGTTGTAGTCGTGCAGCGCGCTGAAGGCGCCGGTGCTGCGCAGCGACGCGAAGTGCCTGACCTTCTCGACCCCGAAGACCTGACCCAGGATGCCGTTGCCGAACTCGTGGTAGTCCACGTAATCCAGCAGGTCCCCGAGCACCACCAGCTGTTCGGCCTTGTCGGCCACTCTGGCCAAGCCGTCGATGTTGCCGTGCACGTCCGCCACGAACGAAACCTTCACCCCGACCACGGTAACGGCCGCCCACGGGACCCGTGGCCGGCTCCCGTGGCCGGCTCCCGTCGCGACCCTGGCGGGCCGACCCCTCAGGCGCTGAGCAGGGCGGCCAGGCGGTCAGCCGAATGCTGCCAGTCCCAGCGATGGCCGACCCATTCCCGGCCGGCCTGTCCCCATCGCATCGACTTCTCCGGGCCGGCCAGCAGGGCCGCCACCGCCTCGGCGATCGCGCCGACGTCGCGCCCGTCCACGACGACGCCGGTCTGACCGGGCCGAACCGCCTCCGGCGCTCCGCCGGAATCTCCGGCCACCACCGGAAGGGCCATCGCCGACGCCTCCAGGAAGACGATGCCGAGCCCTTCCACGTCAAGGCCGCCGCCCCGGGTCCGGCAGGGCATGGCGAAGACGTCACCTGCGGCGTAGTGCGCGGGCAAGCCGAGCCAGGGCACCGACCCGGCGAACACGACGTGGTCGGCCACGCCGGTGCGTTCCGCCAACCGCTCGAGCGAGTCCCGGGCGGGGCCGTCGCCGACGATCAGGAGCACCGCGTCCCCGACGGCGCCCAGGATCTTCGGCAGAGCCCGGACCAGCATGTCCTGCCCCTTGCGGGCCACCAGCCTGGAGACGCAGACCACGACCGGCCGCTCACCCAGACCCAGGGCCGACCGGACCCGCGCCCGGCCGTCCGGATCCGGGGAGAACACCGCGGTGTCGACGCCCGCCGGCAGATATTCCAGGACGGCCATCCGCCCGAGCGCGGCGGCGATGCGATGCCGCGCGTACTTGCTCACGAACGTCACGACGTCGACCTGCGCCCCGATGTACCGCAGCGCCTGCCTGGACACCGGCAACATCGACCAGCCGATCTCGTGACCGTGCGTGCTGGCCACCGCGCGGACGACGCCGGCCCGACGCAGACTCGGGGTCAGCAGCGCCAGTGGGGCCGCCGCGCCGAACCAGACCGCCGACAACCGGTGTTCGGCGATCAGTCGGATCGCCGACCGGGCGACCGCCCGGCCCGGCAGCATCAACGAGGTCCGATGCCGGACCACCTCGAACTGCTGCCGGGCGTCGAACTCCGCGGCGCCGGGCCAGGCCGGTGCGTAGACGACGATGTCATCGGCCGGTAGGCGCTGGGTCAGAGCCTGGACGTAGGACTGGATGCCACCCGCCCTCGGCGGGAAGTCGTTGGTGACGAGCAGGGTTCGGCGCACGAGGTGAAGTGTTCCTCACCGGCCGTGCGCGCCGGTTCAGCCCCGGGGTACGCGGTGTCCCGTCGGGTCCGGCCCGGCCCCGTCCACCGGGCGGAGCACGATTCCCAGTTCCTCGTCGGCTGCGCTCACCACCATGCCGTTGCCGACGTAGATGGCGACGTGGCTGACCGGCGAGTAGTAGGTGACCAGGTCCCCGGGCTCGAGTTGGTCCAGCGGTACCTCGGGGAAGTTGGCCTGTTCGTAGCTGACCCGGGGGATGCCGATGCCGGCCTGCCCCCAGGCCCAGGTGGTCAGACCCGAGCAGTCGTAGGCGTCGGGACCGTCGCCGGCGTAGACGTAGGCGAATCCCACCTTGGTCAGTGCGGCCGCTGCGGCCGTCCGCCCGGCCGAGTCACCGCCGTCGACACTCACCGACGAGTCGTCGCTGACCGACGGCGACGATGAGGTGTCCGACGATGACGTATCGGACGGCGACGTATCAGAAGACGACGTATCAGACGACGACGTATCGGACGGCGACGCGTCGAACGATGATGTGTCGGCGGCCTGCTCGACCGCGGCTGCCTCCTGTCTGGCCGCCAGGGCGGCGGCCGCGGCCAGCGACTCGGCCCGGGCCTTTTCCGCTGCTGCTGCTGCTGCTGCCTTCTCCCGGGCCGACAGCTTTTCGTACAGACCCTTGTACCTGCCGACCGCGGCGTCGAGAGCGGCCTTCCTGTGCTGCGCCGTCGCCTTCGCGGCCACCGCGGCCACCGCGGCCCGGTCGGCCAGGACCTTGGCCTGGGCGGCGGTCGCCTCGGCCGATTCGGCATGGGTCTGCGCCTTCGCGGCGATGACCTTGGCCGCCACGGCCTGTCCGAGTGTCTCCTGGGTGTCCTCGGCGACCTTGTTGATCACCGTCGACTCGTCGAGGAAGTCGTCGGCCGAGGTGGCCGTCAGCATCACGCTCAATTCGCTCACCCTGGCGCCCCGGAAGCTCGCGTTGGCGTACGCGTCCAACTTGACCTGGTAGGACGCCACCTCGGCGCTCGCCGCCAGATATGACTGCTTAGAGGACGCGACGGCGTTCTCGGCGGCCACCAGATAGGCGTTGGCCCGGTGGGTCGCGGTCACCGACCTGACCTGCACCTGCTCGGCCCCGTTGACCTGCTCGCTCGCGATCTCGGCCAGGTGGCTGCTGTTCTGCCAGGCCGCCTTGGCGTCGGTTGACGTTCTCGGCACGGCTCCGGCGGGGGCGCGAGACCCGGGCGGAATCGGGGCGGTGGGCGACGCGCCGGCCGGGGAACCGAGCAGACCGACGCCCACCGTCATGGTGACGCCGACAATAAGAATTCTGGTTCTGCCGAATTTCCGGACACGCAAAGAACGATCGTGCGTCGCCAATAGAGGCGTACCTTTCCTCCTCGACGCCTACCGGGTTAGCTGACGGATTCGGGCCAGGAAGTAGCCCTACCCTGAGGCGCGGAGCAGCCACGACAGGGATTCACCCCAATAAAACCTGGGTCCTCGGTTCGGCGCTGTCATTGGCGCCGATTCGGCGTGATCTCCCAGGCCACCCGGCTGGCGGCCTGAGCAGAAGATCTCGATCAGATTACGATTGGCGCCCTCCGTCGTCCAGTAGGGATCATGAATCTTCAAGCCTTATTCGCCCGCGACCATCGGGTTGGCCTGGCGCGGCCCCTAACCGTGCTGGCCGGGGGGTTACGGGCCCACTGGAGAGTGACACGAATCACCCGACAGGAAACGCAACCGTGGCCGAGGGTGAGCGGCGCCTCAGCCTGCTTCCCGCCCCGGGTGCTCGACCGCTCTGACCATTCGGAGCGGCGGCACGAGGCCGGAGGACGCCAGCACCCCCAGCGCCTGCTGCTCCGCGGGGTCCCACTCGATGCCATCCTGCGGCAGGCCCAGCAGAACGGTCATCACACACCCCGGGCAGGCGGCGCCGCGGACCGAACAACTGTCGCAATCGATGTGCATGGTGCCTCCTGGCTCCGGGTCGCCGGTTCTCCGGCGGACTGTTCGCAAACGCTAGCGGCGACCTCCGACAGTCGCCTGCAACGGCCGCTACGGGTCAAAGGCCCAGGTCAACCCAGTAGAGCGAGCAGGACGGCTGAGGCCGCAGTTCTGGCGCCCCGCCGCCGCACCCCGTCGGCCACCTCTCGATCGGAACTGACCACGATGACCACCCGACCCGACGGCTCGGCGGCGACCAGATCGCGGATGACGTCGTCGGCGATCACCCCGGGCGGTGAGAACAGCACCCGGATGCCTCGGCCGGGCGGAGCGGGGACGGCGACCGCCGCGCCGTCGAACACCACCGTTACCTCGGCCGACGTGCGGGAGGCCACCGCGGCCAGGCCGCGCACCAATCGGTCGCGCTGTGCCGCCAGCGTCAGGCCCGGGTAACCGGTCTTGGTCACGTTGTATCCGTCGACGATGAGATGCGCCGCGGGCAACCCGAGCCAGGCGTGCAAGCGGGACGGTTCTGCGGTGGCCTCCGGAGGGGCGCCGACCGCCGGCATCCGGCCGGCGACCACGTCGGCCGGATCGACACCCCCGCCCGTCAGGTCCCATTCCCGGCGCAGGCCGCTCACCGCCCCTTCCACGGTGGAGAGCAACAGGTCGAGGCGCCGGTCTGCAGTGGCCTTGTGCAGGCCGGTCTGTTCGCGCAACCGGCCGAGTGTTTCCTGGGCCCGGTCGGCGCGTTCGGTCGCCAGCCGGGCGCGTTCCGCTGCGCTCGCCACCTCCCCGGACAGTCGACGGATCTCCTGACCGAGCGAGTCGATCTCCGCGGCCGTTCGCCGCACCGCATCCTGCGCTGCCTCTTCCGCCTGTCGCAATCGGGTGCCCTGCTCGCGCAGGCGACGGCGCAGCTTCTCGTTCTCCTCACCGGTGGGCGCGGCCAGCGACCGGGATTCGTCACGCTCCGCCATCACCTGGCTCAACCGGCGTTTCAGTTGCCGCACTTCGTGTTCGAACTTGGCCGAGTCGCTTCCGGATCCGTCCGGCGAGGCATCGCGGACCGCGGACATCAACGCTTCTTCGGTGGGCAGCCGCAGCAGGTGGGCCGCCGCGGCGGCTCGCGCCGGGTCGGTCACCGCGTCGTCCGTCTCCATCGGGTCGGCCGGATCGGCCAACCTGGCGCGCTCGGCCACCGCGGCCCGGAATCCGGCGTCCGCATCAACCGCCCTGGCCAGCGCCCCGGCACCCAGCCGGGCCCGCTTGGCCGGCGTGAACCGGGCGACTCTGATCAGTCCGGCCGGGAGTTGCCCGCCCGGAATGGTGTCGAGCGTCTCGGCCGCCCAGTTGACGATCACGGCACGAACCGCGGCGGGCAGGGTGCTGACCGCAGGCCGGTCCGGCCGAGGATCTGCGTCGGTCATCCGCTGAGTTCCTCTCTTTCAGCACTGAATGAGGACTGTCGGTGGCAGTCCCTAACGTCGGCCCGGTGAGTAACAGGAGCAACAATGCACCTCTGGTGGGCCGCCAGCACAGCTTCGACGAGCTGGGCGATCCGCTGCGCGAAGTGACCTTCGTGGTTGTCGACCTGGAGACCACCGGCGGTTCACCGGCGACCGAGTCCATTACCGAGTTCGGCGCGGTCAAGGTCAGAGGCGGCGAGGTGCTGGGCGAGTTCGCCACCCTGGTCGACCCCGGTCGGCCGATACCGCCGCAGATCGTGATGCTCACCGGAATCAGCGATGCAATGGTCTACGACGCCCCGCCCGTGACCTCGGTCCTGCCCGCCTTCCTGGAATTCATTCGCGGGTCGGTCCTGGTCGCACACAACGCCGGCTTCGACATCGGGTTCCTCAAGGCCGGCTGCGCCAGGATGGGACTGCCCTGGCCGGGTAACCCGGTGGTGGACACCGTGCGGCTGGCCCGGCGGGTGCTGACCAGGGCGGAAGCACCCAGCGTCCGGCTCGGGCGGCTGGCTCCGTTGCTGGGTTCTACGGTGCGGCCGGACCATCGCGCCCTCACCGACGCCAGGGCGACGGTCGACGTGCTGCACGCGCTTTTCGAGCGGCTCGGTCCGCTGGGCGTGCATTCGCTGCACGAGCTTCACCAACTGTCCCGCGACGTCTCACCGGCCCGGCGCCGCAAGCGCACACTGGCCGACCATCTGCCGAGCGCACCAGGGGTCTACCTGTTCCGCGGGCCGTCCGACGAGGTGCTGTACGTCGGGACGTCGGTGAACCTGCGCCAACGTGTGCGGTCGTACTTCGGCGCGGGCGAAACCAGGGGCAAGGTCAAGCAGATGGTCACCCTGGCCGAACGGGTGGACTACGTCGAGTGCGCCCACGCACTGGAGGCGCACGTCCGCGAGCAGCGGCTGATCGCTGCGCACCAACCCAGGTACAACCGGCGGTCGCGAACGCCGGGCAAGCTGCTCTGGGTCGTGCTGACCACCGAAACCTTTCCGCGGCTGAGTGTCGTCGCCGCCCCGCCCGGCGGCCGGCCCGGTTCGCTCGGTCCGTTCACCTCCAGGGCCACGGCCGTGACGGCCGTCGCCGCCCTGGTCCAGGTGGTCCGCATCCGACAGTGCTCCGGGCGGCTCTCCCGATCGCCCACCGGGTCCCCCTGCATCCTCTCCGAACTGGACCGGTGCGGTGCGCCCTGCGCGGGTCGGGAAGATCGCGACAGCTACGCACGGCACATCCGGCGCATCGGTGACCTGATCGACGGCACGTCCGACGAGGTGTTGGCCGCATTGCGGGCTGATCTGGAAAGACTGGCGGCCCAGGGTCGTTTCGACCAGGCGGCCGTGCTCCGGGACAGGTTGTCGGTGCTGGTCGACGTCGTGGACCGCCGGCAGCGGCTCGGATCGTTCGCGCGCATCGGGGAACTCGTCACCGCCCGGCCCGATGCCACCGGCGGCTGGGAACTGGCGGTCGTCCGTTACGGCCGGCTCGCCGCCGCCGGCCGAGCGGCGCGCGGGGTCGATCCGATGCCGGTGGTCGACCTGCTCACCGCGTCGGCGGAGACCGTGGTCCCGCTGCCTGGTCCGCTTCCCGGCGCCAGCGCGGAGGAGACGTCCACGGTGCTCCGGTGGGTCGAACAGTCCGGCACCCGCCTGGTGCACTGCACCGAGCCGTGGCTCAGTCCGGCCAGAGCGGCGGGCCGGTGGCGACCCTTCACCGCCGCGGCGGGGCTGGCCCGGTCGGCGCTGGCCGGTCCGTCGTGGCGGTGATCGTCGGGCACTAGCATCGGCGCCAGAACCACCGGCCTTGAGGTTTCGGCGACAGGAGTGCAGCCATGGTGACGGCAATCGTTCTGATCAACGTGCGGGCCGACCGCATCTCCGAGGCCGCCCAGGCCATCGCCGACCTCCCGGGTGTGGATCAGGTGTACTCCTGCGCCGGCGACGTCGATCTCGTCGCCATCACCACGGCCACCGATCACGCCGGCATCGCCGAACTGGTCCCCGGCCACATCTCCAGGGTCGACGGGGTGGTCAGGACGGTCACCCACATCGCATTTCGTTCCTACTCGCGGCGCGATACCGAGGACGGGTTCTCCATCGGCCTCCAGGACTGACCGTTCACGGTCGGACGACCGGGTCGACGAGCTTGCCGCCCACCTCCACCCACCTGGTCAGCAGAGCCGCGGCGGATCCACCGTCCAGCGCGGCACGGGCCCGCACCAGCCCTTCGGCCAGATCACCCTCCAGGTCTGCGCTGAACCCGGTGTGAGCCGCGACGGCGGCGGCCGCGTTGAGCACGACCGCGTCCCGCACCGGTCCGGTCCGGCCGTCGAAGACGTCGCGGGCCGCGGCCACGTTGTCGGCCACGTCACCGCCGCGAAGCGAGTCGATGCCGGAACGCGGAACGCCGAGCCGAACCGGATCGAGCACAGTGGTCCGGACCGTTCCGCCGGCGACCACCCAGACCGACGAGGTGGTGGTCGTCGTCAGTTCATCCAGGCCGTCATCACCCCGGAACAGCAGGACGTCGGCGCCCCTGGCGGCGAACACGCCGGCCATCACCGGCGCCATCGTCGCGTTGCCGCATCCGACGGCGGCCGCGGGCGGCCGGGCGGGGTTGGTCAGCGGACCGAGGATGTTGAAGAACGTGGGCACCCCCAGCTCCCGACGCGCCGCGGCCGCGAATCGCATGGACGGGTGGTACACGGGCGCGAAGCAGAACCCGATGCCGACCTCGACGACGGTCCGCCTGACGGCGTCCGGTCCGAGTGAGATCGGCACGCCAAGGCCTTCCAGCAGGTCCGCCGCGCCACATTTGCTCGACGCGGCCCGGTTTCCGTGTTTGACCACGGTCGCTCCGGCGGCTGCGGCCACCACGGCGGCCATGGTGGAGATGTTGACCGTGTTGGCCCGGTCGCCACCGGTTCCGACCACATCGACCGCCCGCATCGGAACCCGAACCGGAATGCCGTGGGAGATCATCGACGCGGCCAGCCCGGACACTTCGACCGCGGTCTCGCCCTTGGCCCGCAGAGCGATGGCGAAGCCGGCCAGCTGGGCCTGGGTCGCCTGGCCGGACATGATCCGGTCCATCACCCAGGTGGTGTGCTCCGCGCTCAGGTCAGCCTTGTTCAGCAGGGCCGACAGCACCCCGGGCCAGCTGAACTCGATGTCCGATGCCGAACCCACCGATCAGACCGAACCTGCTGATGACGAAGGCGTCCTGGCCGGTAACCGGCGCAGCAGCGAGGCCACCGTCTCGGCCGCGATCACCGGGTCCAGTGGGTGGACGAGGATCTCGTCGGCCTTGGCCCACGTCGCCAACCAGCGGTCGGCGGCCCGCCGGACGGTCAGGATGATCGGCGGGATCGCGGTGGCCTCCTGGTGGATCTGGCGGGAAATCCCGATTCCGCCGGTGGGCTGGGCCTCACCGTCCAGGATGACCACGTCGGCTGCTTCTTCGTCGATCGCCATCAACACGTCGGACACCGAGGAGCACTCCAGGAAGTCCACCCGCCCGACATCGGGCGCCGGCCGTCGACCGACAGCCGTGATGATGCGCTCACGGACATCCTGGCGATGGCTGTAGACCAGCACCACCGGGTGGCTCACTGGAAATCCTGCTCACGCATGGGTTGATCGTAGAGGTAGGCGCAGCGTCCCCGACCCCGCGCCTCGACATCTCGGGGCGCGCGGACCACGCGCGAGTTTTTACATCCTGTCGAAGATGCCCGAGACGCTGAGCTGCGAAGATGTGAGAACCAGACGAGACACGTGCGGAATTGAGTAGCCCCGAAGGGGCAGCTGACGGGGGGACAGTCCATAATCCTTCTGTGACGACAGCGACCGGCCGATCAGGGCCCCCCGCGATCAGCTCGCGCATCCACACGCTCAATCGGCCGAACATGGTCAGCGTCGGGGTGATCGTGTGGTTGGCCAGCGAATTGATGTTCTTCGCCGGTATGTTCGGCATCTACTTCACCGCCAAGGCAACCAACACCACCGGCCTCTGGCCGACCGAACCCACCCATCTGGACGTGCCGTACGCCCTGGTGAACACCATCATCCTGGTCGCCTCGTCGGTCACCTGTCAGCTCGGCGTCTTCGCCGCCGAGCGGGGCGACGTGTTCGGGCTCCGGCGGTGGTACCTGCTGACCCTGGTGATGGGCACGATCTTCGTCCTCGGCCAGGCCAATGAGTATCGGTCCCTGGTCTCGGAGGGGACCACCTTCTCGTCCTCCGCGTACGGCACCGTCTTCTACCTGACCACCGGATTCCACGGCTTGCACGTCATCGGCGGACTGATCGCGTTCGTCATCCTGATCGGCCGCACCAAGCTGTCCAAATTCACCCCCGCGCAGGCCACCAGTGCCATCGTCGTCTCCTACTACTGGCACTTCGTCGACGTGGTGTGGATCGGCTTGTTCGCCACCATCTATCTGGTGCAGTGACACGGCGCCCCATGGTTTCGCATCCGAAGTCCCCTGATCGGTCGTACTACGTTCACAGCACCCCCGCCGAGAGGTGACTACGAGGTGCCCCGCATGAAAGGCCATGCCGTGTTGACATCCCCGGTACCGGACAGCTCGCCGCCTCCCACGTCTGGGCAGAACGGCCCCGGGCGTTCCCGGAAGTTCGGCCGTCGTCGTTCCAAGACCGCCCGGCGGGTCAGCGGAGGCCTGGCCCTGCTCTTCGCCCTGGTCACCATGGGCTTCCTCTACACGGCGCTGCAGCCGGCCGCCCAAACGGCGTCGGCCGACGCGGCGAGCGCCGCGGACGTCGCCAAAGGTAAGGACCTTTACCAGACGTCCTGCATCATCTGCCACGGATCGAATCTGCAGGGCGTGGTCAGCCGTGGTCCCTCCCTGATCGGGGTCGGTCAGGCCGCCGTCTACTTCCAGGTGTCCACCGGACGCATGCCGGCGGCCGCCAACGGCGCGCAGAACCCGCGCAAACAACCGGTCTTCACCGACACCCAGATCGACTATCTGAGTGCTTATGTGCAGGCCAATGGCGGTGGACCGGTCGTCCCCAGTGGGAATCTGCAATTGGTGGCCGATCTGGCCAAGGGCGGCGACCTGTATCGGCTCAACTGCGCCTCCTGCCACAACTTCACCGGTCAGGGCGGGGCGCTGTCACAGGGCAAGTACGCCCCGAATCTGGACCAGGCCACCGACCAGCAGATCTATGCGGCGATGCTGTCCGGTCCGGAGAATATGCCCAAGTTCTCGGATGCCCAGCTGACCCCGACCGAGAAGAAGTCGATCATCGCCTTCGTCCAGAACAACAAGGCCACGGTGGATCCGGGTGGGTACGCCCTGGGCGGGTTCGGCCCGGCGCCGGAGGGCTTGGTCGCCTTCCTGGTCGGCATGGGCGCGATCGTGGCCCTGACGCTGTGGATGGGGGCTCGCGCGTGAGTGAGCATCGGAGTGACGAACGAACCCGGAGCGGAGCGAATACGGCGATGAGCGTTTGCACGAAGAGCGCTGATACAGCATGAGCGCTCACGGGGACGTCGTCGTGCCGTCGGACGACGCAATGAAGAACATGTCCAAGGAGGAACTGGCCCGTCTGGGCGCCGCCCTGGACGGCGTGGAGCTGGTCGAGTACGGCGAGCGTTACGTGCCGGGCTCGCCCGCCGACCGCCGCGCCGAGCGGTCCGTGGCCAAATGGTTCCTGTTGTCGGCGTTACTCGCCCTCGCTTTCGTCGTGGTCTTCATCGTGTGGCCGGCCGGGTACCAGACCGCGTACACGGGCAGCAAGCAGACGCTGTACGCGCTCTTCACCCCGCTCCTGGGCCTCACCCTGGGCGGCTGCGTCCTGTTCTTCGGCATCGGCGTCATCGCCCTGGCCAAGAAGATCGCACCGCACGAGGTCGCCGTCCAACAGCGCCACGTCGGCATGTCCGACGAGGTGGACCGGCAGACTTTGGGCGCCGAGATCGTGGACACCGTCGACAAGATGGGCATCATCAAGCGTCGCGGCGTGCTGAAAGGCGCACTGGCCCTGTCCGGGGGTGCGCTGGGCCTGGCCATCCTGGTTCCGATTCTCGGCGGGTTCATCAAGAACCCGTGGGTGAAGGGTCCCGACTCCGATCTGTGGGTCACCCTGTGGAAGCCGGTGAACGGCAAGAAGGTCCGGCTGACGCAGCTCGACGGCACTCCGGTGCGGCCGTCCGATCTGGAGGCGGGTGCGTTGGCCACCGTCTTCCCGGGGGTACCCGGTGGGGCCAAGGCCTCCGATTCGGCGGCCATGTTGTTCCGCCTCCGGCCGGGCAGCATCGTCTCCATCCGGGACGGCCAGGACGGATTCGAATTCGGCGACTACTACGCCTACTCGAAGATCTGCACGCATGTGGGATGCCCGGTTTCGCTGTACGAACAGCAGACCGGACGTATTCTGTGCCCTTGTCACCAGTCCCAATTCGACGTGTTCGACGGCGCGAAGCCGGTTTTCGGTCCGGCCACCCGGCCCCTTCCGCAGCTGCCGATCGAACTCGACGACGAGGGCTATTTCGTGGCCAGAAGCGATTACATCGAGCCGGTCGGTCCTGGTTTCTGGGAGTCGTATCAGGGTAAGACCAAGTGGGGATCCCACCCGAAGGGAAGCAAAGTCTGATGAGCCGGCTCACCACACGCACCAAGAAGAAGACCAACGACCTGATGCAGGCCGGTCTCGACGGCGCTGACGTCCGTTACCACGGAGCGCGCCCGCTGCGGACCGCGATGAACAAGGTCTTCCCCACCCACTGGTCGTTCATGCTGGGTGAGGTCGCGCTGTACTCGTTCCTCATCCTGCTGTTGTCGGGTGTCTACCTGACGTTGTTCTACGACGCGTCGATGGGTGAGACGATCTACAACGGCGTCTTCGACAAGCTTCGCGGCGTGACCATGTCGATGGCCTACAAGTCGACGGTGGACCTTTCCTTCGAGGTCCGCGGCGGCCTGCTGGTCAGGCAGATCCACCATTGGGCGGCGCTGATCTTCCTCGCATCGATGATGCTGCACATGATGCGCATCTTCTTCACCGGCGGGTTCCGCAAGCCGCGTGAGGCCAACTGGATCATCGGTGTGCTGCTGTTGGTGCTGGGCATGGCCGAAGGATTCCTGGGCTACTCGCTGCCGGACGACCTGCTGTCCGGTACCGGCCTGCGCGCCGTCTCCGCGTTCATCCTCTCCATCCCGGTGATCGGCACCTGGATGCACTGGGCTGTGTTCGGTGGCGACTACCCGGGTGAGATCGTCATGGGTCGGTTCTACTCGCTGCACATCCTGGTCATCCCCGGCGTGATCCTCGCTCTGATCGCCGTCCACGTCGCTCTGGTCTGGTTCCAGAAGCACACCCAGTTCCCCGGCCCGCGAGCGACCGAGGACAACGTGGTCGGCGTCCGGGTGCTGCCGACCTTCGCCGCCAAAGGCGGAGGCTTCTTCGCCGTGGTCACCGGGATCATCGCCCTGTTGGCCGGTCTCTTCCAGATCAACCCGATCTGGAACCTCGGCCCGTACAACCCGTCGCAGGTGTCCGCGGGCGTCCAGCCGGACTTCTACATGGGCTTCCTTGACGGCATGGTCCGGATCTGGCCCGCCTGGGAGGTACGGAACCTCTTCGGGCATTACATGATTCCGGCGGTGTTCTTCCCCGCTATCGGGGGCGCCACCGTGTTGATGATTCTGGTCATGTCCTACCCGTTCATCGAACGGAAGTTCACCAAGGACACCGCGATGCACAACCTGTTGCAGCGGCCCCGGGACGTGCCGGTGCGGACATCGCTGGGTGTCGCCTTCCTGGCCTTCTACATCCTCAATCTGATCAACGGTGCCAACGACCTCTTCGCCTTCAAGCTGGACATCTCGCTCAACGTCATGACCTGGGTTGGCCGGATCGGATCGATCGTGCTTCCGGTGCTCTGCTACGTGATCACCTACCGGTTGTGTCTGGGCCTGCAGCACTCCGACCGTGACGTGCTGGAGCACGGCATCGAGACCGGGATCATCAAACGGCTTCCGCACGGCGAGTTCATCGAGGTGCACCAGCCTCTCGGCGCGGTTGACCAGCATGGTCACGGCATCCCCCTGGCCTACCAGGGCGCTCCCGTGCCGAAGCGGATGAACCAGCTTGGGTCGGCGGGTCTGGCCGTTAAAGGCACACTCAGCCCCGCAGACGAGACGGGCGTGCTCGACAACTCGAGCGGTCATGCGGGACAGAGCTCCCTGGAGGTAGGCAGCCGAGGCTGACTCCCGTCGCACTCCCCCGGGAAGGCCCCAACGCCACGGCGTTGGGGCCTTTCCCCTCTCCCACCCCTCGCCTGCTGCGCGTCGGAAAGTAGGGGGCGTCGGAAAGTAGGGCGGCGCGTCGGAAAGTCGGCGACGCGTCGGAAGGGATCAGGTCCGCCGGCACTTTCTGATGCGCAGGGGCGTCTGCCGGCCAGGGCGCTCTCACGCCTGCCGCGCGTCGGAAAGTAGGGCGGCGCGTCGGAAGGGGCAGGACAATGGGCACTTTCCGACGCGCCCTGGCCCGACCGGGCCGGAGCCAGCCATCCCGGACTGCCAGGGGTCTGAGGTGCAGTGGTACAGGATCCGGCGCTAAGGCTTGCCGGCTGTGGTTGTGATCATCCACGGCGTATCCGGCAGGTACAGATTTGGTGAAGGGCGAAAAAAATGAGACGGCTCGTCACGGTGAGTTGACGGGACCCGTCTGCAGAACTCAGGTACCGCCTGGACATCGGCTTGGTGGGATTAACCCCAGCTGCACTATGGCGAGTGGACTCGCTGCTGACGTGCGTGCCTTGCTCGCACGCATCCCGTCTCGGGGCCAGCTGGGCATTTGCTGTTAGATGGGCCGTTCGGGTGTTCCACCGCCTGGGATTACAGTCAGGCAGTCACCAAGCCCTGCAAGTAGCAGGTGCTAAGCCGGTGGTCCTACACCACCACGATCTCATTGATCATTGTGGCCTGTGGTTTCGCAATTGGTATGCCAGATCGTTGGGCGCGACTTGGGTTCGTCACTTTTTCGTTGTTGTCTTGGGTACTGCTTTCTCGGCGGGCTAGGCGCCAAGCTGGGCCGGGTTCGATTGTTGCAGTGGCCAGTGGTTCGTGGGTACTGCAAGGCTTCATACCGCTGTTTCCAGTCCCTCTTCTTGTAGCAGTTTGCACTATCTGGGTGTGGCTCCGGCGGCAGGAAAGGTCGGCGTCGCCAACGCGTGGCTGGGTTGTCGTTGGCGCATCGGTAGTTTTGACAGTCGGCGCGGTCCTTGGCTGTATGTGGTGGCTGAACCGTCAATCAGGTTGGGTTTGGATCGATCTACCGATCCCATCGCCAACCGGCGGGTGGGCGAAGGTAGGAGCCTGGTTCATTATCGTCGGCGCGTCGGTTGTCATGTCGACTGTCAGTGGTGGCAGGCTATTGGCACTTTTCGATGCGCAGGGCCGCCTGCCGGCCGCCCACGCTTGCCGCGCGTCGGAAAGTGGGCGGCGCGTCGGAAGGGGGCAGGCCTATTGCACTTTTCGATGCGCAGGGCCGCCTGCCGGCCGGCTACGCTTGCCGCGCGTCGGAAAGTGGGCGGCGCGTCGGAAGCGAGCAGGGCAATAGGTACTTTCCGACGCGCGCCCTGCCCCGACCGGAGCGAGGGTGAGGGGAGACCTGGGGACCGGTCAGTGTGAGCGGGGCCGACGGTGGTATTCGAACTGGAGGCCGCAGATCGCGACCAACAGGAAACCGATCGTGATGATCATCAACCAGACCAGCAGGAACGCAGTGGCCACGGCGGTGATGGCTGCGGCGAGTGCGATGCCCATCGGCCAGTACGACCCGGGCGAGAAGAACCCGAGATCACCGGCGCCGTCGGCGACGTCGGCGTCGTCGTTGTCCTCGGGGCGCGCGGCCTCCAGTCGCCGCGAGGCGAACAGCAGGAACGTTCCGATGATCAGGGCCAGGCCGGTGGTCAGGGCCAGCGCGACGACCCCGGCCGGCTCGGTGGCCCCGGCGAAGACGGCGTAGATCGCCGTGGCAATCGCGAAGAAGCCGGTCAGGGCCAGGAAGATCCACGCCTCGACCGCCAGGCCGCGCTTGGCCGGCCTGGAGGTTCCGGTGTTGGCGTGATCGATCGCCATCATTTCCCTCCGGCCAGCGGCAGGGAGGCGGACTTCGCCTCACGGTCGGGATTGATCGGGTAGGTCGTGGTGGACAGCGGGGCACACAGGGTGCCGCAAGACGGGATGTCCTTGCCGGTCTGGACCAGAGCCTCGGACGTCGTGTAGGCGCTGCCGGTGACCGGGTTCACCTGCTGCCGCAACTTCAGATATTCGTCGTAGACATTCTGCGGAACACCGCGGACCTCGAAGTTCATCGACGAATGGTAGGTGCCGCACAGCTCTGCGCATCGGCCGACCATGGCGCCGGGGTTGTCGATGCTGTTCTGGAATACATTCTGGGTGTTGTTGGCGGCCGGATCGGGGAAGACGTCCCGCTTGAACAAGAAGTCGGGGACCCAGAACGAGTGGATGACGTCTCGGGAGGCCAAGGTGTACTGAATCGTCTTCTGCACCGGCAGGATCAGAATCGGCACTTCGGTGGCCGTGCCGACCGTGTGCACTTTGCAGGCCAGCGGATCGTCCGCAGTGCAGGCCTGCGCACCGGGAGCCGTCGAGTCGTCGTAGCTGAAGTCCCAGCCCCACTTGAACGCGGTGACGTTGACCTTCACGTCCGGGTTCGGCACATTCTTCAGGACGAAGTTCTCGGTCGTTACGGCGAAGTAGAACAGGACCGCCACCATCACGAAGGGCACCGCCGTGTAGATCAGCTCCAACGGCAGGTTTTCCTTGGTCTGCTTCGGGTACAGCGGTGAGTCCTTCTTCTTGCGGTGGAAGGCGAAGGTCCAGAACATCAGACCCCAGACCGCGATGCCGATGGCCAGCGCGGCGATGAATGTCCACGACCAGAAGTGCTGCATGCGCAGCGCCTGCGGCGTCGCCCCCTCGGGCCAGCCGAAGCGCGGGAGATCGTCCGCCGAGCACCCGCTGATCAGCAGACCGACAGCCGCCAGCATGCCGACCGGCAACCACCGCCGAGTACTACGCGATCGAGCCACTCGGTCGCCTTCCTAGAAGAAGCTCGGCGATCACCGATTGCGGTGAGCCGTACTGCACGACGCGCCCGGCGCCGTCCGACCGCCTGAGATTACTCGACCCACCTCACACCCACTCGGTCAGGGCGGGCGCGGCGTACCGGGATCTACAAGTTGTCGAAGTTCACTCAACAATAGGCCGACACCGGCACTCTCGACACTCCAGTGCACGGAGAATCGCCCGTGGCGCGCGAAGCCGGTCGGTAATGCACCGATACTTGACCGGGTCGGGTTGTGTGCCCGCTCCACGGACCGATACGGCCGGCGACAGTCGCGGACCGACGAAGATGGGTGACCTGCCTCGTGTGCGGATTGATGGCCTTCCTGTCCTCCACCGGTGATGCCGGCGACCGGGTCGGCCAGGTGGCCGCCGGGATGCGCTGCGCCCGGCATCGCGGTCCGGACGAGGCGGGCACCTGGAACGACGATGACGTCGTTTTCGGCTTCAACCGTCTGTCGATCATCGATCTCGAGCACTCCCACCAACCGCTGCGGTGGGGTCCGCCCGAATCCCCCGACCGATACGCGTTGGTCTTCAACGGCGAGATCTACAACTACCTCGAACTGCGCGCCGAGTTGACCTCCTCCTACGGTGCGACGTTTCGCACCGAAGGAGACGGGGAGGCGATCGTGGCCGGCTTCCACCACTGGGGGGCGGCGGCGGTCTCCCGGCTGCGTGGCATGTTCTCCTTCCTGATCTGGGACACCGAACTCCGGCTGTTGTTCGGCGCCCGTGACCCGTTCGGGATCAAGCCGTTGTTCACCGCGGTCACCGCCGCCGGCATCGCTTTCTCCTCCGAGCAGAAGGGCCTGCGGGAACTGACCGGGCCGGCCGTGGTCGACGAGACGGCCCTGCAGCAGTACCTGGTCCTGCAGTACGTGCCCGAGCCGTCCTGCATGGACGCGGCGATCCGCCGGGTCGAGTCCGGCACCCATTTCACCTTGGCGCCGGGGGCGGAGTTGAGGACCGAGCGGTACTTCCATCCGACGTTTCTGCCCAGCCGGGTGGTGGGTAAGGGGGCCGAGACGGCGCTGTACCAACGCATCGCGGAGGTGCTGGACGACTCGGTGCGGGCCCACATGCGCGCCGACGTGACGGTCGGCTCGTTCCTGTCCGGCGGAATCGACTCGACGGCCATCGCGGCGCTGGCCCGACGCTACAACCCGCAGCTGATGACCTTCACCACCGGCTTCGACCGGTCGGGCTACTCCGAGGTGGACGTGGCCGCGGAGAGTGCCGCCGCCATCGGGGTCCGGCACGTGGTCCGAACGGTGTCCGAGCAGGAGCTCACCGAAACCCTGCCGCTGATCGTCTGGTACCTGGACGAGCCGGTCGCCGATCCGGCCCTGGTGCCGCTGTACTTCGTGGCCAACGAGGCCCGCAAGCACGTCAAGGTGGTGTTGTCCGGTGAGGGCGCCGACGAGCTCTTCGGTGGCTACAACATCTACCGGGAACCCGCCTCGTTGGCTCCGTTGACGGCGTTGCCGGACCGGTTCCGGCGGGGTCTGGCCGCGGTCGGCGCAGCGCTGCCCCACGGGTTCCGGGGCAAGGACATGCTGCGGCGCGGAGCGATCGACCTGGAGGAGCGGTACTACGGCAACGCCCGGATCTTCCGGGACGACCAGCTACCGCCGGTGCTGCGGACCTACTCCCCCGACCGCTCGATACGTGACGTCACCGACCCGATCTATGCGCGTTCGCTCGGTTCCGACCCGATCTCCCGAATGCAGCACGTCGACCTGTTCACCTGGCTTCGCGGTGACATCCTGGTCAAGGCGGACAAGATGACGATGGCCAATTCGCTCGAGCTGCGCGTGCCGTTCCTGGATCCGCGGGTGTTCGACGTCGCCCGCACGGTGCCGCCCGGATACCGGGTTCAGGGCCGATCGACCAAGGTCGCTCTGCGCCGGGCGATGGAGCTGATCGTCCCGCCGCACGTTCTGCACCGGAAGAAGCTCGGCTTTCCGGTCCCGATCCGGCACTTCCTCGCCGAAGGGTCGTACGACTGGGCGCGCGAGATCATCACCAGTTCGCACACCGAGCGGTACATCGACCCGGCCGCCGTGGTGAGTCTGTTGGACGCGCACCGGGCCGGTCAGGGCGACTATTCACGTCCGATCTGGACGGTGCTCGTTTTCCAGCTGTGGCACGAAATCTTCGTGACCGGGTCCATCACGCCCAAGGTTCCCGAGCCGGTGTACCCCGTTTTCCTCTGACCCGGGTCGGGTCCTAGACGGCGGCGAAACCCATCGTCGCGGTGATCTCCGCCGCGGACTCCGGGCCGTAACAGTCGGCCAGTCGGACCATCGCGGCCACGGGTTCGAAGGAATATTCCTGGGTGCCGACGGTCTCCAGGGCCAGGGTGGCCATCAACGAGCCCAGCTGCGCGGAATGCAGATGGGTCAGGCCGCGGTAACGTCCGGCCAGGAAGCCGGATCGGAAGGCATCGCCCACTCCGGTCGGATCGATTTTGGCCAGCTCGGGGACGACCGGCACGTGCAGCCGGGATCCGTCGGCGGCGACGATCTCCACCCCCCGCGAACCGAGCGTGGTCACCCGGTGGTTCACCTGGGCCATCAGCTGACCCTCGGTCCACCCCGTCTTCGACAGCAGCAGGCCGAGTTCGTAGTCGTTGGAGAACCACAGATCTGCGCCGGCGACCAAGGTGGCCGCGTCGGGTCCGTCCATCCGGGCCAACTGCTGGGACGGATCCGCGGCGAAGGTGTAACCGCGCTGCCGGCACTCCTCGGCGTGGCGCACCATGGCCGCCGGATCTCCGGCACTGATCATGACCAGGTCGATGGCCGACACGGAGGCGGCCACCGGGGCGAGTTCGATCTCCCTGGACCTGGACATCGCGCCGGCGTAGAACGACCCGATCTGGTTCATGTCGTCGTCGGTGGTGCAGACGAACCTGGCCGTCTGCACGTCGCGGAACACGTGGACGTGCGAGCAGTCGACCCCGTGACGTTCCAGCCAGCTGGCGTAGTCGTCGAAGTCCGCGCCCACCGCGTCCAGCAGGATCGGCCGAACCCCGAGCAGCCCCATCCCGAAGCAGATGTTCGCGGCCACCCCGCCCCGGCGAACGACCAGATCGTCGACCAGGAAGGAAAGCGAGACCCGGTGCAGCTGGTCGGGCAGCAGTGAATCGGTGAACTTTCCCGGGAAATGCATCAGGTGGTCGGTCGCGATGGAACCGGTGACGACGATGGGCACGAGGCCTCTTTCGAATGGGTTCGAGCGCGCATCGGATGCCGCGGCGGGACCGGAAACGGGGTCGGACCAGGACGACCTTACCGTCTGCGGTGACGTTCGCCGCTGCACGACAGCACGACGGCCGCCGTTCCGCGATGGGGAACGGCGGCCGTGGTGACCGGCGCCGGCTAGGCGCCGGGTAGGTCAGTGGAAGGAATCACCGCAGGCGCAGGAGTTCTGCGCGTTCGGATTGTCGATGGTGAAACCCTGCTTCTCGATGGTGTCGACGAAGTCGATGACCGCGCCGTCCAGGTAGGGCTTGGACATCCGGTCGACGGCCAGACCGATGCCGTCGAAGTCGACGAGCGCATCGCCGTCCAACGTCCGGTCGTCGAAGAACAGTTCGTAGCGCAGACCCGAACAGCCTCCGGGCTGCACGGCGATCCGCAGAACCATCTCGGAGCTGCCGTCCCGCTCCAGCAGCGCCTTGGCCTTGGCCGCAGCCGTCTCGGACAGTGTGACGCCGTGCGCGCGCCTGACCTCTTCGCGGGTGGTGTCGACCTCGGTGGAGACCTCGATATCGGCGGTAGTCATCTGACTCCCTCTCTGCGCGACCGACGCGTCGGTGGCGGTGTACTTGGGCCGTGTCACTGGGCAGGCTGGGCGGGAACAACATGTTCACTTCGATGATGCCATGCCCGGAGCGGGCGCCGGCGTCGACTGGACCACTCCTTGGGGACCAACCCAGCTGAATCGAACCGTATTCCCCGAACCGACACGACATCCGGTCCGGCGTCGCCGCGGTGTCGGCGGCGTCCGAAGTCAACTATTGTCGCTGGGTGAGTTTCCTGCGCCGCAAGCCCGCTGCCTCGGCTGACGTGACCGTCACGGCCGTTCCGGAAGGGCCCGTCGTCGGGAAGGGCCGCCCCACGCCCAAGCGCAGCCAGGCGGAGGGACGTCGCGGCCCGGTCGCCCCCCCGCCGAAAACGCAGCGCGAGGCCATCAAGCGGTCCAAGGTGGTCGGCAAGACGCTCACCAAGGACGAACGGCGAGTCCAGGCCGGTGAACGGCGTGAGCGGATGATGCGCGGGGACGACGCCTACGTCCTGCCCCGCGACCGTGGGCCGGTTCGTGCGTTCGTGAGGGACATCACCGACGCCCGCCGCAACGTGGCCGGCATCCTGATGCCTGTCGCCGTGCTGTCGTTCGTGATCCTGCTGATCAGGAACCCGACGGTGGAGGTCTTCGGCCCGGCCATCCTGCTCGTCGCGATCCTGGCCGCCGTGGTGGACTCGGTGATCTTCGGTCGGCTGCTCAGCCGCCGGGTGAGGCAGGCGTTCCCCAAGGGCGACCCGTCCGGCCTGTCGACGAAACCCCGGGCTCTGGGTTTCTACGCCTTCAACCGTGCTTGCCTGATCCGCAAGTGGCGGGTGCCACGCCCACGGGTCAGCCGCGGGGACGCCGTCTGATCGTGAGCGGTGACGAGTTGCTCCGGGCGGCGAATGCTCACCGGGACGTGGTGAGTCGACGCTACTTCGACGCCGACGGCCGCTTGCTGGTCATGCCGCGCAAGCAGTCCCGCAAACTGGCGGTGCTGGACATCATCGCTGCCCGGTTCGTGCCCGGCGTGCACTACCTCGAAGTCGAGGTGAACCGTGAGCTGATCGGGGTCTACCAGGACTACGTCACGCTGCGCCGGGCGTTGATCGATTTCGGCCTGATGGACAGGGCCGACGGTCGCTACTGGCGATCCGGCGGCTCCGTTGACTTCTGAGCCGACCGCCCCTGCGCCGCGCCTGCGGCCGGGCACCCGTCGGCTGCACATCGTGTCCGCGGCTGCCGACCTTTTCGCCGCCGACGGGTACCCGGCCGCGGGAATGGACCAGATCGGTGCCGCGGCGGGCATCACCGGGCCGGCGATCTACCGCCACTTCAATTCCAAGGCCGCCATTCTGGCCGCGGTGTTCGACGGGATCATCGACGCCGTGACGGCCAGGCCGCCCGGCGCGTCGCAATGCACGCCACCCGTCGAGGAGCTACTGGCCCTGGTGGAGGTCTACGCCGGTGCCGTCTCGTCGCGCCGACGACTGATGGCCGTGTTCGTCCGGGAGGTGCACCATCTGCCCCCGGAGCATCGAGCGCGGTTGGCGGACCGGCAACGGGCGCTGGTCCGGCAGTGGCGTGGGTTGCTGGCCGCCGTCCATCCGGATTGGCCTGCGGAGATCGTTCGTACCACGGTGCACGGGTGCTTCGGCATGCTGAACGCTCTGGGTACGTTCGACTCCGCGTTGGCCGACGAGGAGTTGGCCGCCGCTCTGGTCACGCTCGCGGCTCGGATGTTCGTCCTCGACGCCGGCCCGGTGAGGCAGGCTCGGCCTCGGATTTGAGTAGGCCGCCCCGCTACTGGGTTATTTGTCCGGATTGCCGCTTTCGCAGAGCGTTCCTGGCGTTCAGTTCTTCTTCTGGGCGTCCAGGAACCAGCCGTGCGGGCCGGGCAGCGCGGTGCCCTCGGCGGGGCCCGTCGATCCGGGCTGGTAGGGATGAGGAGCCGGCCGATTGTCCAGGATCGACGCGGAGGCACCCCAGGCTTGGGACAACCCGGCGCTGGAGGTGAACAGGGACCGGTCCCCGATCGTCACGTCGTGGATCAACGACGCATAAGGCGGAAGCGGGTCGCCGCCGGCGACGTCGCCCAGCGACAGGTCGACGGTCTCCGGCACCAGGTCCAGTCCGGGCCCCGGCTTTTTCACCACCAGTGACATCGCCATCGACCCGGAGCCGGCCAGGGAGAGGCTCAATACCGTGCCCGGCCCCGGAATGCCGGTCAGCGGACCGTCCGGCTTCTTCAGAAGGATCGACACCTGCTGCGCGCTCTCGGCGAGATATTTGCCGCTGCGCAGCAGGAACGGCACGCCGTGCCACCGATCGGTGTCGATCCACAGGCGCACGGCTGCGTAGGTGTCGGTCGTCGAATCCTTGGCCACTTCCGGCAGGTCGAGGTAGCCGTCGGCCTGCCCGAGGACGACATCCTCGACCGCCAGTGGGCGGAACGCCGCCAGCACCGATTCCCGGGCCTCCTGCAGATTTTCGGCCGTGAAGTCGATGGGCGGCTCCATCGCGATCTCCGCGGCCACCTGGAACAGATGGGTCACCACCATGTCCCGCAACGCCCCGGTGGCATCGTAGAACGCAGCCCGGTCCGCGACGTCCAGTGTCTCGGGAACGTCGATCTGGACCTGTTCGACGTGCTCATTGCTCCAGATCCGATTGACCATCAGGTTGGCGAACCGCAGCACGTGCAGGTTCTGGGTGGCTTCCTTGCCGAGGAAATGGTCGATCCGGTAGACCTGTTCCTCCTTCATGACCGAAAGGACGAGCTTGTCGAGTTCGGCGAACGAGTCGGGGCTGGTGCCGTAGGGCTTTTCGTAGATCACCCTGGCCCCGTCCAGCAACTGGTGGGCGGCAAGGCCTTTGGTCATCGACTCGAACGCGACCGGCGGGATCGCCAGGTAGTGGATGTAATCGGCGTCGGGACCGAGTAGCTGGTGCGCCTCCTCGAGCACATCCAGCAGGGACCCGGGATCGGTCTCGTCGAAGCCGCCACCGGCGAACCGGAGATGCGCGGCGAAGTCCGGCCAGGTCTTCTCGTCGACGGTGAGCCCACCGAATTCGTCCAGCGCCGCACGGACCCGCGTCTGGAAATCCTCGTGGCCGAGCTCGCCGCGACCGTTGCCGATCAACAGCCACGACTCCGGCATCAGCTGATGGTGCGCGAGCTGGTAGAACGCCGGCAGCACCATGCGTTTGGCAAGATCTCCGGTCGCGCCGAACAGGACGAAGACAGTGGGTTGCGACGAAGGCATGGGACTCCTCGAAAGGCTCTCGGGCGGGACGATCCGCGCGTCCTGCACGTGGCAGGCTAACTGGATGGGGAATAGGTCGTCCCGCCGGGGACGGCCGACTGACGACTAGCCGCGCTTCGGCAGTTGCTGCAGCGACCAGGCGTTGCCATCCGGGTCGGCGAAGAAGACGAAGCGGCCCCAATCCATCTCCTGTACCTCGGAGACTTCGACTCCCCTGGCCGACAATTCGCCGTGGGCCCGGTCCGCGTCGGCGACCACCATCTGGATGCCCTTGACCGAGCCCGGTTCGGCCTCGGTCAGACCCTGGCCGAACGCGATGGAGCAGGCCGATCCCGGCGGCGTCAACTGGACGAAACGGATCTGTTCGTCGACCCGTTGATCGAAGTCGGCATGGAACCCGACCTGATCCACGTAGAACGCCTTCGCCCGGTCGATGTCGGTGACCGGGATGATGATGAGTTCGATCTTGTAGTCCATCGGACAAGACTAGGAGCACCGCTGCAGCCACAGCGCTACAGGGACAGATACCGCTGCAGCTCGAACGGGGTGACCTGGCGGCGGTAGGACTCGAACTCGGCCCGTTTGTTGCGGAGGAAGAAGTCGAAGACGTGTTCCCCCAGCGCCTCCGGAACGAACTCGGAACGTTCCATGATGCTCAGCGCGGACTCCAGGGACGCGGGCAGGCGCACGTACCCCAGCGCCCGCCGCTCGGTCTCGCTCAGCGACCAGACGTCGTCTTCGGCGGGCGCCGGGAGTTCGTAGCCGTCCCTGATCCCCCGGAGGCCGGCCGCAATGACCACGGCGAACATCAGATAGGGATTGCACGCGGAATCGGGCAGCCGGAACTCCATCCGCTGACTGGACGACTTGCCCGGCGAGTAGTTCGGCACCCTGATCAGCGCCGACCGGTTGGCCTGGCCCCACGACGCGGTCGTCGGGGCCTCCTCGCCGATGACCAACCTCTTGTAGGAGTTCACCCATTGGCAGGAGACCGCGGTGATCTCGGCCGAGTGCCGCAACACCCCGGCCAGGAAGGCCTTGCCGGTGGCCGACATCTGGTATTCGTCGTCCGGGTCGTAGAACG
Source organism: uncultured Nakamurella sp. (assembly GCA_964250735.1). GTDB lineage: Bacteria > Actinomycetota > Actinomycetes > Mycobacteriales > Nakamurellaceae > Nakamurella. The sequence goes on along the minus strand of CAXUHA010000017.1, from coordinate 28,908 downwards.
CGTTGGTCTCCCCCTCGAACAGCGAGAAGTGGGTGTGCATGGCCGAACCGGGATGTTCGGGGAACGGCTTGGGCATGAAGGTCGCCCGTACGCCCTGGGTGATCGCGACCTCCTTGACCACATACCGGAACGACATGATGTTGTCGGCCATGGTCAGCGCGTCCGCATAGCGCAGGTCGATCTCCTGCTGGCCGGGCGCGCCCTCGTGGTGGGAGAACTCGACCGAGATGCCCATCGCCTCCAGGGTTTCGATGGCCCGCCGGCGGAAATGCGGCGCCACGTCGTGCGAGGCCTGGTCGAAAAAGCCGCCCTGGTCCGCCGGCTCCGGTGCCGACCCGTCACTGGGCAGGTCTTTCATCAGGAAGAATTCGATCTCCGGATGCACGTAGCAGGTGAAGCCCATGGACGCGGCGTCGCCCATCACCCGGCGCAGCACGTGCCTGGGGTCCGCCCAACTCGGGCTGCCGTCGGGCATGGTGATGTCGCAGAACATCCGGGCCGAGTACACCTTGCCCTGCTCGGTCTCCCAGGGCAGGACCTGGAAGGTGGACGGGTCGGGCTTGGCGATCATGTCCGACTCGTAGACCCTGGCGTACCCCTCGACCGCGGAACCATCGAAACCGATGCCCTCGCTGAACGCGCCTTCGAGTTCGGCCGGTGCCACCGCGACCGATTTCAGGTAGCCGAGAACGTCGGTGAACCACAATCGCACGAAGCGGATGTCCCGCTCTTCGAGGGTGCGCAGGACGAACTGCTGCTGACGGTCCATCACACCACCCTATGTACGCCGTATTTCAGATGTGTTGCCCCGCCGGGGATCACCGTGACCAGCCATGACGGCCGCTGAACTGACGTACGGTGACCCGATGTGCTCCAAGGAGTCCGCCCCGTCCGATGGGCAGCACCCCGAGGCCGGGGAAGTGTACCGCGCCGGGCCGGCCACCGCCGTGGCGTCGGACGGGGTCGACTTCCGCCTGGCCGACTCGTGGGGCGTGCACGGCGTACGGCTCGAGGTCGACTGGCCGCTGGGCAACATCGACCCCGAGTTCCGCCGCTCCGGGCCCCTGTGGTCACTCCGGCTCCCGCGGCCCGCGGTGGACCGATTCGAGTACCAGTTCACCGTCCGGTCGGACGGGAACACGGCCTGGATCACCGACCCGGGCAACCCGGCCGTCGTCGGAAATCCGTTCGGGGCCAAGTCCGAGATCCGATTTCCCGAGTACCGGGAGCCTTCCTGGCTGGCCGGTGCGGTGGGCGGCCGTCGACGACCGGTGCCGACCGGTCGCGGTGGCCTGGACGCCCCGGTCCCGGTCACCCTCTGGTCTCCTGACGGGCTGGAACCGGCGACTACCGCACCGCTTCTCCTGGCCCACGACGGATCGGACATGGCCGACCGCGGGTCGCTGCTGCGGTGGGCCACGGACATCGCCGGGGCCCGGCCGTTCCGGGTTGCGCTGCTGGACCCGGCAGCGGGCCACCGGGACCAGTGGTATGCGGCGTCCCCGGAGTACGCCGACCATCTGGCCGCCGTGGTGTTGCCCGCGCTGCGCGAGACGGTCGCCGTCGGCCGGACGGTCGGTCTGGGCGCCAGTCTCGGTGCGCTGTCGATGCTGCACCTGCAACGCCGTCATCCCGACCTGCTCGACGCGCTGGCCCTGCAGTCCGGATCCTTCTTCACCCGTCGGTCGGATCCGCAGGAGGCCCGGTACGGACGGTTCGAGCACATCTGCGCGGCGGTGTCCGAGGTGACCACCGGCCCGGCCGGGAAACCGGTGCCCGTGCTGATGACCTGCGGAACGGTCGAGGAGAACCGGGCCAACAACGAGGAGATGGCCGCCGTCCTGCAGGCCCAGCACTACGAACTGGACATGCGCCTGGTGCGGGATGCGCACACCATGATCGGGTGGCGGGACGGCTGGGCCCCCGGCCTGCAGCGGCTCCTGCACACGGTTCGTTGACCTCGACCAGGGAAGGACCACGGTGACCAGAACGCAGTACCACCGGTTGGACGCGCCGTCGCTGGGCGGGCGGGGCGAGGTCGCGGTCCACGGTCACTGGGGCCGCCCGGTGCTGTGGTTTCCGGCCGAGGACGGGGCGGCCTGGGACTTCGAGGCCAACGGCATGCTGACCGCCCTCGGCCCGGCGATCGACGCGGGCCGGATCAAGATCTTCTGCGTGCCGTCCTACGACGGGTCGTCGTGGTCGAACCGGGACCTGTGCCAGGGTGATCGGGCCCGGGCGCACCGGCGGTACGAGGACTGGATCATCTGGCAGGTGTTGCCCTTCATCCGGGATTCCTCGGGCGGTCGGGACGACGTCGTCACCGCGGGGGCTTCGATGGGCGCCTTCCACGCGGTGCTCTTCGCCCTGCGGCACGCCCACGTGTTCTCCCGTGCGGTCGGGTTCTCCGGCGCCTACGAAACGTGGGACTGGCACGCCTGGGGCGACTCGGACGAGGACACGTACCTGACCGATCCGATGCAGTTCCTGCCCAGAACCTACGGCGGACACCTGGACTTCCTCAGGTCCCGGTTGTACCTGACGCTGGTGGTGGGCAGCGGGCAGTGGGAGGACAGCACCGGCGCCAACGCTTCCACCCGGCAGCTGGCGGGCATCCTGGCCGACAAGCAGATTCCGCACGAGATGCACATCTGGGGCCCCGAATGGCCGCACGACTGGCCGAGCTGGCGCGCCCAGGCCGCCCTGTACCTGCCGCAGCTGGGCTGAGTCCAAGCGGTTCGAGGCCATCGGGGAGGATCACCGGGTGACCCGACGCCGCGACTCGACACACCACCTCATCGGCCTGCTGCTCGGCACGGAGGACGACTGGCCGCGGGCCTTCGAAACGTTGACGCAGCGGCTGGGCGGTATCACGCACCAGGGCCGGGAACACCAGATCAGCACGGAGCGGCTGACCATCGAGCCGTTCGACCTGCGGGATCCGGTCCGGCACGACGTCGTCATCGACCGACTGGCCTGGTGGTATTTCCACCCGCGGGAATGGCTGAAAAAGGCCGCACTGGTCAATGACACCTACCTGTTGAACAATCCGTTCACGTTCCAGGCCATGGAAAAGCACTCGGCCTACTGCGCGATGATCCGGCTCGGCTTCGACATTCCCAACACAGTGCTGGTGCCGTACAAGAATCCGCTCGACCACGAGAAATGGGCCTACACCGCAGGCACCTACAATCTGCCGTTCGAACTGGAGGAGGTCGCCGAGCGGGTCGGATATCCGATGTACATGAAGCCCTTCGACGGCGGCGCGTGGCGCGGGGTGTCCCGGGTCGACGACGTGGCCGGCCTGCACGAGGCGTACAACCAGTCCGGCCAGATGCTCATGCACCTGCAGGCGGCCGTCTCCCCGTTCGACGCTTTCGCCAGGTCGCTGACCATCGGCCCGGAAACCAAGATCATGAAGTTCCGACCCGAACTGCCCATGCACGACCGGTACGAGGTGGCGCACTCCTTCCTGCCGCCGGAGGCCGGGATGGAGATCCTCACCCTGTCCAGAACGATCAACGCCTTCTTCCGGTGGGAGTTCAACTCCTGCGAGGCGCTGGTCACCGGGACCAGGGTGCAGCCGATCGACTACGCCAACGCCTGCCCGGACATCGCCATCACCTCGCTGCACTACTACTTCCCGTGGGCCATCACCCAGCTCATCTCCTGGTCGGTGTTCTGCGCGGTGACGCAGCGGCGGCCCAGGGTGGACACCACCTCACGCGAGTGGTTCGACGTCGCCGACGATCCCGACCTGTCCTGGAACGACAAGCTAGGCCGCTACGGCCTTCTCGCCGATCAGTACTTCCAGGCCGACGAATACCGGGAGTTCTGCTCCACCTCGCTGGCCTCGCTGCCGGGCCTGGTCCGGGACTGGGTGGAATCCGCGCAGTTCGACGCACTGCTGGTCGAAATCGTGCGGAAGACCTATCCGCCGGCCGAACACGACCGGTTCCTGGCCCACTTCCGCGGTCTGATGACGCTGTGGCTTGCCGACAACTGACACTGTGGCTCGCCGACGACGGCTGACGCCTCAGCAGACGGTGCCCGCCTTGGGCAGCGCCAACGTCAGCAGGTAGGCGTTGCCGATGTTGTCCACGCAGCCGACCCCGCTGCTCAGGTACGACGTATGCCGGACACCTCGCACGGTCAGGAGCGTCGCGCCGATCTCCCGGGCCAGTTCCACGCCGTTGGCGTACGGGGTGGCCGGGTCGCCGGTGGTGGAGATGACCAGGGTTTTGGGCAGCCCACTGATCTTCAGCACATGGGGCCGGAGCGTCGGGGGGACCGGCCACAGGGCGCAGGTGTCCAGAACGGCGCCGGGCGGGTCGCCGGTGGCCAGGAAGGGGGCGGCGGCCGCTATTTCGGCCTGGTGTGCGGTGGCCTGGGCCGGGTCGGTGATGCTCGGGGCGTCCACGCACCGCACGGCGTCGAACGCCTCCGATTCGTTGCTGTAATGGCCCCTCTGATCGCGCCCGTCGTAGTAGTCCGCCAGGGCCATCAGCGCCTCGCCCTTGCCCTGCGACAGGGCCAGCAGAGCGACCGCCAGAATCTCCCGAAAATCGGGCGCGTACAGGGCCAGCGTCGTGCCGGTGCTGGCGTCGGTGAACGACATGGCCCGGCCGTCGCTCAGGGGCAACGGACGGGTCAGCAGCGGCCTGACCAGACCCTCGTACACGGACAGGGACTTGCTGGTGTCGGTGCCCAGCGCGCAACCCCGGGAATTCTGCGCACACCAGGCCGCGAATGCGTTGAACGCGGCCTGGAACGATTTCTGTTGGCCCAGATCGACCGCCGCCGGGCCCTCGTTCGGGTTGATATCCCCGTCGAAGAGCAGGGCCCGGACCTTGCCCGGGAACTGTTCGGCGTACTCCCAGCCGATCTCGGTGCCGTAGGAGAAGCCGGCGTAGGTCAACCTGGCGTCCCCCAGTACGGCGCGCAGGATGTCGAGATCGCGCACCACGTCCCGGGTTCCGACGTTAGCCAGGAACGTCTTTCCGTCGATGCCCTCGGCCTTGCCGGTGTTGGCCACACATTCGGCCACCCGCTCGGCCGTCCTGGTGTTCGCCGCCGCCACATCGGCGCGATTCCGTGAGCGCACGTCGAAGGTTCGGGCCTGATCCCGTTCCGCGTCGGTCTGGCAGCTCACCGCGGGCAGCGACGAACCGATCCCCCGCGGGTCGATCCCGACCAGGTCGAACCGTGTGTTCAGCGTGATGACGTTGCGGGTCTGTGACGCCGGCGTTCCGCCCGGCGCGACGACCAGTGAGGCCACGAACGACATACCGGATCCTCCGGGGCCGCCCGGATCCATCACCAGCGAGCCGATCCTGGCCGCCGGGTCGGTCGCCAGCTTGCGCAGCACCCCGACTTTGATGGTCGGGCCCGTCGGGTCGGCGTAGGCCAGCGGGACGGTCAGCCGGGCGCACTGAAGCGTCGTCGAGGCGTAGGTGGCCGCGTCGTTGGCGTCCAGGGCGTAACCGGCGCAGGGACCCCAGGCCAGTCGTTGCAGGTAGAACGTGGCCAGCCCGGCCGGCGCACCGACAGCGGGGCCGGCCGTACCGCCGGACGAGGTTGAAGCCCCGCCGCCCGGGCTGGTCGTCCTCGACTGGCCGGGCAGCACACTGGGCTCGGTGATACCGCCGGGTGAAGCGGTTTCGGTGGCCGTGCCGGTGGCTGTCACGGGAGCGGCGGCCGTGCTGGTGGCCGTGCCAGGGGCCACGGCCGGCCCGACCGCCGACCCGGCGACCTGGCCGGTACACGCGGCGAGGACCCCCAGCACGCTGATCACGGCGACGATACGGACTGCGGACCGAGGGTGGAGCGACCGGCGTCGCAGCGAGGACATGACCCGATCATCCCATCGCCGTGGGTGGACCGGGCCGGATCAGCGAGCCCACCCGGTGGGGACCGTTCAGTCCGAGTCGGCGTTTCGCCAGTCCCGATCCTCGGCCGTTTTGGCCTCTTCCCGTTCGCGGATGCTCTGCAGCGCGTTCGCGGCCGACTCTCGGTCCGGGTAGGGACCCAGCAGATCCTTGGCCTTGCTCTGGCCCTCCTGCTCCACCGCGTGCGTTTTCAGGTTGTAGTAGAAGGCCGTGTTCCGGCCGATGTCGTCGCCCATGCGGCTCAGCCTGCCACGAGCCCGCCCGGTCCGCCCGGCGTGACGACGGCTGTCCACCCGCCGCGGCCAGACAAACATGTGTTCGAATAGACGGATGCTGACGCCGGAAGACTTCGGCCTGTCCAGGCACCACTACCGCATCCAGGGCCGGCAACTGTCGGAAGCCATGCCCTATCGGTGTCCCTCAGGACACGTACTGGGCAACGACACCGTTCTGCTCGGGAACCATCCGTGCGTCAAGTGCACCGGATCCAGCCACCGCACCTGGCGCTGCCTCGAGTGCGACGCCTGCTGGATCTGGCCGGCCTGCGTCGATCGGCCGGACTGGCCCGAGTGGCCCGGCGACTCGTCCTGTTGACGGTCCTGGCCACGGCTGCGCCGTCCTGGCAGCCGCTGCGGGCCAGGCCAGGACGGTAGAACCGATGCCAGGTCACCCGTCCCCGCCGGGTCCGCGAGGTCCGGCAGGTCCTTCTACACCGATTCCGATGGCCGGACGGGGTCGCAGACGGCCCGTGAGCGCGCCGGACGACAGCAGAGCGCGACCCTGGCGGCGGGTCTCGAGCACCCGTTCGCCGATCAAGGCCGGGGCAGCTAGCTCGGACCAGACGATCCGCAGCACACTGAGGCCCACACTCCGGAGGCAATCCTCGCGCTTCTTCTCGGCGACGACCGCATCGCTGGCGCTCTCCCCGGCCCGCAACAGCTTCTGGTATTTCACCCTGCCGTCGAACTCGATCAGCGCACCATCCTCCTCGTAGCCCAGATCGGTTCTGCCCACCCAGATTCCGTGTCGATCGAAGACCTCGACCTGCAGGGACGGTGGTGGCAGTCCCAGCCTGTGCAGCAGCACGCGGGTGCGTGATTCACCCGGACTCTCCGCTCGACCGTCGGCGAAGACCAGGGCCCGACGCGCTGCGGTGTTGCCGGGGCGGTGTCGGCCGTCGACGAGCGCGCGGGTCAGATCGGTCGGGCTGACCAGTTGTCGGTGAAGAGCGTAGTCGGCGGCGATCACCGCCGTCTCGAACCCGCTGCACCGGGCCAGATCAGCCAGGGTGCGGGCGACGGTGGTCACCGGGACCCCTCCCACCATTTGGACCTCGTGGGAACCCAGCACGGCAGTGTGCACCGTGCGGCCGGGCGTTCGGGCCGAGCCGCCACGGTTGTTCCTGGTCAGGTGCACCCTGGAGATGTCGACCAGCCAGAGCGGGAGACCGTGCAGCACCGCGGCCGACGTGTGGCTGACCACGAGTGACGGTGATCGAGCAGCGACACCGACAATCCGCAGCAGATCCACCGGCCGATCTGTTTCTCCGGACACGGCGTACACCCCGCGGTACAACCGAGTGAGCGCACCGGTGGCTCGAGCCGCCCGGATCTCCAGATCGGTGAATCCGTCGGCCAACAGCCGGGCACGCCCGCGGAGGCCGGTCCCATCTTCTGCTGGAGAGTCGGTGATGTTCATCCGGCGACTCTGGCTGCACCACACCTCACCGTCCAGCGGCTCGCTCTCGATGTGGACAAGTCGGAGCAGGTGGACAACTCAGCGCCACTCGGGCGGTCCCGGCGCGGGCGGTCCGGCGCGGGCGGTCCGGCGCGGGTGGGGGCGGACTTGGCAACGGTTGTCCCGTCCTGGCCACGCCCGCAGCCGTGGCCAGGACGGTGCCGGCCTTGCCAAGACGACGAACGGGCGTGGCCAGGACGGTGCCGGCCTTGCCAAGACGACGAACGGGCGTTGCCAGGACCAAGACCACCGGCGCCAAGACCCGGACGTGAGCGGACGAGTTGGTCTGTAAGCCGGGTCCTGTTCCCGGGGGCCTCTCGGCGATCCCGTTCGGCGACCATCCATCTCGGCGTGCCGTCGCCGACACGCTCCAGCGGTTCACCCGCAGACTCGGACGGGCCGCCCTCGAACGTCTGCGCACGCCGGGCAGACACCGAAGTGCCGGTCCGACGCTCTCAACCTTGCTCCGGGTGGGGTTTACCGAGCCGAGCCGGTCACCCGGCACGCTGGTGGTCTCTTACACCGCCGTTTCACCCTTACCCCGGGCCTGAGCCCGAAAGCCGACGCCCGGGGCGGTCTGTTTTCTGTGGCACTGTCCCGCGGCTCGCGCCGGGTTGCCGTTGGCAACCACCCTGCCCTGTGGAGCCCGGACTTTCCTCGGCGGGCCGACGGTGAGAACACCGGCGGTACCCGACGCGGTCGCCCGACCAACTCGTCCGGGGAGAATGCTACCCGGCGTCCGGGCTGCCGGACCGCCAACTTCCGCACCCCCGGCCGGGTATCGTGC
>CAXUHA010000017.1:0-20461 GCA_964250735.1 uncultured Nakamurella sp. | reverse complement strand
TGACCCGATGAGCCGCCCGTGACGCCGGTCGCCGCCAGCGTCATCGGGGTCGCCCTGTTGATCGGGACCCTGGTCTTCGCCATCATCCGTCCCCGTGGCCTGCCCGAGGCGGTCGTCGCCGTCCCGGCCGCCGCGCTGGCCCTGGCGCTCGGGTTGATCAGCTGGCAGCAGGCCGGGTCCACCCTGGGCACCCTGGCGTCGACGATCGGCTTCCTGGCCGCGGTCCTGGTGATCGCGCACCTGGCCGACGTGGACGGTGTCTTCCGGTGGCTCGGGGCGGTGATGGCCGCCGGCAGCCGGGCCGACCCCCGCCGGCTGCTTCTGCTGGTCTTCGTGGTGGCCTCCCTGACCACCGCGGCGCTCAGCCTGGACGCGACGGTCGTGCTGCTGACCCCGGCGGTGCTGGCCGGCGTCACCCGCCTCCGGCTGAAGCCGGCCCCGCACGTGTACGCCACCGCGCACCTGTCGAATACGGCGTCGCTGGCCCTGCCGATCTCCAACCTGACCAATCTGCTGGCGTTCCAGGCGTCCGGCCTGACGTTCCTGGGTTTTGCGGCGTGGATGACGGGGCCGTGGCTGGCGGCGATCGCGGTCGAATACGCGGTGTTCCGCCTGTTCTTCGCGGCGGACCTGCGGGACGACGGTGGTGCCGCCGCCGAGCCGGCGCCACCGGTGAAGGCCCCGGTCGTCACATTGGTGGTGCTGGCAGTGATCCTCGCCGGGTTCGCCGCCGGGCCGCTGCTGCACGCCGAACCGGTGGTGGTGGCGGCGGTCGGGGCGGCCGTGCTGACCGTCCGGGGAGTCGTCCGCGGTCAGCTCGGCCTGGTGTCGGTGATCAGGGCGGCCAATCCGGCTTTCCTGGCCTTCGTCGCCGCGCTGGGAATCGTCGTCGCGGCGGCCACCGGGCACGGTCTGCAGGATGCGGTGGCGCGGCTGCTCCCCTCCGGGCAGGGCTTCACCGATCTCCTGGCCCTGGCGGCCCTGGCGGCGGTGCTGGCCAACCTGGTCAACAATCTGCCGGCCACCCTGGTGCTGCTGGCCGCTCTGGGCCCGCACCCGCACGCCGCGCCGGTGTTGGCCATCCTGATCGGGGTCAACATCGGCCCGAATCTGACCTACACCGGATCACTGGCCACCCTGCTCTGGCGGCGGGTGTTGCGCAGCCACTCGACCTCGCCGTCGCTGTCCCGGTTCACCCGGTTGGGGCTGCTGACGGTGCCCGCCACGTTGCTCGCGGCCACCGCGGTGCTATGGGGCGGCCTGCTGTTGTCCGGCCCGGTCAGCCGGTGAGGTGACCCGTCTCGTTGACCGCCCAGACCGTGGTGGAACCATCCTGGTCGATGGTGAACCCGGACAGCGACGCCGTGTCGATCCGCACCCGGTACGCCGCCTCCGACGGTACGTCCAGGGCGTTGACCAGGATCATCTTGGTCGTCGCCGCGTGGGTGACCAGCACCACGGTGTGTCCGCGGTAGAGCCGGACCAGCTCGGTGAGCAGCGGTCCGACCCGGCCGCGGATGTCGTTGAACGACTCACCGCCCGGCGGCGGTGCATCCGGGTCGGATCGCCACACGGCGAACTCCCGCGGCCACCGGTTCTCGATGTCCGCCGGGCGAAGTCCGGTCCACTCCCCCAACAGCCCGTCCAGCAGCGCCTCGCTGACCACCACCGGGGCTCCGGCGGCGCCGGCGATGGCGTTGGCGGTCAGTCGGCAACGCTGCAGCGGGGAGGTCAGCACGATGCTCGGCCGGAGCGCCTTGATCCGATCGCCGACCGAGGACGCCTGGCGGCGTCCGCGGCTGGTCAGCGGCACGTCCTCCCGCCCGGCGAACCGACCGTCGGCGCCCCAGGTCGTTTCGCCGTGCCGGACGACGAGCACCTTGGTGGCGCCGGTGGGCAGCGGGCCGGGCAGTACGGCGGCCGGATCCGGCACGTCGGCCGGAACGGGCTGCGGCGCCTCCTCGGGCGCGGGGACGGGACCGCCGGGCCACGTCCGCCCGGACAGTCCCGCGTCCATGGCCTGGTTGGCCAGCCGGTCGGCGTGCGAGTTCTGGGCTCTGGCCACCCAGGTCAGGGAGATCGAATCGAACGCGCTGATCAGGTTGGACGCCTTGGCCGCCAACGGTTTCATGTCCGGATGCTTGACCTGCCAACGGCCCGACATCTGCTCGATGACCAGTTTGGAGTCCATCCGCACGACCACCGTCCGGGCGCCGAGATCACCGGCCGCTTCCAGCCCGGCGATCAGGCCGGAATACTCCGCCACGTTGTTGGTGGCGCGCCCGAGATAGCCGGCGCGCTCGTCGAGCACGGTGCTGCCGTCCGCGGCCAGGACCACGGCCCCGTATCCGGCCGGGCCCGGATTGCCCCGCGAACCGCCGTCGGCGTAGACGATCACGGGCTCCGCGGCCCCCGCGTTCGAACTCACCGAGTCACCACCGGATGAGGATCGCACCACATTCGGGACATCGGATCACCTCGTCCGATGCCGCCGCCGCGATGCCGGACAACTCCGCCCGGTCCAGGTCCATCCGGCAGGCCTCGCACCGGCCGCCCTTCAACGCCGCGGCCGCCACCTTGCCGGCCGCGTGGATCCGTTCGTACAGGGCGACCAGGTCGGTCGGAAGAGCACCGACCAGTTCCGCTCTGTCCGCACGGTGTCGGGCCAGCTCGCCGTCGATGTCGGCGAACTTGTCGTCGCGGGCGCTTTCGGCCGCCGCGACCTCGGCGACCAGCCGGTCGTGCTGCGCGGTCACACCGGACAGCGCGGCGTCGGCGGTCTCCTTCTGCTCCATCAACTCCAGCGCCTCGTCCTCGAGCACCCCCTGACGACGGCTGAGCGAGGCGATCTCGTGCTGGAGGTTCTCCAGATCCTTGGCGTTGCCGACCCCGGCGGTCAGCCGCTGGGCGTCCCTTGCGGCGCGGGACCGGACCTGGTCGATCTCGTTGTCCAGTTTGCGGGTGGCCCGCTCCAGGTCACCGACCTCGGTCTCGGCGACCACCTTGGCGTTGCGCAGGTCGGTCAGATGGCCCAGACCGGCGGCGATCGCGGCAATCTCGGGCAGCGTCGCGCGGCGGTGTTCGGCGGCGTTGATCCACTGATCGAGCCCGGCCAGGTCGAGCAGGCGGCGTTGGACGAACGGATCAGCCTTCGGCACAGATGCGCCCCTTCTGGAGTTCGGCGGGCCGGTCGTCGGTCCGCGATGCCCCGCATCAGCCGGCCGGACGATACATCGTCCACGGATCGGTGCACAGCGTGGAAACGGTGGTGGTGACGGTACCCGTCAGGACTCCTTCGTCCACAGCCGCAGTGATCACCCGGGCGGCGTTCCCGAGCCACGGCCACTCCCCGGCCCAGTGTGCGACCTCGACAACGGCCGGCGCCGCCGGATCGGCCAGGTGCTCGCTGACCCGGTGATGCCGCAGGTCGGAGGTCAGGTAGACGTCGGCTCCGGCGGCCAACGCCGTGCCGATTTCGGAGTCGCCGGCGCCGCCGCACAGGGCCACGGTGCGCACGCGCCGATCCGGGGGTCCGGCGGCCCTGACCCCTGAGACCGTGGGCGGCAGCACCGCGGCGACCAGATCCAGGAAGTCGGCCAGGGACAGCGGAACGGCAAGCACGCCGATCCGACCCATGCCGGTCCGTCCGCCCTGGGGATGCCCGCTGGGCAGCGCGGTCGGCGGGTCAGGTACGAGCGGCCGGACCCCGGACAACCCCAACACCCCGGCCAGCGCGTCGTTCACCCCGCCGACCGCCTTGTCCGCGTTGGTGTGCGCGGCGAAGTGGGCCACGCCGGATCGGATCAGCCGATGGAGCAGGGCCCCCTTCGGCGTGTCGGCGGCCACCGACTGCACGGACGAGAACAGCAACGGGTGGTGCGTGATCAGCAACTGGGCACCGATGGCCACGGCCTGCTCGACGACGGCCGCGTCCACGTCGACCGCCAACAGCACCGACGACGCCGGATCACCCGGATCTCCGCACGTCAACCCGATTCCGGTGTCCCAGCTCTCGGCCAGCGCCGGTGGATAAGCCGCCTCCAACACGGACACGACGTCACTGATCCTGGTCATGTTGGACCCTGGCTCTTCGCGCGAGCGCTCATCGCTATTCGCTCCGCTCCGGGTTCGTTCCTCACTCCGATGCTCACTCATGTTGGATCCTGGCTCTTCGCGCGAGCGCTCATCGCTATTCGCTCCGCTCCGGGTTCGTTCCTCACTCCGATGCTCACTCATGTTGGATCCTGTCCCCGGCGTTTTCGGGTGACAATGGCCGGGTGAACGCGGCCCCGAGTGCACCGCCGGCTGGCACCCTGCACGTCAGTGTGGTCTGTACCGGCCACATCTGCCCCAGGTCCGGTGGGCCGACCGAGATCAGGCGGTGGCGCGGATGAGCTCGGCCCTGCGGGACAGGAGCCCGGCGGTTGGCCGTGGGCCGCGGTGGGGTTTCCTGCTGCGGCCGGGCTGGATCGGCGCGATCGTCGGGGCCCTGGCGTTCACCGCCGCCTGCTGGCTGATCCTGGCGCCCTGGCAGTTCGGGCGGAACACGGAAACCCAGGCCACCAACGACGGGATCGACGCGGCGCTGCATGCCAACCCGGTGCCGGTGCAGCAGTACCTGTCCACCGACCGGGAACCGGACCTGAACGCGGTCTGGAAACCAGTGACGGCCACCGGCGTCCTCGACCCGGACCACGTCTACTACGTGCGACTGCGCCAGGACGACCAGGGAAACCCGGTGTCCGAGGTGGTCCTCCCGATGCGACTGACCGACGGCACCGTGCTGCTCGTCGACCGGGGCTACCGATCCTTCGGTGACATCAAGGCCAACCTGCCGCTACCGCCCGCGCCGACCGGCACCGTGACCGTGACCGGGCGGATCCAGCAGGACCAGACGGATCCGCGCCACCGGCAACCCGCGTTCGTGGCCAACCTGAACCAGGCCTGGGCGGTGGACGCGGACACGCTGGCCGGCACCGCAGGTACCGCCGGCACTGTCCTGCAGGGCTACATCCAGCTGATGGCCGGCAGTCCCGGCGTGCTGGCGGAGATCGGCATGCCGCAGACCGACGACGGTCCGTACCTTTCCTATGCGCTGCAGTGGTGCGCGTTCGGTGGCATGTCGCTGCTGGCCATCGCCTATTTCGTCTTCCGGGAGGCTACCGATCCGCGCGGGCCCGACGAACGGGATGTCGCCTACCCGGATCGGACCCGCTACCCGGACGAGATCTCCCCGCCCGACGGCGTCGCCGGTCCGGATGCCGGGTCGGCTGCCGACGGCCGTCGGGCTGCCAGAGGCAGGCGGCCGTCGCGGGACGGCTTCGACCGCTCCCAGCTGTTCGACTGAGCATGAGCCCGGACTCCGTCTGGAACGACCGGGCGGCCCAGGCCGAGCGCGGCGTGCTGGGCCGACACCTCCGCCGCGTCGTCGGCCTGCCGGGGACCCGTCTGGGTGTGGTCAGCTGGCCGGCGCGCCCGGGCGACCGACTCTCGTTCCGCTGGCATTTCTGGTGGCAGGCGCACCTGCTGGACTGCTCCGTCGATGCCTGGCTGCGCGCCCCGGGACCGGCCCGCGCGGCGACGGTGCGAAGGATCGTGCGCTCCATCAGGTTGCGCAACCTGGGTGTGTTCACCAACGAGTACTACGACGACATGGCGTGGATCGGTCTGGCTCTGGGGCGCGCGGTGGCCGTCGGCGGCGACCCGCGGGCGGTGCGGCCGATCGTCACCAGGATCCTGGACTCGTGGTCCCCGCCGACCGGCGGCATCCCGTGGCGGGTCGGCGACGACTTCTTCAACGCGCCGGCCAACGGCCCGGCAAGCATCCTGCTGTCCCGCACCGGCTTTTCCCGCCGGGCGGAACAGATGGCCGACTGGATGGACGCGAACCTGCGGGTGCCGGGCAGCGACCTGATCGCCGACGGTTTCCATCCCGGCGAGATCCTCAAACCGGTCTACTTCACCTACTGCCAGGGCGTCGTGCTGGGGGCCGAACTGGAGCTGGGCACGGTCCGGCACCGCAGGCGGGTGCACCGCCTGGTCGCGGCCATCGACGCCGATCTCACCGCCGGCGGCGTCCTGACCGGTCACGGCGGCGGCAACGGCGGTCTGTTCACCGGCATCCTGGTCCGCTATCTGGCCGCGGTGGCACACCGGCTGCCCGACGCGGACGCGGCGGATCGTCGGACCAGGGCGGTGGCACGACGTCTGGTCCTTGACTCCGCGCAGTCGGCGTGGGCGCACCGGATCCGCGCCCCGCACGGGCCGCTCTTCTCCCCCGACTGGTCGACGCCGGCGGTGGATCCCCGATCGACCACGGCCCGGCCCGGCCCGGCGGAACGGGACCTGTCCGTGCAGTTGTCCGGTTGGATGCTGATGGAGGCCGCGGCTTTCCTGCACCGCCATCGCGACCCCGTCACACCGCAGGAGCTGGGATGACCGATTTCGTCCTCGACGTAGAGAAGCTGCTGTCCGGGCCGCGTCCGCTGCCCATCGTGACCGCCGGCGATCCGGTGTTGCGCCGGCGGGCCGAACCCTATGACGGCGAACTACCCGCACCGCTGTTCACCGACCTGATCGCCGCGCTGCGGGAAAGCATGGTGGCCGCTCCCGGTGTCGGGCTCGCGGCCCCGCAGGTGGGTCTCGGGCTGCAGATCGCGGTGATCCAGGACTTGGCCGAGGTGCCCCCGGACACGGCGCAGGCCCGGCAACGCTCGCCGGTCCCGTTCCGGGTGCTCATCAACCCGTCCTACCTCGGCGTGGGCGACGGGATGGCCGCGTTCTACGAGGGGTGCCTGTCGGTGCCCGGCTACCAGGCGGTGGTAGAGCGCCCCAGCTCGGTCCGCCTGCAGGCCACCGATGAGAACGGCGACCCGGTGGACGAGATCGTCACCGGCTGGGCCGCCCGGATCGTCGCGCACGAAACCGACCACCTCGCCGGCGTGCTGTACCTGGACAAGGCCATCACCAGGTCGCTGGCCAGCAACGCCCAGTACCTCGCCCGGTGGGCGGACCCGACACCGCAGGCCGCCCGCCGCGAACTCGGCTTCTGACCGCCGGTGCCGATCAGCTCGGAACGAAGTCGAAGGTGTCCGGGTCCGGCCCGGTGCGTTCGTCCTTGTTCAGCGACGAGATCGAGGCCATGTCGCCGTCCGGGAGCTCGAAGTCGAAGATCTCGAAGTTCTCCCGGATGCGGTCCTTGGTGATCGACTTCGGGAAGACGATGCTGCCGTGCTGGATGTGCCAGCGCAGCACCACCTGCGCCGGTGTCCGGCCGTGCGACCGGGCGATCTCGGTGATCGTCGGGTCGTCCAGCACCTTCCCCTGGGCGATCGGGGACCAGGCTTCGGTGGCGATCCCGTGCTCGGCGTCGAAGGCCCGCAGCGACTCCTGCGTCAGGTACGGGTGCACCTCGATCTGGTTGACGGCCGGCGGCACGGTCGTCTCCTCGTGCAACCGACGGAGGTGGTGCGCCTGGAAGTTGGAGACGCCGATGGCTCGCGCCCGACCGTCGGCGTAGATCTTCTCGAACGCCTTCCAGGTGTCCACGAAATTGCGCACGGTCGGCAGCGGCCAGTGGATCAGGAACAGATCGATGCGCTCCAGTCCCAGGTCCGTCAGGGTCTGATCGAACGCGGTCAGCGCGGCGTCGTAGCCGATGTTGTTGTTGTTCAGCTTGCTGGTGACGAAGACGTCGGAGGGATCCAGGTCTGATGTGGCGATCGCCTCACCGACCTCCTTCTCGTTCCCGTACATCTCCGCGGTGTCGATGTGGCGGTAGCCGATGTCCAGGGCCTGCCGGACCGCGGCGGCCGTCTCCGCCGGCTTGATCTGGAAGACTCCGAATCCCAGCTGCGGAATTTCCACGCCGTTGTTCAGTAGGACGTTGGGTACTGCGCTCATCTTCGAGCTCCTCCATGCGATTGTCGGTGTACTTCTACCAGTACTACCAGGACCGGTAGGTTCCAAGCCATGCGAGTAGGTGTGGTGGTCCTGCCCCAGTTTCCGGCCGCGGAGGCCCGGCGCAAATGGAAGTCCTTGGAGGACAGAGGTTTTGCCCACGGGTGGACCTACGATCATCTGGCCTGGCGTGACCTCGCCGACGAACCCTGGTACGCCACCGTGACCACCCTGGCGGTGGCCGCGGCGGCCACCACGCAGCTGCACATCGGCACCTGGGTGACCTCGCCGAACTTCCGGCACCCGGTCACCTACGCCAAGGAACTGATGTCGCTGGACGACATCGCCAGCCTCGACCGGGCCGGACGGGGCCGGCTGATCGCCGCGATCGGGGCCGGCGGCCTGGGCTGGGATTCGGCCGTTCTGGGCCGGCCCGATCTGCCGCCGGGTCGGCGGGTGGACCGGCTGGCCGAGTTCGTGACGCTCACCGACCTGCTGCTGACCCAGTCCGACACCACCTGGCGCGGCGAATATTTCACCGCGGTCCGGGCCCGGATGCACCCCGACGGGTCGCGCGCCCGGATACCGCTGGTGGTGGCGGGCAACGGACCCCGCACCGTCCGAATGGCCGCCGGGTACGACGGCTGGGCCACCACCGGGCCGGACGGCGTCGTCACGGCCCAGGACTGGTGGGACGGTCTGGCCAGGCTGGCCGGGATCTTCGACACCGCGGTCCTGCGCGCCGGGCGGGACCCGGCCACGGTCGACCGTTACCTGTCGCTGGATGCCGCACCCGGTTACTCGAACTCCGACCTGGTGTCCTTCACCGAGTCGGCGGCCCGGGCCGACGCGCTCGGATTTACCGACCTGGTCATCCACTGGCCCCGCTCGTCCGGCGTCCACGCCGGAGACGAGTCGGTGCTCGACCAGGTGGCGGCGCTGCTGGTCGACGGCCACGTCGCGGGCGGGCTTCCGGGCCGGTAGCCCGCGATCAGCCGATGCCCAGTCCGGACAGGATCGTCTTGACCACGGCCAGTACGGCCAGGCCGCCGAAGCACACCAGGCAGCCGAGGGTCAACAGGGCCAGTTCTCGCAGTCGGCCCGGCAGGAACGGCGCAAATCTGGGCGAGCCCCCCACCCGGTTGCGCAGGTCGGCTCCGAGCTTGACCCCGTGCCAGATCCTGCGGCCCAGTGAACCGGGCCGGACCTTGACCGCGCCGGCCACCAGCGGCCCGAGATTGCCCTTGAGCTGGGCCCAGACCACCGGCGAACTGATGGCCGCGGACACCTGCGCAGCAGCCTCCGCCGGCGGTTGCAGGGCCCTGACCAACTGCCGGCGGCGCACCGCGAGCCCACCGCTGGGGACCAGGCCGACACCGGTCACGACAAACGCCCACGGCACGTCCGGGCCGCCACGAAGCACCGACACCACGATCAGGATCAGGCCGGGCACCGCCGGCGCGAGCGCGACGATCAGCAGGGGCGTGCGCAGCCGGTCGACCACGGCTGCGAGCAGTCGGACGACGTCGGCGACCGTCTGCCCCACCAGGTGATCCATGAGTGCAAACCTATCCGGGGTCAGCCCACCAGCGCCGGAAACAACAGCACCAGCCAGCACCCGACGAGCAGGTAGGGGCCCAACGGGATAGCCGACCGCACGGTGAGGCGGCGAGCGGCGATCCCGCCCACCGACACCAGGGAACCGAGTAGGAACGCCACCACCAGGCCGACCACCACGGCCCCGACCGACAGGTACCCCATCAGAAGGCCCAGGGTCGGGATCAACTTGACGTCGCCCCGACCCATCCAGGACGTCGAGACCCGGGCCGTCGCGGCGAACAGGATCCACAACACCACCGCGGCCCCGGCCGCCCTGACCAGCGATCCGGAGTCCGGGGCCAGCAGGAAGGTGAACCCGACGGTGACCGCCGCCGCCGGCAGCGCGACCGCGGTGATCGCGTCCGGGAGCCGGTGGTGCACGATGTCCACGCCGCTCAGGGCGACCATCAGCAACCCGGCCAGCAGGACAAGTCCGATGGTCGGCTCGTCCCAGGCCAGCGCGGTGCCGATCCCGGTGACCAGCGCTCCGGCGGCCTCCGTCGGACCGGCCCGCAGGATCACTCCGCGGCGCAACCGCCCCAGCACCCGGCGGATGACCAGGCCCGCAATCCCACCGGCCAGCGACGCGGCGATCACCACGAGCACCTCGATCAACGCCCCTCATCCCCCGGCACGTTTCTCAGCCTGCCACGACGGGCGGGCGGCGGCGGCGGATCGAGCAGGCCGGTGAACACCGCGACCGCTGCGGCCAGCAGGACCAGGGAACAACCGGCCAGCAGCGGAGGTCCCGTCCCCCCGGACACCTCGGCCGCGCTGTACGCACCACCCAGGGTGCCCGGCCACCGGGCCCGGACCACGCCCCAGCACAGTCCCGTCAAACCGCAGAAGGCCAGCAGGACGGCCGGGATGCGGTGCGGTCGCCGCCCTTTGCCGACCGATGCGATGCCCAGGCCGGCCAGCAGCGCCAGGCCGCCGACCACCACGGCCAGCCCGCCTGGTCGGAAACCGACCTGTCCGAGGTCGTTGATGTTCCCGCCGCTGATCTGGCCCCCGGTCACCGTCCCCCATCCGGAGATACGGGTCGTCCCCCCGGTGCCGTCGGGCACCGCGAACCAGCTCGACCCGGACGCGACCAGGCACCCGGCGGCGGCGGCGATCACGCTCAGCGCCACCACCATCCGCACTCCGCCGGGCGTCCTTCGCATCGCGGGAGTGCCGGTCAGCCGATCGGCAGCGGCAGGTCGGCGCCGCTGGCGGCGAGCAGTCCGGCGCGCATGGCGGCCATCGGCGCCGGGCGGCCGGTGAACAACTCGAACTGCCGGAAAGCCTGGTGCAGCAGCATGTCCAGGCCGGTCACGGTCACCCGGCCGGTGGTCGAGGCGCCGGCCAGCGCGGTGGGCCACGGGTGGTAGACCACGTCGAACAGGGCCGGTACGTGAGCCAGGGTCGCGGCGAGATGATCGGCGGCCCTGCCGGGCAACGTCGACACCACCAGGTCGACGTGGGCGCTCCGCTCGCGGACACTGGCCACGCTCAGATCTGAGACAGTCACCGCCAGGCCGAGCGCCTCGGCCAACTCCACACAGTCGGCCGTGCTCCCCGGTCGCCGGCCGGCCAGCACCAGGGTGCGGATGCCCAGTTCTGCGACCGCGGCGATCACCGACCGCGCGGTGCCGCCGCCGCCCAGCAGCAGCACGGCGTCCGACGTCACCCCGGCCGATCGCAGCGCGCCCGTCACCCCGTCGACGTCGGTGTTCTCCGCATGCCACCCCCGTGGACCGCGCCACAGCGTGTTCGCGACACCCAGGGCGTCCACCCGGGGGCTGCGCACATCGGCCACCGCGGCGGCGGCCGCCTTCCCGGGCATGGTGACCGAGTAGCCCACCCATTCCGGGCCGCTGCTCCGGACCAGACCGGGGAGCCGCTCACCGTCGCAGTCGATCCGGTCGTAGGTCCAGTCGGTCAGGCCGGCGGCCCGGAATCCCGCGCGGTGCAGCGCCGGGGACAGCGAGTGGGCGACCGGCGAGCCCAGGATCGCCGCGCGGCGGCCACGAATCGACGCTGCGGTCATTCCCCGAACACGCCGTTGGCCCTGGCCTGCGCCACACACTTGCTGTGCTCGGCGAACGTGGCGGAGAAGCAGAAATTGCCCTGCTTGTCCACCTGCACGAAGAACAACCAGTTGCCCTCGTCCGGGGCCAGGGCCGCGTCCAGCGACGCCGTCGACGGCGAGGTGATCGGGGTCGGCGGTAGACCCGCCACCGCGTACGTGTTGTAGGGCGACGGGTTGGCCCGCTCGGCCGCGGTGGTCGCGATGTCCGACCGGGACAGCGAATAGTCCACTGTGGAGTCCAGCTGCAATTTCATGTTGAGCGCCAACCGGTTGTAGACGACCCGGGCCACCTTGGACAGGTTCGTCGAGTTGCCCTCCCGCTCCACCAGCGAGGCGACGATGGCCACCCGGTAGGGCGGTTCGGCGATCGACCTGGCGTCGGCCACCACGTCGGTGGCGTTCCAATTGGCGGCCGACGCGCGGACCACGGCCTGCAGCGCTTCCACCGGGGTGGAGCCGGGCGGGACGTCGTAGTCGCCGGGCACCAGCATGCCCTCCAGGCGCTTGCGGTGATCAGGGGCCTTCTCCACCTCGGACACGGCCCAGGACACCACCCCCAGCTCGCCCGGGTCCGCCGTTTCCTCGGCCTGCCACAGTTGATCGGCGGTGAAGCACCTGCGCACCCCGTTCAACGGCACGCACGCCGCGGCGGTGATCGCGGTGATGTACCCGTCGGTGACGGCGCCGCCGGTCCTGGACGGGATATCGGCGAGCTGCCGGCCCGGGATCAGCCGGAGCTGCCCGACCCGGGCGGCCGGATCGGTGATGGCCGCCACCGCCGCGGCCGCGGAGGCGTGCAGCCGCACCCGGTAGTAGCCGGTCTTGATGCGTTTCACGTCGTCGTTGCCGGCGGCCGCATCGACGAACGACTCGGCCGAGGCGACCACCTTGTCCTCGGCCAGGGTGTCCGCGATGTCGGTCAGTGTGTCGCCGCTCTGCACCCGGACCACGGTCTGCGCCTCACCGGTGCCGGCGAAGTCCGGGATGACGGTGGTGTCGGTCCGCCACACCCGGAAGCCGACCACCACACCGCCGGCGATGACCGCAAGAACCAGGACGGCCAGCACGCTGTGCCGGATCCGGCGGACCCGGCGCCTGCGGCGCGTCGCGGCACTCGGGGCGGAGCTCCGGCGCCGGGGCGGTGTCTCCCCGCGGCCGGCCGGCGCGGGCGCCGCCGCCTTCTCGGTCAGGGCGGCGCGCAGCTCGCCCAGGTCCAGCTCGCCGGTTTCGTCCTCACCGGCATCGAAGAGCCCGAGCTGGTCGCTCATCCACGACTCCGCTGGGCCGACAGGTCGTCCAGGCGGGTCTGCAGGATGGTCACCGCGGCGGCCTGGTCGACCAGCGACCGGCGGGCCTTCTCGCGGATTCCGCGGTCGGCGAGCATCCGGTTCGCGGTCACGCTGGTCAGCCGCTCGTCCACGTACACCACCGGCACCGGCGCCACCCGCACCGCCAGCGCCCGGCCGTAACGGCGGGCGGCCGTGGCCGCCGTGGCCACGGCGCCGCGCAACGTCCGGGGCAGACCCACGACCACCTCCACGGCGCCTAGTTCGAGGACGAGGTCGCGGAGTGCGTCCAGATCCGATTCTCCCGACTCGTCCCGGGCCAGGGTGGCCACCGGGGTGGCCAGGATGCCATCCGGGTCGCTGCGAGCCACGCCCACTCGCACCGTACCGACGTCGACCCCCAGCCGCACACCAACGGGGGCCACCGGGGAACGGCCGGTCGGCGGTCGGGAAGGGCTCACGCCTGAGCGCCGCCCAGGGTCTGGACCAGGACCGAGATCGCCTCGGCCACTCCGGCCGGGTTCGTCCCGCCGCCCTGGGCCAGATCCGGTCGACCACCACCGCGCCCGCTGATGGCCGGCCGGAACGCGGCGACCAGCTCCCCCGCCTGCCACCCGGCGGCCGTCGCTTCCGGGGTCAGCGCCACCACGAAGGACACCGCATCCCCGGTTGTGGAGAACAGCGCCACCACGGCCGGCCGGCCGGTCAGTCGCCCGCGGACGTCGGTGGTCAGCGTGCGCAGATCGGCGGCCGAGGTTCCGGCCGGCGCCGACGCCGCGACCAGCAACACGTTCCCGACCGGTGCGGCGGACTCGGCCAGGGTGCCGGCGGACGCCAGGGCCGCGGCGGCCCTGAACCTCTCCAGCTCCTTCTCGGCGACCCGGAGCCGCTCGACCAGCGCTTCCACCCGAGCCGGCAGATCGGCTGGTTGCACCTTGAGCGACCCGGCGACGGCGGCCAGAAGACTGCGTTCGGCGACCAACCGGTGGAAGGCCTCGATGCCCACCGCCGCCTCGACCCGGCGGACCCCGGACCCGATCGACGACTCGGCGGTCAGTGCGATCGGGCCGATCTGGCTGGAATGCTGCACGTGGGTCCCGCCGCAGAGCTCGACCGACCAGGGGCCGCCGATCTCGACGATCCGGACGGTCTCGTCATAGGTTTCGCCGAACAGCGCGATGGCCCCCATGGCCGCGGCCTCCTGCTGGGAGCCGTACAGCACCCGCACCGGCAGGTCGCCGCGGACAGCGAGGTTGGACACCTCTTCGATCTCGCTGCGGGTGGCCGCCGACAACCCCTTCGACCAGGAGAAATCCAATCGCAGGTAACCGGGCTTGTTGTAGGAGCCGGCCTGCAACGCCTCCGGACCGAGCACCTGCCGCAGCGCGGCGTGGACGACGTGGGTGCCGCTGTGGGCCTGCCGGGCGCCCAGCCGCCACTCCGGATCGACCCGGGACACGGCCCGGCTCCCTTCGACGATCTCGCCGCCGGTGATCCGCACCTTGTGCACGTAGAGCTTGCGGTCGACCTTTTGGACGTCGAGCACGTCCGCGGAGAAATCCGGCCCGACGATGGTGCCCGCATCGGAGTCCTGTCCACCCGACTCCGCGTACAGCGCGGTGCGATCCAGGATGACCTCGACGATGCGGCCCGGCCCGGCCCGGCCGATCCGCTCGCCGTCCGCGATGAGCGCCCGCACGGTGCCCTCGGATTCGAGCTCCGAATACCCGGTGAACTCCGTCGGACCGGCGTCCAACAACGGCCGGTAGACGCCGGCCGCGTCGATCAGACCGCCCTTGCGGGCCCGCGCGTCGGCCCTGGCCCGGTCCCGCTGCTCCTGCATCAACCGGTCGAACTCCCCGGTGTCGACGGTGAGCCCGGCCTCCGACGCCATCTCCAGCGTCAGGTCCAGGGGAAATCCCTGCGTGTCGTGCAGCAGGAACGCCGTCGACCCGGACACCTTGCTCCCGCCCCGATCCCTGATCTCCCGCGCCGCCGTCTCGAAGAGCTTGGAACCGGAGGCGACCGTCTTGCGGAACGCGGTCTCCTCGGCCACCGCGACCTGCTCGATCCGGGCCAGGTTGTCCGCGATGTCGGGATACGTCGGACTCATCAGGTCGGCGACCACCCGCACCAGGTCCGCCATCACCGGATCGTCGACCCCCAGCAGTCGCGCGGAGCGGACCGCCCGGCGGATCAGCCGGCGCAGGACGTAACCGCCGGCCTCGTTTCCGGGGGGGACCCCGTCGCCGATCAGCATCACCGCCGAGCGGCTGTGGTCGGCGATGATCCGCATCCGCACGTCATTGCGGTGCCCCGGGCCGGCCGTGTCCGCGCCGTAGGTGAGCCCGGACGCCTGCTCCATGGCGGTGATGATCGGACGCAACAGGTCCGTCTCGTAGACGTTGTCCACTCCCTGCAGCAGCAGGGCGACCCGCTCGACGCCCATCCCGGTGTCGATGTTCTTCTTCGGCAGCGGCCCGAGGATCTCGAACGCCCCGGTTGTCGGATCCGACTCGCCCCGCATCTCCTGCATGAAGACCAGGTTCCAGATTTCGATGTACCGGCCGTCGGAGACGGCCGGGCCACCCGCCGGGCCGAACTCCGGGCCGCGGTCGTAGAAGATCTCCGAATCCGGACCGCAGGGGCCGGGCGTGCCCATCGACCAGTAGTTGTCGACCATGCCCAGCCGTTGGATGCGTTCCGCCGGAAGTCCGGCGATCTCCTGCCACAGCCGGAAGGCCTCGTCGTCGTCCTGGTACACGGTGACCCACAGCCGCTCCGGTTCGAAGCCGTAGCCGCCGTCCTCCTGCGCTCCGGTGACCAGCTCCCAGGCCTTCGAGATGGCCCCGGCCTTGAAGTAGTCACCGAAGGAGAAATTGCCCGCCATCTGGAAGAAGGTGTTGTGCCGGGTGGTGATGCCGACGTTGTCGATGTCCAGCGTGCGGACGCACTTCTGCACACTGGTGGCCCGCGGGAAAGGGGCGGTCGTCTGGCCGAGGAAGTACGGCTTGAACTGCTGCATGCCGGCCACGGTGAACAGCAGCGTCGGATCGTCGGAGACCAGCGAGGCGGACGGCACATAGGTGTGCCCCGCGGCCAGGAAATGATCGAGGAATCGACGTCGGATCTCGTGGGTCTGCACAGTGCCCGCCGCCTCTCAGGCCGAACGCCGACCTTGTTCCGCCGGTGCGTCCGAATCGGCGGTGACGATCGCGTCGACGGGCCGCACCGGCCCGGCCTGGTCGGGGGCCAGCATGGCCACGGCGCCGGTGCTGTTGTCGATCATCGGCCGGTAGGTGGCGCGGCGGTTGGCGGCGCCCTGCCGCAGATCGGCGGCGAACGATCCGACGGCGTTGCCCAGTTCGGCGATGGCATCGGCGACGTCGGCGGCGATGGCGGACGGCGTCAGCTTCGCCGCCAGGGCGGCACGGGCGGCCTCCTTGGCCCGGCGGGTGCGCCGGGTGGCCATCGCGCCCAGGGCCACACCTGCGGAAAAGTAATAGATGCGCTTCACGTCGAGGATGTCCCTTCGCAGGTCGGCAGATGCTGTCGTGGTGGCCGCACGCCGTGGGCCAGCGTACCCGGCCGCCTGGGCCCGGCCTCCGCGCAGCGCGCAAGACCTCACGGCTCCAGCAGCAGCTTTCCCGTGGTCCGGCGGGCGGCCAGGTCCTCGTGCGCCCGGGCGGCGGCGGCCAGCGGGTAGGTGCCGCCGATGGTCACCTGCAACCGGCCGTCCGCGACCCAGCCGAACAGATCCGCGGCCCGGCGGAGCAGTTCGTCCCTGGTCACGATGAAATCGAACATCGTCGGTCGGGTCAGACTCAGCGAGCCACCACGGTTGAGGCGCTGCGGATCGACCGGCGGGACCGGGCCGCTGGACCCGCCGAACAGCACCAGGGTCCCCCGTCGGGCCAGCGCCTCCAAGGATCCGTCGAAGGTGTCCCGCCCGACGCCGTCATAGACGGCCGCCACCCCGCGACCGTCGGTCAGCGCGCGGACCCGCTCCGCGAAACCCTGGTACCCGACCACCACGTGGTCGGCCCCCGCCCGGCTGGACAACTCGCCCTTGTCCGGGGTCGACACGGTGGTGATGACCGTGGCTCCGGCGATCTTGGCGATCTGGGTGAGCAGCAGGCCGACCCCGCCTGCCCCGGCGTGGATCAGGACGGTGTCGCCGGGGGCGATCGGATAGGAGTCCGTGGCCAGGTAGTGGGCGGTGATGCCCTGCAGCGGCAGCGCCGCCGCGGGGAGGTCGTCGACGTCGTCGGGTATCGGGATGAGCTTGTCCGCCGGACCGACGGTGGCCGCTGCGTACGACCCGGGGATGTCACACCAGGCCACCCGGTCACCGACGGAGAACTCGGTGACCCCGTCCCCGACGGCCAGCACCGCACCCGCTCCCTCGATGCCCGGGGTGTACGGATGCGCTATCGGGTAGAGGCCGCTGCGACGGTAGATGTCGATGAAGTTGATGCCGGCCGCGCTGATCTTCAGCACCGCCTCGCCGGGACCGGGGGCCGGCAGCGTCTCCTCGCCCAGCACCAGGACCTCCGGCCCACCCGCTTCACCGACCCGGATGGCCGGGACCGTCGCGTTCGTCGTCATGTCCGGATCCTTTCCGTCGTGACCGGGTGGTCGTGGTGGCCCACGTTCGCCCGATCCCCGCGAACCGCTCCGCGCAGCAGGGGCAACCGCTCGGCGATCTGACGTTCGGCGCCGCGATCGACCGGCCGGTAGTAGTCGCGGCCCACCAACTCGTCCGGCGGATACTGCTGTTCGACCAGCCCGCCCGGCGCGTCGGGCGGATAAACATAGTGCTGGGCGTGACCAAGGGCCGCGGCGCCAGGATAGTGGCCGTCCCGCAGGGCCGGCGGTACCGACCCGATCCGGCCGGCCCGGACGTCGGCCACCGCCGCGTCGACGGCCGACACCACCGAGTTGGACTTTGCCGCCGTGGCCAGATGAATGGTGGCCTGGGCCAGCGCCAACCGCGCCTCCGGGAGCCCGACCAGCTGCACCACCTGGGCGGCCGCGACGCAGATCGGCAGTGCGGTGGGGTCCGCCATGCCGACGTCCTCCGAGGCGTGGATCATCAGCCGTCGGGCGATGAACCGCGGGTCCTCGCCGGCCTCGATCATCCGGGCCAGGTAGTGCAACGACGCGTCGACGTCACTGCCCCTGATCGACTTGATGAACGCGCTGGTGACGTCATAATGCTGATCGCCGTCCCGGTCGTAGCGCACTGCGGCGCGGTCCACGGCGCGCTCCACCGCGGCGAGGTCGATGCGTCCGGGCTCGCCGGACTGCGCCTCGGCCAGACTGTCCACCGAGTCGGCGGCGGCCTCCAGCGCGGTCAGCGCCCGCCGGGCATCGCCGCCGGACAGCCCCAGGATGTGGTCCCGGGCCGCCCGGTCCAGGACGAATCGGCCGGCCAGACCCCGTTCGTCACCCACCGCCCGGTCGATCAGGTCGCCGATGTCCTCCTCGGTGAGCGGATGCAGTTGCAGGACCAACGATCTGGACAGCAACGGCGAGACCACCGAGAAGAACGGATTTTCGGTGGTGGCGCCGATCAGGATGACCGTCCGGTTCTCCACCGCGCCGAGCAGGGAGTCCTGCTGGGTCTTGGAGAAACGGTGCACCTCGTCGATGAACAGCACGGTCTGTTCGCCGGTGCGGCGCAGCGTCGCGGAAGCGTCCGCGATGACGGCCCGGACTTCCTTGACCCCGGCGGACAGGGCCGACAGCTGGGCGAAACGCTGACCGCCGGCCCCCGCCACCAGGGTGGCCACAGTGGTCTTGCCGGTGCCCGGCGGCCCGTACAACAACATCGACGACGGTGATCCGCCTTCCACCAACCGGCGCAGCGGCGACCCGGGCCCGAGCAGATGACGCTGGCCCACCACTTCGCTGAGCGAGCGTGGCCGCATCCGGACGGCCAGCGGGGCGTGCGGGTCGACCCCGGGCTGCGGGATCGAGGGAACGGCCCGGTCGTCGTCCGCGGGCTCCAGCCGGCCGTCCCGCTCGAACAGACCCGGCTCCACATCGTTCACGCCGGTCAGGCTACCGGTCACCGCCGGGTCAGGCCGCGGCCACCAACTTGTGCACCAGCCGCATCTTCTCCAGCACGGCCGGGGGGAGCACGAACGGGTAGAGGTCGGCGTGACCCATCGACCGGTTGACCATGTTCAGGGCCCAGGACAGCGGCAACCACAGCCTGATGAGGTGGTCGAAGCCGGCGTTGCCGGGCAGCCTGCGGTCGACGGTGGCGCCGGCCGGGGCGATGCCGAACGCGGCGGCGGTGTCGATGGTGTCGCGGATGTGCAGGTAGTGCGCGAACGTCTCCGCCCAGTCCTCTGCCGGATGCATGGTGGCGTAGGAGGACACGTAATTCTCCTCCCACCCGGCCGGCGCCCCTTGCGAATAGTGCCGGTCCAGGGCCTCCTGGTAATCCAGGTCGGGGTCGTCGAAGAGCTTCTCGAATTCGGCCCGCGCCGGCCCGCTCGCAGCCAGCACCAGGAAGTAGTAGTGACCGATCTCGTGTCGGAAGTGGCCGAGCAGGGTGCGGTACGGCTCGTCCATCGACACCCGCAGTCGCTCGCGGTGCACGTCGTCGCTCTCGGCCAGATCCAGCGTGATCACGCCGTTGTCGTGACCGGTCATCACCTGTTCGCGCTCACTGGACAGCAGGTCGAAGCACAGGCCGAACTCGGGATCTTCCTCGCGCCCGGTGATCGGCAGGCCCAACTCCGACAGTTCCACCACCAGCCGCCGTTTGGCCGCCTCGGCCAGGGCGAACTCCGGCAGGGCCACGACATCCTGGTCGGCCGGCCGGGTCCTGGTCAACGCGCACGAGCGGCACAGCCCCTCGCCGTCGGCCAGCCAGTTGCACCACGCGACATACAGGTTGGTGCACCTGCTGCGCGGTGGCTGCTCGTCGGTCCAGCCGTCCGCACCGACCACGACGAAGTCGCGCGCCTGCAGGTCGAAGGCCAGAATGCTGCCGCAGTTCAGGCACAGCGAGTTCTCGAAGGCCAGCCGCTGGCCGCAGTTCGGGCAGAGGAAGTCGCGCATCGCACATCCTGATCCTGGTCGTGCCGGCGAGGTCAGGAGGTGTCGGCCGGCGGGCGAACTGTACCCGGCGCGCGGCTCAGGCCGGCGACACGTCGACGCCGACGTGCATCGTGCTGGTCCGGGCGTCGGTGAAGATCACACCGCGAAGCGGCGGCACATCACCGTAGTCGCGCCCCCAGGCCACCGTCGTGTAGCGCTCGTCGGCGAACTGATCGTTGGTCGGGTCCACGGCCAGCCACTGCCCTCCGGGTAGCCGCACCGCGGCCCAGGCGTGGCTGGCGTCGACGCCGACCAGTCGCGGCTGCCCCGGCGGCGGTGTCGTGGCCAGGTAACCCGAGACGTACCGGGCCGGGACGCCCTGCGACCGGGCGCAGGCCACCGCCAGGTGTGCGAAGTCCTGGCACACCCCGCGGCGCTTGATCAGGATCTCGGAGACCGGCGTGCCGATGGTGGTCGCCCCCGAGGAGTAGGTGAAGTCGGTGTAGATGCGGTGGGTCAGATCGCGCAACGTCTCGAACATGCCCCG
>CAXUHA010000016.1:58691-73655 GCA_964250735.1 uncultured Nakamurella sp. | reverse complement strand
GTCATCCTCATCGCCATCATGTTCGGCCTGTCCAGCGACTACGAAATCTTCGTCGTCTCCCGCATCAAGGAACAATTCAGCAAGACCGGGGACGCCCGCCGGTCGGTGGTCACCGGCGCCGGGCAATCAGCCCGCGTCGTCACCGCCGCCGCGCTGATCATGGCGTCCATCTTCGTCTCCGTCCTACTCGCCCCCGATCCCCTCACCAAAGCAGTCGGATTCAGCTTCGCCGTAGGCGTCCTGATCGACGCCTTCGTCGTCCGGCTCACCCTCGTACCGGCCGTCATGGCCATCATCGGCGCCAGGATCTGGTACCACCCCCGCTGGTACGCCCGCCACATCCCCGACCCCGACATCGAAGGCGAACAACTCGACGAAAGGCTCGCCCACCGGGTCGGCAACCCACCCCTGCCCTCCAGCAACGAAACGCAAGAGCACACACCTCACCGGCACCGGGCACCCACCCGTCACCGCCACCGGGCCCCGACCACCGTCGCCCGCAGCTGATCCCCCGACCGGCGCCCGACCGCCCACGTGGTCCCCCACCACACAGTGGCCGAGGAGAGACAAGGACATGACCCGGCCGACAGCCCACCGCCGTCCCGCGTACCCCGTGCGGCAAGACGGCGTCACGATCGAAGTGCAGGTCCAGTCCCCTGAACGGCCGCGGGCGCACCGGGTCAAGGTCGGTGTCGCCGTCCTGCTGTGCCTGCTGATTACCGGGCTGCTCATCTGGCAGCGTCACCGTCTGGCCGGGCTCCCGCACGTGCTGGCCAACGCCAACTGGGGCTGGGTGGGACTGGCCATCTGCGCCCAGGTGGCGTCTGTCGGCTCCCTGGCCAGCGAACAACGCCGGCTGATCAATGTTCGCGGCGACCGGCGGCCGTTGCCGTTCGTACTGGCCAGCACCTGGGCCGGGAACGCCATCTCGGTGTCCCTGCCGCTGATCGGATCCGCCGCCGCCGCGGTGTTCGTCTTCACGCGGTTTACCACGATCGGGGTGGACCGGGCGGCGGCCGCCTGGACACTGGCCATCTCCGGCGTCTACTCGACAGTGAGCTTCGCGGCCATCACCGCGGTGGGAGCGATCACCAGCAGTTCACCCGCCCTGGCCGTCACCGGCGTAGCGACCATCGCGGTCGTCATCATTCCTGTCTGCGTGGGGCTCGGCGGACTGCGCCGGCCCCGGGTACACCTCGTCGCCACAACGGCGATCGCCGCGGCCCTGCTCTGGTCCCAGCGGATGTTCCGCCGACCGCAGGGCGATCCCGACCAGATCAGTTCCCGCGCCGTCGACCAGTTGAGCTCACTGCGCCTCGGCTGGAAATCCGCCCTGCTCGCGGGCTGCTTGGCTGTGGTGAATTGGATGTTCGACCTGGCCTGCCTGGTCTGCGTGATCCACGCCGTGCACGCTGCCGTGCCCTGGCACGGGATCATCCTGGCCTGGGCGGCCGGCAGCGGTGCGTCCTCGCTCGGGCTGACCCCGGGCGGACTCGGCGTGGTGGAGATCGCTCTGGGTTCCGCGCTGATCGGGATAGGCCTGCCGGCCGGCGCGGCGATTGCTGCCGCCCTGCTCTACCGGGCCACCAAACTCGGGCTGGTCCTAGCAGTCGGCGGAATGACCTTGCTGTTCATCCGCCACGGCGACGCGGGGCATGTTCACCCCGCGGAAATCGACTGACCAGCTTCACAACGTCCATCTCTGCAATCGCAGTCAACGACATCGGATGGACCCCAACCGGACACCATCGCCTGAAAAGGTGAAAGAGAAAGAGGAAAAAAATGACTCAATACTGGAACAGCAATTCGCTCGCCGGAAAATCCGTCATCGTCACCGGAGCGGCCCAGGGAATCGGTCGAGGAATCGCCGAAGCGCTGGGAGAACGTGGAGCATCGGTGCTCATCACCGACATCAACGCAGACAAGCTGCAGTCGGCGCACGACTCGATGGCGGCGTCAGGCTTCACCGTCAGCTCCGTGGTAGCAGACGTATCGCTCGCCGCGAGCGCCCCGATCATCATTGATGCGGCGATCCGCGCCTTCGGTCACCTCGACGCACTGGTCAACAACGCCGTCGCCGGCGTCCTGCCTGGACCGTTCACAGACTTTACCGATGCGGATTACGCCCGGGTGTTCGACTCGGGCCCCTACGCGACCTTCAATCTGATGAAGGCGGCGTACCCGCACCTCAAACAGGGTGGTGGAGGTTCTATCGTGAACTTCGCCTCCGGTGCCGGTACGACGGGCATTCCTTTCCAGGGTGTGTACGCCGGCGCGAAGGAGGCCATCCGCGGCCTGTCAAAATCAGCCATGCAGGAATGGGGTCCCGAACAGATCCGGGTGAACATGATCGCGCCCTATGCGCTGTCCGAGGGAGCCGCGTCTTGGAAGGCCGCGAATCCCGAGGATTTCGCCCGCTCACTCGAAGGCGTCCCGCTCCGCCGGATCGGTGATGTGCACACCGATGTCGGCGCCGTGGTGAGCTTCCTGGTCGGCGACGACGCGACATACCTGACCGGCCAAACGATTTTCGTCGACGGCGGATACCAGTCGGTGCGCTAGTGCTCGCTGGTCCGGCCCCCCCGCGACGCCGTTGCCGGCCGGTATCAACGGTGATGTCGAGAAACCGGATCCCTCGACAAACCGGAAGGACTGGTCTACCGTCAGGGGTGAGTCGTGTGGCTCACCTCGTTACCGGGGCAAGCGGCTCGCCTCGGATCGAGACGATGTTCGGTCACCTATCGAAGGAGCAAACCATGGAGCGATTTAACGACAGGACGGTGTTCGTGACGGGCGGTGCGGGAGGGATGGGGACCTCGCACCTTCGGGCCTTCGTGAACGAGGGCGCCCGGGTGGTCATCGGCGACATCCGGGAGGAAGAGGGCCTCAAAGCGATCGCCGAGTTCGGCGGCCGCGCGCACTTCGTCAAGTTCGACGTCCGCGACGAGGCCGCGTGGGCCGGCGCCGTCGCCGAGGCGGAAGCGCATTTCGGGCCGATCTCGGTGCTGGTCAACAACGCCGGCGTGGTTCCTGTACCGGCCTCGATCGAGGAGGGCACGTGGGAGGACTTCAACCGCGTGGTCCAAACGAACCTCTACGGCACGTGGCTGGGCATGCATTCCACGGCTCCGTCGCTGCGCCGCGCCGGAGGCGGCGTGATCATCAACATCGCTTCGACGTCGGGGATGTCGGCAGATCCGTTCTTCTCCCCCTACAATGCCAGCAAGTGGGCCATTCGCGGCATCACCAAGACGGCGGCGATCGAATTGGCCCGGGACCATGTCCGAGTCAACGCGATCTGCCCCGGCCCGATCGACACCCCACTGATCACTGAGCCGCAGGCACCAGGGATCCCCGCGGTCACCGAAAACTACTCGCCCGAGCCCTACGCCATCAAGCGACTGGGCACACCGCAGGAAATCACCAACCTGCTGCTGTTCCTGGCTTCCGATGAGGCATCACTGATCACCGGCGCCGAGTTCGTCGCCGACGGCGGACTACTCCTGGGACCGGTCCCGGCCTAACCCCCTGCAGGGGCCTCGGCCTCTTGCCCGAACACGAAGGGAACGACGATGCTCGTCGTCCACGGCACGTTCCACATCAACCCCGACGCAGTCGAGGACCTCCGAGCCGTGCTCGCACCGGTCCAGGCTGCCACCCGACGCGAACCCGGTTGTCTTTCCTACGACTGGGCCCAGAGCCTGGAACAGCCGGGCACGTTCTATTCGATAGAAATCTGGCGTTCCCGCCAGGACTCCGACGCCCACATGAAAAGCGATCACGTCACGGCCGGTTTCGCCGACCTGCCCGCCATGATGACCGGGCAGCCCCAGGTCGTCGGTTTCGACGGCGGCGAGCAGGTCGACCTGCTCAGCTCATGACCAGCCCCTTCGCCAGCGCGACCCAGCCGTAGCAGATTTCATTCATGCCGGTTGCCATGGCCCCCATTTGTCGAAAGGACAGTTGATGTCGACAGCCAGTCAGGTAGATCTTTACTTCACCTATCGAGTCAAGGACGGGCAGCAGGCCCGCTTCGAGCAATACCTGGAACTTGTGCCACCGGTCACCGAGGAGAGAGAACCCTACGTGCTGGAGTACGAGATCTTCCAGCACGCCGATGGGAGTTACCTGCAGCACGAGCGGTACGAAGACGAAGCCGCGATGATGCGTCACCTCCAGGTGACTGCGCAGGGGCAGGCCGCGTGGGCCCAAGCCACCGAGTTGCTCCAGCTGATGGCCGTCGGCGACCTGAGCGAGCAGTATTGGACGTCCTACGGTGGCCCCAGGATGGCCGGCTATCAACGTTTCCGAGAAGTCGCACGCTGACCCAGATCGATCTTGCCGGGCGCTCGCAGCGCGGGGTTTGGTGAGTTGTCAGCGCGCCAGGTCCCGGCGGAGTCTTACCGCCGCCGGGACTCCCACGCAGATACGGTTTTCGTCGTTCGGGCTCACGGCCGTGGTGTGGCTGTGGAAGCGGCATACCGGGCGATCATCGTAGCGGCCGCCTCTGTCACGACGCGGTCCATGGCCTGCTTCGTCGGTGCCCAATCCACCAGCAGCAGCCTTGGCCAGAAGACGTTGTCGGCGATCATGCCCAGGAACTGCGTCGCGGCGATGTCAGGATCGCGGAGCACCACGTTCCCCGCCGCAGCTTCCTCGCGCAGGTAGTCGCGCACCGATCGCCAGAACGGCCGTTTCCCCAACTCGAAGTGGGCCTTGCCCAATTCCGGGAGCCGAGGCGCCTCGGCAATCACGATACGGAACAGTTCGACCATCCCTGGGCGGGCGAGCAAAGCCACGTAGCGCCGGCCAATCTGCACCAGCCCGGCCCGTGGGTCCCCGACCGGCACGGGACCGTCAGGGACATCGGCGGGCTTCCACTGTTCGGACACCATCGCCGCGAACAGTTCGGCTTTGGTCGGGAATTGTTTGAAAAGAGTCGCCTTCGATACGTCCGCGGCCGCCGCGATCTTGGCCAGGGACGCTCCCGCATACCCGGACCGAGCGAACAGGGTCGTCGCTGCAGCCATGATCGCGGCCCGCTTCTCATCCGCCAGCCGCTGGTGATACATCGTCACTGCCATATTCCTCAGTATGCCAGGCAGATTATGGTAAGTCGACCCGGTCGACTCACCCGCCCGGCCGCTCCTGAACCACAAGCCACCGGAGACTGAACATGAACACTGCTATCGAGCAGGCCCTGGCGATCACGCCCGCGTCCAAGTCCAGGGAGCGCACCATCGACATCACCACCATCGGAGCCCGTACCGGACGGGCCAGGCGCATCGAGGTGTGGTTCTACCGGGTCGACGGCCAGGTGTATCTCAGTACCACACCCGCCCGGCGCAGTTGGTACGCCAATATCCTGGCCAACCCACAATTCACCTTCCACCTCAAGAACAGGGTCCAGGCGGACCTGCCCGCCGTCGGCACCCCCGTCCGCGACCCGCAACTGAGAGCACACGTCTTCCAAACCATCATCGACGATCTCAACCAGCCCTGGAACCCTGCCGGCTTGCCGCAACCCGTCGAGCCGTTGCAGAAGTGGCTGGAAGGCAGTCCGCTGGTCCACGTCGATTTCACGTGGTGACCGCAGAAATTAACCCGATTACAGAGGAACCACCAACATGACCGGAAAACTCATCATCGAAGTGCGCGGCAACGAATTCGCGATGCGGACCCGCCAACCGCACATACCGTTCACCCCCGACGAGATCGCCACCGACTCCCGGGCGTGCTCCGAGGCGGGGGCAGCCATCTACCACTTCCACGGTCGAACGGCAGACGGCGCGCCGGATCTGAGCGCCGGAACCTACAGCCAAATCGTCGGAAAGATCCGGGCGCTCAGTGGCATCCTCATCCATGCCAGCCTCGGAGCGGAGCAGCAGCAAGCCGACATGACGCAGCGTCTGGATCCGATCCTGCGGCTCGCCCAGGCGGGTCTGCGCCCGGATTTCGTACCTCTTGACATGGGAAGCAGCAACTTCGACCTGTTGACCGCGGACCTCGGCGACTTCGCCACGTCGGAAAGCGTCTACATCAACACCACAAAGACGTTGCGGTATTTCGCCGGGCAGCTTCGCCAGGCCGGGATCAAACCGGAGTTGCAGATCTGGAACATCCCGATGCTCCGTGTCGCGGCGGCCTTCTATCGCCTGGGAATTCTCGACGGTCCTTTGTGGGCGAGCCTGAGCCTGAGCGAAGGCGAGGCCATCATCAGCCACCCCGGAACACCTGCAGGCCTGCAGGCGTTCCTGATCACCCTGCCGGACGCCGTCCCCATCCAGTGGTCGGTGCAGCTCTACCACGGGGACCTTTTCGATCTGGCGCCCACGGTGATCGAGCGCGGAGGTCACATCGCGATCGGCATCGGCGACCACCCCTACACGGACCACGGAAACCCCATGACCAACGCCGAGGTGACATCACGCATCGTCGCCATGGCCGAGGACGCCGGTCGGGAAGTGGCCACGCCTGACGAAGCCCGGCTACTGCTGTCCGGCGCTGCTTAGCTTGTATTCCCCACCGGCACCCCGGCCGGAAATGTTACAGCCGGCCCCTCTCGCGCCCACGATGACCAGACACGTGGATTTGGCGGCCGAACCGCCCTCTTGATCAGGAGATCCGATGCTCCCCACCCCCACTACCGCCGCTGCACCACCACCGGACGGCGGCCCGCTCCTCAACGGCCTTGCCGCAGCCCTACACCACCGGAGCTTCGCCGTGGGATCCTGGGTCCAGGTCGGAGACTTCGAGCAGGCCCGCCGCGTCGGCGACTCCACCGCCGACTTCACCATCGTCGACATGGAGCACGTCGGCTTCTCCTTTCCCGATCTGGAACTGACCCTGCAATGGCTGCTCAGCCGGCGCACCGCCGCCACCCGCCCGATGATCGCCACCCCGATCGTGCGCCTGCCTGCCACCGGCGCCGAGTTCAGCTCGTGGATGGCCAAACAAGCCCTGGACCACGGTGCCTACGGCCTACTGATCCCGCAGGTCACGGCGCCAGAGCAGCTAAGCGCGGCCGCCGCCGCCATGCGCTACCCCGCGGCCGCCGGCCGTCCACCCAACGGCGGGACACGCGGCGCCCTCCCGCCGCGCGCCATGCGGTACTGGGGAATCAACGACATCGAGGAGTACTTTGCTCGCGCCGACCTCTGGCCCAGCGCGCCGCAAGGAGAACTCACGCTCATCGCACTCCTCGAAAGCGTCACAGCATGGGAGTCCATCGATGAAATCGTCAGAGTCGACGGACTCACCGCCGTGCTCTGGGGCCCAGGCGACGGCTCCCTCTCACTAGGAATCCGCGACTTCAACATCGACCACCCCCGATTACAACCCCACCGCGCAGAACTCATCGCAGCCTGCAAGAGTGCCGGCGTCCCCATCGGCACAGCAGGAACACAAGCCCCCTTCGCCGCCATCGACGAGGGATTCGACTTCCTCGCTATGCCCTCCTGGGACGAAGACCTCGCCAACCGCCTGCGCGACTATGCCTCACGCTGACCCTAGATGTTACGGAGCCAGAGTTCTTCACTGTGATGGCCAAGCAGCGGCTGCGAGTGAGTCGCGATCGCCGCGGACTGGCTGGGAGCTTTCCCGCGATGATGAATTGGCCGGCGACGTGGTCTCGCGCCCGCCGTCGGTGCTGCCGTACATGATCTGTGAGCGGTAGGCGACCGCAGTGGTGGACGGCTAGCCGGCGACCGCCAGACGGCCGGCCGCATTCGTGTTGGGCAGCTGACCATCCGGTCCATACTCGTTGTCCACATCGACCCAGGCGGGGTCAACGAGACACCGGCGGGAGGGTGGCGATGAACCTTCGTAACTGGTCGACCAGCGCCTTCGGCTGCTCCTCGGGGATCTAATGGCCGCTGTCGGCGATGACGCCGCCGAGCAGGTCCGACGCCAGTGGCTGCAGTCGTTTGTAGAGGTCTGGGGCGCTCCCGAGGTCGCCGCCAAGCGCGAGCACTGGGATCTGGATGGGCCGTGTCATGAGGTCGCTGTGGATCTCGATGTCCTCGAGCACTGCCCGGTAGTAACCGAGCATGCCGCGGGTGCCGCCGGGGGCGGCGTAGGCACGTTCGTACTCGTCGATGTCGGCTTGGCCGAAGGTTTGCCGCGCGCTGGCGGCCTTTCCGTTGAAGAACCACTCGATCAGGATCCGTTCACGGCCGGCGATAAGAGCTTCTGGGAGGTCCTGGACGGCGTTGCACAGAAAGCGGAAGCTGCGCCAGTTGTCTGGGCCGAGGGTGATGGTCGGCTGGAGTGTGACGCCGGGAATGTTGGCGTCGAGCAGCGCCACACCTCGCAGCGAGTCGGAAATTCGTGAGCGAAGGCGTAGCCGACCCACGCCCGGCGTCATAGCGTCCTTTCAGGTGCGGGTCAGGGGGCTGGGTCTTGGTTTGACCGGAGACCGGATGTCTACCATCAGGCATCCAGTGGGGCTGCGGTACGGGCCGTGTGGCATGCCCGGTTGCCGGGAGGCATACATGGAGGCGGTAAGGGCGCGGCCGAGCGAGGGGTGGCGAAACCGATCAGACCCACACCGATCGGCCGGTGCGCCAGGTTGGACCGGCGCGCAGCGGAGATGGTGTATGTGTTGACGTCGATGACGATGACGATGTCGAGCATCCGCACCGCGGTCCGCACCGTGCGACGCAACCGTTCCACATCGGTTCCGTCCGGTCCGACATGCGCCGCGAGGTTCACCGATCCGAGGTTGCACACCGCCACCTCGGGAGCGCCACCGGAGTGCTTGCCGGACTTGGTGTTCCGCGTGATCTCGGTGCACAGGTTCGAGTGCATCACCCGGCGTGCTGCTGCGGGGACCGCAGTTGCAGGCATCCTTAAGAGTGAGCCACGGGTGGCCGGTCTCGAACGGCACGGTGAGTATCCGGCGCTACAGATCGACCGCACCGGCCGGCAGAAGGGAAGACATGAGTGTAGGAACCGTCGACGCCACGGATCGGTAGATCCTGGAGATTCTCCGCTGTGATGCATGCACCGCGGGCGAGCCAGATCGCCCACGCCGTCCTTCTCTTCCCTGCACCTGTGGCCCGCAGGTTCGACCGGCTGGAGCAGACCGGCGTCAGCCGCGCTACGCCGCCCGGATCGATGATCAGAAGACCGGGTTACTCGAAGCCGTCACCGAGACCGGTGAACTGGCCGACATCGTCAAGAACCTCCCCGAGGTGCAGGACTTCTTCACCATCGCCTTCGATCCCGACGCGCTCGTCCGCATCCGCCTCCGCGTCGACGACGTCCATCATCTGCAACGGGTCGCCAGCGCCCTGCGCCGTACCGGCAATGTCGCCGGGACCAGGACACTCATCGTCATGTTCAGGTGAAGCCGGATCGACCGGAACCACCCGCCGAGCTTGATTCGATCTCTAGCAGCCTCGGCTCGTTCTGGGCCGTCACCAACCCGGACCGACATGAATCCCACACCTCCTTAGTCGTCTATGGTGCGTCCAAAGCGGCCGTGTCGATGTTGACTATGCAATACGCCAAGGCCGTACCGGAGATCAAGTTCCGATCTCACCGCAGCCGTCGGCGGCGGACGCTCCGTCCAGGAGAGCGCCAAGGTCGTCGTACGAATGGCCACCATCGACAAGGACGGCCCCACCGGCACCTTCCAGGCAACGGCCGGCGAACTCGGATGGTGATCCTGGCCCGCTGCCGACTCGGCGGCAAACGCGTACGGCGTTGCCGCCTGAGCGCCGGCCGCCCGGCGATCGGGTTCATCGGTTTGGGCGATCAGGGATTGCCGATGGCGAAAGCGATCGCCGCAGCAGGCTTCCCGTTGCACGTCTGGGCCCGCCGCCGCAGCTCGCTCGACGCCCTGGGCGATATGGTCATGTCCGCCACCGCGATCCTCAGGATCTGGCCGCCTCCTGCGACATTGTGGGAATGTGCGTCGTCACCGACGATGACGTCATGGGGATCGAGGACGGCCCGCAGCCGAAGCGAGGACATTGACCACCATGGCGGCACGCAGGCCGTGGCGCAGCGCTGCCGAGAGGTCTTTCATGCGTTTTTCGAACATGTCGTCGACCTCGGCAGTTCGGGTTCCGGGCAGACAACGAAGCTGACCACCTGAAGTGTTCCGATTGCGAACACCGCGCCCCATCGGGTCAGACGGAATCGACCGTGAGGACATGACGCGCCTGTCGCAGCACCGGCTCGTCGACCATTTGCCCTCGGAAGCTGAACACCCCGTTGCCCGCGGCATGTGCCGCAGCGAGCACTTCGGTGGCCCATTGCACGGATTCTGCCGACGGGCGGTACGCGGCCCGGATGATGCCGACCTGCCGGGGGTGGATGCAGACGGTGCCGGCGAAGCCGGACGCGGCGGCGTCGCGGGCTTCCTCCTGCAGTCCGGCCTCGTCGGCGATGTCGAGGTGAACGGTGTCGTAGGCGATCTTCCCGGCGCTGACGGCGTTGAGCAGGACGTGGGAACGGGCGTACCGGGCGAAGTCGCGATAGCGTCCGTCGGCTCTGCGGCTGGAACTGCCACCGAGGGCGGCGACCAGGTCCTCGGCTCCCCACATCAGCGCGACGACGCTCGGGTGGTCGGCGAGCAGACCGGCGTTCCTGACGCCCAAGGGGCTCTCGCACAGCGCAATGACGTGCAGATCGGCCAGTCGGTCCAGATCCTTTGCAGTCTCGGCCTTGGCGAGCATGACCGTTGAGTAGGACGTGCGGGCCAGCGCAGCCAGATCGCGGTCGAACTCCGCGGTGCCCGCGGGATTGAGCCGCACGATGGTGCTGGCCGGATCCAAATCGGATCGGATCAACGCCTCCCGCGCGGAGGCCTTATCGTCGGGCGCGACGGCATCCTCGAGATCCAGGATGACGGCGTCGGCCGCGGCAGCCGCCTTGGGGTAGCGGTCGGGCCGGTCGGCCGGGCAGAACAGCAAAGCCGGCCCGAGGGTGCGGGAGTCCCCCGGCGTCCGGAATGTCGCCGCCATCTCAGGCACCTCCTGGTCGGCAGCGCATCAGGGTGTTCCGTACGGCGATGGCCACCACCTCGTCGTGCTGGTTGACGGCGGTGTGCTCGAACTCGACGATGCCCTGGCCCGGTCGACTCGACGACAGTCGTTTGGACAGCACCGAAGTTGAGGCGTTCATCGTGTCGCCGTGCCGCATGGGGTGCGGGAACCGGACCTGGCTGAATCCGAGGTTGGCGACGATCGTGCCCTGGGTCAACTGGGCCACCGACAGTCCGACGAGCGTGGAGAGGGTGAACATGGAGTTGACCAGTCGCTCTCCGAATTCGGTCGCCGCCGACCACTGCGCGTCCAGGTGTAACGACTGGGTGTTCATCGTCATGGTCGTAAACAGGACGTTGTCGGCTTCGGTCACCGTTCGGCCCGGGCTGTGGACGTAGACGACGCCGGCGTCGAATTCCTCGAAGTATAGGCCCCGCTGGACAATCCGCTGCTCAGACATCGCTGGTCACCGCCCATCGGCCGGGACCGTGATGGCCTCTACGGCAGCGACGACCTCGTCGCGTTGGACCAGGGTGCCGACCTCCACGTTGACCGAGACGACGCCGGCGGTCGGAGCGCGCAGCACATGTTCCATCTTCATCGCCTCGATCACCAGGATCGCGTCGCCCTCCTGGACGGTCTGCCCATCTGTCACCGAGATGGCTACCACCGCGCCGGGCATGGGCGATCGGACTTCAGGGTGCTGGGTCGCGGAATCGAAAGTTGTGCGTTCGCTCATGGTCTCGACCACAGTCCATTCCGCGCCGCGGTCCTTGAGGAAGAGCTGACCGCTGCTGCGCGCGAAGCTGAACGTGGTGCTCGACCCGGCCACGATCAGCCGGGCCGCGGAACCGTCGATGACGACGCAGGCTGGTCGGGGATTGCCGTCATCGACGGTGACCAGCGCATCACCGGATGGCCCGATGATCGACACGACAGCGCTACGTCCGTTGGGCTGCAACGTCAATCGGTAGGTCGACGGCCGGTGCTCACCCAGCCGCCAACCGTCGCCCGAGTTCCACGGGCCCCCCGGTCTGTGCTGGGCCTCCTGGTAGTGCAGGACCAGCGCCGCACCGATGAAGACCAGATCGTCCGGTCGGCGGAATTCGAGCCCGCCGAGCCGCCGCCCGATCAGCTCGGTGTCCAGCCTTCCCGCCGCAACATCCGGATCATCCAGCAGCAGACCGAGGAATTCCAGGTTGGTCTGCACGCCCAGGACGGCCATCTGCCGCAGCGCAGTCCGCAGTCGCTGCAACGCTTCCGGCCGGGTAGGTGCCCAGGCGATCACCTTGGCGAGCATCGGGTCGTAGTCGAAGGACACGGTCAGCCCGTCCATCAACGAGCTGTCCACCCGGATACCCTCACCGTCGGGCTCGACCAATGCCGCTACCCGGCCGCCGGTGGGCAGGAATCCGTTCACCGGATCCTCCGCGTAGACCCGGGCCTCCACCGCATGCCCGGTCAATGCCACGTCGGCCTGACCGAAGTCCAACGGCTCGCCGGCCGCGATGCGGAGCTGCCATTCGACCAGGTCCACGCCGGTGACCATCTCGGTGACCGGGTGCTCGACCTGCAGGCGGGGGTTCATCTCCATGAAGAAGAACTCGTCCGGCGCGTCGGCCGAGACGATGAACTCCACCGTGCCGGCCCCCCGGTAATTGACGCTGCGCGCTGTTGCGCAGGCGGCGCGCCCGATCCGCTCTCGGGTTTCGGCGTCCAGCCGCGGGGACGGAGCTTCCTCGACGACCTTCTGGTGGCGGCGTTGCAGGGAACATTCCCGCTCACCCAGATGCACTGTGGTGCCGTCGTTGTCGGCGAGAACCTGCACCTCGATATGGCGGGGGTTGCGGACGAACCGTTCGACGAACAGCGTGTCATCGCCGAACGAGGAGGCGGCCTCCCGCCGGGCCGCGGCCAACGCGTCCTGCACCTGGGAGGCTTCGCTCACCAGGTGCATTCCCTTGCCGCCACCGCCGGCTGAGGGCTTGATCAAGGCCGGGAAACCGATCTCGATGATGGCCGTGGCGAGCTGCTCGTTACTGAGCCCCGGCTCGGCCAGGCCGGGCACCGTCGGCACCCCGCGCGCACTCACCTGGGCCTTGGCGCGGATCTTGTCCCCCATGATCTCCAGCGCCTCGACACCCGGCCCGATGAAGACGATCCCGGCGGCCTGGCAACGGGCCGCGAAACCTGCGTTCTCGGCGAGGAACCCGTAGCCGGGGTGGATCGCCTGGGCCCCGTGCTGCAGTGCCGCGGC
The DNA here is from genome assembly GCA_964250735.1 of uncultured Nakamurella sp. Taxonomy (GTDB): domain Bacteria; phylum Actinomycetota; class Actinomycetes; order Mycobacteriales; family Nakamurellaceae; genus Nakamurella. Next base: position 60,404 of record CAXUHA010000016.1, on the reverse strand, counting down.
GATGATCTTCTCGCCGTTCAGGTAGCTGTCGGCAGAGCTGGCCAGCCCGATGTTGACCGCGATGTCGGCGAGAGCAACGTGGCGAGCCCCGGCGTCCGGTTCGGAGTACACCGCGACGGAGGTGATCCCCAGACGGTTGAGCGTACCGATGATGCGGCAGGCGATCTCGCCACGGTTGGCGACCAGGACCGTGTGGAACATCGCGGTGTCGGACACTGTTGTCACATCCTGAAGACGCCGTAGGAGACATCCTCCATCGGGGCCCGGGAACACACCTCGAGCGCGAGACCCAAGACGGTGCGGGTGTCGGCGGGGTCGATGATCCCGTCGTCCCAGATCCGGGCGGTGGAATAGTAAGGATTGCCCTGATCCTCGTACTGCGCGCGGATGGGCGCCTTGAATTCGTCCTCCGCCTCGGTGGACCATTCCCGGCCGCCCGCCTGGATCTGGTCACGCCGGATGGTCGCCAGCACCGACGCGGCCTGGGGCCCTCCCATCACCGAGATCCGCGCGGCCGGCCACATCCACAGGAACCTCGGTGAATAGCTGCGACCACTCATCGAGTAGTTGCCCGCACCGAAGGAACCACCGATCACCACCGTCAGTTTCGGCACCCGCGCGCACGCGACGGCCGTGACCATCTTGGCGCCGTTCTTGGCGATACCGCCGACCTCATACTCACGACCGACCATGAACCCGGTGATGTTCTGCAGGAACAACAACGGGATCTTCCGCTTGTCGCAGAGCTCGATGAAATGCGCACCCTTGAGCGCGGATTCGGAGAACAGCACACCGTTGTTGGCGATAATTCCAACGGGGTGACCATGAATCCGGGCGAAACCGGTGACCAGGGTTGCACCGTACTCGGACTTGAATTCGCGGAAGGCACTCGCGTCGACGATGCGCATGATCACCTCGCGTACGTCGTACGGGATCTGCAACTCGGTCGGCACCACACCGTAGAGCTGACCCGGGTCGACGGACGGCGGCTCTGGATCGGCCATCTCCCAGGCTCTTTCCCGCGACGGGGGTAGCTGGGCCACGATGTCCCGCACGATGTCCAGGGCATGCGCGTCGTCCTGCGCCAGATGATCGGCCACTCCGGACAGCCTGGTGTGGGTGAGACCGCCACCGAGGTCCTCTGCCGTCACGACCTCACCGGTCGCGGCCTTTACCAACGGCGGTCCACCCAGGAAGATGGTGCCCTGGTTGGCGACGATGATCGTCTCGTCGCTCATCGCCGGCACGTAGGCGCCGCCGGCCGTGCTGGACCCGAGTACCGCAGCGATCTGGGCGATCCCCCGGGCCGACATTCGGGCCTGGTTGTAGAAGATCCGCCCGAAATGGTCGCGATCGGGGAACACTTCGTCCTGCCGGGGCAGGAACGCACCGCCCGAATCCACCAGGTACACGCAGGGCAGTTCGTTCTCCGACGCGATCTCCTGCGCCCGCAGGTGTTTCTTGACCGTCATCGGGTAATAGGTGCCGCCTTTGACCGTGGCGTCGTTGCAGACGATCATGACCTGACGACCGGACACGGTGCCGATACCGGCGATCACACCCGCTGACGGACTCTCGCCGTCGTACATGCCGTCGGCGGCCAACGGCGCGATCTCCAGGAACGGGCTGCCCCGATCGAGCAGCCGATCGATCCGATCCCGAGGCAGCAACTTGCCCCGCGCCACATGCCGTTCCCGTGACTTCACGGGGCCG
>CAXUHA010000016.1:14077-58681 GCA_964250735.1 uncultured Nakamurella sp. | reverse complement strand
AACCGCGCCCGGAGACCCTGCACGAGGCCGTGCTGGGCGTCCCGGTTATTCCGGAAATCGGCGCTGCCCGGCCTGGCCTTCGTCGTGAGCGTCTCCATTGGCCCGCCGATCCCAGTTAGTGAATGCTAATCGAAAGCAACGTTAGCCGTCACTAACCGGAATGACAAGCCCTGGGTATCATCAGGTGTGTGACGCAGACCTGGCGGGCGACCGAGAAGGCGCAGCGCCGTGCCCAATATCTGCGTGCCGCCGGCCATCTGTTCGCGCTTCGCGGCTATCACGCCGTCACCATCGACGATCTCGGTGCCGCCGTCGGTGTGAGTGGTCCCGCGCTCTATCGTCACTTCACCAGCAAAGAGGCGATGCTCAGCGAACTGCTGGTCAGCGCCAGCGAACGATTGCTCGCCGGGTTTGAAGCCATCGCCGACAAGGACGCACCCGATCTGGACGCCCTCAAGGATCTGATCTCATTCCATCTCGACTTCGCCCTCGCCGAACGCGATGTCATCCGCATGCAGGAACGGGAACTGGCGAACCTCCCACCGGTCAGCAACCACCGGGTTCGCCAGCTCCAGCGGCAGTACATCCGGGGCTGGTCCGCGATCGTGTCGCGCCTCCGCCCGGAAATGTCAGATCCCGAGCTGGAGGTGAAGATGCACGCCCTCTTCGGCATCCTGAATTCCACCCCATACAGCGCCCGACTCGACGGCATCGTCGATACCCGCAAGATCCTGAGCCGCACTGCCATGGTCGCGCTACTGGGCGATCAAGCAACCAGGGCAGGCGCCTGATCCATCAGCGGGCGGCCTGAGGACGTGGACTCGCGACGACCGGAGGTGCACCCGCCGGGTTGCGAAGTGACCTCCGAAGGTCACGGAATGCCAGAGCACCAGCAGTGTGGTCCAGTCGATCCACGTACAGCTCCAGGTCCCCGCTCTTGCCCAGCCAGGCCAACGCCGCCGCGGACTCGATGAGCGGATAGACCTTCACCTCCGACGAGTGCCGGATCGCCAAAGGTTAGGCGTCGGGTCGATCATGGCAAGAAAGGACATGGCCCGCATCTGCGGTGCGCTCAGGCGCGCGGTCCGCCCAGGCACATTCGTCACAGAACCCAGCCGTCCTGTGTCCTCACCAACTGGATAACCATGATGTCAGTTCTCCAGGCATCACCACTCGTCAGCCTCGCTCTCGAAATCGTGGGGGCAACTTGGGGGGCACGGACAGCGAAAGAGCCGGCTCCGAAATCCTCGGAACCGGCTCTGACCTGCGGTGATGATGGTGGGCGATCGGGGTTTCGAACCCCGGACCTCTTCGGTGTGAACGAAGCGCTCTCCCACTGAGCTAATCGCCCGCATACTGCGCAGCCACGGATGCGCCAACCACAGTGCCGCGATCACGATACCCGATGGCCCGTCAGCCCCAAAGTCGCGGATCCGCGTCACGCTCGGCTCCTTGTTCATACGCAGATAGGCCGACTGGGTGAATCTTGTCTTACTGCGTGATGACAGGGAGACCCCATCGTCTCCTTGGCAACGAACACGTAGAAAGCGCTCGGCTTCCGGATCATCCGGAGCCGACGTTTCAAGATTGACAGGAGCACCAAAATGGCCTTCCAGCCGACCGCCCTACGCCACCGCTCGGTGATCGCTCGGACTGCCATGACGTTGATCGCGGAATCCGCCGACATCGACGTCAACGCCGAGTTTTCCTTCCACACCCGCGATCCGTTTGCGGTCCGCGTCGTCTTCACGGTCGCCTCATCGCCGGCCGTCGAGTGGGTCTTCTCGCGGGAACTGTTGGTCAATGGCCTCAGCGCGCCGGCCGGCACCGGAGATGTCCAGGTCTTCCCCTGTCATGACGGAATCGTGTTCGAGTTGAGCTCGCCCAGCGGAAGCGCGCGACTGCTGGGAAACCCGCTCGCACTCATCCGTTTCGTTCAGGACACCCTGACTGTTGTTCCGCTGGGCGTCGAGTCCACGTACTTCGACCTGGACAAGGAAATCGCGTTGCTGGCCGTCCAGCCGTTGCCGGACGCCTCCCAAAGCTGACCGGGCGCGCCCAAGGATCCTGAACCGAGGGGTGGATCCTGGGGCCGCCTGGTCCCAACTCGCCGGTTTGGACCCCGTGTCCCCGTCGGCTAGAGTTGCCAATCGCGCCTTGAGCAGCGGTGGAGACCTGGTATGACGGCCTTTCGCCTACGTTGAGGAATGCGGACGTAGCGCAGTTGGTAGCGCATCACCTTGCCAAGGTGAGGGTCGCGGGTTCGAATCCCGTCGTCCGCTCGATGCAGGCTCCCGTTCTGGAGGAACAGGCAGGCCGTGCTCGGTGGGATGGCCGAGAGGCGAGGCAACGGCCTGCAAAGCCGTGTACACGGGTTCGAATCCCGTTCCCACCTCGAGGTGGCACTACCTTGCGGACGCTCGGTCCCCGGATCGAGTACCGTTCTGGACGGCACCAGGCGGTCCAGCAGTACATGCCCGGGCGATTAGCTCAGCGGGAGAGCGCTTCCCTGACACGGAAGAGGTCACAGGTTCAATCCCTGTATCGCCCACCATGTTTTCGCAGGTCAAAGCCCTCCAAGTGATCTTGCGAGGGATGTGCACCCCGGGTGCACTGGGCCGACCGATTGCGCGACCGCCGCCAGACCCTGCCAGGTCAGGCATCGGATCACGTACCGTGCGGTCGGTTGCATGGCCCCTTGACGGACTCGTCGTCCACCCCAGCACTCGACCTGGCCCGCAACTGGCGCACGGCTGGCCAAAGCGCCGACCTCATGGCGGACCCAAAGTGTATACAACAAGAAGGCCCTGTCGTAATATGACGGAGTGTCCGAGTCGAGCTACGTGATGACGGTGAGCCGCAATGGCCAGGTATCGATCCCGGCAGCGACGCGCGCCCGGTGGCAGGCAGACAAGGTCATCGTGGTCGACCTGGGCGATCACGTTGTGATCCGGCCCGCGTCGGTCGACCCGGTGCGAGAGCTGCGCGGCAAGTACGCCGGCCGCGGACCGTCCTCCGACCAGATGCGCAGCCAGGCCCGCGACGAGGACGTGGCGCACGAGGCTGGCCGCGGCGCGTGACCGTCCTTGACGCCTACGCCGTCATCGCCTACCTGCGCGCGGAATCTGCAGCGGACAGCGTAGCCACCCTGCTGCGCGAGGAGAGTTGCATGGCCACCGCGACCGGGTTGGCCGAAGTTGTGGATCGACTCGTGCGTCTCGACGCTGCCGGTGAGGATAACGTGATCACTGACCTCGCCGAACTCGGGCTACTCGATGCGATTCCAGTCGACAGCCGGATGGCGCTGGCCGCCGGGCGCCTGCGTGCCCGCCATTACCACCGCACTCGTCGTGCGGTCAGTCTGGCCGACTGCATTGCCGCGTCGGCTGCTCGGTTCTTGGCCGAACCGCTCGCGACGTCCGACCCGCACCTGCTGGGCCTGTGCCAATACGAGGGCATCGCGACCACCGTGCTGCCCGGCTCCGACGGATCGGTCTGGACACCGGCCTGAGACCATCTGCTCTGACATGCTGGTCAAGAGCGCGAATCGGCGCGCATCAGACGAGGAAAACCAGGCCATCCGGGCCTTTTTCGCGTCCGGCTGGAGGCCGACACTTTGAACAACGCGAGCCGGAATTGGCCGCGCTCGTAACAGGTCGCCGAACCTCCCGCCCCCTCTGCTCCGGGAATGGAATGGACAGCGAAGGTGGCCACCCCGGGTCCGCAGCACGTCCAGATCCAACGCGGTGGACAACGTCGATAGGGCCTTCAGACTCTTGCTGGGGTCGACATTCTCCTGCTGCGGATCGCCGCCCTGTTCATCGGCCCCTTGAGAGTTCTGCTCCACGCCACACCTTGTGCAGGTCGACAGTGCGGGCGGCCGGGCCGTCAAGTCGGGTGGAGGGAAGGACGGGAGCAGCGCTGGCACTCATGAGAACCTTTCAGACATGGCATAGGACAACAGGTGTTACCAAGGGCGTAGCGGCGGCGGGTATTGCAGCTCAACCTGCGGGCGCCAGGGGTACCGCCAATGCGGCGGCGATACCGGCCGCCCAGAGCCGAATTTCGGCGAAATCGCGGTAGTCGCCCGCCTGCGGCCCAGCGGCCATCCGGCGGGCGATGAAGCCGGTGGCCGTCGCCGGTTCGATGCGGCCGCCGAAGGTGGTGACCACCGGTGCCCCGAGAGCTGCGGCCAGCCGGTGAACACGTTTCGGGACCGGGCGGTCCGCCTGGTCGGTGATGCTCTCGAACGGACCGCTCTGGAATATCCACGTGCGCGGCCGAGTTCCCGCTTCGGCCAGCCGAGCCAGCAGGTCGACCGCCTCCGAGCGCCAACGGGTGGCATAGACGGCGCTGCCGACCACGACGGCGTCGTAGCCGTCGACGGCGCCGACCTGGCCGGCATCGCTGACCACCACGTCGATGCCGGCGGTTTGCAATTCCTGCGCGATGGCCTCGGCGATTCCCTTGGTGCCGCCCATTTTGCTCGCATATGCGACCAGTGCTGCGGTCATGATCTGCTCACCTTTCGAAAAAAACGGCGTTGTCGACAGCTCAGGAACGGGTACCGACGGGTTCGACGGTGGTCGGCCCGAGGGGTTGCCAGAGCGGAGGCGTGGTCGGCTCGGTTCCGCCTTGGTCGAGGCGGAACGGCGGGTAGCGGTCGGTCATCAAAGATGCGTAGGCGACGACGCGGAATATCCATCGGTTGAACCCAACGATCAGGTCGTACAGCGACGCCGGATATCGACCGGTGAACAGCAGCACGCATCCGGCGATGACGACCAGCAGGCCGAGTACGCCCGCTCCGCCGACCGGCCCGAACGCCGGTAGCCGACCATCCAGCGATGTCCAGCCGAACCAGTTGCCGACCATCAACCCGAGGATGAAGTAGTGCGGGATGGCCAACAACCACCATTTCACCAGCACCAACCCACGAGAAAGCCGCGCTGGATAGGCGATATCGAGGGTGACCGGGTATTCCGGCACCGGCGCCAGGGTGAACGGCGGGTACCGGTCGGTACCGATGCCGCCGTGCCCGGCGTAGTAGGAGACCCGGCAGGACCAGCGCAGTACGCCGGTGGTGAAGTCGAACAGCGACCTCGGATACACACCGGTGAACAGGATCGAAAACCCGGCCACCACCGTGACCACCAGGAATGCCGGCCACAGGAACGCGAGCACTACGAGGTGCGGGACGGCGAGGAACCACTTCACCAACCACTGCCAGCGGGAGAGGCCGGGATCCAGTCGAGCCGTGAGGACCACCGGATGGTCAAAGGTGGCGATCGTTGCCCCGACCAGCTCGAATGACCGCTTCTCAAGCTTCGGCGGGCGATTGGCCCGGCGCCCGGACGCGCCCACCACGATCAGCACGATCGCGCCGGCCGTGACGATCAGGCCGAGGCCGAGCAGCAGCACGGCGAGCGGCAGCAGGAACGGTGCCTTCACCTCGAACACCGCCGCGGCCGAGATCCCGGCCGCCCCGTCGGCGTTCATCACCACCATCGTCCAGGGCCCGTCCGGGGCGGTGAAATCCAGTTGCCGGGCGCCCGTTCCGGTCGAGGAAGCGGTCCAGAATCCCTGTTCGGCCGGCGCGGTGGCCGCGGTGGTACCGGAGTCGGTACGCAAGGTCGGACGACCGTTGGTCAGGGTGGCGACCTCGTCGTGGCTGATACCGGCCAGATAGGCCTGCACCTGACCGGCAGGCCCCACTCCGGCGAAGACCGGCCGCTGGCCATCGGTGGCGGTGACGCGCAGCCTAATGTCGGTGCGGAGCGCATCGGTCATCCAGACCGGGGTGCCCAGATCCGTGGTGACGATAGGACTCGGCGCGGTGATCGCTGCCGTCGAACTCTGCAGCGGGACCGTGAGGTTGAAATATCCGGCGTCGTCCCTGCCGAACGCGTAGCCAAGGCCGAGGCCACCCCCGCCCAGCAGCAGACCGATTCCCGGAAGCAGCAGGAGACAGCCGACGATCACCGCGGCAATTCGACCTGATTTCATGCGGGAATACCTTTCTCGACGAGTAGTTGTGTGCCGGAAACATCCGCACCGTGCTGTTGGAAATGTTCGGCCCGTCGCGCGATACCGCGGAGCATGCGGGGACTCATCAGGCAGCTGACCAACTCGGCGGGCTGGACCATCAAGGCCGCCCAGCGACGCGAATAGTGGTCGCGCTCCCGCACGATGAGTCTGGTCGTTCCGGCCGGTCCGTCATGCAGGGTGAAGTCGTAGGGCGCCGTCGCTCCGCCGACCGGCACCGCGCCATTCTCCATGACGCCTCCACCATCCACTGACGGAACAGCGGTCATCCGAATTGGGCAACCTCCGTTTACCAACCCTTTCCGTTTCAGTCGTGGTGGGATAGAGGCGAAGGTCCCCCTGGAACGGGCAGGGCGAGCGTCGTTCAGCGACTGAGGCCGGCAACGCATCCACCAGCTGGAGATTCGTCAGGTGCTGACCGGCCGCAGCCACACGCACGCCGACATACCTCTCAGTTCCCTCGCACCCAGCTGGCTCCGATTTCGGTCATGCAATACGGGCGTAGTTCGTTGCGTGGCAGGCGATGCCCGCCTTCCGTCGACAGCAGGGGGCGGCGACCGCATTGCGCCGGCCTGCAGTGAGAGTGTGACTTGTGGGCGGCCCCACCTGGCCAGGGAGTGCCGATTTTGAGTGGCCCGACCTTGAACCAGTCGCTACCCAGGTGGGGCGATTAACGTCGGTGAAGCAGCAAATGGTGCGGTCGAGGCACACACTGGGCGCGGACAGTTCAAACACCACACCAGCCGGTGGCCCGGCATGATCCAACGCGGCCCGAGATACGACGCAGAGGCCGCGCTTCCAGCCTGAGGAAGAAGAGCGCCATGCCCGACTTTTCCAGTCCCGGGGGGAGCACACCAATCGTTCATCCAGACCTGGCCGCCACCGCCGCGCCGGACGGATACGGGAACGGAACTGGGGCCCAAGCCGACGTGGGGCCCGGGCCACCCGCGCCGCACCGGGTCGGCTGGGGGTTCATCTCGCTGTACACGTTGGCGTACGTGGGCACGGTCCTGCTGTTCCTGGCACCCCTGCTGGTCAGCTTGGCTTTGAAGGTCAACTCGCTGATGGGGATCGGGCGGGCACCGGACAGCCTGGCCCTGGTCACCGGGATCGGTGCCCTGCTGGCCATGTTCGCCAATCCGCTGTTCGGCAGAATGAGCGACCGCACCTCGTCACGCCTGGGGATGCGTCGGGTGTGGATGCTCATCGGTCTGCTGGGCGGGTCCCTCGGCATCCTCGTTGTCGCGGTGGCCCCCACCATCGCGGTGGTCCTGGTCGGATGGTGCACCGCCCAGGTATTTTTCAACGCTCTGCTCGCCGCCCTGGTGGCGGTGCTCCCGGATCAGGTCCCCGAGGGTCAACGCGGCCTGATCTCCGGCGTGCTGGGTGTCTGCCTGCCCATCGCCGCCGTCATCGGCACCTTCCTGGTCCAGCTGTTCACCGGCGACCAGGTGGCCATGTTCCTGGTTCCGTGCGCGATCGGGGGATCCTTCGTCCTGCTCTTCGCCGTCACCCTGAAAGATCGCCGGCTGGCCAAGGTGGACAAGCCACCATGGTCACTGCGGGAATTCGCCGGCACGTTCTACGTCAACCCGCGGAAAAATCCGGACTTCGCCTGGGCCTTCGCCAGCCGCTTCCTGTTCGTCCTGGCCTATGCGTTCCTGACCACCTACCAGGCCTACTATCTGCTCGACAAAGTCGGCAGCAGCGAGGCTGACGTGCCGCACCAGATCTTCCTGGGCACCCTGGTCCAGTCCGTCGTCCTCGTCGTCGCCTCCCTCATCGGCGGCAAGCTCTCCGACCGGACCGGCCGACGGAAGTTCTTCGTCGTCGCCGGCTCGATCGTGTACGGCCTGGCCATGTTTGTGATTGCTATCGCCAGCAACTTCAACGGATTCCTCGTCGGCATGGCTATCGGCGGACTCGGCTTCGGCGTCTACATGGCCGTCGACCTCGCGCTCGTCGTCGACGTGCTGCCCAACAAGGACAGCGCCGCGAAAGATCTCGGAGTGATGAACATTGCCGGTGCTCTTCCCTATTCCGTCGCGCCCGCGATCGCACCGTTCATCCTGGCGATCGGGGGAGGCGGCTACGGCGTGCTGTACGCCGTGGCCGGGATCTGCGCCGTCATCGGAGCCCTTGCCATCCTGCCCGTGAAACGTGTCCGATGAACAGCACCACCATCGACACGGCGTCGCCCGTCAGCACCATGGGCCTGCGTCGCGGGGCCACTGCATACACCAACCCAGAGTTGGGCGACTAGCCTTGGGCGCATCCGCCGGGTGAGAGCCCCTTTGGGGAGCTGCCGTGGCAAGCCCGTTGGTCCAGACCAAGCTCTACGTCCCCACAGCTCGAAGGACGCTGGTCGCACGACCGCGGCTGATCGGGCGCCTGAGCCGTGGGTCACAGGCCAGGCTCACCTTGATCTCCGCTCCCGCCGGTTTCGGCAAGACCACCCTGCTCACTGCGTGGCTTGCCGCGGGGGCCGCGGAAAACCGGGCCGTAGCGTGGTTGTCCCTGGATCAGGGCGACCGCCAACCCGCGACGTTCTGGACCTACGTGATCACCGCCCTGCAGAGCGCAGTACCCGGCGTCGGAGCCAGCATGCTGCCGCTCCTCCAGTCAGCTCAGCCACCGATCCAGACCGTCCTCATCGCGGTGCTCAACGAACTCGCAGGCACGCCGGTGGACGTTGACCTGGTACTCGACGACTACCACCTCGTCGACGGGCCCGACGTCCGGGGCGACATGGTGTTCCTGCTCGAGCACCTCCCGCGGCAGGTACATCTCGTGATCAGCACCCGCGCCGACCCATTACTGCCGCTGGCTCGTCTGCGGGCGCGCGGAGAGTTGGTCGAGGTTCGGTCCGCCGACCTTCGGTTCACACCCGACGAGGTGGCTGCCTACCTCAACGACGTCGTGGGGTTGAACCTCGCCGCCACTGACATCGCCACATTGGAGGGGCGGACCGAGGGCTGGATCGCCGCGCTCCAACTGGCGGCGCTCTCCATGCAGGGACGGAAGGACATCGCCGGCTTCATCGCCGGCTTCGCCGGCGACGACCGGTACATCGTCGACTATCTGGTCGAGGAGGTGCTGCAGCGTCAGACGGAGCAGGTCCGCACGTTTCTGCTACGCACCTGCGTGCTGGACCGGTTGAGCGGTCCGCTGTGCGATGCCGTGACCGGCGACCGTGGCGGCAAGGCCACGCTGGAGGGGTTGGACCGCGCCAACCTGTTCCTGGTCCCGCTGGACGACAGCCGCCACTGGTACAGATACCACCACCTGTTCGCGGACATGTTGCAGACACATCTGCGCGATGAGCGGCCCGACGAGGTCGCGGACCTGCATCGGCGGGCCAGCCAGTGGTACGACCAACACGGTCAGCCGTCCCAGGCGGTCCGCCATGCACTGGCCGCGGGGGACGACGAGCGGGCAGCGGACCTCGTCGAGCGGGCCATACCTGCGCTGCAGCGGAACAGACAGGAGGCGACCATCCGCGGCTGGCTCAACGTGATCCCCGACGACATCGTGCGCAGGCGACCGGTCCTCGCCGTCGGCCTCATCGGGGCGTTGATGTCCAGCAATGAGTTCGACGGCATCGAGGAACGCCTGCGGGATGTGGAGCGGTGGTTCGAGCCGGCCGCGTCCGACCGTGAGGGCGTCGTGATATTTTCCCGTGGGATGGTCGTCGGGGACAAGTCGGAATTTGCCCGCCTTCCCGGCGCGATCCAGATGTACCGCTCGGCATTGGCATTGATGCGGGGTGACCTCCCGGCCACCCTCCGCCACGCCCAGCTGGCGATCGACCGCGCGGCCGACGGTGACGACGTCGTCCGGGCGGGCGCGTCCGGCCTCTCGGGGCTGGCGTACTGGAGCCGCGGAGATCTCGAGGCCGCAGATCGGGCGTACTCCGCCTGCGTGGAAGGGCTGCAACGGGCCGGGCATATCGCCGATGTCCTGGGTTGCTCGATCGCACTCGGGGACATCCGCAGCACCCAAGGTCGCCTGGGCGCCGCACTTCACACCTATCAACAGGGGCTGCAGCTGGCCGCTCGGGAACCAGGGACCGTACTGCGCGGAACGGCGGACATGTACGTGGGCATGAGTCAGATCGCCTGCGAACGTGGCGATTTGCCTGCCGCCAGCCGATACCTGCTGGATAGCCAGAAGCTCGGCGAGCACATCGGGCTGCTGCAGAACCCGTATCGGTGGCGGGTCGCGTCGGCGCGGATCCGGGAAGCTCGAGGCGATCTGGCGGGGGCGATCACCCTGCTCGACGACGCGGAGCGCGTGTACATGGGCGACTTCTCCCCGAACGTGCGGCCGGTGCCAGCGCTGCGGGCCCGGGTTCTGGCCGCACAAGGAAACGTGGCCCGTGCCCTCGACTGGGCGAGGAAGCGGGGCCTAGGGGTGGACGACAACCTCACCTACGCAAGCGAATTCGAGCACATCACCCTCGCTGGGGTGCTCCTGACGCGGTACACGGCCGGCGGTGACCCGAGCTCCCTGGACGAAGTCGTCCGCCTGCTGCAGCGCCTGCTGTCGGCGGCCGAAGCGGGCACCAGAATAGGCAGCGTCATCGAGATCCTGGTGCTGCAGGCGCTCGCCCTGCAAGCGGGCGGTGACCTCGAGAGTGCGTTGCTGCCGCTGGACCGAGCGCTGACCCTGGCCGAACCCGAACGCTACGTCCAGGTGTTCGTCGGTGCAGGAGAACCGATGGCGGTCCTGCTGACAGGGGTGGCCAGAAGGCGACCCGATTGGGATTACGTCCGTGAGCTCCTGGGCGCGGTCGAGCACGACGGTGCGACCGGACAGGGGACAGCCCCCGGTGAACGGTCCGATCACCGAAGCCCGGGACTCGTCGAGCCGCTGAGCGGACGCGAACTCGACGTGATGCGGCTGTTGGCCACCGACCTGGACGGATCCCACATCGCTCGGCAGCTCTTCGTGTCCCTGAATACGATGCGTACCCACACCAAGAGCATCTACGCCAAACTCGGAGTGAACAGCCGGCGGGCAGCGGTCCGCCGGGCCGGGGAGCTGGGCCTCCTCTCCCGCACCCGCGACCGCTGACCCTGATCAGCGCCGGCCCAGCGGCGTCCCCTGGCATCGCATCCCCGCCCGGCGCGGCAACCGTGGCGCCCTCTCACCACATCCCGATCGCCCCGGGTCACCACCTCAATCACCACATGTGGTGATGCCCGCTCACCACATCCGCTTCTAGCCTTCAGTGACACCAGGTAAACGTCCGAGCCGCGTCGAGGGAAATCCCCACGACGGTAAGGCGGGCGGGAAGGCAGCGAGATGGGCACAATATCGACTGCCGACGAGGCCGGGCGATACGAAATTCGCCTCAAGGGGCGCCTGGACTCCCGATGGGCCGCTTGGTTCGACGGACTGACCGTCACCCAACAGAACGACGGCACCACCGTCATTCACGGCCTGGTGGTCGACCAGTCCGCCTTGCACGGCCTGCTCACCAAGGTGCGCGACATCGGCATACCGCTGATCTCGGTCACCAGAATCGCACCCGACGAAATCTGACACCGGCACCTCTTCCGCCGCCCTCCGGAGCAGCAGAACCCTGGTCTTCCGTTGCCTGACGGCGACGCCACACCCCACCCAGTCACGTTCATGCATCATCCATCCCACTCCAGGAGACCAACATGTCCACTACCGTTCGTCCGACGACAACCCCTGCAGTAAAACAGGTTCCGATGACGTCCCTGCGCCAGACCTCGTTAGCTGCGGGTGTGCTGTACTTGATCACCTTCATCTCGATCCCGAGTCTCGCGCTGTACAAAGCGGTCCGCAAACCGGAGTACATCCTCGGCGCCGGCCCGGACAGCACGGTGTTGGTCACCGGGGTCCTGGAGATGATCGTGGCCCTCGCCGGCATCGGCACCGCCGTTGCGCTGTACCCGGTGCTGAAGAAGCAGAACCAGAGCCTGGCAATCGGACTGGTCGGAATTCGGGTGCTCGAAGCGGCCACCATCTTCTCCGGTGTAGTCAGCCTGCTGTCGGTCGTCTCGTTGCGGCAGGCCGGGGCCGGAGCCGGCGGGTTGGACACCGCTCGGGGGCTGATCGCGCAGCACGACTGGACGTTCACTCTCGGTCAGGGCCTCATGCCGGGTGTGAACGACCTGCTGTTGGGGATCCTGCTGTACAAGTCCGGTCTGGTGCCGCGGACCCTGTCGCTCACCGGAGTGATCGGAGGGCCCATCGTGCTGGGTTCCGTGGTGGCGAAGTACTTCGGCCTTTACGACGAGGTGTCGGCGTGGTCGTTGCTCGGCGCGCTGCCGGTCGCGGTCTTCGAGCTCTCCCTCGGCGTCTACCTGACCGTCAAAGGCTTCAAGTCCTGCCGGATCACCGCAGACAGAACCGCTGCAGGCGTCTCACCTCTGGAACCCACCGTCACCGCCTGAGCGTGCAACACCCGCAGGGCCACCCACCGAGACCCGACTCGGACCACGCCCCACTTGTCCTTCCCCGCCAGAAGTGCAGCGGCCGATGCCCGGCACCGCGGTGCGGACCGACAGATCCCGAAGCTCCGCCATCACAACGACAACCGACGCCCGGCTGCCGATGGCGATCTCGGGACCGGGACCGGATTTCGACCGAGGGCCACGCAACTGCGGTCATTTATCCAAGCCCACATATTCTGAAAGGCACCCCGATGATCGAAGTCGAGAATCTCAGCAAGCATTACGGCGACAAACTCGCCGTCGACGGATTGAATTTTGTCGTGCAGCCCGGGATCGTCACCGGGTTCCTCGGCCCGAACGGATCCGGGAAGTCCACCACCATGCGAATGATCGCCGGACTCGACAGGCCCACCACCGGCCGGGTCACCGTCAACGGCGGCGACTACCGGACCGCAGCAGCCCCGATGGCCGAACTCGGGGTGCTGCTCGAAGCCAAAGCCGTGCACACCGGCCGATCCGCCCGCAACCACCTGCTCGCCCTGGCGCACACCAACGGCATCCGGACCCGCCGGGTGGATGAGGTGATCGACATCGTCGGACTGCAGCAGGTTGCCGGCAAACGCGTCGGCGGATTCTCCCTCGGCATGGGCCAACGCCTCGGCGTTGCCTCGGCGCTGCTGGGCAACCCGCAGACCGTGATCCTGGACGAACCGGTCAACGGCCTCGACCCCGAAGGAGTCCGATGGATCCGCACCATGCTCAAAGACCTGGCCGCTGACGGGCACACCGTGTTCGTTTCCTCCCACCTGATGAGCGAAATGGCCCAAACCGCAACCCGTCTGGTCGTCATCGGCCGTGGCCGGCTGATCGCCGACACCACCGTCGACGACTTCATCGCCCGCGCCTCGCATCACTCCGTCACCGTCCGCACCCCCGACGCGGCGCGGCTGCGGGAGCTGCTCACCGGCCCCGACGTCACGGTGACCGCCACCGCGCAGCCCGACGTACTGGGTGTCGACGGCCTCACCGCCGAACACATCGGCACCATCGCCTGGCAACACCACCTCCCCATCTTCGAACTCACCGTGCAACAAGCCACCCTGGAAGAAGCGTTCATGACACTGACCAACGACGCCGTCGAGTACCGCTCCACCGACATCCCCGCCACCCACATCATCGACAACACAGCGGTTACGTCATGACCGACACCGTCGTCTCCACCCGGCCACCGGCAGCCGTCGACCCGCACGCCCAGCTGCGGGTGACACCCGTGCGGGTCCTCCGCTCCGAGTGGACGAAGTTCCGCTCCCTGCGGTCGACCGTCTACACCGTGCTGGCCGCGCTCACGCTGATGATCGGCATGGGCGCCCTGTTCGCAGCCATCACCGCCAACCAACCGGGGGGCCTCCAACCAGGGGAATCCGCACTTTCCACCTCGCTGACCGGAACCTTCTTCGCGCAACTGGCCATCGGGGTCCTCGGGGTGCTGCTGATCACCGGCGAGTACAGCACCGGGATGATCCGCTCCTCGCTGACGGTGGTGCCGCGCCGGCTACCCATGCTGTGGGGAAAAATCGCGGTGTTCACCGCCGTGGTGTTCCTGACCATGCTGATCGCCAGCGTCACCGCGTTTCTCGTCGGGCAGGCCATCCTGGGCGGGAAGGGCCTGAACGTGTCGCCATCGGACCCCGGCGCTCTCCGGTCGGTGGTCGGCGCCGCGCTGTACGTGACCGTCGCGGGGATCACCGCTCTGGCCATGGGGGCGTTGCTGCGGAACACCGCCGCCGCGATCACCACCTTTGTCGCAGTGTTCTTCGTCATCCCGCCGCTGACGCTGCTACTGCCCACCACGTGGACCGCGCAATTCGTGCAGTACCTGCCCTCCAGCATCGGCACCGTGTTGACCGGCGGCACCACCGTCGCCGCCAACTCCTTAGCGCCGTGGACCGGGTTCGCGGTGCTGTGCGGGTACGCAGTCGTGCTGACCGGATTCGCCGCCTGGCGGCTCCGCCGCGCGGACGCCTGACGTTGTCGGGTGATCAGCGGACCCGTTTCACCGGCAGGACCGCAAAAGCGCCAATGACGGCGCACGCCCCGCGGCCACCGCACACAGCAGACGATGTTGCGATTGAACTCCTCCAGCCTGATCCCCGGCACCAGCCCGGCCAGCGCGGCTACTACCGAGCAGTCCCCGACCACGGGTGCCGCCCCCACGCAACTCGACGCTGCACTGAACGAGGTGGTAGCGGCGGGCGTCCCCGGCATCACCGTTCGAGTCCAGGACGCCCACCACCCCGCCCGCAACTACACCGCCGGTGTCGACGACCTCGCCACCGGCACCGCACTTCGACCGACCGCCCGGTTCCGGATCGGAAGCATCACGAAAACCTTCGTCGCCACCACCGTTCTGCAGCTGGTCGGCGAAGGACGCCTGAGGCTCGACGAGCCCGTCGCCCATCGGCTGCCCGGCCTGCTCGCGAACGGAAACCGGATCACCGTGGGGCAACTCCTGAACCACACCAGCGGCCTGCCCGACTACACCGGGGATCCGGAGCTGCTCGTCGGAATAGTCCGCGACCGCATCTGGCAGCCGCGGGAGTTGGTCGCCCTGGCCCAGAAGCACCCGCAGCTGTTCCCACCGGGCAGCGCCTTCGAGTACTCCAACACCAACTACATCGTCGCCGGCCTACTGGTAGAAGCGATAGCCGGCCGCTCGCTGGCTGGAGAGTTGGACCGACGCATCTTCACGCCATTGCACCTGAACAACACCTCGTTCCCGGTAGGGAACGCCCCCTTCACCGGTTACTACGCACACGGATACGTCTCGACCCAGGCAATCCCGACCACAGACGGCGAACGCCTGGACGCCACCGGCTACAACCCGTCCCACGCCTGGCTGCCGGAGCCATCGTCTCCAACGCTACCGACCTGTCCACCTTCTACCGGGCTCTGATGACCGGGCGGCTCGGACATGATCTGATGCTGTGCGGGCGGACAGAAGGAAGTGCCGTCACGGTCGAACCTGTTCCGGTGCAGGTGTTCTTGGGTTTCTCACGCGTCAGCCGCTTTCGCGGACTTCGGTTATTCGTGAGTGAGTTCGATCGATGTGCGGGTCGTCACACCATCGTGCCCTTGCTTGTTAGCTGGACAATAGGCTAACTTGCTAACAGCTGCTCCAGCGATAGCCGTAGGAAATGATCGCTTGCCGATCGTCGAACACCGAGCGAAAACCGAATCCGGTCCGGGTCTCCCGTCCTGGCCAGATCCGACCAAGGGGTCTGTTCACTACCCCGCCCTGTGTCCGGTGCTCTTCGCCTTCTGCGTCCACCTGGCAGCACCCCTACCCAAGACGGGTCAACCCGTCATGTGATCCGAGGAGATCCGATGAGCATCATCGACCAGTACACCTCCGCTGCCGACCAGGCCCAGAACGCCAGCGCGCAGTTGTTCGACATGTTCCAGCAGAGCACCAAGACCTTCGCCGATCAGATCGACGTGCTGGCCACTCTTCCGAGCATCGACAGCGCTCCGGTCAAGAACTACTACGAGCTGCTCCAGCAGGCCATCGACGCCAACCGTCAGTTCACGTTCCAGTGGATCGACGGTGTCAACTCCGTGGCCGGATTCGTCCGCGAACAGGCCGGAACGGTCAAGTCCCTGCTGCGCGGCTGAACACAGGGCGCTATCGATACGCCGCACGAGCCATTTGCTGCGCCCCCCGGCCGCGGGACCCGACGTTCTTCGGCCTGACCGGCTCGGCCAACGACCAACTTTGATACGGCGGTCGCCGTCGTGTCCACAAAGGAGTGCCATGACCAGCACCACGACGAGCAATGGAGTCTTCACCTCCGTTGCCACCCAGACCCGGCAAGCCACCGAGCAGTCCATCGAAGCGTTCCGGAACGGCGCCCAGTCGTTCACCCAGCAGCTCGACCGGGTCAAGCCCCCGACCATCGATCTGGCCGCACCTATCACCCGCTACTTCGAACTCGTCCAGCAAGCGGTGGACGTGAACCGCGAGCTGGCCACCAAATGGGCCCAGTTGGTCACCAATCTGTCCGGATCGGTCCGGGAACAGAGCGAAAAGGTCACCAGCATCGTGAAGGATCACACCGACACGGTCACCGACCTGGCCGTCAAGCAGGCCGAGCGCGCCGAAGAGCTCGCGAAGGAGCAGGCCGACGAGGTCGCGCGGGCTCAGCGTGAGCAGGAAGCGAAACTCAAGGAAGCCGCAAAGGAACAGGACCGCGAAGCGAAGAAGGCCGAGCGCGAGCACGTCAGGCAGATCCGCGAGTCCTACGAGGGTCTGACCAAAGCCGAGCTCTCAGCTCAGCTCGCCGAGCGGGGCCTGCCGAAGACCGGCAACATCGAGGACCTGATCGAACGGCTCGTCAGCGCCGACCTCAAGTAATCCGGAGGACCTATCCGGGTTTCTATGACCACGCCGGTGTCGGCAGCGCCTGCTGCCGATGCCGGCGTCCTCGTCTTCGCCACGTTGAGCGTCGTTCGACCTCAGTTGATCGGACTGTCCGGCGGGTCGTGTTCGAAACTTTCCGGTATGGCCGCATCGAGCTGCCGGCTGAGTTCTACGACAGTCCGAACAACGGCGCGATCCGCGGCCATGGCCGAGTCGAGGTGCGCCAGGACCGCCGCGACCGCTTCCGGCAGGGATCTGTTCACCAGAGCGAGAAACATCTGCGCCGCAGCGTCTTTCACCGGCACACCGGCTCCGCGGAGATGCCTGATCCAGGCGGCCAGCACCCGGAGCGCGGCGATGGGGAGGCGGCCCTGTGCGCGCTCCCGGGTGATGATCGGCAGAACGCGGATGGGCAGCTTTTGGGAGCCGTCCGCGGCGATCTGAGCCAGCCGGTGCTGTATTCGGGGGTTCCCGAACCGTTCCAGCAACGCCTCCCGATACGCCGCTACCTCCACGGCCGACAGAGTGAGATGGGCGGACGCCTCGTTCCACCACTGCTGCAACCATTCTCGACACGCCGGATCACCGACGGCCGCCGCGACGGTGGCGTGGCCGCGGGCGCTGCCGGCATAGGCGAGCAGGGAATGCCCGCCATTGAGCAGCCACAATTTTCGTTCCTCGAACGGGGTGACGTCCGCGACGAAACGCGCACCGGCGGCCTCCCACCCCGGTCGCCCTGCCGGAAAATCCCCGGCGAGCACCCACTCCGTATACGGCTCGGTCACCACCGTCGCCGCATCGCGCCGCCCGGTCAACCGGGCGGCAGTCCTCCGGTCCTCGTCGGTGCCGGCCGGGGTGATCCGGTCGACCATGGTGGTGACGAACGAAACATTGTCCGAGATCCAGGCGGCCAAACTGGGATCGAGCAGATCGGCGAGCTGTCCGACGACACGGGCTGTGACGGCGCCGTTGTCGGGCACGTTGTCGCAGGAGACCACCGCCAGCGGGCCGGCCCCGGCGGACCGGCGCGCCGCCAATCCGGCGACCAACCGACCCGGCATGGTGGTGACCGATGCCCGCAGGTCGTCGCGCAGCAAGGAGAGGTCGGCGTGCACGACCGCTCGCGCCCCGTCCGGTTCACCCTCTGATCCACGGAGGTAACCGGCTTCCGTGACCGTCAACGTCACGATGCGGACATCGCCGCTGGCCAGGTAGGTCAGCCAATTGGACATATCCGACGCCCGATGGGCGCGGGACAGGCTGCCCAGGACTCGAGCGGTGTCACCGCCGGCCGCCCGCGTGATCAGGGTGTACAAACCATCTTGTGCGGTCAGGGCATCGGCCAACGCCGCGGATCGCCCGGTGAATGCCGCGATCCCCCACCGATCGGCATCCGGGGCGAGATCGGTATACCAGGCTTGGTGCGCCCGGAAGAAGTTACCCAAGCCCAGGTGCGCGATACGTACCGGTGCCGCCGCGGCCGCGTCGGTCGGCCGGGACAGCCCGGCGGGAGCTGTTGCGCCACTCATCATGTGAACCCTAAAGCCCTCACGCCCGGGATCCGGTGGCGGCCGGCCCGAGGCAACGCTACTGGGTCAGCGGCCCCTGCAGCACGCTGGCCTTATGGGCGGGATTGCCGTCGAAGTCCTGGGCAGACACGTCCACGACACTGTAGGAACGGAGGTCGATCGTCGAGGCCAGGGACCAGATCCCATCCCCGCCCGCCCCGAGCGTGCCCACGGCCACCATCTGATCGGCCGTCGGGTTGTATAGCCAGACCTCGTAGTAACCCTGCCGCAGCGGCAGCGCACGGGCGGTGACGGTGAGTGTGAGACCCTCCGCAGTCTGCGTGATCGTCGCCGTGCCGTGCGCGGTCGGTGGCGCCGCCGGCATCGCCGTCAGTGCCGCCTGCGACGAAACAATGGCGCTGACCGTGGCATCGCGGCCGCCGATCGCCACCCCGACGCCCACGCCTACGCCGATCGCGACCACGACGGCCGCCACCAGCAGTCCGCGACGGACCGACACTCGGCGTCCGGACCCATGGCGGCGAGAAACGGCCGCTCGGTCCGACGGCGGCGGCACCTGCCCGCCGCTCCGGTCTCCGATCGGGTCCGACAAGCCACGGGCCGGCCGCGCGTTTGCATCGGGTCGCTGGGCCGGAGGATCTGGCCGCTGCCCTGCCGTGGTGCCGATACCCAATTCACGGGCGATGCCGGACCAGATGGATGCCGGCAGAACGACGGGCGTCTGCGGACCGAGTTCGCCGGCCTCGCGGGCGATTTCCACGGTCCGCGCCAACTCGGACAGCTCGTGGCGACAAGCCACACACTCCTGCAGGTGGGCGCGTACCGACCTGTCGTAGTGGTCAGTCGCGGCAGAAGGCGGCTCGGCAGACGTACCGCCGGACGTCGGCCGCTCGCCGAGGGCGAGCAGGACCAGTTGATCAGGTTCCAGATGTTCCACCGTCCACCTCCCATCGGCGACGAAGTTGCTCGAGTCCACGACGAAGATGACTCTTCACGGTGCCCAACGGCAACCCGGTCAGCGAAGCGATCTGGCTGTGGGTCAGGTCGTCGTAGAAGGCGAGTTGCAGCACGGCCCGTTGACTCTCCGGGAGTCGGGCGAGTTGGTCGGCGACGACAATCTGTTCCACCACCCGATCGGGACCGGGAACCGGGTGGTTGTGCTCTGTGCCGGCAGCGACCGCCGCGATGTCCCGGCGGTTCCGCTCCCGGCTACGCAGGCGATCTATGCACCGGCGCTTGGTGATGGCCATCAGCCAGCCGCCCAACGATCCTTTCGCCGGGTCGAACGACTCCCTGGCCCGCCAGGCGTCGACGAAGACGGTCTGGGCGGTCTCCTCGGCATCGCCGGTGTTGCGCAGGCTGGCCAGCGCGACCCGGTAGACCTGGGTTCCGTATCGGTCGTAGACCTCTCGTAGAGTCCACGCGTCGCCGGTGGCAAACGCCTTGGCCAGGCGTTGCTCGGTCGCGTCAGGGACGCCCACCTCGGAGATGTCGGGCCGGGTCTCCCTCACGAGGGCACCGCGGTGACGACGATGTTGTCCAGATAGGAATGCGCCCGTGAGTCGAAGCCCCCGCCGCAGGTGATCAACGTCAAGCGGGCTGATCCGGTGCGGGAGAACAACTTCGACAGCGGGACGGTTCTCTTGTCGAACGCCTCACGGCCGACGACCCGATAACGCTGTTGACGCCCGGCAGCATCGGCCAGCAGAACTGCATCGCCGGCTTCCAGGTCACCCAGGGCATGAAATGCGCCGAGCCCCTGGCTTGCGGAGTCGATGTGGCCGCTGATCACGACCGAACCGGAACGGGCTCCCGGGACCGGTCCGAACTTGTACCAGCCTGTCTGCGTGACCTGCTCGGGTACGGCCATATCGCCTTGGTCGTCCACTCCGACCGCCTCGACCGGCGCGTCGACGCCGATAGCAGGTATCCGCAACCGGATCGGTACCCCGAGCGGCCGAATCGCTGGGGGGCCCGGGACCTGGCGCGTCGTCGACGGCGCGGGCGTTTTCACAGTGGGCACTCTTGTCATTGCCCCGACGGTTGCCGATGAAACCGTTTTCGAGGTCGTCACCGGCGGTGTCGGGGTCGGTCGAGGTGTCGAAGACGTGGAGGCCGTGACCGGTTCGTCGGTGGCCGATCGGCGGGCTCCGTCGCCCGCCAGTGACACGGCGATGCCAGGATCTATGGGGCGGAGCGCCGGATCCTGATGGGTCAGCGACCAGATGCCAGGGGCGCCAAAGGCAATCAGCACACCGGCGACGAGCAGCAGCACGCCGGGCAGAAGATGCCCTGTGCCGCCGACTCGTCGCCCGTGCCTCATGCTCTGTCAGTCATGCTGTGTCGTTCGCCGTCGCGTCAGTTGCCGGCGAGACGACGACGTCCCGAGCGGACCGCGAACACACCTGACACCGCGATGATCATGCCCAGACCCGCGAGCCCGGTCACCCATCCGGGCTGCGAGAAGAGACCGGCGTACTGGCCGCCGGTGCCGGCCGGGACGCCACCAGGTGCGGATTCCATCCCGGACATGGTCTGTACCACCAGACCCAAGGTCTTGTCCGCAGCCGAACCGACCGCGTACACGATGGTCTCGGTGCCTTCCTTGAGGTTCAGGTCGGCGGGGCCGATGGCCACGGTGCTGGTGCCGGCGAGAACGACGTCCCCGCTGACGGTGCCGGCGGGCAGATCCGCAGACGCCTCCTTGGGGTTGACCAGACCTGGGAACGCCACGGCGCCGTTGGCCCTGACGTCCACGGCCGGCGCGGCCGCGTCATGCCGAACGACGAGCCGAGCCTGACCGGCAGCGATCGCCGAGACGTCGTTGACGTACGGCGTGATGATCGGCTTGCCATCGGCGCTCAGGTGAGCGACCAGAGTGACGTTGTCACCGGCGGCGACGGTGGCCGACGCCTCGATCACCGGCGTGCCCGTGCCGGCCGTGTCGGACGCGGGAAACACCGTCACGTCGTACGTGCCCGCGGGGAGCTCGAGCGGTCCGGCCACCGTCAGCGGCTTGAAGTCGGCCAGAGTCGACTTCCCGTTGACGAAGACGTTGACCGGGGTGTTCGGGATGCCGTGAACAACACTGACGCTGGCGGTGTCCGCCGCTGCGGCGGAGGCGGGGCCGGCGAGCAGTACCGTGCCGGCTGCCACCACCCCGGCGACTCCGAGTGCGGCCAGAAGACGTCTCATTCGAGCAGATCCTTTCGTGGTGGGTCCGTGCCTGTCGGTGGGTCTACGACGCCGCCGAGACAATCGGATGCGGCGGTGCCCAACACGCTCACGAGGGCACACGCCCGTCGGCGTCGAAGGAACCGAGTTGATGGCCCGACCGGCCAGCTCACATGTCTTGCACCGCAACCGTTCTCGTGCCGACGGGGACCGCAGTTCGGCCTACGGCGTGCTGGGCGTTCAAGCCACCGGCAGCTTGGCGGCCACTGGATCGACGGGCGCGGGTCCGCCGACGGTGGGCGTCATTCTGGGCGCGGCGAACGCAGCCAGCAATGCGACGGCCGCGAACGCCCACCAGGTGTGCTGGAACGCGGTGTGGGCGGCCGCGTAGCCGACGGGTGCGCCCAGCACGGCGATGACCAGGCTGACACCGAGGGCGGTACCGATCTGGCGGTTCATGTTCACCACCGCCGACCCGGTGGCGGCCCGGGCCGTGGGCAGATCGGCGGTGGCCGAACTCAGGATCGACGGCAGGGCCAGACCGACCCCGACGCCGCCGATAAGCCAGCCCGGTAGCACGCTGGTGGCGTAGTTCGGCGTCGAACCGACCGAAAGTGAGGTGATGACGCCGCCCACGCCGACGAGTAGGCAGCCCAGGGCGACGATTCGGCCGATCGGGATGCGCGCTGACAGCCGATGGGCGACCGCCGCGAAGATCGGCACCATCAGCGGGCCGGGCGCGACGGCGAAGCCCGTGGTGAGCGCCGAAAAGCCCCAGACCTGCTGCATCCACAGGATGTTGGTGAGCAATGCGGCCGCGAACGGCACCGCAAACAGCAATGCGGTCGCGTTCGCCCAGGCGAATGCCCGCACCCGCAGCAGCGCCGGTTCTATCACCGGCACCGGGTGTCGCCGCGAACTCAGGACGAAGCCGACCAGCCCGAGGACAGCGACGAACCAGGCCGCATCGGTACGGCCGGCGCCCCACCCCCAGGACGGGCCCTGGACAAGGCCGAGCGACAACGCACCGATCGCCACCGCGAGCAGCAGAGCACCCAGGATGTCCGGGATGCGGCTGACCGACTCGTCACGTGAGCGGGGCACCCATGCCGCGGCCGCGAGCAGCGCAAGGATGCCGATCGGCACGTTGACCAGGAAAACCCAGCGCCATGACGCCTGGACGAGCAGGCCACCGACCACCGGGCCGAAGGCCGCGGCCAACGCGCCGGTGGCGGCCCAGATGCGCACCGACCGAGCACGGTGTTCCGGACGAGCCGAGGCCACCACCAGTCCCAGGCTCGCGGGTGTGAGCAGCGCGGCGCCGACGGCCTGCAACGCGCGGAAGGCGACGAGGAAAGCGATGCTGTCGCTCGCAGCACACGCGGCGCTGGCCGCGGTGAAGATCCCGAGCCCGATCAGGAAGCCACCCTTGCGCCCGTACCGGTCAGCGATGCGCCCGGCCGGGACGAGCAGCGCGGCGTAGACGATCGCGTAGGCGTTGAGCACCCAGGACAGCTGCGCAAGAGTGGTGCCGCGGAAGTCGGCGCCGATATCGTCGAACGCGACGTTGACGATGAACACGTCCAGGCTGGCCATGAAGGCCGCCAGGGACAGCACGGTGAGCACGAGGCCGGGACGCTGACTGGGGTGCGGCATAGCCAGGACCTTAACTGGCTGACTATGGTCTACACAAGTTAGAGTGGGGGTATGTCCGCGGAAAGCGTCATCCTGCAAGGAGTCCTTGCCGACCGTTCGGCCTGGACCACCGAGCACTGCCCGATCGGCCGGTCTATGGAGTTGATCGGTACCCGCTCGGCCATGCTGCTGATGCGCGAGGCCTATTACGGCACGACCCGTTTCGACGACTTCGCCCACCGCGTGGGCATCACCGAGAACGTGGCCGCGGCCCGGCTGCGCGAGCTCACCGAGGCCGGGCTGCTACGCCGTGAGCCCTACCGCGAACCCGGCCAACGCACCCGCCACCAGTACCGGCTCACCGACATGGGCCACGACCTCGCGCCCGTCGTGCTCGGCCTGTTCGAATGGGGCGCGAAGTACCTCTCCCCCGGGGGCCGACGGCCGCCTCGACTGCGCCACGACGCGTGTGGTGCGGACGTGCACGTCGCCGTCACCTGCACCAACGGGCACGACGTCGCACTCAACCAGATTGTGGTGGAACCCCCAGGATCAGATCCGCGTCGCACCTCCCGGTCACGGTCCGCGGAAGCCGACGCCTCGCATCATTGAGCGGGCCGGTTTTCCACGGCGGACAGGGCGTCGTCCAGTAGGTGGAGGAGAAGGTCGATTTCGGTGGGGGTGGTGGTCAGCGGGGGGGCCACCAGGACCGCGTCGTTGACTCCGCCGGTGGCCGGGTAGACCAGCAGACCGTGGTCCCGGGCCGCCGTGACCACCGTTCTGGTCAGCGATCCGACCGGGTGGCCGGGGGATCTGGTCTCCCGGTCCCGCACCAGTTCCAGACCCTGCAGCAACCCCACACCGCGTACTTCACCGATCAACGGGTGGCGGCCGGCCAGGGCCTCCAGCCCGGTGCGCAGTTGCCGACCCCGGTCCCCGGCCGCGGTCACCAGGTCCCGGGACACGACGGCGTCCAGGACCGCCAACGCCACCGCGCAGGACAACGGATTGCCACTGTAGGTATGACCGGTGGTGACCGCACCGGTCCCCCCAGCGATCGCCTCCACGACGGCGGCGCTGAACAACACCGCCGCGATCGGGGTGTAACCGGCACCCAAACCCTTACCCAGGACCACCACATCCGGTGTGACCCCGAAATGATCCCCCGCCAACATCCGCCCGGTCCGACCCAAACCGGTCATCACCTCATCCGCGATGAGCGGCACACCCCGCCGCCCACACAACCGCGCCATCCCCGCCAAATACCCGGCCGGTGGCACGATCGCCCCACCCGCGGCCCCACCCACCGGTTCCAACACCACACCCGCCTGCGACCCGCCCCTTGACCCCAGATCCGCGTCCGCGTCCGCCAACAGACGGGAGGTGAACGCCGCCTCATCCTGCCCGTCGGCGTACCGGTAGGCGTACGGCGGAGTGAGCGTGTTGAAACGGTGCAACAACGGCTCCGAAGCCAACCTGCGCAACGGATGCCCCGACAACGACAACCCGCCCAACGTACTGCCGTGATAACCGATCGCATGAGAGGTGAACCAGGAACGCTGCGGCTCACCCCGCTCCCGCCACATCTGCAACACCATCTTCAACGCCGCTTCCACGGCCTCCGACCCGCTGTTGCACAACAACACGTACGGGTAACCCGTCAACTCGCTCAACCGATCGGCCAACCGCTCCGCCGCCTCGTGATGGAACGTACCCCGATGCGCGAACGTGAGCCGACCGGCCTGCTCCGCCATCACGGACAAGATCTCCGGATCCGAATGACCCAAATTCACCGTCACCGCACCAGAACACCCATCCAAATACCGACGGCCATCGGCATCAAAGACGAAAACCCCCTCCCCACGAACCGCGAACGGCAACTGCTCCCCGAAAGCGAACTTGATCAGATGCGAACCATCAGGCTGCATCACCTGCCGCGCCGTTGACGCCACGTCGAGGACCATGCGCGTTCCCATTCCCCAACCACGAAGGTTGATTCACCAAGCCGCCAGGTGCCGCCGAGGATCTGCCCAGCGCGAGTCCAGGTTCACGGCAAGCGACATCGAACACTACAACGGACGAGCTGGGGCAGATCATTTGATGCCGGTCTGGGCGACGCCCTGGACGATTTGCCGTTGGAACAGAAGGAAGACGGCGAGCAGCGGGAGAATGCCCAGGACGGAGGAGGCCATCACTTCGGCGTACTGGTTGGCGGATCCGCCAACCAGGCCGGACAGGCCCACCGGAATGGTTTGCGACTTGGTTTGGGTGAGCACGAGCAGCGGCCAGAGGAAGGCATTCCAGCTGGTGACGAACGTCAAAATGGCGACCGCAGAGGTCGCGGGCCGGCACAGCGGCATGCAGACCCGCCGGTAGATCCGCCACCAGCCCGCGCCGTCGAGTCGGGCTGCTTCGATCAGTTCGACGGGCAGGCCGCGCATGAAGGACTGGTAGACGAACACGGCGATGGGGGCGGCAATGGCCGGTAGCACCAACGCCCAATAGGTTCCCAGCAGGTGGATCGCGCGGAACTCGATGAACTGCGGCAACACCATGGCCTGGACGGGCACCATCAGACCGATGAGTACGGCGGCGGTGACGGCGCTGCGTCCACGGAATTTCAGCTGAGCGAGGGCGAAACCGACCATCGAGCAGACGATGACGGTGAAGATCACCGACAGGGTGGAGACGATGAAACTGTTGAGGTACCACCAGCCGATCGGGTTGTCGGTGAAGGCGCTGCTGTAGGCGTGCAACGTCCAGTGGTTGGACCACCAACTCGTCGGGTTGGCGGTGATCTCGTTGTCCGGCCGCAGCGACGTGGCCAACGCCCACGCGAATGGGACGAGCCAGATCAGTCCGAACAGCACCATGCAGGTAGCGGCGAGCCGGTTGAAGATCTTGGCGCCGTTGCCGGCGTGCGCTTTCGACGTCACGCCGGCGGGTGTTCTGGCGGGCGTGCTCAGGGTAGTGGTCATGATGTGCGCCTTTCCCTTATGCCGGGGACTTCGCGGTGTCAGCGCTGCTGCGGCGGGTGCTCAGCACCCACACGGCAGAGATGACGATCAGGACGACGAGGTACACCATGGTCGCCGCAGCGGCGTACCCACCGCGATAGGAGGTGAATCCGGTGTCGTAGATGTATTCGATGACCGGCCGCGTCTTATTGCCGGGGCCGCCGGCCAGCAGGATGTAGATCTGGTCGAACACCTTCAACGAGGCCAGAATCTGCAGGACCAGGACCAGGCCGATGGTGGGTCGTAGAAGTGGCACCGTGATGCGGGTGATCTGCTGCCAGGGCGACGCACCGTCGACGGCGGATGCTTCGTAGACGTCCTCGGGGACGTCCTGGATGGCGGCGGTGTAGAGAATGAAGTTCAAGCCGAAGGTCCACCACAGGGTCAGCAGCGTGACGCCGAACCAGGCGCCGCCGGTGCTACCGAGGAAGTTGGGTGCGGTGAGCCCCACCCAGCTGAAGGCCTTGGTGATCAGACCCGTCTCGGGGGTGTACATGAACGCGAAGATCAGGCACACCGCTGCCGACGGGACCACGTAGGGGGCGAAGAACGCCAGCCGGAAAAACCACCGGTTCCGGACGATCCGGGCGGCCAGGATCGCGAACAATAGCGGCAGCACCACCAGCAGCGGCGTGGTCAGCAAGGTGAACAGCACCGTATGCCACATCGACGCCCAGAAGTCAGAGCTCTTGAGCACGTCCGCGTAGTTCGATACACCGACCCACCCGCCCAGGCCGGCTTTCACGGTGGCGGTGTTGAAGAAGCTGATGACCAGCCCGATGATCACGGGGCCGACCAGGAATAGCACGTAGGTGACCAGGAACGGGGCCGAGAACAGCCAGCCGGCCCGGTTGATACCGGGGGCGGCACGAGGTACCGGCTCGGCGGGGACCGGCGCCTGTGCAACAGATCTGGGGGTGACCGTGGTCGTCATGTGATGTGCTCCTGGTCGCTTATTGGACTGGGGGCCGTGCGGTGGAGAACGTCTGCAGGGTGGCGGTCATGGCGCTCACAGCCGCCCGGGGGGTGATCTGCCCGGCCAGGACGCTGATGATCACGGCGCCGATCTTGTTCTGGAAGTCGGAACCGGCACCGGTGTACCAGCCGGCCGGGTCGTAGACGGCGTTGAACGCGGCCTGGATGTAATTGCTCTGCGGCTTCTCGGTGACGAAGGCCTGGCTGCGTTGCACCGGCAGCCACGCCGGGACGTGACCGCCGCCGGTCCAGGTCAGGCTGTTGTCGAGCAAGCCCTTGACGAAGGTCACCGCGTCGGCGGTGCGCTTCGCAGACCGGCCCGCGCTGACCGGAATGATCAGCGAATGCGAATCGGCGTAGGCGTGCGGCTTGGGCCCGAGAATGGCCGGGAACGGCACGATGTTGAACGTCAGCGGCTGCCCGTCGGGGAGCTTTGTGCCCGTGTACGTCGGCAATTGCCAGACCCCGTCGAACAGGAACCCGACCTGGCCGCCGCCGAACAGGGTGCCCGCTGTGGTGGGAGTGGCGTTGGGCGGCATCAGACCCAGTGATCCGGTCAAACTCTGCATGAAGGCGAACGTTTCCTCCAGAGCGGCCGGATCGATGCTCACCCTGGTGCCCACGTCGGACACGATCGGGCCGGCCAGACCGGAATACACCGTCATGAAGAACCGCCACGCGGTGGCCGGATCGGCGGTGTTCGCCGACACCGCGCCGTACTTACCACCCACCGACTTCATCGCCTTGAGAGCGTTGACGAAATCTTCGCGTCCGCTCAACGGTTTCAGATTGTCGCCGGCCGCGTTGAGGAGGCCGGCTTTCTTGGCCATGGCGGCGTTGTAGTACATGACGAACGGGTGCGTGTCCAGGGGAACCGCATACACCCTGCCGTTGACGGTCGCCTTGGACCACGCGGCCGGGGTGAAATTGTCCGCCGTGATCCCAGCGGCCGTGACACCGGCGTCATCGATCGGCTCCAACAGGCCCGCCTGGGCCAACAACGGCAATCGGGACAAGTGACAGATGCCGACATCCGGCGGCCGACCGCTGGACGCCGACAAGGCCAGCTTCGTGTAATAGGGGTTGCCCCAGGACAGCAGAGTCGCCTCCACGGAGATGCGGTCCGTCTGCTGGACCTTGTCGACCATGGTTTTCATGTTTGCGCCGTCACCGCCGCCGAACAGGTGCCAGAAGATCACGTCGGCGGTGTTCGGCTGAGCGCCGGTCATGCTGCTCACCAACGGGGAAGAACAACCGGCCAGCAACCCGGCCACGGTCAAACCACCACCGGCGACCAGGAAACGGCGGCGTGACAACGATCCCGTCATGCAATGTCCCTTCACTGTGACGTCCTTGACACCAGCAGACCTTGACACACTTTTTGCATCGAGGCAAGGGATCGCTGACGAACATTTCCTACTTACTCGACACTTGTTGATCTTCAACGTGAGTGCTAGCTTGCATCGGTGCAAGATCAAGTCGCTTGCATCGGTGCAAGATGTGGTTCAAGCTGAGCGGGAGCTGCGACGGATCGAAGCAGAGCACCAGACGATCGAGAAGGAGCCATCGGTGAGGGCAACCCAGCAGGACGGTTCGTACCCCCGGCCGATGATGTACCGGCCGAACTGGTCAAGCCTGGACGGCACCTGGAGTTTCAGCTACGACGATGCCGACGAAGGGGAACACGCCCGTTGGTTCTCCCCCACCGCCGCGGATCGGTTCGCGCGCAGCATCGAGGTTCCCTATCCACCGGAATCTGCCGCATCACACATCGGTGACCGCGGATTCCACCCCATCGTCTGGTACCGCCGCACGGTCGGCCATTCGATTCTGGTCCCGGCCGGGACGGAACCGGACTCTCGGGTGCTGATCCATTTCGGAGCCGTCGACTACCGGGCGCGGGTCTGGTGCGACGGCCAGCTGGTCGCCGACCACATCGGCGCCCAGACGCCGTTCACGGCGGACATCACCGACGCCCTGGACCCCGACGCCGCCGAACACGTGGTGGTGGTCCGCGCCGAAGACGACCCGGCCGACCCGACCCAGCCCCGCGGGAAACAGGACTGGCAGGAGCGGCCGCACGGGATCTGGTACGAACGGACAACCGGTATCTGGCAACCCGTCTGGGCCGAGACGGTGCCCGCCGTTCACGTCGTCGATGTGGCCTGGACACCGGACCCGACCGCCGGGGTGGTCCGGTCGACGGTCACTCTGGTCCGCTCCCCGTCGCGGGAGCTGCTGCTGGACCTGGTGTTCCGGCTCGGTGAGGAAGTGTTGGCCGAGCAGAGCGTCGTGGTCCGGGACAAGACCACCACCGTCGAGGTCGGTATTGCGGCGTTGCGCAACGGGCAGGACCGGGCCCGGCTGCTGTGGACCCCGGAGCACCCCACGTTGGTCGACATCGACGTGGTAGTGCGTGACCGGCACCGCGGCGGCCGATTGGATGCGATCACCAGTTACACCGGTCTGCGCAGCGTCGGCGTCGGCCGCGGCACGTTCCAACTCAACGAACAGCCCTACTACATCCGGGCCGTGCTCAATCAGGGCTACCGCCCCCAAACCCACTGGGCCTCCACGGGGTCGGATCAGTTGCGCGGCGAGGTCGAGGTGATCAAGGCGATGGGATTCAACACCGTCCGCGCCCACCAGAAGGCCGAAGACCCCCGCTTTCTGTACTGGGCGGACCGACTTGGACTGCTGGTCTGGGCGGAGACCGCCGCCGCGTACGAGTTCTCCCCGGCCGCAATCGAAAACCTGGTCACCGAATGGCTGGAGCTGGTCCGACGCGACCGCAGCCACCCCGCCGTGATGGCGTGGGTGCCGCTCAACGAGAGCTGGGGCGTGCAGGACATCGCGACCGACACGGCAGCGCAGCAATACGCCCAGGCTTTGGCCAGCCTGACTCGCGCCCTCGATCCCTCCCGCCCCGTCATCTCCAACGACGGCTGGGAACACGTCGACAGCGACATCCTCGGACTTCACGACTACACCACCGAGCCCGAGGCCCTGCGCATCCGATACGCCGAGAAGCCCGTGCTGGTCAGTGACTTCCGGACCGGCGCCGGCGCGCAGGGGCGCCAGCCGATCCTGCGCGAAACGCAGCTGCAGGCCTTCGTGACCGGCGACGTTCCGCTGATGATCACCGAGTTCGGTGGGGTCTCCCTGGCCACCGACCGGGACGCGTGGGGCTACGCGGAGGTGAATTCCGATTCCGAATACGCCACCCTGTTGCTGCATCTGTTCGATGCGTTGCGGGCCAGCCCCGTCGTCGCCGGATTCTGTTACACCCAGCTGCTGGACACCGGACAGGAGACCAACGGTCTTCTGTCTGCCGGTGGCGTCCCGAAACTGCCGATCCCGGCGCTGCATCACATCGTCACCGGGGTCAAGGACGGCGAAGACCCCGCTGCTGGGTCGACGTTCGGTTGGACCGGGTAAGCCCCGGCCCACCCGGCCGACCGGCACAGTGTGGAAAGGTGATGCTCGTGGCCGTCACCCTGCGAGATGTCGCCCGACACGCCGGCGTCGCCCCGCGCACGGTGTCCAATGTCGTCAACAACTACCCGTACGTGTCGACGAAAATGCGGATCAAGGTGCAGGCGGCGCTGGACGAGCTGAACTACACACCCAACCTGATGGCCCGGGGTCTGCGGCAGGGACGAACCGGCATCCTCACCCTGCTCCTACCGTTCATCGCCGTCCCGTACTTCGGGGAAATCGCCCACGAGGTCGTCGAACACGCCAGCACGCTGGGTTGCACCGTGTTGATCGACGAAACCGGTGGACGAATCGACCGGGAACTGGCCCTGCTCGATGTCGCCGCCCGGTCGGGCTGGGTCGACGGGGTGCTGCTGAGCTCTCAGGGCCTGCACGGCCGGGCCCTGACCAACCTTCGGCCGGGCATCCCCATCGTGCTGCTGGGCGAACGCACCGCCACCACCACCATGGACCACGTCGGCATCGACAATGTCAAAGCCGCCCGGGAAGCCGTGATGCACCTCCAGGAATCCGGCTGCCGACGCATCGCCGCGATCGGCGGCAACGCCGGCGCCGCGGACAACACTTCGAGGCTGCGCCTGAAAGGCTATCGGGCCGCGCTCCGAGACGCAGGCCTGCCCGCCGGCGACGATCTGTACGTCCGCACCGCCGGATACGCCCGACGCGACGCAGCGGCCGCAGTCCAACACTTGCTCGCGGGCGCTCAACCCCCCGACGGCATGTTCTGTTTCAGCGACGAACTCGCCGTCGGAGCCCTCCGAGCATTACATGAACATCGGATACACGTCCCCGAGCAAATGAAGGTCGTAGGATTCGGCGATATCGACGAAACCAGATTCACCACACCGACGATGACCACTATCCGACCCGACAAAACGGCCCTGGCCAACACCGCCCTGACCATGCTTCTCGACCGGATTCAAGGGTCCGACGCCAAACCCCGCGACGTCCGGGTCGGCCACCAACTCGTCATCCGGGAAAGCAGCACCTTCAGTAATAAAGGCCCACGGTAAGAGGTCCGCAGAAGGCCCCAGCCGGTCGAGCAGGCCGGCGGCTGTGGTGCTCGGCCCCGGTGAAGATCGACCAGCGAGTCCCGATCGGGCACCACCACGCCAGTCGGTATGTTGCGGGTAGAGGTTCAGGCCCACGCATCGTTCTGACAGGTGTGATGACGGACTGGTTGGGACTGCGACGAATCACCGCAGGAACTCGGGACCCGTTTCCAGCTGCCCGAACAGTTCGAATCCCGGCGCGAGGAGATCTTCAGCAAACTCGAGCCCATCCAGGGCTGAACATCTGTGTCAAGCCTGGATCAAGGGCCTGCCGTACCACTGGAACGCTGGGGCTCCGAAAAGGCCCGGGTAGCCGTCCTGGCGGTGCACGGGCGCGACCAGAACCCGGACGTGATGAAGGGGTACTCAACCCGGTTTGCCCTTGACGCCACGGCCGACATCGCCTTCTACGCACCGCACGCCGACGGCGACTCCTGGTACCCCGAACCGTTCCTCGTCCCGCTGGACCGCAACGCGGACTCAGTCGACCGTGCTCTGCGCATCATCGACCGGTGCCTGGACCAGCTCCGCACGGACGGTTTCGAATCGGGAAGCATCGTGCTTTGGGGGTTCTCCCAGGGGGCGTGCGTACTCTCGCACCATCTGCTGATCCGCCAACCCCGGGTGGCCGCCGCGATCCTGTTCACCGGCGGATACATCGGCGCGGAACCGCTGGAACCGACGCCTGGGCCCGGGCTGGCCGGCCTGCCCATCATCGTCCGCAGTATCGACCCGTTCGTGCCGCCCTGGCGGGTGCGAGACACCGTGTCCCTACTGGAATCTGCGGGCGCCAAGGTTGATCTGCGAATCGACCCCGGCGAGCAGCACATCGTGACCGACGAGGCGTACACGAGTGCCTCGCGCGCTATAGCATTTCGCCGGTCGAATTGGAAGAAAACTTCTATGGCCAAACCGCCGCTTAAGAGGTAGCATAATGTCTATCAAAGTTGAGTCTACGGACTTGCCGGGGTGGTTCAATGTGCAGGTACGCACCAACGGTGGAAGCCGTCAACTTATCCGGAATGTTACACATTACGGTGCCTACTCAACCAACGGGTCAACAGTTTTCGCGTACGTGGGATCCGGCGATGCGGGCGGGAACTTCAACGATATGTGGAACAGCTGCTGACGACGTGCCAACGGCGGGGCCGTTGAGCAAACCCGCACACTTTTGGGGTTAACACCTGCAAATGCTGATGCTGGACCTCGGGACCCTTGACATCAAGGCACTCAACACCTACGGGCGGCTGCCAATTTTCAGTGTGAGTAGCTCACAGTGCGACGATTTGAAGAGCCCGAGTAATCGACACACGGAATTTTGGCCGGTGTAGATGTGCGCGGTCCCCGGATGCCGGGCGAGAATGATGTTTCCGCTCACTGTCACCAGCTCGTGAGGCGTTGCCGATAACGGACTAGGGTGCACGCCCGGTTGAGCAGTCATGCGAACAGTATCACCAACCTGCATGGTGATCGTTCCCACATCGCCTAAGACCGTACAGTAGACCACCGCCATCTCCTGGGGATAAGGATAAGTAAATGTAGGTTCCACGGGTTCGAACTCAAAAACAATGATGGACGGAGGGCACGAGCCGGCCGATGTAACCGACGTGACCGTCGTCTCGCCTGTGTCAGTCGGCCCGGTCGACCGACCGCCCGCAGCGGTCGGCAAGGTAGAAGTAGTGGCCAGGCTGGATGCTGAAGACGAGCCATTCGTGGTAACGGACGTGGTGGGACCCGGGGTCGTCGTGTCCGAGCTGGTCAAGATTGATCGCTGCACCGACGACGACAGTGCGGCTGCGGGGACGCTTCCGTCGTGCGACGAGCACGCGACCAGCGACACGAAAATCAACAGCCCGAGGAGCGCAGCCATCAGGCGAGAGCGTTCGCGAGCGGTCATGGTACGAATCTCCTTCCCGGACAGGTCAGTGCCTTGAAGCCTCACTGCGTAGACGTCAGCAGCACCAGATCCGGTTGCATGGCCCCGGGCGCCGTGGAAAGCCATCTCACGGTCCTGGCTGCTCAACATGCCGACCCCGGGTCGGTTTGAACAGCTCCACCGTCAGACGGCAGAAGCGGCCTGACCGACGGTCACAACACCGGGCAACCCTCAGGCTTCGTGACGGGCGCTCAAAGTTCGTCATCGCACTGGAACACCTGATGTCCAGCCCGGGATGGGGCCAACCAAACTCGATGGTCCGGGGCCAAACATCCTTGCCAAACTCAACCCCGCTACCCGCGGCACTACCTGGTCCACAGCATCCGGCTGCACCCTCAGCCATGCACCTCCAGAATGAGTGGCGGCTCGTGACACGTCCTTAACAACATGCCTAGCGCGGCATGACCATCATCGGGCAGCGGATTCCCGGCGCACGACTGAGCTTGGCGTCGGCTGTGATCAGCGCGCAGTTCAGCGACTCCGCGAGCGCCACATTGCCCGCGTCGTACGCGGTCAGGTTCTGCCGCAATTCCCACACCCGTTCAAGGAATGGATGAATGGCGTACCTGGTGAGGGCGAGGCGACGCCAGGTGTCCAGTGCGTTCCAGCCGGCACCCAGTTCGATCCGCCCGGCGGCAACGGCACGACGGAGTCCGCTGACGACTTCGGAATCCACCAGATGCGGCGCATGGAGCTGATCTACGGCCAAGGTTCGGCGGGCAGGTCCGTTGTTGAGGAGCGCCGACAATGCTGCGGAGGCGTCTACCACGATCACCGGGCGGGACGATCGCAGGCCAGGTCGTTGACGATCTCGCTTACGTCAACGTGCAGATCCGGTAGGGCATCCAAGAGTTGCGGGTTGTCCGCGCGCCGCGAGACGGCGGCCAGTTCGCGCACCGCCACCGCACTGACCGAGGTGCCGTCCACTGCGGCCAGCCGCTCCAGTCGCCGCACTACATCGTCGGGCACGTTCCGCAAGTACAATCACCGCATGTTGCATTATGCTAGCAGCGAGCCAGCAATCACGCAGGCTCTCCCACGCGCGGGTGTGCGATCGTGATCGCCGAACAACGCGCCGTCCTGCGAGGGGTGGTCAAAGCACCATCACCTGGCGGACGGACGCGGGCCGCCGCCGCAAGGTGACGGCGATGGACCTGCGGTTGGAGGAAGCCATCCGCACGAAATTGCGGCAACGGTCAGCAGACTCCACGATCTGCCCCAGCGAGGTGGCCAGGGATCTCGGCGGTGAGGACTGGCGCGACCTGATGGAACCTGCCCGGGCGGCAGCCAGGCGATTGGTGGCCGCCGGCGAGGTAGAGATCACCCAGGGTGGACGAGTGGTGGACCCCAGCACCGCGAAAGGTCCGATCCGGATCCGGCGGGTCCGCTGACGCTTCACCCGGCGACCGGCTGTCCACCCATCAGTCGTACGAGTCAGCTAAGTGCCGAGAACAACGTAACCGCTTCGGTTCTCGAGTTGTTTCCGCCTTTCGAGGTGGGCCCGGCGTTGGCGATGCTGGCGGCAGATGCGCTACCGGGCGCGGAGATCGCAGATCCGGTCCGCGCGGCCCATACCCGACTGGTGGCGGTGCCGGGATCCGTCCCGGTCGAGGTGGCGGTGCATCTGTATGTCGACCACGTCCTGGTTCTACACCGCGCGGTCGGCGTCGGCCTCGCATCGGCAATTCGCGCGAAGGTCCGTCATTGGTTGGACCTCGACGTCGACCCGGCACAGGTGAAAGCGGCGCTCGGTGGTGACCCGGTGATCGGGGCGCTGGTCGCGGCGCGTCCGGGCCTGCGGGTGATCCGCTATCCGGATGGCTTCGAGGCGGCGGTGATGACCGTTCTGGGACAGCAGGTGTCGGTCGCGGCAGCCCGCACCTTCGGCGGGCGGGCGGTGAGCGTCTACGGTGCGCTCGCACCGGAATCGAAGCTCCGGGCGTTCCCGACGCCCGCGGCGCTGGCCTCCCCGACGCCCGTCGAACTGCAATCGGCGATCGGCGTCACCCACGCCCGAGCGCGCACATTGCACACTCTGGCCGTCGCCTGCCGGGACGGCCTGGCCATCGATCCCGCCGCCGACCGCGACCTCCTACTGCGAGAATTGTTGGCGCTGCCGGGTATCGGGTCCTGGACCGTCGAGTACCTGGCCGCGCGGGCGCTGGGCGATCGGGATGCGTTCCCGGCCGGCGACCTCGTCCTTCAGCGGGCGTTGGGAGTCCGGACGGCTGCGCATGCCCGCGCGGCAGCGGTCAACTGGTCGCCCTACCGCGCCTACGCCCTGTTCCATCTCTGGTCAGCCGCACTGCGGATCTGAGCCATGGGTGTCGCCCTCAGGTCCAGTACAACAGGCGGGCGGCTGGCAGCCTGCGCGCCAGTTCGGTGTCGAACCAGGCTCGCATGACGGCCATCGTCTCGCGCGGATAGACGTATTTGATGCCGCCGAACTTGGAGCGTTTCCGACTCCGTGATTCTTCGTCCATCTCCAGTCGGGTCGCCGGGTACCAGCCGAGCAACACGTTCTTGCTCGAGGGAGTGAAGCGATGGGTGATGATCTCGGCCGTGAGATCCAGGTCCGGGACGTCGTTCACCGCGACAGCGGCGTCGTCCAGGAGCTGTCCGTATCCCTGCTGCCAACCCTCCACCGGCATCACCGGAGCGATTGTCAGGCCGACCGGATATCCGGCCAGAGCCATCGCACGAAGGGCTTGGAGCCTGGAGGGCATCCGGGCGGTCCCACCTTCGAAACGGTTGGCAATGGACGGCGCGTTCACCGAAAACCGCACACGGGTCCGGCGGTTGTGGGCAACCGTCAGCAGGTCGGTGACGTAGTCGAATTTCGTGGTGAAGCGCAATTGGACGCGATCACCGTGAACGCCGGCGCCAACCTGCTCGATTGCTGCCCGGAGCGATCCGGTGACCCGCTCGATGCCGAGAGGGTCGGTGTAACAGGATATTTCGAAGGTCGTCCCCTCGTGTCCGCGGTTCACCGTTCCGCTGGTCACCATTCCCGTGCCGGCGTGCGTGCCGATTCCCGCCAGCACCTCGTCGAGATTGGCATAGACCCTGGTGAGCGGCGGCCCGGTCAATGACCCGGCCAGGTAGCAGTACTGGCAGTGCGCCGGACACCCCCTCGCCAGG
This sequence comes from uncultured Nakamurella sp., assembly GCA_964250735.1. Lineage (GTDB taxonomy): Bacteria > Actinomycetota > Actinomycetes > Mycobacteriales > Nakamurellaceae > Nakamurella. The sequence goes on along the minus strand of CAXUHA010000016.1, from coordinate 21,834 downwards.
TCGATGCGCCAATCTGCGCTGGGCGGTATCGGTTGCGGTTTCAGGGCACTGGGCGGTGCCACCACGACGGCCAACGTTGCCTTTGCACGTGCATACTGCTCGCGTTCGCTGCCCTCTCGCATGCCGGTGAGCTGATTACCCGGCAGTATCGCGATGTCCTGCACGCCGGCTGCTTCGCACCGCGCGACGATGGTCGCGGTGTGCGGGAGGTCGGCCGCGGCCCGGGTGATCCTGACATGCCGCGGTGTCCACGACCGGGTAGGTGCGCAGGCGAAAGGATCGTTCGGCGGGCTCGTCATCATCAGTTCAAACCCGGGCCGATTATGCGCCGGCCGGCACGGGCTTCCGCGCCGCTTCGATAAGTGCTGCGGCGTCGGGTGTCTGGCGGCCATTGACGGCGGGACGCCCGCCGTACGGGTCGTCATCGGTCCACAGGGTCGTAGGGGCGGCGCGGCGCACGACAGGGATTACTTCGGTGGCGAGCCGTTCGAGCATGTCCAGTTGCTGCTCGTGCGGGAGCACTGTGGGCAGGCTGAACGATTGCAGGTCATGACCGAACGCCTCGTGGAAGTACAGGATCTTGTCGATGATCTGCTGCGGGCTGCCCACCAGGACCGGCCCTTCGGCAATGGCGTGATCGATATCGCGGAACACCATCTCGTTGCCCGGGGTGTGGTTACCGGCCCGGTTGAAGAACTCGACCATCTGCTCGTAGACCGGGCCGTACTGCTCCTTGGCCTCCTGGGTGCTGTCGGCGAGATACAGGAAGCCCGAACCGACCCCGACATAGGCGTACCGCGGATCGTGACCGTGCCGTTCGTACTCGGTGCGGTAGTGGTCGATGAGCACCTTGTACTTTCCGCGGGGCTGGATGGCGTTGGCGCTGAACAGCGGATCTCCCCATTTGCCGGCCAGCGCAGCGGAGGTGAGGCTCGTCGCAGAACCGTGCCAGATCCGAGGCGCGCCGGCGAACGGCCGTGGCAGCGTGGTCGCGTCCTGCAACGGGGCGCGGAAGGCGCCGCTCCAGGTGACGTTCTCCTCGCGCCACAGTCGGCGCAGCAGTTCATACTTCTCGGCGAGCTGGTCCCATTGCTGGCCGGCCGGGACGTCGAACAGCGGCAGTTGCTGGGGCACGCTGCCTTTGCCGATGACCAGTTCCAGGCGCCCGCGGGACAGCTGGTCGATGGTGGCGTAGTCCTCGGCGATCCGGACCGGATCGTTGATGGACAGCACGCTGACCCCGGTCTGAATCCGCACCCGGGTGGTGGACGCGGCGACCGCCCCGAGCAGCACCGTCACCCCGGCCGACAGGAACGGACCGGCGTGGCGCTCGCCGAGCGCGACTGCGTCATAACCCAGCTCCTCCGCCCGGCGGGCCGCGGCCAACGCTTGCGCGTAACGTTCGGCCGGGCTCACCAACCGCCCGGTGACCGGGTTCGCGATGTTCGGCAGAATATCCAGCACCTGAAATTTCATGGTGACTCCTTGTTCAGTGATGACGACCACGCCTCCGTACCGGCCGAGCCGGGCCACAGAAGTTGACGTCTCATCTAAACACTGCGGTGGTCGGTTCTGCTATGCAGGCCTGTCCACGCCACATGGGCTCTCCACCACAGCAACCTCCGCCTACCGCGCGCACCTCCGGTTGCCGGCCGAACGCAACGAGAGGCGGAATGATGCCGCCTGATCGAGGGCTCGTATTACCAGGCGATTCGCTCCCGGGAGCGGCCTTCGCGGGCCAGGGTCAGGGTGAGGAATGCAACGGCAAGCAGACCGGCGACCGACCAGGCGAGGCTGCTGGTGGTCCAGTCGCCATACGGGCCGCCGAAGGCATAGGGAAATACCGGAAGTTGTTGTTTCAGTGGTTTGATCAGCGCCCAGGCGGTGGTGATCGGGATGATCGCGATGGCCCAGCGCTGGCCGGGTGTGGTCGCACCACCGACGCGAGCAGCCCGACCGCCGTGCCCTGCAGGGGCCACAGCGTCCACTGGTTCAAACGGACCGCGCCCAGCAGCCCCACGACAGCTTCCGCAGCGTGCCGCGGTTCGGTTGCAGGTCGTGGTAGATCGACCAGTACCCGAGCGTGCACAGCGCCAGCCGGTAGAGCACCCACAGCTGGGGTGAGCCGGGCAACGCCAGCCAGTGTGCGGCGCGATAACCCTTGGCGTTGCGCCACACTGCGACGAAGGTGTCCTGCAGCGCCGAAGCGGCCAGCTCCTCGTCAGGCGTACGGCGTTTCAGACGCAGCAGCAGCCAAGTCGAATGCCGCTCCACCAGTCCCCGTAAGGCGCGCTCCTCGCCTGCTGCCACCCGCGCCAGCAGGTCGGCATCGCTGCGCTGCGCCATCTCCATGCCCCTCCTGTCGCGACAACAGGGCCGACCGGATCACATCGCACAGAACGTTCTGTGCGAACAGCCCGTATCTACGGCAAACCTGCCGCGCCGAGAGCCTTGGAGGTCTTCATGGCGGGCGGCTCAGGCGTCGACGAATTTCTGCCGCAACTCACCGACGCCTTCGACGTGGCTGACCAGTTCCTCACCGGCCTTGAGGAACCGTTGCGGTTGGCGGCCCTGGCCGACACCGGACGGGGTTCCGCAGAAGATGATGTCACCAGGCAGCAGCGGGGTGACCCGGGACAGACCCTCGACCAGGGCCGGAACATTGAACACGAAGTCGCTGGTTCGTCCGTGCTGCATCGTTTCGCCGTCGATGGCGCATTGCAACTCGATGTCGTCGGGATCTGCGAATTCATCGACCGTCACCACACAGGGGCCTATGGGCGCGAATCCCGGGAAGGACTTGCCAAGGCTGAACTGTGGGGCCGGCCCGGTCAACTGGAGAATTCGCTCTGAAAGGTCCTGCCCGGCAGTGAGTCCGGCGACATACGACCAGGCGTCGGCGGCCGTGACGTGGTCGGCGCGCCGTCCGATGACGGTGACCAGTTCGATTTCCCAGTCGACGTGACCGCCCGGCGGGAGGACGACGGTGGTCACCGGTCCGGACAGAGCGGTCCGGAATTTTGTGAAGGTCGGCGGGAAGGTGGTGGGAACATCGAAATTGGATTCGGCGGCATGCGCCCGATAGTTCAGCCCGATCGCGAAGATCTGGGCCGGTGCGGCGGTGGGTGCACCGAGATCGGCGGCGTCGAAGTCGACGGCGTCAGCGTGGTCAGCGGTGGCGGCCCAGCCGACGAACTCCTCCCATACCTCGTACACCGCCTGCGGGTTCGGCCCGAACCGTCGTCCGGATGCCTTTTCAACGTCGACAGCGCCGACCGCGGTGAACAGGGCCAGACGTCCGGACAGATTACCGATACGCAACCTGCACTCCCCTTCGAGCAGACATCAGTGGGAAAGGCCGGCGTCTGTGTCGGCCTGCGGTGGATGGTGGTATGCCTACGCGTTTCCTCAGGCTGTGTCCACCGCCGGGGTTGGGCCGCATGGTCAGCCCGGTCAGCCGGAGCCGTGCGCCCCGGCCATCAGTCCGGCGAGGTCGTCGGGCGCCAGGAAGGACGGCGGCGGTTTCGGGCCCCATTTGTAAAGGCCGGCGTCGCCTTCCCACACCCCTGGTGTCCAGAGTTGGTCGTCGACGATGCAGTCGATGTCGCTGTAGTACTCGGAGAAGTTGCCGGCCGGGTCCTTGAGGTACCAGAAGTAGTTGGAGCCGACGAAATGTTTTCCGAGCCCCCACACGTGGCGGCCGGGATCCTTGGCCAGCATCGCAGTGGCGCCGCGCCCGATCTCATCGACATCCTCGACCTGCCAAGAGGTATGGTGCAGGTAGCTGACCGGTGCCTGCTGGACAAGCACATTGTGGTGGTCGGTGGAGCAGCGCATGAACGAGGCCAGGAACGGCACCTTGTCGCTGATCTTGAAGCCGAGCCCTTCGGTGAAGAACTTGGTGCTGGCCTCCTGATCGGTGGAGCCGATGACGACGTGGCCGAGTTTGCGGGGATGCACCTGGTGCTCCCGGGTGACGCCGTCGGCTCGCTGGTTCAGCCGGTCGAAGCGACCGGGCCCGTTATTGGTCGGCCAGGGAATCGGGTCCTGGGCGAGCTTGGCAGCGATCTCCACCATCACTCGGACCTCCGAACCGGGATCTTCGGCGATCAAAGAGGTCTCGTCCTGTTTGACGTTCAGGTCCAGCCGGCCGAGTTTGGCGGCGATGCTGCCCAGGTCGTCCGGGTCGTCCACCCCGATGCCGAGCTGCACCAGGCGCCTGCGTGGCGAATGCACGATCCGCAATTGTTCGCCGCCGTCGACCGTGGAGAACCGGTACTCGCCGACTTCGGTCATCCTGTCCGGGCTGCCGCCCTGATCAACACCGCCGGCTGAGCTGGTTTCGTTCTTGGCCGGGATGAGGCCGAAGTCTTTGTAGTACTCGGCGGTTTGCTGAACATTGGGTACCCCGATGGTGATCGAGGTGAGCCGGTGCATGGGCATTGACTGAGACTTCCTCTTCTGACGGTCTGGAGATGATGGGGTGGAGTCGACCGCGTTCGGGCCTGCATGCGGCGACAGGACGCTGATGTTTCAGGCGTCGACGAATTGCTGGCGGAGCTCGCCGATGCCCTCGACCTAGCTGACGAGCTCCTGGCCGGCCTTCAGGAACCGCTGTGGGGTACGGTCCAGGCCGACGTCCGGAGCGGCGAATTCATCGACCTTCACGATCCACGGCGCGATCGGGGCGATCTCCCAGTCGACGTGGCACACGTCATAAAATCGCCTGGGGGTCCGAGTCGAACCGACCACCGGACGCTTTCTCCACACCGACCGCGCCACCCTGGCCGAACAGGGTCGATCGCCGGGCAGATTACCGAAACGCATCGTGAACTCCTCGTTGAGTAATCAAGCGAACCGGACCACGCAGATCAACACAGCCTGCTCAGCACAGCTCGAAAAGTCAAGATACTTTCGACATTGTCTTCCAGCTTCGACTCTGGTTGACTGTTGCCATGGCCCGGACCAGCAGTCCCACCCGCGTCGATCGGGTGTATGCCGCGCTCCGCGCGGACATCCTCGGCGGCCGGCAGCAACCCGGGGCACGGTTGCCCTTCGCGGACCTGTCCGCCCGCTACGAGGCCAGCATGGGTGTCGTCCGGGAGGCTCTCACCCGGCTCCAGGGCGAGGGCCTGGTGGAATCCGAACCCCAGTTCGGGTTCACCGTTGTCGCGATCTCACCGGACAATCTTCGTCATCTGACCGAGGCCCGATGCGCCATCGAAGCTCTCGTGCTCCGAAGCTCCATCGAGCACGGCGATCTTGCCTGGGAATCCGCGCTGCTCGCCGCGCACCATCGGCTCGACCGCACCCCGCAAATGGAACCCGACGACCCAGGTCGGCTCAGCGACGACTGGACCGCCGCGCACGCCGCATTCCACCTCGCACTGCTCGCCGGTTCGCCCAACCCCGTCCTACTGAGTACCGCGGTCTCACTCCGTGACTCCGCGGAGCTCTACCAACGGCTGTCCGTTCCCGAAGACCACTCCCACCGCGACATTCCCACCGAGCACCGCGCGATCCTGAACGCCGCCCTCGCCCACGACGCCGACACCGCCGCCGAACTGCTCCGTAGCCACATCCAACGCACCACAGACATTTTGCTGCACACCGGATTCGAGTCAATCAAGTCAACACCCACGTCAGGATTGGTCGGCGAACTGGCTGACTAACAGGGTTGAGCTGAAGGCACCTGTTATGGCGCCCTCCTTTTTCCGTGTGATCGGAAAGAATTCCAACGAAGGTGAGATCAATGATGTCGCCTGGTGGTGGCAATGGTGCCCGGACCACACCGGTCCTTGTCCTTGGCGGGGGGCCGAGTGGTTTGGCGACCGCTATCGAGCTTGGTACACGCGGGGTCGAGGTCGTCGTGGTGGAGACGCGCCGCTCGGTCTCCCACGCCCGACCGCGGGCCAAGACGACCTCTGCGCGAACGATGGAACTGTTCCGCCGCTGGGGAATCGCGGACGAAATCAGGACCGCATCCGCCCTACCCGTCCGGTGGTCGAATCGGGTGACATTCTGCCTATCCGTCACGGGCCCGGAGATCACTCATTTCGACGGTGTCTTCGGGCTCGATCTGATCGACTCCGACCTGGTCGCAGAGGCGGGGCAGCAAGTCACCCAGCCCGTGGTGGAGGAAGTGTTACGTCGGCACGCCGCCCGGTTGCCATCGGTGGATCTGCTGCTGGGTTGGCGGGGGACGGCGATCGAAAAGGCCGCCGATGGTTTCCGGGTGAGGATTGAGGCGGCGGACGGCACGCAGCAACAGATCACCAGCCAATGGCTGATCGGTGCGGACGGGCCGCGCAGCCAGGTGCGGCGTTACCTCGGAGCCTCGTATGTCGGCGCCGATGCGGGCCGGCCAAATGTCAACATCACCTTTCGGTCCGAGCGACTCGCCGCTCTGATCCCGCATCCGGGCTCCATCCACTACTGGGTACTCAACCCCGCCTCGCCCGGAGTGGTAGGACCGCTGGACCTGCACGGCACGTGGTGGGCCATCTCCACGGGCACCGCCGCCGTCAGCGACGACGAGGAGGCCGCCGGCATCGTGGCCAACCTCGTGGATGCCGACATAGACATCCAGGTGCTCGCCACCGACCCCTGGCAGGCGCGCATGCTGCTGGCCGACAGCTACGGGTCCGAAGGGGCGTTCCTGGTCGGGGACGCCGCCCACCAGAACCCACCGTGGGGCGGGCACGGTTTCAACACCGGAATCGGTGACGCCGTGAACCTGGGCTGGAAACTTGCGGCGGTTGTACAGGGTTGGGCTCCGCGGGCGCTGCTGACAAGCTACGAGACCGAGCGTCGGCCAGTGGCGCAGCGGACCATGGACGTCGCCGCAGCGAACATGGGGACCCTGTCCACCGATCTTGCCGATCCGGACCTGGCCGGCCGCGGCGACGACGCCGACGCCGCGCGGGCCCGCGCCGCCGCGACGGTGCAGCGCACCAAGAGTGCCGAGTTCCACAGCCTGGATCTGGTGCTGGGCTATGGATACACGCCGGCCGCGGATCGACAAGTGCCTTCGCCCGGTGAGTATCGACCCCTCCTGGAGGCCGGCAACCGGCTCCCCCATCGTTGGCTTGCCGATGGGCGGTCACTGTACGACGATCTCGGACCGGGCTTCACCGTCATCGGCACTGCAGCGGACGTGGATGGCCTCATCCGCGCCGCAGGCTCGCGCGGCGTGCCGCTCGCCCTCCTTGCGCCCGCCCCGGATCTTGGGCAACCGGTGGTGCTCGTGCGCCCCGACCAACATATCGCCTGGGTAGGTCCGAGGCCCGACGACCCGATGGACGTGCTGGACGCCGCGCTACGCGGCTTTCCCGCGGTCGCATTCCGGGGCGATCAACGCCCTGCGCAACAAGCCGCACCATCACCAACGAGACTCGACAGCCAACGAAGACTGGAGAACCGACAATGACCGTTCCATCCGCGACCGGGCAATTCACCCACGTCATCACCGCAGGCCTCGCCCAGGGCATGACGATCACCGGCAAGCGGCGGGGCCCGTCGGGATCAGACGTCGCACCGGACAGACCGCTGGTCATCGCGGTGCATGGAGGCACCTACACCTCCGACTATTTCGACATCCCCCACTATTCGCTGCTGACCCGCGCCGCCGACCTGGGCATTCCGATCATCGCGGTCGACCGGCCCGGATACGGTGGCAGCACCCAGGTCGCACAATCCGAATCCATCATCCTGAGCAACGCCGCCGTGCTCGAGCAGCTGATCGCGGAACTGTGGGC
>CAXUHA010000016.1:0-14067 GCA_964250735.1 uncultured Nakamurella sp. | reverse complement strand
GGCCAGGGCACCCGCGGAGTGTTCCTCATCGGCCACTCCATCGGCGGTGCGATCGTCACCGCAATCGCCGCGCAGCGACCGTCATGGCCGTTGCTGGGGATCGCCATTTCCGGCTGCCTGGTGGCAGTGCCGACCGAGGCCCGCGACACCTTCAACGCGTTACCGGACATCCTGATGATCGACCTGCCGACCCAGATGAAAGACGCGGTGATGTTCGGGCCCAGCTGGACATACCACCCGTCCATGCCGGCGGCGAGTTACCCGTCGAACACGCTCATCCCCCGGGCTGAGCTGATCGACATCAACAACGGCTGGATCGATCGGGCGCGGTCGGTGGCCGCCCAGGTCGCAGTACCGGTCCAAATCCGGCAAGGCGAATTCGACCATCTTTGGCTCACCGACCCCCACCAGGTCAGCGACTTCGCCGCCGCGTTCACCTCAGCCACCCGGGTCGATGCCCGACTGGTCGCCAATGCCGGTCACTGTATCGACTTCCACCGCGCCGCAGCAGGTTTCCAACTCGGCCAGCTCGGCTTCGCGCTCGAATGCTGCATCCAAGAAGTCGCCGGATGAGCGGGAGGCGATCGGCCATCACCGATGTCCGTGTCTTCGACGGGGAGAACCTGACCGCGACAAGTACCGTCGTCATCGAGAACGGCATCATCGCCCCCGGCGACTCGCTCGAAGGCATCGCCCCCATCGACGTCCTTCACGGCCGCGGCGGCACCCTACTACCCGGACTCATCGACACCCACGTCCATGTGGACAAGACTTCCCACCTCGAAGCCGGCGCGTCGTGGGGTGTGACCACGATGCTCGACATGGGCAGCAAGAATCTCGCAACGCTCGCCGCCCTGAAGAATCAGCCCGGCCTTCCCGCCCTTCGCACAGCCGGTCACCCGGCCAGCGCCCCCAACTCGGTTTTCGTCCGAAAGATGGGTTTCCCGACGTCGTCGACGGTCTCCGATCCGGCCGACGCCAAGCGATTCGTCACGGAGCGCGTCGCCGAAGGATCGGACTTCATCAAGATCCTGATCGAGGATCCGCGAATACCTGGCACAAAAGCCTTGGACGCGGCGCGGGTCTCCGCCCTGGTCGCGGCCGCCCACGCGGCCGGACGGATGACCATCGCCCATATCGTCAGCGCCGACACCATGCTCACGGCCCTGCGATCAGGCGTCGACATCGTCACCCACGCCTGCTTGACCAGCGACCTCCCAGCGGAAGTCGAGGCGCTCCTGGTTCGCCGAGCGGTGACGATCATTCCCACACTGTCCATGATGGACGGGGCCGTCAGGCGATCGGCGGCAAACTCCTCCTGCGGATCATCGGCCTGGTAAAGCCGTCAAGTCGGATGACATATCCACACGCCCAATCCACAGTGGCGACCTTCCGACGTGCCGGGATGACCGTTCTGGTCGGCACCGACGCCAACGACGACCCCACCGCACCCTTCCAGCCGCCCCACGGGCAGTCGCTGCACGAGGAATGCGAACGGCTGGTCCAATCCGGCATGTCGCCCGTCGAAGTCCTGCGCGGTGCCACTTCCGCGGCCGCAAGGACTTTCGGCCTCCATGACCGCGGAAGCATCGCAGCCGGGCAGCGGGCCGACCTCGTCCTTGTGGCAGGCGATCCCACTCGGAACATTTCCGACACCCGACAGGTACGCGGGGTCTGGATCGCCGGGGAAAAGGTGCGGGCGCACGACGCTTGACGGCACTCGGGCGAGCAAATTCCGGGGTCCGCTGCAAACAGGCCGCGAGGCCTTGCATCGGCTCAGCTGTCGGCTGGGCGTGACAGGAATTGACCGGCAGCCCGGTCCTTGATGACGCGGCCGGCGGGGAAGATGCGACCGCTCATGGCCACGTACACACCCGGGTCCAGGCATTGCAGCGCGCCGACGGCAAGTCCCACGTTGAACTGGGCGTCGGTGTCAGTCATGCGCGCAGGCTGCATCGAGCCGGTCACCACGATGACCTTGTCCTGGCATCTCAGCAGATACTGAGCCGTCTGCACCATCGAGTCCGTGCCGTGCGTGATGAGCACGTATCGTGCCTGGCACGCCTGAACTCTTCGCCGGATCGTTTCCCTATCCTGGTCGTCCATGTCGAGACTGTCTTTTGCGCAGGCGCTTTCAACTGTGACGGTGAACGTCGGTCGAGCCAGCGCAAGGATCAACGGTGCCATCGGCGGGCCGATCTCCAAGTTCCCCGCGACCGTGTATTCCTTGTCGATACTGCCGCCCGTGGTGATTACATGTATTCCGGGGAACGGATCGGACCGATCCGAAACAACTGGATCAGGCATTGGCTGCGCGGCTTTCCGGTGTCACTGCCGACTGACGGGTGGCGGCGACGTCGTCCAATTCGACGCGAGCGCCGAAGGGTAGCTCCCCGACGGCGAAGCATGTCCTCACAGGCCGCCCGGCGACTTGAGTCCGGCGCCGCACAGCGGCACCACCACTCGCCCGGCGTTGAGGTGCGGGGCCGCGTCGCGCCAGGTCGACCGGGCCGCATCGTAACTGCCGTCAGCGGCCGCTCGAACGGCCGCCCAGCACACTGCCGAGGTGGGCTCCACGAACAATCCATGCGCCGCCAGTTCGGCGCGCGCGGTCATAATTTGCTGGTCGTCGACCGAGACGATCGTGCCCCCGGTGGCCCGGACCGCGGCCAGTATCTGCTGGCCGCGGGGCGGGGCGGTGATGGCGATGCCTTCCGCCACGGTGGGCTCGTCAACGATCACCACCGAGGTGGCCGAATCTTGTTCGACAGCCTTTTCCAGGGGTGAGCAGCCGGCGGCCTGCACGGCGACCAGCACCGGCAGGCGATCGACCAATCCCGCTTCGACGAGTTCGGTGAAAGCGAGAAAGCAACCCAGCACGAGGGTGCCGTTGCCCACCGGAACCACGACGCTGTCAGGTAGCCTGCCGCCGCACTGTTCCCATATCTCATACCCGTACGTTTTCACCCCGTGCAGAAAGTACGGATGATAAATGTGGCTGGCGTAGAGCACCCCGGGCTCACCGGCAACCTGTAGGGTCGCGGCCGACGTGTCGGCCCTGGAGCCCGGCACCAGCTGGACAGTCGCACCGTGGGCGCGCATCTGAGCGAGCTTGGCGGGTGAGGTGGATGCCGGCACGAACACTTCGCACGCGATGCCGGCCCGGCCGAAATAGGCGGCGGCCGCGGTGCCGGCATTGCCGCTGCTGTCGATGATCGCCGATCGGACACCCAGACGCTTGGCCAACGTGGCCAGCACCGCCGCTCCGCGGTCTTTGAACGACAACGTCGGCATCAGAAAATCAAGTTTGACCTCGACGTGGTCCAGCGTCGTCGATCCGACCAGCGGCGACATCCCCTCCCCCATGCTGACCGTTGGGTCGTACGGCAGCGGCAGCGCCTCTTGATACCGCCACAGGGTGGCCGCCCGGCCCTCAAGTCGAGCGGGGTCCGCTCGGGCGCCGAAGTCGGCGACGTCCAAGACGCCGCCACAGGTGCATCGCCACACCAGGCTCTCCACTGCATACTCCTCGCCGCACGCAGTGCAGATCAGCGGCGGCAGTAACGGCCTGGCGGCCAATTGTTCACTCATCGGCACAAGCTACCGCCTCACCATCCTTCCTCACGCATGTCTGGCAACTCCGCCGACCCCTAGTTCAGGCGTGAGGCGGCCATAATCGAAGGCGGGTAACGCATGACCGATTGGTGCAGCTCCCGGCGATCTGCTGATGCGTCGAAGCCGAGATGAGCGGTCAGGGCTGCTGTGACCGCATGGCTGTGGCCAAACTCGCCAGTTGCTTCTCTCCGATCCGGTCGCGCCCTGCAGCCACATGTCCAGCACCTGAGTGAACGACAGGCGCGGGTTCCGGTGGAAGGTCGCGGTCATGTCTGCGGTCTGATCCGCGAACTCGACCTGTGCTGGGCAGCATGGCCGCGGGTCGCTTTGAGGTGGATTCGAAGGTGCCGTGCAACACACAGCAGGTGGCGACCGGCAAGCATAGGTTTCTATTAGGTTGAATTACTAAATTGACGGCCCGGTAGACCTAAACGATGGTAATCCCGCCGAATCATTGACAGGTGCTGGGCAAGCGAGGACCCTTTTCCGTGTTAAGGACTGACGCCACGGCAAGAGGACTGAAGAACATCTGATCATCTCCACGGAGGCTTCGATGTCCCGTCTGTTTCGCAGCTGCATTCTCGGTCTTGTCCTCACCATGTTCGGGACGATGCAGGTCGTGCTGGCTACGCCGAGTCAGGCCGCCAAATCCGCCATCGTGCCGACTTCCGACGTGATCACGACATGGAACACGATCGCCGTCCGCACTATTTTTGCCGAGAATGCCACTCCCATTCCGTCGTCCGGTCTGTACTTCGGCTTTGTCTCGATTGCCGTGTACGACGCAGTGGTCGCCATTGAAGGCGGATACCGGCGGTACGCCTATCACGGTGGCGCGCCCGCTCACGCATCATCGGAGGTAGCTGCGGCAAGCGCGGCTCATCGGGTGTTGAGCCACTACTTCCCGGCCTCGATCCCGGCCCTCGATGCCGACTACGCGGCATATCTGGCCACGGTCCCGGACACTGTCGGTAAAGCCCGTGGTCAGCGCGTCGGAGAAGCATCTGCATGGGCGATCATCCGCCTGCGGGAGAACGACGGCAGGAACGCCGCCCGCACTCTGCAGGTGACACCCGGACCGGGCGTCTGGCGTCCGACACCGCCGGCGCTGGCGCCGATGCTGGTGCCCTGGCTCGGCTTCACCGAACCGCTGGTGCTACGGGACGTCCGACACATTCGGCTGCCGGGTCCGAACGGGCTGAAATCTGCGGCGTACGCCAAGGAATTCGCCGAGACCAAGGCCTACGGCGCAAGCGTAGGGTCTTCCAGATCGGACGAGCAGACCGAAACGGCGTTGTTCTGGAATGCAAACTCCGTACTCCAATTCCAGGTCGCAATGCGTGACCAGGTCACCCGGCGCGGGCTCGACATCGTTCACGGCGCACGCGCGTTCGCCTTGTTGGGTGCGGCCACCGCCGATGCCTTGATTGCCTGCTGGGCAACAAAATACGATAACGCCACGTGGCGCCCGATCACCGCCATCCAGTTGGCCGACACCGATGGCAATCCCGCCACCAGAGCAGATCCAGGTTGGTCGCCCCTGGTGACCACCCCGCCCTATCCGGAATACGCGAGCGGGCATGCCTGCATCACCGGCGCAGCCACCGGCACCCTGAGCCATCTGTTCGGCAGTAAGTCGATCGACCTCAACGTCAGCTCAACCGTCATTCCGAAGGACCGGCACTTCGACTCTGCGGCCCTGCTGGACCAGGAGACCATGAATGCACGAATCTGGCTCGGTTTGCACTTTCGCCGGGCAATGATCGACGGCAACCATATCGGTCACGTCGCAGCCAGGGTGACGGATTCGCACTACTTCCAGCCGACCTGCTGGGGCTGGTGACCGAGGTTCTTTGCCGGCTTCCGCCGGGCTCCGGCCGCTGGCCTGGCGCCGGGCCTGGGAGCAGACCCGTGCCGCGGCATCGGGCCGATCGGCCGTCTCCGTTGTCGACCGCAGCATCGAGAGTGGAGGTGTTACTTCAACGTCGTGGAGCCGAGTGAGGAGTCGCCTGGCAGGATCTCGTCGCGCAAGTCGACACAGCCGCGTTTACGACCGCGGCATCCCCGCGATGGCCCTCTTGGTGGACGCGATGGATCGTCGTATCCCGGAGCGACGATGACTCTCACTTCGCTGTCACAGCGTCTGCGCCGCAGGATCTGTCCGCACTTCTCGACCGGAGAACAGCTGCCTGCCAGCGGGATCAGCGTGAATCTGATGCAGGGCCTGAAGGGCCGGGAATTCCCGCCCTGGCTGCCACGGAAGCTGCAGTGTGAGGCTGGCGTGCTGCCGGCGCCGCCGACTTGCGAGAAGCGCGCCGCTTCCGGCAGGTCACCGGCTGGTCCCGGCTCACGCCGATCGACTAAGTCGGCGGCTCGACGCGGAACGGATGACGGTCCGGAGCTGTTCTCCAGGTGCGGGACAATGGGGTTTGTCAACTTTTCCGGTGTCACTGGCCGCCCGTGCCGGCGCGGGGCTTGACGGCGAGTTGCGGGAGCTGCGGGCTCTGGTCACCGAGTTGCAGGCAGAGACCGCCCGGCTGTTGACGTTGCTGCCGTTGACTTCTGCCCGGGCCCGGCCGCCGGGCCCTACGCAGACGGGAATCGTCGATGGACCGCCGGGCGGGGTCGACATTCACTCGCCGGCCATGGCGAAGGTGGCCTTCTACGGCTCGCTGTTCGCGGCGCGCACCGATGTGTACGCGGTGCGGTGGGACAACGCCCGGACCGGGAAGTCCGGGCTGGATGCCGGCGGTGCGCGGCCGCTGGCGCAAAGGCGAACCGCCGCAGGACCGGCAGTATCTTCCGTTGGCCGAACAGGTGCTCACCGCGGCGTTGGAAGTGTCGCGTTCCGGGTTGGATCTACAGGTTGTGGTTCATTGATGACTAAGAGACGACGGACGTCTGCTCGCAGTCACTGCAAGTCGCCGACGTGCTTGCTCTGCTGGGCGACTTGTTTGGCCTCGCGGGCGACGTCGCTGGCCCGGGTGATGCTCCGCTTCTTGGATTTCGCGCGTGCCGCGCGGGCCTTGCGGAGTGCTTTCAGTACCCGGGCGCGATCGCGTTCGGCGGCGCGGGTGGCCCGCTGGGTTTGGTCGGTGGCGCTGGCGTCGGGGGGCAGGTTGAAGGACCAGAGGCCGGTTTCGAGTAGGCGGGCGGCTCGTTCCAGGTCGTCGACGATGGCGTCGCGTAACGCCGGGCCGCGCTGGCCCGATCGGGTGTGGCGGACCCGGGATTGGAGCGCGATTTCGGGGAGGCTGGCCAACGCTCGTCCGGCGGCGATCGGTTCGGGGTCGTGGGGGTCGATCCCGGCGGCGGCGGCGAGCTCGTCCCGGGCGACCCGGGCCAGGCGGTCGTGAAGTTCGAGCCACGCCGCGCGCAACGTGGGGGCGTCCTCGATCATCTGGGCGAACATCGGCACGAACAGCACGAGGGCCTCGGGGACCTGGTCATAGCGGTCCATGTCCGCCTTGAGCGAGCGCACCACCGCGGCGCTGATCGACTCGCCCGCAGGCCGGTCTCGCAGCGCGGTGGCGAGGGCGTTGACATCCTCGTCTGCGCCGTCGAGGACCATCGACTCCTTGGTCGGGAAGTAGTTGTAGACGGTTTTTTCTGATACTCCGACGCGGTCAGCGACTTCAGCGACCCGGACGAGGTCGAAGCCGCGGGTGACGAACAATGCCGTGGCGGCGTCGGAGATGAGCTGGCGGGTGAGGCGGCCTTTACGCTCGCGTAGCCCCTCTTCGGGATGCTGACGACGGTGCCATTCCTGCTGGGCCTTGCGGGAGAGGCGCATTGCCTCGGCAATCGTCTCACCCATCTCGTCGGTGACCTGGGCGTGCAGAGCCTGCTCACCGGCCGGGTCGTTCCGATCGTCGAACGCTGCCTCGACCGGGCTGGCCGCGCTGTCGGTTGCTTGTTCGGAGCGCATCTTGTTGCCGACCTCCCGTGCTGTGGCATCGTCGCATCGTACCCTAAAACCATTCAGTTGCTAAATAGTTACAGATACTGTATGTTTACTGACTATGACAGAAACAACGTCGGCGCATACCACCGAGTCCCCAGCCTCGACCAAGTCGATTGAAGCCAGGTCGATGCCGCCTCGGCTGCGGTGGATCGTGCTCGCGGTCGTGATCGGCGCCGACGCGATGGACCTGATGGACTCCTCGATCGTCAACGTGGCCGGGCCGTCGATCCGGCACGATCTGGGCGGGGGCACCGCGACGCTGCAGTGGCTGATCGCCGCCTACACCCTCGCCTTCGCGGTGCTGCTGGTGACCGGGGCGCGCCTGGGTGACATCTTCGGTCGCCGGCGACTGTTCTTGATCGGCTCGGCCGGGTTCACGCTCATGTCGGCGGCCTGCGCGGCGGCCCCGTCTCCGGGCCTGCTGATCGTGTTCCGGGCGTTGCAGGGGGCGTTCGGTGCGCTGCTGATTCCGCAGGGCTTCGGAATGCTGAAAGAGGTGTTTCCCGATGCGGAGATGCCGAAGGTGTTCGCGGCGTTCGGCCCGACGATGGGACTGTCCGCGATCATCGCCCCGATCCTGGCCGGCGTGCTGATCAGCGCCGACCTGTGGGGCACCGGCTGGCGGCTGGTGTTCCTGATCAACCTGCCCGTCGGCGCCATCGCCTTCGCCGCCGCCCTGAAGGCCCTCCCGCGTGGCGCCTCCCACCCCGGCGTGCGCCTGGACGTCACAGGAATGATCCTCGTGGGTCTGGCCATGGTGGGCATCGTCTACCCGCTGATCCAGGGCCGTGAGGACGGCTGGCCGGCGTGGACCTTCGTGATGCTCACCGCCGGCGCGGTGCTGCTGGCCGCCTTCGTCGGCTACGAACGCCGCCGACGCGAATCGCCGCTCATCGAAATCGGCCTGCTCCGCAACCGCACCTACATGAGCGGCATGGCCGTCGTGCTCGCCTACTTCGCCACCTACGCCGGCGTGCTGCTGATCGTGTCGCTGTTCTGCCAGCTCGGCGAACACTTCACGCCCATCCACGCCGGCCTCACCCTCGTGCCGATGATGGCCGGGATGATCGCCTCCATGCTCATCTCCCTTCGACTGAGCGACAGACTCGGCCGCCACCAGGTCCACATCGGCATCGCGCTCGTCGCCATCGGAGTCACCGCCCTCGCACTGACCGCCCACAACACGCCTTCGCTGACGTCCTGGGAACTCGCCCCCAGCCTCCTCGTCATCGGCCTCGGATCGAGCCTGAGCTTCAGCCAGCTGTTCGACATCATCCTGGCCAGAGTCCCGATCCAAGAGATCGGCTCAGCCTCCGGCGTCCTCAACGCCATCGAACAACTCGCCGCCGCCCTCGGCGTCGCCGTGCTCGGAACCGTGTTCCTCTCCCGCCTGACACCCGGACATTTCCCCACGCACGCGCTGGCCATCACCGCCTGGGTGACCCTGATCCCGCTGGCCATCACGTTCGCACTCGTATTCCGACTACCCACCCACGGCCGCGGTGAGCCCGCCGGCGAGCACTGAACCGCGGGCGAGGATGACGCTGGGTCTAGCTGGCGCCTGACCACTTGATCGAAGGCTGAGCCCGTCGTGTGACTGGCTCAAAGCTCAATAGGTATGAATTCCGCGATCGTGATGACCGCCGAGGTCCAGAAGGGCTAATCAGATGGCGACTCTTTACGACTCAAGGCAGCGGATCCCACCCAGCCTGCAGCGCCTGCTGGATCGGCTTGCGGGAAACCCGGTGGCCGTCTACGACGCCATGTGGAACCTCGTGGTCACCAACCACGCCTACGACGCGCTCAGCGGTGCGTCCGGGTGGACCGGCATCGAACGCAACGGGATTTGGCGCAACCTCGCCGGTCCCGGCCCGATCGCGGTCCAGACCCCGCACGAGCTCGCCGAGCAGCAGGAAGGGCTCGTCGCCGACCTACGCATGACGGCAGCCAAGTACCCGACCGACCGGCGGGTCCAGCGGCTCGTCACCGAGCTACGCCGGTGCAGCCCGCGCTTCGCCGAATCATCCTCGGCATCCAAGCCTTCGCCGACTCGGCTTCTCGGACCCGCCCCGCGAAGCGATATCTGGCGCTGTTAGCTGAGCTTGGTGGCTGAGATGCCGCCATCGACGTAGAGCGTGATCCCGTGGATCCTGGCCGCCGCGTCCGAGGCCAGGAACACGACCGCGTCCGCGACATCACTGGGGTCGATCACTGCGCCGGCCGGTGTCGTCGCGGTCAGCCGATCCAGGACGGCACGGAACGCGGCGTTGCCCGGTGTGAGGGTGACGCCCGGCGCGACCGTGTTGACCCGCACCCCGCGGGGGCCGAACTCGGCCGCCCACGACCTGGTGAGCTGCTCGATGGCGGCCTTCGTGGCGGTGTACATCGCGCCGAACGGCGAACCGACCTGCGCCATCCAGGATCCGATGTTGACGACGACGCCGCTGCCGCGGTCGGCCATCGCGGGCAGCAGCGCGGCAGCCAGGACGTACGGGGCGCGGACGTTCACGGCGAGCATCGCGTCGAGCTCGCCGTCGCTGAGATCCACGGTCGCAGGAGATGGGTAGACACCGGCGTTGTTCACCAGCACGTCGAGCCGGCCACCCAGGACCTCGACGGCCCGGGCGGCGAAGGCCCGCAGCTCTTCGTAGGAGCCGGCCAGGTCGGCGGCGACGAAGTCGGCCGTGCCGCCGGCCGCGTGGATTCTGTCCACCGCGGCGTTCCCACGGCCGGTGTCACGGCCGCTGAGCACAACGTGCGCGCCCTGCGCCGCGAGCGCGACGGCGATGGCTTCCCCGATCCCGCTGGTGGAGCCGGTGACGAGAGCGGTACGTCCGGAAAGAGTCAGTGGAGATGTCATGGCTTCGGTCTACGGGAGCGCGGGCGGGCCGGCCAGAGCCTGTGCAACCCGGGTACGTCATGACCAGGTTCGGCGCCGCCATCTCACCTACCGTGGAGCGGTGCCCCATGACCGCGCCGCGCTCGGTGAATCCCTGCGCAGTCGCCGCGACCGGCTCAGTCCCGCCCAAGCCGGCATCGGGCCGTTCCCGGGACCGCGCCGGGTGCCGGGACTGCGTAAGGAGGAGCTCGCCGTGCTGGCCGGGGTCAGCGCCGACTACTACAGCCGCCTCGAACAAGGGCGCCAGGCGAACGTCTCGGTCGAGATCCTCGACGCGCTCGCCCGTGCGCTCCGCCTTGACGACGTCGAACGAGCTCACCTACGCAACCTGGCCGCACCCGCCGCGCCCCGTCGCGGCCACGTGGCCGAATCACCGCAGCGCGCCGACCCGGGCCTGCTGCGCATCATGACCGAACTCGAGCACGTCCCGGTGCTGCTACTCGGCCACCGCGGCGACGTGCTGGCCCGCAACGCCCTGCTGCCGGCAGTGCTCGGGCGTCAGCTCGAAACAGGCACGTCGTTCACCCGGTTCCTGTTCCTGGACACTCTGGCTCGCGAACGCATCCGCAACTGGGAAGTGTTCGCCCGCGCCGCCGTGGCGGCACTGCGCCTGGAAGCCGGACGACGCCCCCACGACCGGACACTGCACCGTCTCATCGACCAGCTGCGAGCCGCCGACCCGGACGTCTCGGCGTGGTGGGACGACCACGCCGTCCGCGACTACGCATCGGTCACAAAGCACATCCGCCACCCCGAGGCCGGTGACCTCACCTTCGGTATCGAAGTGGTGTCCGCACCGAACAACCCCGATCAACGACTCACCATCTACACCGTCGAACCCGACTCGCCGACCGCACGAGTACTGCCGATGCTGATGAGCTGGGGAAACGAGCACGCCACCCAGCACCGCGGCGCAGCACCAGCGGCAGACCTACCTTCTGACCAGACAAAGAACAAACCGCACAGCCCACCGGTCAAGGACTCACCACCGGGCACCAGCGGTATTCCTCTCGGCGTTGCCGACCCGCACTCACCGACCCGCGTAGCTGCCAAGGACTCGATGCCCGCAGGCGGATCCGCTGGCGGACCGAGCGATGCCTGTCGGGCACCCGTGGCGTCGTCTAAGGAACTGTTCGTCTACGCGGCGGGTCGTTCGTCGATGGGCCGCCGCCGTAGGGTCGGCGTGGTGATCGCGGGCGGGTCGTAGGCCATCTGAAGCTGGCCGATGTCGGCGCCGGGCGGGACGATCTCATCGATGCGGTCGAGGGTCTCATCGTCCAGCACGACGTCGGCGCCACCGAGCAGGTCTTGGAGTTGGCCTATGGTGCGCGGGCCGAGCAGGGCGGCGGTCACCCCAGGGTGCGCGATCACGAAAGCCATCGCCAGGTGCGTCAGCGACAGCCCCGCTTGATCCGCGAGAGGGATGAGCTGCTCGACGACGTCGATGCGGCGTTCGTCACGCAGGTGGGCGTAGTAGGCGCCGGTGCGGGTCAGCTCCGACTGCTGGCCTTCGCGCACGCGGCCGGTGAGCAGCCCTTGCGCGAGCGGGCTCCACACGATGGTGCCCATCCCGTACCGCTCGGTGACGGGCAGGACGTCACGTTCGATGCCGCGGTTGAGGATCGAGTAATTCGGCTGCTCGCAACGGAACCGCTGCAGACCGCGGCGCTCGGCGACCCACTGCGCCTCGACGATGTCGGCGGCCGGCAGCTTCGAGGTTCCTATCGCGCGTACCTTGCCGCTGCCCATCAGGTCAGATAGCGCGGACAGTGTTTCTTCCATGTCGGTCTCGGCGTCGGGCCGGTGGTACTGGTACAGGTCGATGTAGTCGGTCTGCAGCCGCCGCAGCGAACCCTCGACCGCGGCGATGATCCACCGACGTGATGCGCCCCGGCGGTTCGGGGCCTCGCCCATGGGGTTGGCGAACTTGGTTGCGAGCACCACGTCTTCGCGCCGGCCCTTCAGGGCCTGGCCGACGATCACCTCGGACTCGCCGAGGGAGTACACGTCGGCGGTGTCGATGAGGTTGATGCCGGCATCGAGCGCGGTGTGGATGATGCGGATCGAGTCGTCGTGGTCGGCGTTGCTCATCGCGCCGAAGTTCATGGTGCCCAGGGCGTAGGGGCTGGCCTGGATGCCGGTGCGGCCCAGGGTGCGGTAGCGCATCGCGATCTCCTTCCGGCACCCGCAGATACCAATGCCGTCGTGTAAATGGGACAATGTCCCGGTACTAGCCCATCATACGGGACGGTGTCCCGTTTATGCCAGGAGGGCACCAATGCCCCGAGCTGACGCACAGCGCAACAGTGACGCGCTGCTCGCGGCCGCGGAAGAGGAGTTCGTGGCCCACGGAGTCGACGTGAGCGTCCGCGCCATCGCAGCCCGCGCCGGCGTGGGCACTGCGACGCTGTACCGGCACTTTCCGCTGCGCTCGGATCTCATCACCGCGGTGTTCCAACGCGAGGTGGACGACTGCGCAGCCCAAGCCCCGAAGCTCACCGCCACCCACAAGCCCGACGAGGCCCTCGCACAGTGGATCCGGCACTACGCGACATTCGTGGTCACCAAACGCGGCCTCGCCGCCGCGCTGCACTTCGGGGACCCGGCATTCCAGGCCCTGCCCGCATACTTCGAACAGCAACTCGGCCCCGTGCTGCGGGCCCTGCTCGACACCGCCTCCGCTGCCGGGGTTATCCGAGGCGGCGTCGACCCCCTCGACCTGCTCAGCGCGGTCGCCAAACTCTGCATCCCCCCGGCGGGCACCGACGACACCTCGCGCGCACACCGGATGATCGGCATACTCATCGACGGCCTGCGCTACGGCGCGAACCCGACCCCCGCTCACAAACAGCCGCCAGTTTCCCCATAGCGTCAAGAAACGTCCTGGTCGCGATGCCGGCACCTGATATGCGGCAGGTACGAGCCGCACCCTTGGAGTTGGAGAATGGAGCAGACATCATGTCACCAGCAGCCGCACCAGGACCCGGATCCGTCGCGCTAGTTACTGGCGCCACGAGCGGCATTGGTTCCGACGTGGCGCGCCAGCTGCTCGAGGCTGGGTTGATCGTCCATGTCGCAGGACGCGACCCCGGTCGCGTCGACGCGGCGATGCGCGCGCTCGCCGACTTCGGCGACGCGGCGCGGCCGTTGATACTCGAGGTGACCGACGCGCAGTCCGTCGCAGACGCTGCCGCCGCGGTCCGTGATCTCGATGTGCTGGTCAACAACGCGCGCATCAACCCCGGTGGTGCCAACGCGTTCGAGGCGCAGCTTGATGACTTTCGTCGGGCCTACGAGACGAACGTCTTCGCCGTTGTGGCCGTGACGGCCGCGTTCGTCCCAGCGCTGCGCCGCTCCGCGCATCCGCGAATCGTCA
The DNA here is from genome assembly GCA_964250735.1 of uncultured Nakamurella sp. Taxonomy (GTDB): domain Bacteria; phylum Actinomycetota; class Actinomycetes; order Mycobacteriales; family Nakamurellaceae; genus Nakamurella. Next base: position 213 of record CAXUHA010000016.1, on the reverse strand, counting down.
ATGTCTCCAGCGGCACCGCCTCGCTGAGCTGGAGTACCAGCGATAACCCGCAGTTCGACTGGCGTGCCGTCCACGGCGGCGGAACGGCGTACCGGTCGTCCAAGACAGCGCTGAACGCGGTCACCCTGCACACCGCCCAAGCGCTCACCGCCGAGGGCTCCCGCGCAAGAGTCAACGCACTAGCCCCCGGTCTGCGCCGCACCAACCTGGTAC
>CAXUHA010000015.1:0-78952 GCA_964250735.1 uncultured Nakamurella sp. | reverse complement strand
CCACTGCGACCAGCGTCAGCCACGGGTGGGTCTGTCGCTTCGGAGTGGTGGCCGCGAATGTCATCGCGGTGCTCGTCGAGGGATGGGGCATGGTACGTACCTGGAGTTCCTTTCTCGGAGCGGGGCGAGCGCTGTCAGTGGATAGTGGGGTGGACGTTCCGGGCGAGCGAGCGCAGTGCCGGCAGCGCCCGGGTGAGAGCGGCACGCTCCTCGGGGTCGAGGAGGTCGAGCCCGACGATCACATAGCTGCAGTACAACTCGTCCACATCCCGGATCCGGAGGTGGGTCTCCGCCGTGACGTGCAGGTGCACAATCCGCCGGTCATTCGGATCCTGCTCCCTGCGCAGCAGGCCGGCCGCCACCATCGCAGAGACCAGGGTGCTGGCATTGTTCGGTTTGAGCAGCAGCATCCCGGCCGCCTCCCGGACGGTGATCCCTTCGCGCTCCTTTACCAGGGCGAGCATCGCCATCTGGCCCTCCGGCGGCTTAGGGAACGGAAATTCCTGGTCGGCACGCCGATCCAGCGCCCGGTTCAGGGCCGGGAGCAACCGGACCAACTCGGCGGCGGTCTGCCGTAGCGACGCGGTGTTGAGTGACTCACTCACCACTCCAGTATAGATCTAACCATATACCTATGTAAACATAGGTATGGTTGGGCACAGCGGCGCAGCGCCGAGGTCTCTTCGTCGGTCAACCGCAACCACATCGCCATCTGTCAAGCACGGCGCGAGGTGTGAAAGTAACTTGAGAAGCCCCGACATTGGCGTCGCGGGAGTTGACGGAATCGACGACGGGCTGCTGATGGGAGGGTGGTCGACGTGGTCCGGAAAGTACCCGACGCGTAGGTTCTTGGTTCGGAGATCCTTGGAAGGCTGATCGGCCTGAGCTTCTTCACAACCGACCCCGATCCCGGGGCGGTGGATCAGAAGGAGACATGTGGCTGTGCGCATCGACAAGGTCGTCACCTCCGGCACGTTCTCGCTGGACGGCGGGACGTGGGAGGTCGAGAACAACGTCTGGTTGATCGGTGACGACCACCAGGTCCTGGTCATCGACGCCGCGCACGACGCGGCCGCCATCCACGCCGCCGTCGGTGACCGGAATGTGGTCGCCATCCTCGCGACCCACGGCCATGACGATCACATCGACGCGGCTCCGGAGCTGGCCGAGCTGACCGGCGCTCCGATCCTGCTCCATCCCGCCGATGCACACCTGTGGGGAATGCAGCACGAGAACCGTCAGCCCGACGCCGATCTCGAAGACGGCCAGCGGATTGCAGTGGGCGACGTCGAAGGCACCGTCATTCACACGCCTGGCCACGCCCCCGGCGCGGTCTGCGTCTACTTCCCTGCCGTGGGTGCCCTGTTCAGCGGTGACACCCTCTTCAACGGCGGCCCGGGCGCGACCGGCCGCTCCTTCTCCGACTTTCCCACCATCATCGAGTCCATCAGATCCCGGCTGCTGGGGCTGCCGGCCGAAACGGTGGTGCACACCGGGCACGGCGACGATACGACTATCGGTGCTGAGGCGCCTCACCTGGACGAGTGGGTGGTGCGCGGCCATTAGTGGCCCTCAGCGTAGGTTCGCACCATGGCGACTACCACGGCGACAACCATGGCGGCAACCGTGCGGACGACATTGACTGAGACAGCCGAGTACCTCGCCGTCCCGGTTCCGGTCTCCGATCGTCCGGGCCCCTGGCCCGGTGTGGTCATGGTGCACGATCTGTTCGGCCTCGGCGACGACATGAAAGAACAGGCCGACTGGCTGGCCGCGGCCGGTTACCTCACCGTCGTCCCAGACCTCTACCAGGGTCGCGGCGCGATCCGCTGCGTCCAGGGCGCCTTCCGGCAGCTGGCCGCGCAACACGGCCCGATCTACGACCTCATCGACCAGGCTCGCAGTGACCTGGCCGCCCACCGGGACTGCACCGGCGATGTCGGCATCATCGGATACTGCATGGGCGGCGGGTTCGCCCTGGTCACGGCTGGCCGGCCGGGCTGGAAGGCCGCCGCTGTCAACTACGGTCAACTGCCGAAAGACCTCGACGCGGTCCTCGCGGCGCCCTGCCCGATCGTGGCCAGCTTCGGCGGCAAGGACAAAGGCCTGCCGGGAGCGGCAGGCAAGCTCGAAGCCGCCCTGAAGGATTCTGCGGTGGCCCACGACGTCAAGGAGTACCCCGACGCCCGACACGGGTTCATCAATCGGCTTACCAGCGCTTCACCTCTGAGCCCGCTGCTGAAGATCGCGGGGATCGGGTACAACCATGACGCGGCCGCGGACGCCAAGCGCCGCATCCTGAACTTCTTCGACACCCACCTCCGGCAGACCTGAAGCACCCGACCCGCACCGGACGGCGACCGTCACGGGTCGAGCTGCTGGGCCCCCAACCGGGTGGCCAGAAGCTCGATCGCCACATCCTCCGGGTCGCGCACGGCCGCCCGCTCGGCAGTCGGATCGGCCTCCTCCTCTTCTGCGTCGAAGATCTCCTCCTCGTCCGGCGGGGGGACCGCCTCCGACAGCCTGCTCGCCGGCGGCGCGCTCCGAGAAGGGTTCGGCGTCGGCCCTGGGGGGCGAGCGTCCGCTGGATCGCAGCGGATCGCCCAGTCCACCCCCAGGACCTCCTTCAGGGCCGCGCGGAGCAGATCGGCGTTGGCCGGCTCGACCACCCGGCGAGCCATGCCCTGGGACGGCATGGTCAGATACAGCGCGCCGCCGGACACCGAGACCACCACGGCCGGCTCGAGGAGAATCTGGGTGGTGCGGCGACGGCGCTGGACCGCGGCCAGCACCTCGGGCCACACTCGACGGACGTCCGTCACCTCGATCGCCGCCGCCGAACGCTGGAGTCCGATTTCCGGCCGCCCAACGGTCTGCTCGTTCTCACCGGCCCGGCCGCCCGGTTCGGGGTTCGATGCGCGCGCACGGGAGCTGGAAAGCCTGGGCGGGGGAGGCAGTCCGAGATCCGCAGCGGCAGGGCTGCGGACCAGCGGCCCCGACGTCCGGGCCGCCGCACGCTCCGGGCCCTCAACACGCTGGGGCGGAACACTTTCTGCCGATCGCTCGTGGCCGTCATGGCGCTCGCCGGCCTCGACCGTCGACGCCGGGCCACGGTCGGTCGGCGGCAGACCCGACTTGGGTCCACGGGGCGTCGCGCTCGTCGGGCCGGCGGTCGGTGAGGTGCCTTGGGTGCCCTGCTGGGCGGCGACCTGGGCGGACCGGCGGACCGGCGGGTTCGACCCGCCCGTGGCGCTCTCCTCGCCGGCGATCGACATCCGTCGTTCCATGCGTTCGAGCCGCTGCAGCACCGCACCATCGGCCGAGGACGCAGCCGGCAGGAGCATGCGGGCGCACAACAACTCCAGAACCAAGCGAGGCGATGTGGTCCCCCGCATGTCGATCAGGCCGGTATGCAACAGCTCCGCGAACCTCGACACGCTCGCTCGGCCGAGCTTTTCCGCCTGGATCGTCATCAGCGCCAATTGGTCGCCGGGGGCATCGATCAAACCTTTGCCGGCGGCGTCGGGTACCGCGCCCAGGATGACCAGATCTCGGAGGCGCTGCAACAGATCCGCGGCGAACCGGCGCGGGTCGTGACCCGCCTCGACCACCTTGTCGACCACCCCGAAGACGGACGGGCCGTCACCGGCCGCGAGCGCGTCGACGATCTCGTCGAGCAGGGCAGCATCGGTGACCCCGAGCAGGGCCACCGCATGCCGATACGTCACACCGTCCCGACCGGCACCGGCCAGCAGCTGGTCCAGAACCGACAGCGAATCACGCGCCGAGCCACCACCGGCCTGGATCACCAGTGGGAACACCGCGGGCTCCACGGTGACGCCCTCCTCGGCGCACAGCCGCTCGAGCAGGGCCCGGAGGGTGGCCGGCGGAATCAGCCGGAACGGGTAATGGTGGGTGCGCGATCGAATGGTGGTCAGTACCTTGTCGGGCTCCGTGGTCGCGAAGACGAACACCAGGTGCTCAGGTGGCTCTTCGACGATCTTCAACAGGGCATTGAACCCCTGGGGGGTGACCATGTGCGCTTCGTCGATGATGAAAACCCGGTACCGCGACTCGGCCGGCATGTAGAAGGCCCGATCACGCAACTCCCTGGTGTCGTCGACGCCGCCGTGACTGGCCGCGTCCAATTCGACGACATCCAAAGATCCGGATCCCTCCGGAGCCAGCGCAACGCAGGATGGACACACCCCGCAGGGGTCGGGCGTCGGACCCTGGACACAGTTCAACGAGCGGGCCAGAATCCGGGCCGACGACGTCTTTCCGCACCCTCGGGGGCCGGAGAACAGGTAAGCGTGATTGATCCGGCCGGCCGCCAACGCCGTCCGGAGCGGCTGCGTGACGTGCTCCTGACCGACCACCTGGGCAAAGGTTGCCGGGCGGTACTTGCGATACAGAGCCAATGCCACGGCCCGAGAGTACGTGGTGCGGACGACAGCCTCGATGAGCCACCATCGACGAGCTGCCGACGGCCGCGGACATAGAAGGGGACCCCCGCACCCGCCAGAGCTCACGGACCCTTGCTGCCTTCCGGCCCTGGGGGGGTTAATGAGATGGACGCCGCGGGGGTCCGTCGCACAGTCTAGCCGCCGGGAATCCGGCCGGCCACGTCAACGCCGTGGCAGGGTCGGCGCCCAGGAGTCAGCTCAGCTGAAACCGACCGGTGAGTTTGGTCCCGGCCCGTCGCGGCTGTTGCTCGGCTTCCCGAATTCGAGCCCACACCGAGGTGCTGGCCTCGCCGTCCCGCAGGCGTTGCAGCGCAGTGCGGCCGGACAACTTGTTCGACAACTCCGCCGGTGCGATGCCCGCAGATCGGGAGCGGTCGGCCAGCTCCGCCTCGCCTGCGCGCATGCCCCCGGCCATCCACTCCTGCTGGTCGGCCCGACTGAAGCCGCGCCGCTGCCACATGCCGTCGTAATTCGGCTCAGGCTCGGCGGCAGCCGGCGACACGGCCGGGAGCGGACCGACCCGGTTGACCACAGCACGCGGCGGCGGGGGGCTGGTCGGCGTGCGGGGCGCCGGTCGATCCGACGACAGCGCGGAAGGGAGGGCGAAGGGATTGGCAAACGCGCCGGTGGACCGGGCGAGCGGCGCCGGGGACGTCGGGGCGACCGGCGGGAGGAACAGCGACTGAGTAGCAGACGCCTTCGGGCCGGCGATCGTGGGCGCCGACCCGCCCTTTGCGGGCCCGGTCAAGGGCGTCGGGGCGGCCGGTTCGGCACCGGTCGATGCGGTGTCATCCATCGACATCGTGATCGCGGCCACATTTCGGTCGGACCCAGTCTCGGAAACCGACTTCGCCAGCCGGAACCGCCCACGCACCTTGGCCGCGGCCGAAACGCCGATCACGGTTGACGGACCGCGAACCTTCTTACCCAGGTCTTCCAGAAACGACTGAACTTGATGCGTGCTGACATTCAACTCAGACGCCAACTCGTGCACCCTGATTTGGGTCAAACCCGGCCTCCCCATCAACTGCTCGGCGATTCCCGACGCCTGTACGGACATCATGATGCCTCAAGACCCTCCCCCATAGTAGCCCCGGACACGCCAGGAATTATGCAACAGAGCTACCTCGTTCGAGAAGGTTCTTCATTTGTGTAGTTACCTGGTTTCGGAGAGTGATCTACGAGACCGGAAACGTTCGGATTTCCGTCTTCATCGATGAGAGGGGGGGGACGTTCGACCACGCCAAGGGACTGAGATCGATTGTCGCTCGCGACGTTTCACACCACCACGTTCACCGGTGAGGGAGCGGCCACTTCCTGGGTATGCCCTGTGAATCGAGGCCATTCGTAGCGTCCGCGTCGCGATCAAAGGCCGCCGATACCGTGGTCTGCTGCGGAGGAAATCAGGGGTTGGAAAAGGCTCTTACTGACGACGAAACCGGACGACGGCCGCATTTCAAGCGACAGCAACGAACGGCTCCCGGCGGCCGTGGCGCATGGAACCGGCTCGCCGGGCGAGTCCAAGGAGTATCCGTCGCCATTTCGCCGGCGGGCTCTCCGCGAGCGCGGCCGCCGCCCCTGGGTCCGCGAGGGCGCCAGATGGTCGGCAGCAAAGCCGGACGCCCGGTATAGTCCCGGTCGGAGGATTCGCCTAGTGGCCTATGGCGCACGCTTGGAATGCGTGTTGGGTTAACCGCCCTCAGGGGTTCAAATCCCCTATCCTCCGCCACCAGACGCGCCGCAGCGTCACACTTTTGCTGATGCGTAGCTCTCGGTGGGCCGGCGGCTCAGATTTCCCGCACTACACCTGCGTCGACCTGCCAACGACGATTCAGCTGGACGGTCTGCAGCATCCGCCGATCGTGGGTCACCAAGAGCAGTGTTCCGGTGTATTCGGCCAGCGCCGCTTCGAGTTGCTCGATGGCGGGCAGGTCGAGGTGATTGGTGGGCTCGTCCAACACCAGCAGGTTCACCCCGCGGGCCTGTAGCAGAGCCAGGGCGGCCCTGGTCCGCTCACCCGGCGACAACGACCTCGCGGTTCTGCGCACATGCTCGGACTTCAGCCCGAACTTGGCCAGCAGCGTGCGAACATCCGACTCCCGCCAGTCGGGCACCAGGTCGCCGAACGTCCGGAGCAGGTCGGCCGGTCCGGCCAGCAGCCCTCGCGCCTGGTCGACCTCGCCCACCGACACACCTGAACCGACGCCGGCCGCTCCTTCGGCAAGGTCCACCCGGCCCAGCAACGTAGCAAGCAGCGTCGACTTGCCCCCGCCGTTGGGACCGGTCACGCCGATCCGGTCCCCGATGTCCACTTGCAGGTCCACCGGGCCCAGGGTGAAACCGCCCCGCCGGGCGACGGCCACCACGCTGCCCGACCGGGGAGCGGCCTGGATGGAATAGTGCAGCTCCCATTCCTTGCGGGGCTCCGCCACCTCCGGCAGGCGTTCGAGCAATCTCTCCGTCTGCCGTGTCTTTGCCGCCTGCTTCTCGGTCTGCTCGACCCGAAAGTTACGACCCAGCTTGTCATTGTCCTTTTTCCGGCTCGCCGCCTTCCGCACGCCGGCGTCCATCCAGGCCCGCTGCATGCGACCGCGCTCCTGCAGCCCGGCCCTGCGGTCCGCATATTCCTCGAACGCGTCCCGGGCGTGACGCCGGCCGACCTCGCGCTCGGCCAGGTACGCGTCGTACCCCCCGCGGAAGACCCCGACGCTCTGCTGCGCCAGGTCGAGTTCGACGACCGTCGTCACGCAACGGGCCAGGAACTCACGGTCATGCGAAACGAGCACCACGCCGACCCGTTGACCGGCGACGAACCTTTCCAGCCGCTCCAGTCCGTCCAGGTCAAGGTCGTTGGTCGGCTCGTCCAGCAGCAATACGTCGAACCGCGACAGCAGCAGGGCGGCCAGCCCGACGCGCGCCGCCTGACCACCGGACAGACCCGTCATGGGCATGGCCGGATCCACCGCGAGACCCAGGTCGGCGAGGGTCGCGGCGGCTCGTTCTTCCAGGTCGGCGCCGCCCAGACCCAGCCAGCGCTCCAGCGCCACCGCGTACGCGTCGTCCGCACCAGGCGCGTCACCGTCGGCCAATGCGCTGGTCGCACGGTCCAACGCGAGCGTCGCCGAAGCGACACCTGTGCGACGAGCCAGGTGGGCGTCGACCGTTTCGCCGTCTTCGCGTTCCACTTCCTGGGGCAGGTAACCGACCGTCGCGTCCGGCGGACTGAGGTTGATCTGACCGCTCTCCGGGTCCTGCAGGCCGGCCAGCAACCGGAGCAGCGTCGACTTGCCCGCTCCGTTCACGCCGACCAGGCCGACCACATCACCCGGCGCCACCACGAGATCCAGCCCTGAGAACAGGGTCTTGTCGCCGTGCGCGGCCGCCAGACCGCGGGCCATCAGGGTTGCGCTCACACCCGGAGATGATGCCAGCCGGTGAGCCCCGCCCCGTCCGATCCGCCCGCATCCCCGCGCCGCCCGCGCTGATCAACTTCGACCCCGTCCGCGCTGATCAACTTCGACGGCGCTCATGAACGTGGTCGGTATGGGACTGGTGGGACCGGAGTCAATCCGTTGGGGAGCGCGGTGGAAGTTGATCAGCGCGGGATCACGGGGGCCAGATCTCGCTGAAATGGTGCACCGGCCCGTGACCGGTGTACCGGCCGGTCATGGTGCCGGTGCCGCCGATCTGCAGCCGGTCGGCCCCGGCAATGGCCGTCGTGAGGTAGGTCTTCGCACCGCGGATCGCGGTCAGCCAATCCGGCGCGCCGGGGCGCAGCACCGCAATGGCGGAGGACAGTGTGCATCCGGTGCCGTGGGTGTTCACGGTGTCGATGCGTGGAGCGCTCAGGTCGTGCACTATTCCGTCCCCATCACCATCCCCATCGGCCAGGAAGTCGGTCGCCGACTCGTCGTCGTCCAAATGTCCGCCCTTCACCAACACCCGGGCCGCACCCGACCCCAGAAGCTCGCGGGCCTGCTGCCGGGCCTGGTCGGCGCTGCCCGCCCGAGCGGTACCCAGCAGCGCGGCCGCCTCATCCAGATTCGGGGTCAGCAGGTCGGCCAGCGGCAGCAATTCCCGACTCAGGACCTGCTCCGCGTGCGGTGAGAGCAACCGGTCACCCGAGGTGGCCACCATCACCGGATCGAGTACGACGAACCGTGGGCGGTGGGTGCGCAGAGCATCGGCGACCACGTGTGCGATCTCGCCGTCCGCGACCATCCCGATCTTGACCGCGTCCACCGCCACATCCGCGAACAGGGTGGCCAGCTGATCGGACACGAACGCCGCCGGGATCGGGAGAACGCCGCTGACACCGGTGGTGTTCTGCGCGGTCAGGGCCGTGATCACAGCGCACCCGTAACCGCCCAGTGCGCTGAAGGTCTTGAGGTCGGCCTGGATGCCCGCTCCGCCGCTCGGATCGGAGCCGGCGATGGTCAGCACCACCGGCGGGTGCCCGGGCCGCCGGTTCACACCGTCCGCCAGGCGGTGACCAGTGCCCGGGCGGCCGCCTGCGGGTCCTCACGGCCACAGATGGCCGAGATCACCGCCAGGCCAAGAGCTCCGCTGCCTTTCACAGCCGCGGCGTCAGTCACCCCGATGCCGCCGATCGCCACGCACGGGACGGTGCTGGCCGTGCAGATCCGGGTCAGACCGGCGAACCCGAGGGCCGGCGCGGCGTCGGTCTTGGACGGGGTTTCCCGGACCGGGCCGACACCGAACAGGTCGACGGTGCCCGCGGGCAGGTCGAGAGCGGCCTGTAGTTCCGGCATGGTGGAGATGGACAGGCCCAGGTGCAAGGCCGGACCGATCAGCCGGCGGGCGGCGACCGGGTCGAGATCACGCTGCCCGACGTGCACGCCGTCGGCGCCGACCGCCAGTGCCACATCCACCCTGTCGTTGACGATCAACGGGACGCGGCTGCCGGCGAGTGCATCCAGCACAGCCGCCGACAACGCGGCCAGATCTCTGGTCGTGGCCAACGGATCTCGCACTTGAACGGCGGTGACCCCGCCGGCCACGGCCCGTCGGACGGTGTCGACGACGCCGGCCGGCCCACCGCACAGTGCGGTGTCGGTCACCAGGTAGACCGCCGGGTCGACCCTCACCCGCTGCGCAGTCTGGAGCGGAGGCCGATCTCCTTGGCCGACAACACATCCACCCCGTCGACGAACGCCGTCGCGAACGTGCCGGCCCCGGAGCCGGCTTCTGATGCGCGCTCGCCGGCGACACAGATCCACGCCGTCGCGGCCGCCGCCGCCAGGACCCGGTCGTCGGCCACCGCGACGCACGCGCCGATCACCGCACCCAGAGCGCACCCCACACCCGTCACCCTGGTGAGCATCGGACTGCCGGAGGCCACCCGCACGGTGCGCGTGCCGTCGGTGATCAGATCGACCGGCCCGCTCATGGCGACCACCGTGCCGAACTGTTTCGCAACCTCACCGGCCACCGAAGCGAGGTCGTCGGGGGTCGCCGTCGAGTCGACCCCCCGACCGCCGGCACCGCCGGCCAGGGCACCGATCTCGGAGGCGTTGCCACGGATGACGGCCGGGTGCAGCGCAGCGAATTCCCGGGCCAACCCGGTCCGCATGGGCAGCGCCCCGATCGCCACCGGATCGAGCACCCACGGGACACCGGCAGCTTGTGCACCGGCGATCGCCACCCGCATTCCGTCAGCCTGGGCGCTGGTGACGGTGCCCAGGTTGATCAGCAGGGCCCCGGCCACCGACGCCAGAAGGCCCGCCTCTTCGGGTGCGTCCACCATGGCCGGCGCCGCACCCGCGGCCAACAGCACATTCGCGGTGAAGTTGGCGACCACGGTGTTGGTGATGCAGTGGACCAGGGGGGACCGCGAGCGGACCGCGTCGACAACGGTTTCCACGTCCGCCCCGTTCGGCGCGGTCGTTTCGGTCACAGATGAATCAGACACAGGCGTTCCCTTCGCAAGCACTACCTTGGCAGGTTCCACGGGTGCTTCTCAGCCGGACATCGCCCGGCGCCCCGCGCCGCACACCAACGTAGTGGATCGACCTGCCCGGCGGGGCCCAAGGTCCCCGGCGGGGATCAACCCTTGGCCGGCGGGCCCCAAGGTGCGCGGCGGGGATCGACTTGCCCGGCGGGGATGAAAAAGGCTTCTCCTGTCACACCCGTACCAAAAGGGCCACGTTCATCCCCGCGGGTCGGCACAGCCTCCGCTCAGCAGGTCAGCACGCCCTCGGAGCGGACCCGCAGCGTCAGCACGCCCGCAGCGTCAGCGGGTGAGCGCGGCGATCCGATCGGCCCAGCGGGGAAAAACGGAGGCCAACCCGCGGCGATCACCGAGTTCGAAGTCGGACCAACGGAATCCCGGCACCACCACGGTGGAGACCAGGCTCCACGCACCGTGGAAGACGCCCCCTGCCACACTCCGGCCGGCACCAGCAGTTGCGGCGCATGCCCGGACAGTGGGTCGGGGCCGAGCACTTCCTCGCGCCCGGGATCGTCCGACCGCCCCGGACCCGCATCAGCTGCGGCTCGCTCGTCCAGGGTCAGCATCCTCAGCGGCGCACCGGCGTGGAACAGGAACAACTCGTCCGAGGTTCGCATCCGGTGCATCGCCGAGAAGTCCGGTGCGACCAGGCAGTAGTAGATGGCGGTCACGCTGCCCGAGGTGTAGGTGCGCCGAAACCGGCCGCCCTCGCGATCCAGCGGGGCCAGCCCGAGCCGGGCGGCGATGCGGAGGCCGTCGGCGGGATCGATCACCCGGCCTTTTCGGCTGTGGGCTCACCGACCGTGATCTCCCGGGCGATGACGGTCATCGACTCCAGCAGCGGTCCCCCGAAGGTCGTTGCCATCGCGACGTCCGAGGCATCACGGCCGCGTCCGATCAGGATCCGGCCTTTGCGCCGCCGGTTGTTCCGCGGATCGAAGGTCCACCACCGGTCCCCGAGCCACACCTCCATCCACGCGGCGAAGTCGTTGGGGGACCCATCGGAGGTCACGTCCATGTCGGGCAGATAACCGAAGACATAGCGAGCCGGGATGTTCAACGCCCGGCAGAACGAGATCGCCAGGTGGGTGAAATCCCGACAGACACCAAACCCGGAGGCATTGACGTCCCAGGCGGTCGACGTCGGATAACTGCTGCCGTAAGCGAACTGTAGGTGGTTGTTGACGTGATCGCAGATCGCCTGTACCCGGCCGTATCCCGGCGGCGTTTCGGAAAACCGGGCCCAGGCCTCGTTGCCCAGCATGTCGGGTAGGCAGTAGCGGCTCGGCATGGTGTAAACGAGTACGTCGTCGGGAAGATCCTGCGGCGCCATCTGCGGAACCGCCTCGTCGAAATCCTCGGTCCGGTCCGGAACATCCACCTCGGCCCGATAGGTGAAATGCGAATGCCCCGCCGGAAGCACCACCCGGAGACAGCGATTGCCGTACAGGTCGCGATATTCGTGCGACTCCCGCCATGGACGGAAGGTGAACTCCTCGTTGGAGATTCCGTCGACCAGTGGCGCGACCTGGAACACGGTGGGGGTGTCGATCTCGGCCCGGTACACGAAGTCGCAGCCGATCTGGACGCGTCGAAGGTTCACCCGGGGCTCCTAACCGACCGCTGGGGGTGACGCCTGCCCCGCCGGAACCATCATCCGTTTGGCCACCGCCACCGCGGCCCGATAACTCTTGGTACGGGTCAGCTCACAGAGCCGGTTCTGCTCAGCCGGCGACGGGGTCGGATTCTTCAGCAGTGCGCGAATCTGGCGTTCCACCGGCAGATCCTGGTTCCGTTCGATCTTGGTCCGCCCGGGCCGGCTGAATCCACGTCGCTGCGGGCGGCCCGTCGCGGTGGCATCTCTCCCGTCCAACGGCGATCGCCGCACGTCATCTCCTGGCATGGCCTCATCCTAGATCAGCGCATTCGGGACCGGGCGCCCCGTCCACCGCGGCGATCCGGCCCGCCGGTCCCCACGACAGACACGCCGACGACACGCACTGGTCGACACATTCCGGAAATGCGGGAGGATATCGGCAATGTCGAGTTGTTCCAGATCTGACCAAATCGACACAACCGGCGACTTGAATTGTGTTCATGGTCAGTAGCGCACTCGACGCCCACCGGCACATCGGTGTGCTCCCGACCTACCCATTCTACGGCGGGCCGCCGGTCCATCCGGACATTACGGCAAGGCAGTCCGTCGCCGAACTGATTGCCGATCTTGATGCCGAGGGCACCGAACGAGCGGTGGTGCTACCGAATTACGGTGTACCGATAGCGCAGGTGTCTTTCGGCTTGAATCACCTCGCGCTCGACGCCGCCGCGGCGACCGACCGGATACGTTGTGGCCTCTGGGTTTCCCCACGAGCGCAGGATGCGCACCTCACCGCGGACGCGCTCGCGCTGGCCGGAGAGCCGGGGGTGGTCGCCCTGAAGACCAGCTTTCTGTTGGGCGGCAGCCCATCCGACCCGACGTGCGCGGCGCCCCTGGACGCCATCTTCGCCACGGCCCGGGAGCACGCTCTCGTGGTTCATGTCCACACCTCGCCCGGCGCCGCTTCCGACATCGACCAGATCGCCCTCCTGGTCGACAGATACGGGGACGATGTCAAGATCCACCTGGTGCACCTCGGTGGGGGGATGAGCGGTCACATCAAGCTGATCAACAGCTTGTTCTTCGACTGGATCGAGGCCGGTAAGCAGGTCTACTCCGATACCAGTTGGGCCATCGGGTTCGCCCCGCGGTGGCTCGCCGCCGAGATCGAGAAGCGCGGAATCGGCCAGGACCGAGTCCTTTTCGCCAGCGACGAACCGTGGGGTGACCATGCCGGCGAACTCGCACGGCTGAAGGCCGCGGTCGGCGACGGCGAACTCGCCCGCATGATGCTCCACCAGAACTTCAGCACGCTCTACCGCTGAAAGCCCCCGGGACGATCGCGCCGACGGCGCCGCGTCGCCCCAGATGCTCCACTCCGCTCCACCCACCCACCGCGCACCGGGAGAAAACATGTCCGACATCGACGACACCATCGCGGCCAACATCGCCACGTCGCTGAGTGAAATTCCGCATCCCTCACTTCCCAAGGGCAGCAACATCTACGGCTCGACGAAAATCTTTCCCGACTATCAGGCCGAACCGGGCGAGTCGTATCTGACCCTGGTCCACGGCATCGCCCACGAATCGTCGGTGTCCTTCGTGGCGATCCTCCAGGCCACCCGGGCGCTCCGAAAGGGCTACGAGTCGGTGCTCTACTTCTACGGGCCCGGCTCGATGAACTGCATCGCCACCCGCGGATTCCCGACCAGCGGCGACTCGGCGTTCCCCGGTGAGCAGAACATCAACGACTCGTTGGCCACCTTCATCAAGGAGGGCGGCACGGTGTTCTGCTGCCGTTTCGGCTTGTCCTTGCACGGGCTGCGCGAGGAGGACCTCATCGAAGGCGTCATTCCGTGCCACCCGCTGGACGTGCAGGACGCCCTCATCCATTACGCGCGCAAGGGTTCCGTCATCAACTCCACGTTCATGGTCTAGCGGCGCGCCGCGATGAGCATCGTGTCGACCCGGGTGGATCTGGCCCTACGCGGCCTTCGTTTCGACGCCCCGGTGTCCCGCAAGGGCGGAGCCGGGCCGAGCGACGATGGCCACTTCCTGATCAACGGTGAAGGATCGGCCATCCCCACCAACGTGAACAGCCCGTACCTGGTTCGTGATGGTCGCCTCCTGCTGGACGGCGCGGACATCGGCATGACGGTCGAACCGGTCGCGCGCCCGCGGTTCTACGACATGACGACGACGGACGGGGTTTCCTACGAGAAGATCGCCCGGCTGCATTCGGCGAACGTTCTGGCCACCACGGTGGTACAGACCTGCATTCGCTATGCGGAGGACCAGCGGTGCAAGTTCTGCGCGATCGAGGACTCACTGACCGCGGGCAACACCATCGCCGTGAAATCACCGGCCCAGCTGGCCGAGGTGGCCGAGGCCGCTGTGAGGCTGGACGGGGTGAAGCAGATGGTGATGACGACCGGGACCTCCAACGGACGGGATCGGGGAGCACGGCACCTCGCCCGATGTGTCAAGGCCGTCCGAGAAGCCGTTCCCGACCTGCCGATCCAGGTGCAGTGCGAGCCGCCCGCTGACCTGCACACCATCACCGAATTGTTCGAGGCGGGGGCCGCCTCGATCGGCATTCACGTGGAATCGATGGACGACGGCGTTCGGAAGCGGTGGATGCCGGGGAAGGCCACGGTTCCGATGTCGGAATACCGGGCGGCCTGGGCGGAATCCGTCCGGGTGTTCGGACGCAACCAGGTTTCGACGTACCTGTTGGTGGGCCTGGGCGAGGATCCCGACGAGATGGTGGCCGGGGCAGCCGAACTCATCGAGATGGGGGTGTACCCCTTCGTGGTTCCCTTCCGGCCGCTGGCCGGGACTCTGGCCGCTGGACAGGGCGCCACCGCACCGACCAACGAGGCGCTCCTGGACGTGAGTCGACGGGTGGCCCGACTGTTGTCCGAGGCCGGCATGTCGGGTTCGGATCAACGAGCCGGTTGCGCGGCGTGCGGCGCCTGCAGCGTGCTGGCCGCCGCGGGAGCGTGAGGCGGGTGGCCGATCAACTGACCGAGATCGAACGTGATGCCGGGCTTGATGTCTCGGTTCTGACCGGTGCGCCGCCGGTGTCCAGGGTGCAACGCCGGTACCTGATCCATCAAGCCGTGGATGCGGCTGAACGCAGGCGGTACCAAGCCCTGCGTGAAGATGTCTTCGTCACCGAGCAGGCATTGTTCAGTGGCCACGACCACGACGAGAAGGACGACGACCCGCGCACAGTCGTGCTGGTGGCCACCGACCGGTCCGGCACCGTGATCGGGGGCGTACGACTGTCGCCGATCACCGACCACACCGACGGACGGGACATCGGTTGGTGGTCCGGCAGCCGCCTGGTGGTCGCTCCGGGCGCGCGCCGGCAGGATGGCGTGGGACCGGCGCTGATCCGTGCGGCCTGTGCCCGAGCTGAGGCGCAGGGTGCGCTGAGATTCGACGCCACGGTCCAGGCAGCCAACGAAACGTTGTTCACCCGGCTCGGTTGGGTGAAGGTCGGGTATGCCGAACTGGGCGGCGCGCCGCACGTGCGGATGCGTTGGCCGATCAACCGGATGCAAGCTCTGGCCCAGACGACCAAGTCTCCGTTGTCTGCTCTGCTCGGCCCGCTACGACAGGGCTCACACGGATTGGGCGGCAACGGTTTCGTCGGCGACGACGGCGCCCCGGTGCCGGGCACGGACGTGATCGCCGCCTGCGATGCCATCCTGCCGTCGATGGTCGAGCGCGACCCGGAATGGGCCGGCTGGTGCTCGGTGCTGGTCAACGTCAACGACCTGTCGGCCATGGGCGCCCGAGCGGTGGGCCTGCTCGATGCCATCGGCGCCAGGGACGCTTCTTTCGCGACGCGCATCCTGCACGGTATCCGGCGCGGCGCGCAGGCGTGGGGCGTTCCGGTGCTCGGCGGCCACACCCAACTCGCGGTGCCCGCCTCGCTGGCCGTCACCGCCCTCGGGCGCACCGACCGCCCGGTCGCCTCTGGGGGCGGCTCCATCGGCGACAGCCTGTGGCTGTCCACCGATCTCGGAGGCGGCTGGCGCCCCGGTTACACCGGCCGGCAGTGGGATTCGACCTCGCACCGGTCGGCTCAGGAGTTGCGCTGGATGGCGTCGCTGGTGGCGCGCAGCCACCTGTCCGGGGCCAAGGACGTGAGTATGGCCGGGTTGGCGGGAACGACCGGCATGTTGTCCGAGGCGGCCGGCTGTGGGGCGATCATCGATGTCAGCCGGGTGCCGATGCCGCAGGGTGTCTCGACCGGCGACTGGTTCACCTGTTTCCCGGGCTTCAGCATGGTGATGACCACATCGCCGGCCGGGTCGATCGCGGATGCCGGACCGGCGACCACTTCTCGGTGCGGTGAGCTGACGGGCACCCCCGGTGTTCAGTTGCGCTGGCCGGACGGCCAGATCACCCCCGCGATCGACAGCGACGTCACCGGATTGGGGATGGCCTGAGTGGACGAACAACGAGTAATGGCGATGGGCGCGTGCGCGAAAAGCCGTGATGGGGCATGAGCGCCATCAGGGTGGCGGCCGCGGCGGCCAACTTCGGTCGGGACCTCGAACAGGCCTTCCGGACCATCGAACGGCTGGTGGACCAGGCCAGGGCGGCCGGGGCGCAGCTCCTGGTGCTGCCCGAGGCCACCCTCGGCGGTTACCTGTCGAGCCTGGGCGGGGCGGGGGAACGAGACCCGGATCAGTGGGCGGCGAGCATCAGCGCGCTGCCACCCGCCCTGGCCCTCGACGGGCCGGAATTGGCCCGGGTTCGGGCTATCGCCGGGGATCTGGTCCTCTGCCTGGGAATGTGCGAAGACGGTGCGACGAAAGGGATCCGGGACGAGCCGGGCCCGTCGCGCTACAACACGGCCGTCGCCCTCACCGGCGACGGCATCCTGGGGGTCCACCGCAAAGTACACCAACCGTTGGGCGAGAACATGTCCTACGCCGCGGGCGATTCCTTCGACGCCTTCGACACGCCGATCGGCCGGATGGGCATGCTGATCTGCTACGACAAGGCCTTCCCCGAGGCCGCTCGGGCGTTGGCCCTGGACGGTGCCGAGATCATCGCGTGCCTGTCCGCTTGGCCGGCGGCCAGGACCGCAACGTCCCCCGATCTCGCCGACGACCGCTGGAAGCGGCGGTTCGACTTGTTCGACCGGGCCAGGGCCCTGGAGAACCAGGTGGTCTGGGTATCGGCCAACCAGTCGGGCACCTTCGGATCCCTGCGGTTCGTGGCCGGCGCGAAGGTGGTGGACCCGGGCGGAGACGTGTTGGCGGACACCGGGATCGACGCCGGGATGGCGGTGGCCGAGGTCGATGTGGCGCAACTGCTGGCCACCGCTCGGAGGTCCATGTTCCACCTACGGGATCGCCGCCCGCTGACCTACGCCGATGCGCCGGTGACGCTCGATGCCTAGCGACGTCGCGGCCGAGCATCATGCGGTGGTGGTGATCGGCGGGGGGCAGGCCGGCTTGTCGATCAGCTGGCACCTGGCGCGGAACGGCATCGACCATGTCGTGCTGGAACGATCCACCGTCGCACACGAATGGCGGGCGGGCCGCTGGGACAATTTCACGTTGGTGACCCCGAACTGGCAGTGCCGATTACCCGGATACGCCTACCAGGGCGACGATCCCGACGGTTTCATGACCAGGGATGTGGTGCACGACTTCGTCCGCCGCTACGCCGACACGTTCGCCGCGCCGGTTCGCCAGGGCCATCAGGTCCTGGCCTTGCGGCACGGTGATGCCGGCCGGGGTTTTGCGCTGAGCGTCGGGCGACAACCGGGTGAGCCGCGGCTGGAGATGACGGCCGACCAGGTGGTCGTCGCCACGGGCGGCTATCACCTGCCGGTCATACCTGTTTCCGCACAACGGCTCCCGGAGCGGATCCGGCAGCTCCACTCCTCGGAGTACCGGAACTCGGGCGACCTGCCCGACGGTGCGGTCCTGGTGGTCGGCTCCGGTCAGTCGGGGGCGCAGATCGCCGAAGACCTGCACCTGGAGGGTCGCCGCGTGGTCCTCGCCGTTGGCGGCGCCCCCCGGGTGGCCCGGTTCTACCGGGGCCGCGACTGCGTGGCCTGGCTGCACGACATGGGCCATTGCGATCGCCCGGTCGGCGAACACCCGGCCGGCGCGGCCACCCGCGACAAGACGAACCACTACGTGACCGGGCGGGACGGAGGCCGCGACATCGACCTACGGGCCTTCGCCCGGGACGGGATGGAACTCTACGGCCGACTGTTGGACGTCCGCGGCGAGCAGATGGTGTTCGCCCCGACACTGCGGTCCTCACTGGACGCCGCCGACCGGGTGAGTGAAGGCATCAAGGACGCCATCGACAAATACATCGAGCAGCACGACATCGATGCCCCGGCGGAGCGTCGTTACGTCCCGGTCTGGGCTCCGGAGGCCGAACGCACCGAGTTGGACCTGGCCGCCGCCGGGATCACCTCGGTCATATGGAGTATCGGGTACCGCGCCGACTATCGATGGATCGAGGTGGGCGTCTTCGACGGCCAGGGACATCCGCGGCACATCCGCGGCGTCACCGGCGTCGACGGTCTCTACTTCCTCGGGCTGCCGTGGCTGCACACCTGGGGTTCCGGCCGATTCGCCGGGGTGGCTCGGGACGCCGAATTCCTGGCCGACCGGATTCTCCGGCAGGCCTCGACGGGTTCCGCGTCACGACCGGGGGACGAGTCCGAACGTAGCCAGGGCGACCTGCGGGAGCACGCCTTACTGTGACCGCATGTCGGTGAGCAGCGGGCCCACCAGGTTGGCCGCGGTGGCCGGCCACTTCGGCCGCGACGTGGGCCGCTCGCTGGTCAAGATCGAGGGCATCATCGACGACGCACGGCGGGCCGGTGTCGCCCTGCTGGTCCTGCCGGACGCGGCCCTCGGCGGGTACCTCGGCGACCTGCGTCATCCGGACACCGAAGCGCTGCCTCCGGCGCTGGCCGCCGGATCTCCTGAGCTCGCACACATCGCAGCGTTGGCCGGGGACATGGTGGTGTGTGTGGGCTACACCGAACTGGATGTGGGACGGCGGTACAACGCGGCCGTCTGCCTTTCCGGCGACGGAGTCCTCGGGCACCACCGCAAGGTGCACCAACCGGCCGGCGAATCACTCGCCTACGCCGCGGGCGATACCTTCGCGGCCTTCCAGACCCCGGTCGGGCGAATCGGTCTGCTGATCGATTACGACAAGACCTTTCCGGAAGCGGCCAGGTCCCTGGCCCTGGACGGCGCCCACATCCTGTGCTGCCTTTCCGCCTGGCCGGCGAGCGTCACCGATCGCGCCGCCCGCCTCCCCCAGGACCGCCAATCGCGGCTGTTCGACCTGTACGACTGCGCGCGGGCGGCCGAGAATCAGGTCGTGCTGGTGTCGTCGAACCAGACCGGCATCATGGGCGACCTGCGATTCCTCGGCCAGGCCAAGGTGGTCGGACCCGGCGGCGACATCCTGGCCCGCACCTCGGCGAAAGGCGGTCTGGCGGTGGCCGAGATCGACGTGGAGGCCGAGATCTCCCGGGCCCGGCGGGTACTGCACCACCTGGCGGAACGCCGTCCCGACGCCTACCCGGACGCCACTGCGGAGCAGCTGCGGTGACGGCGAACCCACACCTGCGCATCGCGTTGCTGACCTACTCCACCAAGCCACGCGGCGGCGTCGTTCACACCCTGGCCCTGGCGGAGGCGCTGGCCGTGACCGGAGCGGACGTCACCGTCTGGACGTTGGGCCGGGCCGGTGACGACGGATTCTTCCGACGCGTCGACCCGGCGGTGCAGGTCGAGGTGGTGCCTTTTCCCACGATCGACGACGAGGACGTCGGCGCCCGGATCCTGCGCTCCATCCGGGTGCTCGGACAGGCGTTCTCCCCCGACCGGTACGACATCGTGCACGCCCAGGACTGCATCAGCGCGAACGCGGTGGGACGGTGCATCCGCACCGTGCACCACCTGGACCAATTCACCACTCCCGAACTGGCCGCCTGCCACGAGCGGGCCATCGTCGACCCCTACGCCCACATCTGCGTCTCCGAATCGGTGGCGACGGAACTGCGGCAGGGCTGGGGCCTGCACCCGACGGTCATCCCGAACGGCGTGCACAGCGCGCGGTTCGCCGCGGCCGCCTCGGACGACCCGATGGCCGCGGCCGCCCGCTCGGCCATGGTCGCTCGCCACGGCCGATACCTACTCGCCGTCGGGGGGATCGAACCCCGGAAGGGGACACTCGACCTGCTCGAGGCCTACGCCATGGCTCGACGGGAATGCCCTGATCTGCGCCTGGTCATCGCAGGCGGTGAGACGCTCTTCGACTATCGGAGCTACCGGGACGCGTTCGACCGCCGCTGCACCGAACTCGCCGTGGAACCCACCTTCCTCGGGAACGTCGACGACGACGCGCTGCCCGCCCTGGTGGCCGGGGCGTCGGTGTTCGGCTTCGTCTCCACGAAGGAAGGATTCGGTCTGGCAGCCATGGAGGCCCTGGCCGCCGGCGTGCCGTTGGTGGTCCGCGACCTGCCCGTCCTGCGGGAGGTCTTCTCCGGCGCCGCAGTGTTCGCCGACACTCCCGTGCAGATGGCCGAACGGATCACCGGCGCGCTGACCTCGCCGGACCCGGCGCTCAGGGCGGCGGGCCGCATCCTGGCCGGCCGCCACACCTGGACATCGGCGGCGGCCGCGCACCTAAGGTTCTACCGGTCCGTCATCTGATCTGCATTCCGGACGGAGTGGCGCCCACCGGAACGTCCGTGCATCGTGTCTGGTAGGGGCACCCTCCCGACCTCTCGACCTCCCGAGCGCCCGAAGATGCGGAGTCCCATGGCCCACCTGCGCTGCGACTTCTTCTCCGACGTACTCGGCCTGAGCACGTCGATGACGGTGATCCTGCCGCAGCAGACGGAGAGCCAGATCGGGATGGGGGGCCGGACCCGACCGGGCGGTCATCCGACGCTGTACCTGTTGCACGGGCTCAGCGACGACGACACCACCTGGCTGCGACGCACGTCGATCGAACGCTATGTCGCGCCGCTCGGACTGGCTGTCGTCATGCCGCAGGTGCATCGCAGCTTCTACACCGACGAAGTCCACGGCAACCGGTACTGGACCTTCCTGACCGAGGAACTCCCCGACACCGTGGCCGCCTTCTTCCGGTTGTCGGACCGTCGCGAGGACACGTTCGTCGCGGGCCTGTCGATGGGCGGCTACGGCGCCGCGAAGTGGGCGCTGCGGCAACCGGAGCGCTTCGCCGCCGCGGCCAGCCTGTCCGGCTCCCTGGACATCACCGATCCGCAGCGCTGGCACGACAAGCCGGCCATCATGCGCCGCGTCTTCGGTGATTCTCCGGTGGCGGGCACCGACCTCGATCTGCTCGCGCTGCTGGCCGGGGCGGATCCCGCCCGACTGCCGAGCCTGTTCGTCTGCTGCGGCACCGAAGACCGGCTGATCCGCTCGAACCGGCTCTTCGTCGACACCGCCGCCGGGGCCGGGATCCCGGTGACGACGAACTTCGGACCCGGGGAACACAATTGGGACTACTGGGACGCGCGCATCGCGGACGTGCTGGCCTGGCTGCCGCTGTCTGGTCGGTGACTTCCACCGCTCCGGATGATCGTGAGGGGCAACACACGGGCCCACCCCGGACGGCTTGGTAAGGTAACCCTAACAAACTGAAGAGGGGACCCTATGACCGAGGCACCTGCACGCACCCGACCAGCACCCATGACGGCCGCCGTCGTCCGCACCGAGCAACTCAGCCCGACCCTGACCCGCGTGGTGCTCGGCGGCCAGGACCTGCGCCGCTACCAGCCGAAGGCGGCCACGGACTCGTACGTCAAGCTTTCGTTCCTGCACCCCGGAGTCGACTATCCCCGGCCGATCGACCTGGAAACCATCCGTGCCCAGATGCCGGTGGCCCACTGGCCCGTGGTGCGCACGTACACGGTTCGATCCTTCGACGCGCGCTCCGGCGAGATCACCGTCGACTTCGTGGTGCACGGCGACACCGGTGTGGCCGGTCCATGGGCGGCGAACGCCCGGCCCGGCGACGAGATCCTGTTGACCGGTCCGGGCGGCGGATACGCTCCGGCGTCGGACGCCGGCTTCTACCTCTACATCGGTGACGAGAGCGCCCTACCGGCCATTGCCGCAGCGCTGGACACCCTGCCGGCGACCGCCGTCGGGCAGGTTCTGATCGGGGTGCAGGACGTGTCCTCGCAGATCGCCGTGCGGTCCCCGGTTGGCGTCCAGGTCGCCTGGGTGTACCCCGGCGACGGGTCGGTCGGTGCGGCGCTGGTCGCCGCCGCCGAAGCGCTCGATTTTCCGGCTGCCTCCGTCGACGCCTTCGTCCACGGGGAAGCCGGGTTCGTCAAGGAGCTCCGCCGAGTGCTGCGGGTCGACCGGGGCGTGCCGAGGGAGCGGCTGTCGATCTCCGGCTATTGGCGGGTCGGTGCCACCGAGGAGGGCTGGCGGGCCGGGAAATCGGAGTGGAACCGCCAGGCCGAGGAGGTGGAGGCCCGCGCCGGACTGAGCTGATCTCCCAGTTCTTCAGGCACATTCACCGACCGGCCCCGGCCTCCACCGCCTGCGGAGAATCGTCGGACGGGGTTCCCTCGCGCCTGTTGCGCATCACGCTGGAGACGAAGGCGGCGGCGATCAGCAGCAGACCCACCAGGCCGGTCACCACCTCGTTGACCTCCCACTTGATGGTGATCAGCAGGATGATGGCCAGCGCGCCGATCGCCCAGTGGGCACCGTGTTCCAGGTACACGTAGTCGTTCAGGGTGCCCTTGCGAACGAGGAAGACGGTCAGCGACCGGACGAACAGCGCGCCGATCAGACCCAGGCCGAGGGCGATGATGATCGGGTCCGGAGTGATGGCGAAAGCGCCGATGACGCCGTCGAACGAGAACGAGGCGTCGAGCACCTCGAGGTACAGGAACAGAAAGAATCCGGCCTTGCCGGCCGCCTTGGCCAACTGCGTAGGCCCGCCGTGCGCCTTTCGTTCGAATGCTTCCTCCTGGCCCTCCTCGTAATTCTCGAAGAGTCCGCCCAGGCCGTTCACCGCGAGATAACTGACGATGCCGAGAACACCGGCCGCCAATACCTTGCCCGGGTCCGGGGCGATCGTTTCGCCGATGACGAAAAGCAGAGTTCCCGCGACGATGACCGAAAGGGCGTCGAGCTTGCCGATCTTGGCCAGCGGTCGCTCCAGCCAACCGAGCCACTTGATGTCCCGGTCCTCGAACGTCCAATCCAGGAACAACAGCAGCAGGAACATGCCGCCGAACGCCGCGATCTGCGGGTGCGCTTCGTGGAGCTTGAAGGCGTAGCTGTCGTGGTTCTCGATCGGCAGTTTCTCGAAGGCCAGTCTGACCGCCTCGGACGGGCTCATCTTCGCGGTGATGACCACCACCAGCAGCGGGAATACGAGCCGCATCCCGAACACGGCAATGAGGATGCCGATGGTGAGGAAGATCTGCTGCCACCGTTCGCTCATCCGTTCGAGCACCTTGGCGTTGACCACGGCATTGTCGAAGGACAGAGTGATCTCCAGGATCCCCAGGATCAGGGTCACCCCGGCGGCGGTCCAGCCGCCGTAGAAGTAGGCCACGACGATGGCCGCCAGGGAGATCACCGCCGAAGCGGCGAAGATCCGGGTGGCGGAATGGGCAGGCGCGGCTGACGTCGACACGAAGGCGTGCCTCTCAATCTCTGGTCGTGACAAGCGCCCGGTGACGCCGTCTGCTATTAGACGTTCACACCTTTACGTTCACACCTAGACGTTCACACCGAAGTCCAGGGCGATGCCACGGAGACCGGAGGCGTATCCCTGGCCGATGGCCCGGAACTTCCATTCGCCGTTGTACCGGTACAGCTCCCCGAAGACCATCGCGGTCTCGGTGGACGCCTCTTCGGTGAGGTCGTATCGGGCCAGTTCGGATCCGGTGGTGCGGTCCACGACACGAATGAAGGCGCCGCGCACCTGGCCGAACGACTGACGACGCTGGTCGGCCTCGTAGATCGAGACGGCGAAGACGATGGAGGAGATGTTCGGCGGAACCGCCGACAGGTCGACGTTGATCTGCTCGTCGTCGCCCCCGGCCCCGCCGACCAGATTGTCGCCGAGGTGCTCGATGGACCCGTCCGGCGAGCGCAGGTTATTGAAGAACACGAAGTACGAATCGCTGGGGATCTTGTGGTTCTCCCCCAACGCCAGGGCACTGGCGTCGAGGTCGTAGTCGGCACCGGTCGAGGCGCGCACCTGCCACCCCAGAGCGACCGTGACCGCTTTCAGGTTCGGAGCGGCTTTGCTGAGGGAGACATTGCCACCCTTGGTCAGGCTGACACTCATGGAAGGGGCCTGACCGTCGTCCGGGCCGCCGCGGACGGTGCCGACCGGCGCAGTGCGTAGACCAGCGTCCCGATCAGGAACAGCCCGCTCAGGATCAGCATCACCGCCGACACCGCGTTGACCCAGGGAACATCGAGCCCGGTCAGGTCCAGCACGCCGACGACCACCAGCAAGACTGCGCTCAGTACGGCCAGGGACGAGCGCCACCTGCTGCCGGCCACCTCGTCGATACCGGCCTGCGCCTGGCGGCGGGCGAATCCGAGTGGTCTCTTGGCCCAGTCGAACTGGGTGGCCAGCAACGCCAGGGCGCCCGCGATGAGCAGGAACCCCGGGCCGGGCAGGACCAGAAGGGCGACGCCCATCACCAACAACAGGCAACCCAGGACGGCAACGACCGCTCTCTTCACACTTTCCTCCGGCACCGGCTTGAACGATCTTCAGTCCAACGGTACCGGTGTCATCGACCCCGAGGATCACCCTTGCTCAAGGATCCGCCGCAGGAGGTGACCTTGCGAGTGCGGATCGGCGATGTCCGCCGCTGGGCGGGGGGCGGTCGACCCCAGTGGGGCGGCCACGAGCTGGGTAGCCTGAACGCTGTGCGCATCGGGATCGACCGCTGACGTGAGTGTCCGGCGCGACACCAAGAGAAGCGGTCGGCCAGATGCCGAAGCCCTGGACGCCGCCGACGGGCTGGCCGATTTCCAGCGGCGCTACCTGCCCCAGACCCCCGACGTGATCGCCTATCTGGACGGCAACTCGCTCGGTCGACCGTTGGGCTCGATCGCCGAGACGTGGTCGGACTTCGCCCGCGAGCAGTGGGCCGGCCGGCTGATCCGCGGATGGTCGGAAGGGTGGATGGAACTGCCGGAGGCGGTCGGGGACGAGTTGGCGGCGGCCGCGCTCGGCGCTGCTCCCGGCCAGACAGTGATCGCCGATTCGACCACGGTCAACTTCTACAAGGCGCTGCGCGCCGCGATCAACCTGCGACCCGGCCGGCGAACGATCGTGAGCGACCGCGACAATTTCCCGACCAACCGATATGTGGTGGAATCCCTGGCCCGGGACCTGGGTTTGCGGACCGTGTGGTTGAGCGGTACCGACCCGGGTGGGCCCGGTGCTGATGGCGTCGGCGCTGATCGCGTCGGCGCTGGTGGTCCCCGCGCTGGTGGGATCAGCGTCGAGGACGTCCGTGCGGTTCTGGACGAGGACACCGCGGTGCTCACCCTGAGCCATGTCGCCTACCACTCCGGTTATCTCGCCGACGCCCGGGCGATCACGGCGGCGGCCCACGCCGTCGGCGCCGTCGTCGTCTGGGATCTGTGCCACTCCGTCGGGGCCGTTCCGGTCGCGCTGGACGACTGGGAGGCCGATTTCGCCGTCGGCTGCACCTACAAATTCGTCGGGGCCGGTCCGGGCGCTCCGGCGTTCAGCTACGTCAACCGGGCACATCATGCCCGGCTGGACCAGCCGATCTGGGGTTGGCTCGGCCGGCGGGACTCCTTCGAGATGGAGCAGGGGTACCTGCCGGCCGCCGGGATCAGATCGATGATCTCCGGAACCCCGCCCGTACCCGGCATTCTCGCCGTGCGGGAGGGTACGAAAGTCATCGCCGAGGCGGGGATCGACGCCATCAGGGCGAAGGGGGTGGCGCTGACCGAAATGGTGATCGCGCTGGCCGACCAATGGTTGCTTCCACTGGGTTTCGGGCTCGGCTCGCCGCGCAACAGCGACCGCCGAGGAGCCCACGTCAGCATCACCAGGCCGGACGCCCGGGACGTCTGTGCCCGGCTCGTCTCGATGGGTGTACTACCCGACTTCCGGACGCCCGACGCGATCAGGATCGGCCTGTCGCCGTTGTCGACGAGCTTCGTCGCGGTGTGGGAGGCGATAGCCGTGATCAGGGACGTCGCACGCGCATGACCTCCGGTGCGCGAAGGGGCCCGGCTGACGCGGGATGCGCCCGGGACTGCTGCTGCGAATCACGCCCCTGCTCGGCTAGCCTTCACGGACACCAACAGATGTAAGGGAACTCGACGAGGAGAGGCCATGGCGCCGCTGCAGCACAAGTTTCTGCTCGACGAGTCGGAGATGCCGACCCGCTGGTACAACGTCATTCCTGACCTGCCGTCTCCGCCGCCGCCGCCGCTGCACCCGGGCACCCACGAGCCGGTCGGGCCGGACGATCTGGCTCCCCTGTTCCCGATGGACCTGATCCTGCAGGAGGTTTCCACCGAGAGTTACATCGACATCCCCGAAGAGGTCCAGGACATCTATCGGCTGTGGCGCCCCTCGCCGCTCTATCGGGCGCACCGCCTGGAGAAGGCGCTCGGGACCCCGGCGCGCATCTACTACAAGTACGAAGGCGGTTCGCCGGCCGGTTCCCACAAGCCGAACACCGCTGTGCCGCAGGTTTACTACAACGCCAAGGCCGGCGTGAAGAAGCTGACCACCGAAACGGGTGCGGGCCAGTGGGGCGCCGCCCTGGCCTTCGCCTGCTCCCTGTTCGACGTGGAGTGCGAGGTGTGGCAGGTGGGCGCGTCGTACGACTCGAAGCCCTACCGGCGCACGCTGATCGAGACGTTCGGCGGCCGCGTGCACCGCTCACCGTCGCAGTTGACCAGTGCCGGACGAGCCTTCCCGGCCGACCACCCGGGCTCGCTGGGCATCGCGATCTCCGAAGCGGTCGAGAAGGCGGCGGGGGCCGACGACACCAAGTACGCCCTGGGATCCGTGCTCAACCACGTCCTGCTGCACCAGACCATCATCGGCGAGGAAGCGCTGCTACAGCTGGCCAAAGCCGGCGAGAGCGGCGCCGACCTGGTCGTCGGCTGCACCGGCGGCGGTTCCAACTTCGGCGGGCTGGCCTTCCCGTTCCTGCGGGAGAAGTTGGCCGGTCGCCAGTCGCCGGTGATCCGGGCCGTGGAACCGGCGTCGTGCCCGTCGTTGACCCGCGGTGAATACCGTTACGACTTCGGCGACACCGCCGGATTCACCCCGCTGATGAAGATGCACACCCTGGGACACGACTTCGTGCCGGACCCGATTCACGCCGGGGGTCTGCGGTACCACGGGATGGCGCCGCTGATCTCCCACATCTACGAGCTCGGTCTGATGGAAGCCATCTCGATCGAGCAAACGGAATGTTTCGCCGCGGCCCTGCAGTTCACCAGGACGGAGGGCATCGTGCCAGCACCCGAACCCACCCACGCCCTGGCCGCAACCATTCGTGAAGCGTTGGCGTGTAAAGCATCCGGCGACGAGAAGGTGATCGTCACCGCCCTGTGCGGGCACGGCCTGTTGGATCTGGCCGCATACGACGCGTACCTCACCGGCGCCATGATCGACTCCGGCCTGTCCGACGAGGAACTGGCCACGGCGCTGGCCGGTGTGCCGGTCATGGGCTGAGGCGGGCAGCTGATCGCCGGTAGGTGGCCGGCGAGGTAATTGCCGACCGTACTCTCGGCTGCACCACATCGCACACACGTGATGCGGCACGTGGTGTACGTTGTGGTGCATGACCCTGAAGCGCTTGTCCGTCACATTGGAGCCGATCGATCAATCGACGGTGTTTCGTTTTCAGACGGAGGGAACCCCGGAGCACGGCGCGTTGGTGAATTGGGCCGCGGGGCACGATCTCGATCTTCGGTCGGTTCAGTCGGATGCCGGGTTGTTGCGGGCGCTGCTGCGCGCCGGCGCCGAGGCATTGAGGGAGTCGGCGCTGCAGCAGGGGTACGCACAGCTGGCGGCTGCGGCACCGGCGGATGAACAGGCCGAAGTTCGTGAGGCTCGGCGACGGCACCTGAACCGCACTGCCGCGCTGTGACGTCAGGGTCGAGGGGGCAGGTGTTCTCGATTGACTTAGGCCACGGCCTCAAGCCATGGCTGGTGGTCAGTAATAACGTCCGCAACCGCAACCTGGACACGATGCTGGCTGCTCGGATCACCACTACCGACAAGAACGCACGCATTCCTACCGTGGTAGCGCTCGGCCACGACGATCCGCTGGTCGGCTACGTCCTGTGCGATGACCTGGTCCAGTTGTACGGAGATGAGTTGACCCGACCCCTGGGTGCGTTGGCGGTCAGGACCATGCGGGCGGTGTCTGACGGTCTGAAAGTAGCCCTGGCGCTCACTTGATCGCGAGCATGGCTCCCGGCAGGTGACCGTTCTATGCGGTGACGACGACTCCGCGCCAGAAGGCGACATGGTCCTTGATCTGCGCGGCTGCGTCCTTCGGCTCCGGATAGAACCACCCGGCATCCGGATTCTGCTGTCCGTCGACGTCCAGCGTGTAGTACGACGCCGTGCCCTTCCAGGGACACACGGTGTGGGTGTCGGACGCCTTCAGATACGCCGGGTTCACCGACGGGAGGGGAAAGTAGTGGTTGCCTTCCACCACTTCGGTGGTGTCGCTCTGCGCGATGACGGTGCCGTTCCAGGTGGCCGTGGCCATGATGAACATTCCTCTCGTCGAAGGGGTGATGACGGCCTCGACGCTACGCCTGGGCCGGGGCCGGGGTCAGTCCTCTTCGATCGTCTGAGGCGGCCTGGTGCGGAAGATCGCCGCCAGCCCCCCCGCGACCAGCCCGATCCCCACGCAGATGAACCCGTGGTTGGTGAGCAAGCCGAGGGCCAGCCCGAACATCAGACCGCTGATGACCCAGATCACCATGGCGATGGCACGGTCGAGCCTGGGCGACGGTCGCTTCATCACGTCGCGTTCTTTTCTGGGTGCCACTCCCCGATGGTAGGCGACCTGAATGCGCTCCAAGGGCGGTGACGCCCTATCCGCGGGCGGTGCGTCCCCTGTCCTGGCGGTGAGTACCGTGGGGTGATGAAGGTTGTCATTGCAGGTGGCCACGGAAAGATTGCTCTGCACGTCGAACGGCTGTTGGCCGAGCGTGGGGACCACGCGGTCGGATTGATCCGGGATCCGGCGCAGGAGGCGGATGTGATCGCGGCCGGCGCCCACCCGGTGGTGATCGACCTGGAGAACACCACCGCGGCCGCCCTTTCCGCGGAGCTGGGCGGTGCGGACGCGGTGGTGTTCGCGGCCGGGGCCGGCCCGGGGAGCTCTGCGGAACGCAAGGACACGGTGGATCGGGCCGCGGCCGCCCTGCTCGCCGATGCTGCGATTCTGGCCGGTATTCGGCGTTACGTCCTGGTGTCGGCCATCAGCGCCGACGCCGGCGCGCAGCCGGAGCACGATCCGGTCTTCGCGGCGTACATCACAGCCAAGAAAGCCGCCGACGACGACCTTCGCAGCCGCGACCTGGATTGGACGGTGGTTCGCCCGGGTGCCCTCACCGATGCCTCCGGCAGCGGACACGTGACCTTGTCGACAAGGGTCGGCCGTGGTTCGGTGCCGCGCGAAGACGTGGCCGCCGTATTGGTCGCCGTGCTCGACGAGCCGCGCACCACCGGCTTGTCCCTCGACCTGGTGTCCGGGCGTCACCCGATCGCCGATGCGGTCGCCGAGGCGGTATCGGTCGCCGCGGTGTCGGTGTCGCCCGACGACGCCGCGCCCGTGGAAACCCCGCAGGGCTGAGTCGACGTGGGCCACACCATCGCCACCAACACCCCGGTCGACCGGGATGCGTTACTCGACTTCGTCCGACCGCGGCATCACATGGTCGTCACCACCTGGCGTTCGGACGGTGGGGTGCAGAGTTCGCCCGTCACCGGCGGTGTCGACACCGCGGGCCGCATCGTGATCGCGACCTACCCGGAGCGGGCGAAGGCGCACAACGTCCGCAACGTCGGTCGGGCGTCAGTGCTGGTCCTGTCCGATGATTTCGGCGGCGCGTGGGTGCACATCGATTGCAGCGCCGAGGTCCTGGACCTGCCCGAGGCCGTGGAACCGCTGGTCGAATACTTTCGCAGCGTCGCCGGCGAGCATCCCGACTGGGACGAGTACCGCCACGCGATGGTGGTGCAGGGCAAATGCCTGCTCCGACTGAGTCCGCTGCGGTGGTCGCCGGTGGCCACCGGAGGCTTCCCGGCACGACTGGAATAGCTGCCGACCGTCAGCGGCAGGACGATCGGGCGGCGCTAACGCCGGGTCCGCAGGTAGTCGGCCACCACCTCGGCGCCGAGGCCGTCCAGGTCGGGGGCGACGACCCGCCCGCCGCAGCGACGGGCCAGCGAGTCCATGAAGGAGGCCAGCCGCGGATCGTCCCCCAGGATGAAGAAAGTGATCGCGGCGCGCCGAGCCGACAGCTTGTCCAATTCGCCGATTGTCGCGCGGACCGTGCGGGGATCCGGCGGATACGAGAAGGTGAACTCGGGTTGATCACCGGGACGCTCGGGTGGTTCCAGGTGCGCGGTGGGCTCACCGTCGGTGACGACCAGGACCACCGGCATCGCATCCGGTTGGGAACGCAGGTGTTGGCCGGCCAGCATCAGCGCGTGGTGCAGGTTGGTGCCCTTGACGTAGGTCCCTTCCAGCCCGATCAGCTCCCCGAGTTCGACCTTTTCAGCCTGCCGGCCAAAAGTAATCAGCTGTAGGGCATCTCCGCGGAATCTGGTCGAAATCAGCTGGTGCAGCGCTAGTGCCGTACGCTTCATCGGTACCCAGCGGCCGTCCTGAACCATCGACCACGAGGTGTCGACGCAGAGCGCGACGACGGCCCGGGTGCGCTGTTCGGTCTCGATCACCTCGACATCGCTGACGTCCAGCAGGTTCCCGTCGCCGGCCGCCCGCCGCAACTGCGCGTTCAACAGGGTCCGGGGCACACTCCAGGCCTGGGTGTCACCGAACGCCCAGGACCTGGTGGAGCCGGTCGGTTCGCCGGCGGCACCGGATCTGCGCGTCTCCCTTTCCCCCTGCCGGGCGGAGATCTGATCGGCGACATCACGCAGGGCCGATTCGCCCAGCCGCCGCAGGGCTTTGGGTGACAGCCGCAGCGAGCCGTCGTCGGCCCGGTCGAAGACGCCCCGATCGCGCAGTTCCCGCTCCAGCTGGGCCAGCTCACCGACGTCCATCCTGGCTTGTTCACCCAACTCCTGCGCCAGGGCGCCGAGGTCGATGTCGTCCAGCCGGGCACCGGGGTAACTCTGCGACAGCTGCTCGGACAACGCGTCCAGACGCCCGAGTTCCTCCAGCGCCCTGGTGCCCTCGCCGAGCCCCATCGGGGAGTCGCCGTTGAACCGGCCCGATCCCGACCAGTCCTCACCGGGGCGCAGGCTCCGCAGTTGGGCGTCCAGCTGCGACAACGATTGGGCCAGGCGCGGGTCGCCGAAGGCCTGCTGGGACAGCTCGGCCAGCTCGGCCCGCTGCTCGGCGGTCATCGACTGCAACATCCGCTGCGCCGCCGCGGATCTGGCGGCGAGCAGATCGATCAATTCCTCGACGCTGCGCGGCCGCTCGGGGAAGAACTCGCCGTGCTTGTCCATGAAATCGTCGAACTGGCGGGCCGTGTCGGCACCGTCGGCGTGCGCCTGGAGCAGGGCGTTGAGGTCGTCGAGCATTCGGCGAATGCGCTCGGTGTCTTCCGGGGTGGCCTGCTGCAACGCCTGTTTCATTCCGGCAAAGCGCTGATCGAGCATTTCCCGACCCAGTAGATCCTGGATCTGTTGGAACGTTTCCCGTGCGTCACTGGACTGCCAGTCGTACTTACCCAGTTCGCGCACCGCGCCACCGGTGTCGCCGGGCAGGGTGTCCAGTTCCATCTCGTGGAACCGCGCGTCCTCCCCCTGCTGCCTGGCCAACGCTTGTCGTTCCTGTTGCAACGCCTTCTCAAGAAGCTCCCGCACCTC
Organism: uncultured Nakamurella sp.; assembly: GCA_964250735.1. GTDB lineage: Bacteria > Actinomycetota > Actinomycetes > Mycobacteriales > Nakamurellaceae > Nakamurella. The sequence goes on along the minus strand of CAXUHA010000015.1, from coordinate 46,794 downwards.
CTGCAGGGTGCCGTCCAGGCGGTTGTCCCGTTGCAGCTCGCGCCGACGTTGCCAGACCTTGCGGGCCAACTCGTCCAGACCACGACGATTGGCCAGCCCCTGTCGGATCAGCTCCCGCAAGGCCTGTTGCGGCGAGCTGCCCTCCATCACGTCCCGGCCGATCCGATCCAGGGCCGCCCGCAGATCGACCGGCGGGGCGAGCGGGTCGGGGCCGTCGACATACGGACCGTAGGAGAAACTGCCGGGCGGCCGGCCGCGCTGGTTGCTGAAACCCGCATCAGCCATAGCTCACCGTGTCACCGTCGTCGCTGGGCTGCTTGGCCAGTTTGCGGTTCAGGAACAGCAGCTCCAGGGCCAGCTCGGCGGCGGACGCCATGGGTCCGGGGTCCTCGGTGCCGGCGGCGCCGAGTCGCTGGGCGACCACGGTCAGCACGGCCACATTGGGCAGCGCCTTCACCACGTCGATGGCCGGAATCCGGTCGCCGGTCCGTAGCGGGTGCCGGGTGACGGCCTCCGCCAGCGGGGTGAGGTCGACGCCGCGAAGTCGCGCCCTCGCGGTTTCCGCGGTGGCCCGGCGCAACAGGTGCTCCAGGATCTCCTCTTCGCGACCCTCCTCGCCGGTGGCGAATTCCAGCTTGCCGCGCAGCACGGACAGCACCGACTGCAGGTCGATCGGTCGGGCGGCGGCCTTCACCTCGGCGGTCAGCGCCGACCGGCGAAGCGCCGCAGCGGCAACGGTTTCGGCGGCGGCGATGGAGAAACGGGCGGAGACACCGGAACCCTGATCCACGGCCGTCGACTCGCGCAGCAGCCGGGTGAACCGCGCGATGATTTCCAGCAGATGATTTGGTACGTCGGCGACCAACTGGGCCTCCTGGTCGACGAGCGCCACCTCATCCTCCAGCCGCAACGGGTAGTGCGTGCGCACCTCGGCACCGAACCGATCTTTCAGCGGTGTGATGATTCGGCCCCGGTTCGTGTAGTCCTCGGGATTGGCCGACGCCACCAGCAGTACGTCCAGCGGAAGTCGCAGGGTGTAGCCGCGGACCTGGATGTCGCGTTCCTCCATCACGTTCAACAGCGCCACCTGGATGCGTTCGGCCAGGTCGGGCAGCTCATTGATGGCGACGATGCCGCGGTGCGCCCGCGGCACCAGCCCGAAATGGATGGTCTCCGGGTCGCCCAGCGAGCGGCCCTGCGCGACCTTCACCGGGTCGACGTCCCCGATCAGGTCCGCGACCGCGGTGTCCGGGGTGGCCAGCTTCTCGGTGTACCGCTCGGCGCGGTGCTTCCACGTCACCGGCAGGTCGTCGCCGAGCTCCGCAGCCCGTCGGATGGACTCCGGCGCGATCGGTTCGTAGGGGTGCTCGCCCAGTTCCGAACCGGCGATCACCGGCGTCCACTCGTCGAGCAGATTCGTCAGGCTGCGCAGCAGCCGGGTCTTGCCCTGGCCGCGTTCACCCAGCAGCACGATGTCGTGCCCGGCGATCAGGGCACGTTCGAATTGTGGGAGCACCGTCGAGCCGAAGCCGACGATTCCCGTCCAGGGGTCCCGCCCGGCACGCAGGGCGCTGAGCAGGTTGGCCCGTATTTCGGCCTTGACACCGCGGAGCCGGTGCCCGGAGGCGCGTAGTCGACCGAGGGTGGTGGGAAGGTCATCCGGTGGTGTGGTTCGCACGTTTTCCGACGGTACTCGGTGTCTATTCCTGGCTCTTCGCGCGAGCGCTCATCGCAACCTCGCTCCGCTCCTCGCTCGTACCTCACTACGATGCTCAATCGGTGCTTGATCCTGGCTCTTCGCGCAAGCGCTCAGTCGCTCGGGTTCAGCGCGGCGACCAGGGATGCGGCCGCCCTGGCAATGGCCAGTTCCTCGTTGGTCGGGACCACCATGACCGTGACCGGAGCTCCGTCGGGGGAGATGATCCGCGGCTCGGCGGACCGCACCGCGTTGCGCTCCGGGTCGATCGCTATGCCCAGGCCGGCCAGCCCGTCCAGGATGCCGGCGCGGACCGCCGGCGCGTTCTCACCGACGCCTGCAGTGAAGGCGATGACGTCCGTGCCGCCCAGCACCGCCAGGTAGGCGCCGATGTACTTGCGCACGCGATGGCAGTACACGGCCATGGCCAACGCGGCGTGCTCATCCCCACCGTCGACCAGGGTGGCCAGATCCCGGAAATCACTAACGCCGGAAAGGCCCGCGAGTCCGGACCGCCGATTCAGCAGCGTGTCGAGTTCGTCGACGTGCAGCCCACCGGCCCGAAGCAGATGCAACAGCACCCCCGGGTCGACGTCGCCGCTGCGGGTTCCCATCACCAGGCCCTCCAGCGGAGTCAGGCCCATCGACGTCTCGACGGCCACTCCCCCGCGGATCGCCGACACGGACGCGCCGTTGCCCAGATGCAGCACGATCTGATTGAAATCACCCAGGTCTCGGCCGAGGACCGTGGCCACCCGCCCGGACACGAACTGGTGGGACGTGCCATGAAATCCGTACCGGCGGATCTGATGCGCCGCGGCGACGTCACGGTCGATCGCGTAGGTGTAGGCGGCCGGCGGCAGGGTGCGGAAGAAGGCGGTGTCGAACACGGCAACCTGAGGTATGCCGGGGAACGCGGTCATCGCCTGTTCGATACCGGTGGCATTCGCCGGGTTGTGCAACGGCGCGAGCGACGACAGCTCCCGGATCTGCTGCAGCACCAGGTCGTCGATGAGAACCGGGTCCCCGAACAGCGAACCACCGTGCACCACACGGTGCCCCACGGCGGCCAGGGCCGAACCCCGCAGTGGCCGGCCGGACTCCGCGAACAATTCCTGCATGATGCGCAATGCGGCTCCGTGGTCGGCGATCTCGCCGTCGAACGCCCTTTCCTGCCCGCCGGATTGATGTAACGCGTGCGCCTGCGGCCCGCCGATTCGCTCGATGAGCCCGCTGGCCACCGGAGTGCCTTGATCGACGTCCACGAGTTGGTATTTCATCGACGACGATCCCGAGTTGATGACCAACACCGGCGTCGTCATCGGTCGGCCCCGGCGGGTGTGCCTTGGGCCTGGATCGCTGTGATGGCCACGGTATTGACGATGTCGGCGACCAACGCGCCACGCGAGAGATCGTTGACCGGACGGTTCAGTCCCTGCAGCACCGGTCCGATCGCCACTGCCCCGGCGCTGCGCTGCACCGCCTTGTAGGTGTTGTTGCCGGTGTTCAGGTCGGGGAAGATCAGCACGGTCGCCTTGCCGGCCACCTGCGAGTCCGGGAGCTTGGAAGCGGCCACCGCCTGGTCGACTGCGGCGTCGTACTGGATCGGGCCCTCGACCAGGAGGTCCGGGCGGGTGTGGTGAACGATATCCGTTGCCCGGCGCACTTTGTCGACGTCGGCGCCGGCACCGGACGAACCGGTGGAATAGGACAGCATGGCCACCTTCGGTTCGATTCCGAACTGCTGGGCGGTCGTCGCCGACGAGATCGCGATGTCGGCCAGTTGTTCCGCGGTGGGGTCGGGGTTGACCGCACAATCGCCGTAGACGAGCACCCGATCGGCCAGGCACATCAGGAAGACGCTGGAGACGATCGTCGTACCGGGAACGGTCTTGATGATCTCGAAGGACGGCTTGATGGTGTGGGCGGTGGTGTGCATCGCGCCGGAGACCATGCCGTCGGCCAGGCCGAGGTGCACCATCATGGTGCCGAAATACGAGACGTCGGTGACGATCTCGCGGGCCCGGTCCACCGTCATCCCTTTGGCTGCGCGCAGTCTGGCATATTCCACGGCGAAGGTCTCCACCAGTTCCGGGTCTTCGGGCGAAAGAATGTGCGCTGCCGCGATGTCCAAACCGGCGGCAGAAGCGTTGGCGCGCAGTACCTTCTCCTCGCCCAGCAGGGTGAGTTCGGCTACCCCGAGGCGCAACAGGCTGGCGGCCGCCGCCAGGATGCGCTGGTCCTCGCCCTCGGGGAGCACCACGTGCCGCCGGCCGGACCTGGCCCGCTCGATCAGCTGGAATTGGAACATCAACGGGGTGACGGTGGTTCCACCGCCGACGTCGACGGCGGCCAGTAGCGCGTCACCGTCGACCGACTCGTTGAACACTCTCAGGGCCGTCTCGATCTTGACCCTGGAACCGGCCGTCAGCCGGCCCCGGACACCGGCCAGAGCGGTTGCGGTCTCGAAGGTTCCAAGTTCGGTGATGATGATCGGGAGCTCCTGCTGAACGCCGTCGATCAGCCTGGTCACGGAGTCGGGTGGGCTATAACCGCCCGTCAGGACGATGGCCGACAGGTGTGGGAAGGTGCCGGATTGGTGGGCCATCACCAGGCCCGGTAACAGGTCGTAGCGGTCACCCGGAGCGATCACGGTGGTGTCCTCGACCAACCTGATCAGCACATTCGGCAGGGACATGGCGGCCACCACGAAGCCCAACGACTCCCGTTCCAACCAGGCCGGATTGCCCCGCACCAGGCGTCCGTGGCAGGCATCCAGCAGCGCATCGACCGTCGGTGCCACGAGTACCGGCACCTCCGGAATGGTCGCCACCGGGATCGACGAGCGGCGGCTGAGCGCGGCCCGCACTGCCTCTAGGTCCCCCGGGTCGACCCGATTGGCGATCAGCGCGACCGGGCGGGCGTGAGCTGCGATCAGCTCGGTCATCGCGAGGTCCGCCGCCATCCGAACCTGATCGGGCGTGCGACCCCGCCCGTGGACGACCAACACGACCGGCGATCCGAGGTTGGCCGCCACTTTGGCGTTGAACGCCAGCTCGCCGGGTGTGGAGACGTCCGTGTAGTCGCTACCCAGCACCAACAGCACATCGAATTGGTTGACCAGTCCGTGGAACCGTCTCACGATCTCGGACAGGGCCGCATCCGGGTCGGAGTGCATCCCCTGATAGCTCACCCCTACCGCGTCGTCGTAGGACTGGTTCACGGCCGGCTGGGCGAGCAGCAGTTCGACGACCTCATCCGTCGTCTCGCTCGACTCGGTGACCGGCCGGAAGATGCCGACCCGGCCCACCTGCCGGCTCAACAGGTTGACCAGCCCGAGGGCGACCGTGGACTTGCCCGATGCGCCCTCGGGCGAGGCGATGTAGACGCTGCGCGACATAGGGGTGAGGGTATCGGGCGATCGGATCGGGCCGGCTGACGCTATTCCTCGATCGTTACCCTGTCCCCCGCGGCCGCTCCCCCGCCCTGATCCCCAGCGCCCTGACCCCCGCGCCCGCTCCCCCGCGCTGATCAACTTCCACGGCGCTCATCATCAGGTCGACTTGTGTCCCACCAGCCCCAAAGGCGCGACGATGATCAGCGCAGACAACGAGGGCTGCCGCTGATCTGCCAGCCGGTCCGAAGAAGGCTGGGCCCACCCGATGCGAGTCCCGCCCGGGCTGGTCGTTCATCTTCGAACCGGGTCGACCGCCTACGCTGCCGCCATGAGTAACGCTGCGACGAGCGCCGGCATGTCCGCCGGCGGCGGCCCTCACCGGGTCACGAGGGGGCAGATCGCCGCATGGGGTCTGTGGGACTGGGGTTCGTCAGGGTTCAACACCGTCATCGTCACCTTCGTCTTCTCGGTCTACCTGACCGGCGGCGTGGGGAAACATCTGCCCGGATCACTGTCGGCGACCACCTGGTACGGCATCTCGGTGGGCATTGCCGGACTGCTGATCGCGGTCCTCGCACCGGTCACCGGCCAGCAGGCTGATGCCACCGGTCACCGCCGACGGTCGCTGGCCATTTTCTCCGCCCTGGTGGCGATCTCCATCGTCGGACTGTTCTGGGTCAGGGACGATTACCACTACTTCTTCCTCGGCGCCGCCCTTATCGGATTGGGATCCATATTCTTCGAAATCGCCACCGTCTTCTACAACTCGATGCTCCGTCAGATCTCCACACCGGCGAACATCGGGCGCATTTCGGGCTTCGGCTGGTCGATGGGCTATTTCGGCGGAATCTTTCTGCTGCTTTTCTGCTACTTCGGATTCATCTCCGGCGACGGTGATACTCGCGGTTTCTTCGGCGTCAGCAATTCCGGCGGTCTCAACATCCGCATCGTCGCATTGGTTGCGGCCGTGTGGTTCTCGGTCTCCGCCCTGCCGGTCCTGTTCAAGATTCCCGAAGTGCCCGCCGGCCCGAAGCAACGCCGGGTATCATTTCCGGCCGCGTATCGACTCCTGTTCCGGGATATTGCGGCACTGGCCCGATCGGACCGGCAGGCGGCGGCCTTCCTGCTGGCCAGCGCGATCTTCCGGGACGGTCTGGCCGGAGTTTTTCATTTCGGCGCTATTCTGGCCGCCAGTGTCTACGGTTTCACCGCGGGAAACGTGCTGATCTTCGGTGCGGTCGCGAACATCGCCGCCGCGCTGGGCGCGCTGGTGGCCGGAAGGTTCGACGACCGGATCGGGCCGAAAGCCGTCATCGTCATCTCGCTTTCCGGGTTGCTGGTCAGCGGCCTGGTGCTCATGTTCCTGTCCGGGCCGGGCGCCTTCTGGGTGCTCGGCCTGCTGCTCAGCCTGTTCGTCGGGCCCGCCCAGTCCTCGTCGCGGACCTTCATGGCCCGGCTGACGACGCCCGGCAACGAAGGGCAGATGTTCGGCCTCTACGCCACTACCGGGCGGGCTGTCTCGTTTCTGTCCCCACTCCTGTTCGCCCTGTTCGTGGCCGTCTTCGGCGCCGATCGGGCCGGCATCGCCGGAATTCTGCTGGTACTGGCTGTCGGATTGCTGGTCGTGGCGCGCATCGGGAAGCCGACGGACCGGGCACTGGCCGCGACGTGACAATCGCGCGACGTCCGCCCGGCGTGCGTCAACTACCGCAAACCAGACTTACGAAGCTCTTTCACGGAGTACATCGCTTCGTCGGCCCGGTGCAACACCTCGGCCGCGTCCTGGCCGGCGGTGGCCAGGTACGCCCCCACGCTGCCGCCGATCTGCACCTCCTGGCCGTGGAGGTGATGGGGCCGGGCCAGTGCCTCCGAGGCTCTCGACGCCAGCGCAGCTAGGCCGGACGGGTCGACCCGAGGCGCCACGACGGCGAATTCGTCGCCGCCCAGGCGGCCGACGGTGTCCTGCGGGCGGGTCAGCTCGCGGAGCCGGTGCGCCGCGATCTGTAGGACCTCATCACCGGCATTGTGTCCGAAGGTGTCGTTGATCCTCTTGAAGTCGTCCAGGTCGATGTACAGCACCCCGATGTCGGCGGTCGGCCTCTGGTGCTTCCGCGGCGACAGCGTCTTGGTCAGTCTGGCTCGAAGCAGGGTGCTATTGGCCAGGCCGGTCAGCGGATCGTCCATCGCGAGGTGCGACAGCTCCTCTTCGGCCATCTTCCGGCGGGTGATGTTGACGTGCGAGACCACCACCCCAGTGACCTCGCCGCGCAACTGCGAGATGCGGAGCAGGAACCATCTCCGCAGAACGGGCGATGGGCACGGGTACTCCATCTCGGCCTCGGCGAGATCGCCGTCCAGGACCGTACGCAGGTCCGAGGCGACCACTGCGGCGTCGACGGAACCGCGCTCCGCCGCGCGCTCGCAGACCTCGAGGTAGCTCACGCCCGCGCCGTTGGTGTGTTCGCTTCCGCCGTTGTCCAGCGAGAACATTCGCCAGGCGTGGTTGACGGCGACGATGGTGCCCGTCCCGTCGAGCACCGCCGTGGCGTCGGGTATGGCGTCCAGGACGGATACGGCCAAGGAACCGTCGATCTGCGGGCCCCGGGGGTGCTGCTCCCAGATGTCGTTCGAGTGGCTGTTACCGGTCCTGGGTCGGGCTGGTTCGGACGACGGGTGGTCGGGCCCGTGAGTGACGGCCGATTTCAACGGGGAGTCCTCGGGTGCATGGCTCTTGGCGGTCGGCGGGTCGGTTTCGGTGTGCGCTGCCGGCAATGCCGATTCGTGGTGGGCCCAAATCCTGTCGATGTGGAGGGCCGGAACGGGGGCCGACCACAGGTAACCCTGACCGAACCGGCAGCCCAAATCGCGCGCCAGTATGGCGTTCTCGGCAGTTTCGATACCCTCTATCGTGGTGCCCAGGCCGAGTTCGTCGGCCAGCGTGGTCAATGATCTGGTCAGCGCATTTCCGACGTGTGTGCCCAGGGCCACCGATATCGCCCGGTCGATCTTCACGCCGTCGGCCGGCATGCGCAAGAGGTAGTCCATCGCCGACCAACCGGTGCCGAAATCATCGAGCCACACCCGGAATCCCAGTGCCTGGAGCTCTTTGACGAACGCGCCATCGGAGGTGGCGGCGCTCAGTTGTGACGTCTCGGTGAGTTCGAGGTCCACTGAATCGGGCCGCACACCTGCGTCCGCGGCCGCGGCCAGGATAGGGACGATCCAATCCTTCTGGTCGAAGTGGCGGACCGACAGATTGGTGCTCATCCGCAGCGTGGGCGCGGAGACCTGCCATCGGTGCAGGTCGGCCAGCGCCTGGCGCATGATCGACAGATCAAGGTCGATGATCAGGTCCGTGTCCTCGGCCAGCGGAACGAAATTGTTGGGCGGGTCGACGTCGCCGGACGGGTGTACCCAGCGAGCCAGGGCCTCGTACCCGCGGGTTCGTCCGGTGGACAACTCGACGATCGGCTGATACCACGGCACGATCTCGCCACCGATGATCGCCTCGGCGAGCTGGCTGGTTGCGACCTGGCCCTGTTGCCGCTGCTCGGTCAGTCGACGCATCAACTCCAGTTGGTCCTCGACGATTTTGCCGAACTCGGTCAACCGGGCAACCGCATCGTCTTCCACCGGGAGCACATCGGGACTAATGACGCAGACCGCCCCGACCGGTAGGGACTCCCGGCCGATCAGCGGAACGCCCACGTACGTCCCGACGGATCCATCGACCACCGACGGAAACGCCGCGAACCGCCGGTCGACCTGGGCGTCACCGACCGAGAGCGGCGTCCCGGTGCTGACCACCACGTCGCACAGCGACTCGTTCCTGGGAATGGCCACCGCATAGCTTCCCAGGCCGCGGATCGTGTGCTGCGTGCTGTCGTCGAGGATGGTGACCCTGGCCGACGGGAAGCCCAGCGCCCGAGCGGCCAACACCAATGTGGGCTGTAACCGCCACGCAATCGATTCCGGCACCAGGTAGTGCCCGGCCGAGCGGCTTTGACGCGACTCTCGGTATTCGGGCATTGACCCATTGTGCTACCTAGAACGATCGATCGCTATCGATTGGAACGAGTGACAGCAGCACCCCGTGGCCGGACCGCCGGCCGATCAGCCCTGGGCCAGAACGAATGGATACACGGACACGGCTCCAGCGAGGCGCAGCTGCATGGCGGCGACCGCCAGCGTCCAGCCGGTATCGGTCCGATCATCGACCAGCAACACCCGCTTGTTCTCGATCGGGCCGGAAACGGTGAGTCGGTAACGGTCGACAACGGCTTTCAATCGGTGAGCGGAGTTCACCGCCGACGACGGGGGCGGGCGGCCGTCGACGAGATCAAAGTGAGCGAGCACCGGGACCTTGAGGTAGCGGGCCAGACCGTCGGCCAGATGATCGACCAGGGCCCCGCGGGTAGCGGACTGCAGGTACACCACACCGTCGACACCGGCCGCCTCGGGCCACGCGTTCAGAACCTCGACCGCGGCATGCCGCAGCGGCACCGGGGTCGGACCATCAGGTGTCTCCGCCCGCAAGGCGTCGCTCAGCGCGGCGCCCCAACCGATTCCATCCAGTCGCCCGACGGCCCGGCCGATCTCCGCCCGTTCACCGACGGGGATCTTGCCGGACAGGGGGATGCCCAGCGCCGACATCCCGGTCGGCCACTGACCGCGCGGCTCGACCTGGACACCAGGAACCGACAGCCTGATCCGGGCGGCTTCCACAGCCGTGGCATCCGTATCGATCCTCAACGTCAAGCCTGCGCAATTGTCACAACGCCCACAGCCGGCACCACCGGGGTCGTCGTCCAGTTGCGAACGCAGGTAGTTCATCCGACAGCCGGTCGTGTCCTGGTAGCCGAGCATGGCCCGCTCCTCGTCTCGACGAGCCTGCGCCACCCGGGCGTACCGATCGGCGTCGTAGACCCACGGCCGGCCAGTCGAGGTCCACCCACCCTGGACCCGACGCACCGCTCCGTCGACGTCCAACACCTTGAGCATCATCTCGAGTCGGGATCTGCGAAGCTGCACGCGCGGTTCCAGGGCGGGCAGGGAGAGCGGCCGACCGGCCGCCTCCAATTCAGCCAGGGTCTGCAGCACGTCGAACTCCTCCGGGAAACCCAGAGAACCGAAGTAGCGCCAGATGTCCTGGTCCTCCCGACCGGGCAGCAGGACCACCGTCGCCCGCTCGACACCGCGGCCGGCTCGTCCGACCTGCTGGTAGTAGGCGATCGGAGACGCCGGGGCGCCGAGGTGGACCACGAACCCGAGATCCGGCTTGTCGAATCCCATTCCCAGCGCCGAGGTGGCGATCAGCGCCTTCACCTTGTTGTCGAGCAGGTCCTGTTCGGCCTGGAGTCGATCCGATGGCGTGGTCTGCCCCGAGTAGGCGGCGACCTTGAAGCCGTTGGCGATGAGGAAGTCCGCCACCTGCTGCGTGGCCGCCACCGTCAGGCAGTAGATGATCCCCGAGCCCGGCAACTCGGGAAGATGTTGCGCCAACCACGCCAGCCGTGATGGTTGATCAGGCAGGTTGACCACCCCGAGATGCAGCGACTCGCGGTCCAGAGTGCCGCGCAGGACCAGAACCGGCTGCCCGTCGGCCACCTGCAGCTGCTCGGCCACGTCCGCCGTGACCCGGGCGTTTGCCGTGGCCGTGGTGGCCAACACCGGAATTCCGACGGGCAGTTCGGTCAGCAGCGTCCGAATGCGGCGATAGTCCGGCCGAAAATCGTGGCCCCAGTCCGAGATGCAGTGCGCCTCGTCGATGACGACCAGACCGGCGGTCGCGGCCAGTTGTGGCAGCACCTCGTCGCGGAAACCTGGATTGTTCAACCGTTCCGGCGAGAGGAGAAGAACGTCGACGGCACCGGCGCGCACTTGGCGGTGGATCTCGGCCCAGTCCGCAATGTTGGCCGAGTTGATCGTTACCGCCGTGATGCCGGCGCGCGCCGCCGCGGCAATCTGATTGCGCATCAGCGACAACAGCGGCGAGATGATCACCGTCGGGCCCGCGCCCTGCTCGCGCAACAGGGCGGTCGCCACGAAGTACACGGCCGATTTGCCCCAGCCGGTGCGCTGCACCACCAGTGCGCGCCGACGCCGGGCCACCAGCGCCTCGATGGCCGTCCACTGATCGTTGCGCAGCGAAGCCTGCGGGACCCCGACCAGGGCCCGCAGGTGATGTTCTGCACGGCTTCGCAGGGCCGCACCGTCGATCGTTGCGGTGTCGGTCGTTGCGGTGTCGGTCGTTGCGGTGTCGATCGTGGTCCCTGCCCTCTGGCTCATCGGTTTCGCATTCGTCGTGTTCGTTGCATTGACTCTTCGGCCCACGGTAGGGGGTACCACCGACACTGCCCGATCCTCGCCGGTTCGGTGGCTGGTCGGGGCGGCGATATGGGGTCAGTAGATCCTGGTCGGCCGCACCAGCACCGCGACCCGGCCCTCGTCGACCATGGCCCGGTCGTAGGCGGGCCAGTCGTCATGCGTTCCACCCGCAGCGGTGAACACCTCCCGCAGCAGTAGGCGCAGACGTTCGGCGTCGACCTGCGGATGCGGGTCCTGCGGCCCGATCAATTCAGCTACCCCCTCGACCGCGATCCACGACCACCCCGAGCGGAACGTCAACGTCACCTGTGGGCGGGCGCGCAGGTGACGCAGCTTCACCGGACCGTAGGTGACGAAAGCCATCACCCGGGCGCCGGTGATCGGATGTACCATCGCCCCCGCGTTGACCAGCGTCGATTGAATCGAACCGTCCGCGCGCAAGGTTGCCACCACGCCCAGGAACTGTTCTCTGCGGGCGAGTTCGACGACATCATCGAGGTCCTTCACGGCCCACCTTCCCTCGGGGATGTCCAGCATGCTCCCAGGCGGGCCAAGCGCGTGGGTCGGTGGCTAACCTGGCCCGGTGCACACCATCCCGGGAGGCGGCGGCGGCCGGTTTGCGCCGAGTCCGTCGGGCGATCTGCATCTCGGCAATATTCGTACCGCCCTGCTGGCCTGGCTCTTCGCCCGGAGCACCGACCGCTCGTTCCGGATGCGCATGGAGGATCTGGACCGGGTCGCCCCCGCTGCCGCCGAACGCCAGCTCGACGACCTCAGGTCACTGGGCCTCGAGTGGGACGGTGCCGTCCTGTTCCAGTCGCACCGTAGGGCGTCGTACGAGCGGGCGATCGACCGCCTGGCCGACGCCGACCTCGTGTACGAATGCTTCTGCACCCGCCGGGAGATTCAGCAGGCCCCGTCGGCGCCTCACGGACCCCAGGGCGCATACCCGGGCACCTGTCGAGAGTTGACCACGTCGCAGCGGGCGGCACGTCGTGCGTCGGGCCGACCGCCCGCGCTCCGGCTCCGGGCCGACACCACCGAATGGGCTGTACGGGACGAGTTGTCGGGTGATTTCACCGGGCCGGTCGACGACGTGGTTCTGCGACGTGGTGACGGCGTGGTGGCCTACAACCTGGCCGTGGTGATCGACGACGCCGCGCAGGGCGTCGACCAGGTGGTTCGCGGGGAGGACCTACTCGGGTCCGCGCCCCGCCAGGCCTACCTGGCGCACCTGCTCGGTCTCACACCGGTCCGGTACGCGCACGTGCCGCTGGCGTTGAACCTGCGCGGGGCCCGTCTGGCCAAGAGGGATGGTGCGGTGACGCTGCGGGGGCTCCGCGTGCTCGGGCACTCTGCGTCCGATGTGCTCAGCCTGCTCGCGGCATCGTTGGGCCTGGCCGATCCTGGTGAGCGGGTGAGCGCCCTGGATCTGCTGCCCCGATTCGTCCCTGCGACCCTCCCTCGGGACCCGTGGGTCGTCGACCCTGCCGCGTGGGCCGGGACGGCGCTCCCGCGCACGTCATAGGCCACCGCATGGTGAGCGGCGCGTCCTGGGTGAGCCGCCGGACCACCACCGATCCGCTGGCGGTGGTGACCAGGGCACCGTTGCTGGTTGGATGGCGCGGTGACAGATTCGGCGCCCACCCCTTCCGAGCGACCCGCCTTCGAGCCGTCCGCGCCGGGCCCGAGACCGTTCGGGACGCCGAACGTGCCTGCTGTCGGCGCACCCGGCGCACCCGGCACGCTGGAGGGTCCGGTCTACGCGCAACCCGGATCCAGGATCTACCCGGTCATCGTCGCCGTGTTCTGCTGCCTGTTGTTGATCTCGAACATCGCTGCCACCAAGGGCATCAAGTTCGGCCCGATCATCACGGACGGGGGGGCCTTCCTGTTCCCGCTCACGTACGTCATCGGGGATGTGATGGCCGAGGTCTACGGCTTGAAAGCGGCGCGCCAGGCCATCCTGGTCGGCTTTGCCATGGCGCTGCTCGCATCGGCGACCTTCTTCTTCGTGCAGATATCGCCGCCGACCACCGACTACACCAATCAGGCCGCATTCGAGGCGGTGTTGGGGACGGTGCCACGCATCCTGCTGGCCAGCGTGTCGGGATACCTGATCGGGCAATTCCTCAACGCCTACGTCGTGGTGAAGATCAAGGCCGTCACCAAGGAGAAGCATCTGTGGGCCAGGCTGGTCGGCTCGACGGTGGTCGGCGAGTTCGCCGATACGCTGATTTTCTGCTCGATCGCTGCTGCAGCCATCGGGATCACCACCACACCCGATTTCATCAATTACGTCGTGGTCGGCTACGTGTACAAATGTCTTCTGGAGATCGTGCTGATGCCGATCACCTATCCGGTGATCCGTTGGGTGAAGAAGCACGAACCCACCTACCGCGCAGCCGGAGCTGCAGCTGCTCCGGAAGTCCTGTCCGCGTAATACCGTCCGAGGAATTCGGCTCTGAACTCGGCGAAGCTCCCGGCGTCTATGCTGCGCCGGATATCGTCCACCAGACGGACGATGAACCGCTCGTTATGAATGGTGGCCAGCGTGCAGGAGACCATTTCCTTGGCCTTGAACAAATGGTGCAGGTAGGCGCGCGAGTAGCCGGCGCACGTGTGGCAGTCGCAGCCGGGGGCGAGGGGGGAGAAGTCGCGTCGATATCTCGCTGTGGTGACATTGTACCGGCCGTCCGGCGAATAGATCGCGCCGTTGCGAGCGACCCGGGACGGTGACACGCAATCGAAGGTGTCGACCCCGTTCTCGATGGCGGTGAAAATGTCGTCGGGTTCGCTGATGCCCAGCAGATGGCGCGGCGTGGACGTCGGCAGTTCCTCGCAACACCACCTGACGATGGAGCCGAGATTGTGCTTCTCCAGTGCGCCCCCGATGCCGAACCCGTCGAAGCCGAGGGGCAGCAGGTCGCGCACGGCCTGCCGACGCAGATCCTCGTACTGCGCTCCTTGGATGACCCCGAAAAGCGCCTGGTAGGGGCGGTCCGGCCGTTCTGCGGTCAGCCGGCGATGGTGGTCGACGCACCGCGCGGCCCATCGGTGAGTCCTGGCCACCGACCGTTCCTGGTACTCGCGGGTGTTCATCAAGGTGGTGCACTCGTCGAAGGCGAAGATGATGTCAGCACCGAGCTGGTGCTGGATCTGCATCGAGATCTCCGGCGTGAAACGGTGTCTGGACCCGTCCAGATGTGACTTGAAGGTCACCCCGTCGTCGTCGACGGTGGCCAGCCTTGTCTTGCCGGCGGCGATCACATCATCGGACTGCAGACCGCTGACGTCCATCGCCAGCACCTTCTTGAACCCCGCGCCCAGCGACAGCACCTGGAACCCGCCGCTGTCGGTGAAGGTGGGGCCCGGCCAGTTCATGAACGCACCGAGGCCACCCGCCGATTCGACGATGTCCGGCCCGGGCTGCAGGTAGAGGTGATAGGCGTTGGCCAGTAGCGCTTGCGCTCCGAGATCAGCCATCGATTGCGGGAGAACCGCTTTCACCGTCGCCTTGGTGCCGACCGCGATGAACGCAGGCGTCCGGATTTCGCCGTGCGGGGTCGAGAGCACGCCTGTCCGGCCCTGTTCGCCCGGCAGGGACGTGGTGACGACAAACGATTCCGGCGGGTTCACCACCTGATCCAACCAGGCCGGCGCCTCGGGTTACCGGACCGATGTGGTCAGGGTCTCGAACTCGGCATCGGTCAGCTCGATCAGTGCGGCGGCCACGTTGTCCTCGAGGTGCGAAACGGATGACGTACCGGGAATCGGAAGGATTACCGGCGACCGGCGGAGCAGCCAGGCCAGGGCCAGCTGCGAAGCGGTGGCGCGGTGCTGCTCGGCCAGGTCGTCAAGCGGGCTGCCGGCTTTGGCGAGCTTGCCGGTGGCCAACGGAAACCACGGGATGAAGGCGATGTCGTTCGCCTCGGCAAAGTGGAGCACGTCCTGCGCCTTGCGGTTGGCGAGGTTGTACAGATTTTGCACCGAGGCGATCTTCGCGATCTGCTGTACCTTCTCGATCTCGTTCGTCGAGACCTCGGACAATCCGAGGTGCCGGATCTTGCCCTCCTGCTGCAGTTCGACCAGCACGCCGATCTGGTCCTCCAGGGAGACCTTCGGGTCGATCCGGTGCAGTTGGAGCAGATCAATTCGATCGATGTCCAGGTTGCGCAGGCTCAATTCCACCTGTTGCCGCAGGTATTCGGGCCGACCGTCCGGCGTCCATCGGTTCGGTCCCTGGCGGGTGAAGCCGGCCTTCGTGGCGATGACCAGATCGGCCGGGTAGGGGTGAAGCGCCTCGCGAATCAGCGCGTCGGTGACGAACGGCCCGTAGGCGTCGGCGGTGTCGATCAACGTGACACCCAGATCGACCGCGCGACGCAGGACCCGGATCGCTTCGTCATGATCCTTGGGCTCACCCCAGACGCCGGGGCCGGTCAACTGCATGGTGCCGTAACCCAGCCGGTTGACGATCAGGTCACCGCCGATGCGATACGCACCGGAAGCGGAAGCCGGGGAGTCTGCGGTCGCTGCATCTGTCATGTCGATCTCCTGTCGAATCTGCACGTCGGTGACCGTTGATCGTGGCACCTGTGTGATCAACGCGCCGCAGGCTCACGAATTCCGGTCAGTCTCGGGCGTCTCCCCGGCGGCGGGTATGACGGTTGGCGTGTCCGCATCGCCAGAACGCTGCTGCCGTTCCCCGGCACGGCGATCTGCTAGATGACTGCTCGGGGAGCGTCCGGTACTGCCTTGTAGGCTTTCGCGGCGAAGAAGTAGGCGAGGAGCCCCACGCCGGTGCACCATGCGAGGGCCGTCCAGATGTCGGCACCGACCGGCCGGCCGCCGAGGAGAGAACGGAGCGTGTCGACGATCGCGGTGACGGGCTGGTTGTCCGCAAAGACGCGGACGGGGGTCGGCATCGTGTCGGTCGGGACGAACGCCGAACTGATGAACGGCAGGAAGATCAAGGGGTAGGAGAACGCAGACGCGCCGTCAATGGATTTCGCGGTCAATCCGGGAATGATCGCCAGCCACGTCAGGGCGAGGGTGAACAAGGCGAGGATGCCGGCCACGGCGAGCCAGGCCACCAGGTCTGCGCTGGACCTGAACCCCATGATCAGGGCGACCAGGATGATGATCGCCAGCGAGATCGCGTTGGACACGAGCGAGGTCAGCACGTGCGCCCACAGCACCGATGATCGTGTGACGGGCATGGAGTGCAATCGGGCGACGATCCCCTTCTGGGTGTCGGTGAAGATCCGCACCGCGGTGTAGGCGATACCGCTGGCAATGGCAATCAGCAGGATGCCGGGCAACAGATAGTTGACGTAGTTGCCGGTGCCGGACTTGATGGCGCCGCCGAAAACGTAGACAAACAGCAGCATGAACATGATCGGCATGATGGCCACCGTAATAATGGTGTCCGGGCTGCGTTGGATGTGACGCATGGAGCGTCCGAACAGTATGAGCGTGTCTCGTACCCCTTTCATCGGTCCACCTCTTCCTTCCTACCGACGACCGCGAGGAAAATCTCCTCCAACGTGGGTTGTTTTTCGATGTATTCGACCTTCGTGGGCGGAATGAGTCCTTTGAGTTCCTCGAGGGTCCCGCGCGCAATGATCGTTCCTTGGTGCAGAATGGCGATCGTGTCGGCCAGATGTTCAGCCTCGTCGAGGTATTGTGTCGTCAGGAAGATCGTTGTGCCGTCACCGGCGAGCTTCTTGATGGTTTTCCACACTTCGAGTCGGCCCTCGGGGTCAAGCCCGGTCGTCGGCTCGTCGAGGAAGATGACAGCCGGTGTGCCCACGAGGCTCATGGCGATGTCCAGTCTGCGGGCCATACCGCCGGAGTATGTATCCACCCGCCTACCGGCCGCGTCGCTCAGCCCGAACTGCGCCAGCAGGCTTTCCGCCACCTGGGCGGGATGGGGCACGGCCCGCAGTCTGGCCACCAGGACGAGGTTCTCCCGGCCGGACAGGATGCCGTCCACGGCGGCGAATTGGCCGGTGAGGCTGATCATCTCCCGCACTCGCGCGGGCTGCTGCGCGGTGTCGAAGCCGCAGACGCCGGCCCGTCCGTTGTCGGGGTTCAGAAGCGTCGAGAGGATGTGGACCATTGTCGTCTTGCCGGCTCCGTTCGATCCGAGGAGGGCGAAGATCTCTCCGCGCCGAACTTCGAGGTCGACACCGGTGAGGACTTTGGTCTCCTTGAAGGCTTTCGTCAGGCCCTTCACTTCGATGACAACATCTGTCATTCCTTGGCCTTCTTTTCTTGAAGCTTCGCCATCACGTTGCGGTTCAACGCCTCATGCCAGTTCTCGGTATAGGTGTTGGCGTTCCGCAGCAGGTCGTCACAGAACCCGGCCACATCCTCGCCGGTGACTTCGAGTGCCCGCCTGCCTTCTGCGGCACCGGTTTCGAACAGTCCGAGCAGGTCGTTCAGGATCGCGATGGTGTCCATGCCGTCGCCGGCGGTGAATTTCCACATGTATTTCTTGATCTCGTCGTAGACGATCCGATAGTCGCTGGGCAGGGCCGCAGCGCGCGCCTCCATTCGCCTCCATTCTTTCTTGTCCCCGATGATTTTTTTCAGGAAGTTATTCATCTGCCTTCTCCCGTAGTTCGTTGATTTTGAGTGAGACGAAGTCCCATTTCGCCCAGAAAGAGGCGAGCTCGTGCTGACCCGCCTCTGTCAGCGAATAGAACTTTCTCGGCGGGCCCAACGTGGACGGCCTTTTCTCGATGTTGACGAGGTCGTTCTTCTCCAGTCGCAGGAGAATCGTGTAGACCGTTCCCTCCACGACGCCGGCGAAGCCGAGTGTGCGCAGCGACGATGCGATCTCATAGCCGTAGGTTTCACCGCGGCTGATGATCTCGAGCACGCAGCCCTCGAGCACGCCTTTCAACATCTCCGTGATGTTCTCCAGGGTGATCGCTCCCTTCCCGGTCGGCGACTCGGTATGTCGTGTCGCGTAGTACCGCTAGTGTGTATCACCGAGTACTTCGGTGTCAACACCGATGTGCACACGTATCAGCTCGGTCGGGTTCTGCACTTGTAGGTTCTGCACTTATAGGTTCTGCACGGACGTCCTGGAAGGTTCACACTGGTCTGCGGGATGCGCTCAGGTTGTCACCGATGAAACAGGGGTGAGCGATGGTCAACGACGATCAGTGCTGTCCCCGCCCACCGGACCTCGACCCGGCCGACCACACAGCGCAGCTGTCGTGACGTCGCACTCCGAGGGCACGCTGCCCGCCGGTCAGTACTGGCAGGCGTGGACTGCTCCCGCCGACCCGGTGGGGGTGGTCGTGCTGGTCCACGGTGTCCATGAGCACAGCGGCCGCTACCACCACGTCGGCGAACGGTTCACCGACGCCGGGTACCCCGTCCTCGCCCTTGACCACGCGGGACACGGGCGTTCGCCTGGCCGCCGCGGCAACATCGAAAGCATGTCCGCCGCTGTGGCCGGCGTCGACAGCCTGGTCCAGCTGGCCGGTCAACGTCACCCGGGCGTGCCGCTGTTCGTCTACGGCCACAGCCTCGGCGGGTTGATCACGCTCCAGTACCTCATCGGGACTCCGGATCGACGAATTCGGGGCGGGGTGCTCTCCGCGCCGGCCCTGGACACCAGCACGGCGACCGCGGTGCAGAAGCTGCTGGCCCCGGTGCTGTCCCGGCTGTTGCCCGATATCGGAGTGCTCACCCTCGACCCCGACACGGTCAGCCGGGATCCGGTCGTGGTGCAGGATTACCGGACGGACCCGCTCAATTACCACGGCAAGTTGAAGGCCCGCACCGGAACCGAGATCATGCGTGCCGCCGGCCGGATGCCGGAGTGCCTGAAGTCATTGACACTGCCGCTGTTGATCCTGCACGGCGGCGCCGACCGCCTGATGCCGGTGGCCGCCTCCGAAGTGGTCCGCACACACGCGGCGTCGCCGGATCTCACCGTCCGGATCTACGACGGCCTCTACCACGAGCTGCACAACGAGCCCGAGCAGCGCGAGGTGTTCGACGACGTCCTCGAATGGCTCGACGCGCACCGATGACCCTGCCGACTGGAGAGCTCGCGGGATCTCAGTGGGCCAGGGTCTTGAGCAGAACCGCCAGCAGGCCGAGCACCACCAGCGAACCGACCAGGAGCAGCTCGCCCCACCACTTCAGGTCCGTCCGGCGAACCGCGACGAACGCGAACAGACCCATCTCGGCGACCAGGATCCAGATGCCGGTCCAGACTGCGGTGTGCAGTTGCAGTACGTGCAGTCCGGCAAGGACCAGGAGGGCCAACGGCACGCTCGACGCGGCCATGATCTGGCCCGAGACGGCCAGCATGTGCCGGACCTCCCGGCGATTCGGCGGCACCCGGTGCACCCCGATGTGGGCGACGTACTCGGACAGCACACTGGCCAGGTAGAGCCCGCCGGTGGCCGTCAACACATCCACTGCTTTCTCCCATGGGCGCTGGAGCGGGTCGTAGCCGCTGATCACCAGCAGGGTGCTCAGACAGGCGATGGATCCGTAGATCCGTTCCCTCAAGGCGGAGGCCGCGACCTGCCGGACAGCGCCCTCGGGCACGCCTCGGTCCAGGAACAGCGACCGAGTTCGCTTGTCCGTCACGGGGTGGTCGGGTTCGGCGGGGATGTCCACGAGTCAGAGTGAATCAGACGCCGGTCGTGGCGGACCGTCCTGCTTCGTGCGCACCGACCGCAGGTGTACGAGCGCATACCGATCCCAGGCAGGGTCCCCGGCGCTTCGGATGGTCAGCTGGCGGTGGCGGAGGGATTTGAACCCTCGGAGGCTCTCACCTCACACGCTTTCGAGGCGTGCTCCTTAGGCCGCTCGGACACGCCACCGCGCCGAAGTATAGGGGAGTTCCGCGGGGTGGCCGGACCAGCCGACCGCATCCGCCAGACCGTCTACGCCGTCTGCGGGGATGAACGTGGCCGCTCTGGGGCTGGTGTGACAGGAGAGTACAACTTCGTCCCCGCGATGAAAGTTGATCCCCGCAACAGGGGGGGTCAGCGGCGGGCGGCGAAAAAGTTGACCAGCAGCGCAGCGCATTCCTCCGCCAGCACCCCACCCCTGACCTGCACGCGGTGGTTCAGCCGCGGGTCGCGCAGCACGTCCCACAGCGACCCGGCCGCGCCGGACTTGGGTTCCCAGCACCCGAACACCACGGCGCCCACCCTGGCCAGCACCATCGCGCCGGCACACATCGTGCAGGGTTCCGCGGTGACGGCCAGGGTCGAGCCGGCCAGATTCGGTGTCCCGGCCACCCGGGCCGCGGCCCGCAGGACCAGCATCTCCGCGTGGGCCGTCGGATCCCCGGCCGCCTCCCGGGCGTTGCAGGCCGAGGCCAACTGCGTCCCGGCCGCATCCACCAGCACCGCCCCGATCGGGACGTCATCGGTCGCGGCGGCGTGGGAGGCGGCGGTCAGGGCGGAGCGGATCAACGCTTCGTCGGACCGCCGGCCCGCAGCGAAGCCGGTCAGGCCTTCTCCAGCACGGCGGCGAACTGATCCCCGAATCCGCACCGGGTCGCAATCATGGCGAGCTGCTCGTCCGGATACAGATCGACCTCACCAACGATCAGCTGCATCTCCTGTTCGGGCACGCCCAGGTCGGCGAGCAGACTCAGATCTCCCTCGGGCCACGGCTCGTCGTCGATTTCGTCTTCCTCCGGGGTGGCGATCTGCAGCAGATCGAGCACGTCGGCGGCGATGTCGTAGTCCAACGCGGCGGTGGCATCGGACAGCAGCAGGGCGGCACCCCCCGGAATGGGCCGGACGACGACGAAGAACTCGTCATCGACCGCCAACAAACCGAACACGGCACCGGTGGCCGCGACGCGCCGGAGGGCGGTGATGACCCCGTCCAGGTCCTCCAACAGATCGTCGGCGAGCAGCGAGCATTTCCAGGCGCCGTCCTCCCGGACGACTGCCGCGGCGAACCCGTCGATAGTCACGGGCCAGACGTTACGCAGGTTCGCGGTGTGAATCCACGCCCACCGGAGAGGCGGCGGGCAAACGCTGCGGCAGTCGGGTGTATCCGAACGCCGGCACCGCTCGACCGGCTGAAGAACCGACTCGATTCATCATCGATCTCCTGCAGCCGGGGTCGGGCGACGATGATAGGGCCTATGACAGACGCCGAATCGGTCATCGACCGACCGCCTCCCGTATCGGTGATCGGCCTTGGCCTGATCGGCGGTTCGTTACTTCGGGCCGCCGCGCCGTTGGCCGATGTCGCGGGCTGGTCGCGTAGCCCGGAGACCAGAGCACAGGCTCGATCCGACGGGTTCACCGTCCCGGAAACCGTGGACGAGCTCATCGAGCAGTGTGTCCACAAGGAAGGCCTGCTGGTCCTGGCGGCGCCGCTGAACGCGTTCGACAGCCTGCTGACCCGGATCGCCGAGATTGCCCCCCGCGCGAAACTGACCGACGTGGCCTCGGTGAAGGCGTTGGTCGCCGACCAGGTCGCCGAATTGTGCCCGGAGGTGCGGTACATCGGGTCGCACCCGATGGCGGGCACCCAGTTCAGCGGCTGGGCCGCCGGATCTGCGGTGTTGTTCGACCAGGCCCCCTGGGTCACGTGTCTCGACGACGACTCGGACCTCCAGGTGTGGGCGGAGGTGGCCCGGCTGGCGCTGGCCCTGGGCAGCCGGGTGGTTCCCACCGAGGCAGCCGCCCACGATCAGGCGGTGGCGCGGGTATCCCACCTGCCGCACCTGCTCGCGCTGGCCCTGGCCCAGGTCGGCGAAGCCGGTGGATCCCTGGCCCTGTCTTTGGGAGCATCTTCGTTCGCCGACGGCACCAGGGTCGCCGGCAGCCGACCCCAGCTGATCAGGGTGATGTGCGAGGCCAACCAGAAGGCGCTGATCAGCGCCCTGGACGATGCGCTGGGCGTGCTGGGCGTGGCCCGGGGGTCCCTGGCCTCCACCGGATCGCTGCAGAAGCTGACCAGCGGCGGCCACGACGCGCGGCGGGCGTTCGACACCCGAGGCGAGGCGTTGGTCGAGATGACGCTCAGCGGCGACGACCTGATCGATCAGCTCATCTCGGTCGGGTCGGCCGGTGGTCACATCACCCGGGTCGAAGGATCGGGATCCGACACGAAGGTGCACGCCTGGTACCCGGACGAAGACTGATTCGCCAGCCCGGTCCGCGCAGGACCGTTACCATTCGGTAACCGGTTGCTGATTAGCTCGGAACATGCCGATCGTCCCCAACGTGCTCAAGTCACCGCTGCTGCCGGTGGCCATGGTGGTCCTGATCGTCGGGCTCGACTGGGTGCAGGATTCCCGTCGGTGGGACGTGCTGGAAACCGGTGTTCTCGACGAGCCCGCCCACCTGGCCACCGCAGCGCTGGCGCTGAGCGCGGTCGTCGGCTGGCCGCTGCTGTGCCGGTACCGGAGTTTCACGGTAGCCGCTCTCATCGCCTCGATGGCCATCGACATCGACCATATCCCGCTGTATGCAGGGGTTCGGCACATCTCGGCGTTTCACGGCGGACGGCCGTTCACCCACTCGTTGGCCACCGTCGTCGTGCTGCTGCTGCTCTCCGGCCTGGTGCGACGGGCTCGGCCGGTCCTGTTGGGCGCCGGAATCGGTGTGGCCCTGCACCTCTTCCGGGACCTGGCCACCGGACCGGGAGTGTCGCTGTTCTGGCCGCTGTCCTGGTCCGACGAGGGCTTCCCGCACTCGGTCTACATCGGCATCCTCTGCCTCCTGGCCGCCGCCGCGACGCTCCGGGCCGCACTGGCCAACCGGCAGTCGAACCTGGTGACGGCCCGGGCCGGCCAAATGCCAGAGTGATCCTGGTCGCACCAGGGCCGGTCAGAACGGGGTGACCGACGCCCGCGTCAACGCCACGGCGATGCCGAACGCCGCACCGAGGGTCATCAGTTCCCACCCGCACCAGATCACCAGCGACGAGCGCTTCCCCGCCGCCACCCCGGGCAGGACCCGCAGTCGGACATGCACGGCGATGGCCCCGATGATCCCCAGGCAGGCCGCCTTGCCCAGCAGCAGAACTCCGTACCTGGTGGAGAGCAGAGAACCGGGCAGGTGGGTGATCGGGGACAGGGCCAACTGCAGCAGACCGTTGACCATGCCGGTCACGCCGACGACGAGCACACACCAGGTGGCCAGCGTCGAGAAGCGCGGCAACGCATCGGCGAGCAGGGTGGGGTACGCGGCCAGAAAGAGAACCACAGCGGTCAATCCGCCCGCCCAGGCGCTGGCCGCGACGACGTGCAGCTCCATCGAGATCATGGCCAGGTCATGGAAGGACCAGTCGGCCGCGTGTCCGGTGAGCGGCAGCGGCAGCAGGCCGAACAGCGCCACGCCGACCCGCAGTTCCGCGGGCACCCTTTCACCTTGGTGCACGGTCACCATGGCCAGCGCCCAGGAGAGCACCGCGCACCCGGCGGACAGCAGCAGTCCCTTGCCCGCCGCGATGTTGCCGACGTATCTCCACACCGATCCGGGAGTAGGTGCGCTTCCCGGCTCGAGCTCGACCGAGAGCAACACGATCGACACCAGGGCCGAGATGCACCACACCGCCGAACCCCACGCCGACGAGCGGCGGGCCCGGTTTAGGACCACCTCGGTCCGCACGGGGCGGCCGCCGGCGACCAGCTTCGACAGCAGGCCCAGACCGGCGACCGCCACCACCGAGAGGTCGAGCAGGGTCCGGAGGGCAGGAATGCCGAAGACCACCAGCCATGACGGCGACTCGATCCCGACCACCGGGCCGGCCTTCGCCAGATCGGTGCCGACGGTGGTGGTGACCAGCCCGGCCGCCACGATCGCACCCCCGAACGCGGCCGCCGAGGTGAACAGCCCGGCGAACCTGGGGTGATCGCCCCACACAGAGCCCCGCGCCGGCCCACCTACCGTGCGAATTCGGGGAGGGCCACCATTTCGGGCCTCGGCCGCACGCCCGCCGACTTTCGCGGAGGCCGCCTTCGACAGGTCCGCCGGGCGCCTGAACCGGCCTCCGCTCACGCGCCCATCCTGACATGGGACGGGGCGCTGCCGTCCACGGATGACGAAGCCCCCGAACCGCCGGCGACGTCGGGGCCGGCTCGACCCGATCGTCTACGGTGGGCAGCAGCGTAAAGACCGGGCAAAGAGTTCCTCTCTTCGGCCCCGGCCACCTGCAGACCGACAACTACCGACGGACAGCTATCGAAAGGGCGGAACCCACGTGGTGGATTTCAGCGAGATCAGGAACAAGGCAGAAGGCTTCGCATCACAACACGACGACCAGATCAAGCAGGGGATCGGCAAGCTCGGCGACTTCCTGGGCAACAAGTTCGGGCACGACAAGGTCGATCCGATCGAGTCGAAGCTGTCCGGGTTCATCGACTCGCTCGGCGACGACAAGAGCGCTGACCAGGGTCCCGAGCAGAGCGCCGAAAAGCCGACCCCGCCGACCGCGGCAACCCCGCCGACCCCGCCGACCGCGGCAACCCCGCCGACCACCGAGCAACCGAGGTAGCCGAACCACGGCTCATCGGGTCAACGCGGCGATCGCCGCCCGGAGACGCTTCTCCGACACCGGAACAGCGGTACGCATCGGCTGGGCGAAGGTGGCCACCCGGTACTCGGCCAGCAGTCGGCGCACCGCGGCCACGTCCGGGTCGGCGTTTCGTTCCGGCCCGAGGCGGGCCACCGTCGCGTCGAGTTCCGCCGCGAGTCGATTGATCTCCGTCATCCGCTGCCGGTCGCGCTGTGGGTTCTCCCGTACGCGGCCCGCTCGTACGGTCAGTGCCTGCAGGTACCTGGTCAGGTCCGGCAGATGGGCGGCGGTGGTGGCCGTCAGGAATCCGGGACGGACCAGGGCTCTCAATTCGGCCTTCATGTCCGCCACCTGCTCGGCGAATACGGTTCCGGTGAGGGCGTCGATGGCCAGGTCGGCCCGGCCCGCTTCGACCAGCGCCGATTCGGCGGCGATGACGATGTCCAGCACGGCGCGATCCAGCTGCGGCGTCAGTTTTCTCAGCAGAGCGGAGAATTCCGCAGGGGTGTACGCCGGACCGCCGGCCCAGTCCAGGAGGGCGTCCACGGCCGCCTCGGTGGCGTCGGCCAGCAGGGCCGCCACGCTCCCGTGCGGCGTGACGGCCAGGGTCAGCATCTGCTGCCGGGTCAGGGCGTTGCGCACCGGCCCCAATGGGTTCTTGGCGGCCCGGGTGATCAGCCGACGGGTACCGGCGCGCATGGCCCTGCGCTGCTCGGCTTCGAAGGTGAAGACGGTGATCCCGACGGTGTCGCCCTCGTCGACCAACGCCGGGTAGCCCCTGACCTCCTGTCCGTCCACCGAACTGAGAACCGTCCGCGGGATACCGTCCGGCGGAAATTCGGACAACCCGGTCCGCTCGAGGGTTCCTGACGCCTTCGCCACCGCTGCGCGGCCCTCGGCCCGCAGAGACTGCTGCAACGCGGTCAGATCTTTCCCGCCGGCCACCGCCCGACCTCGGTCATCGACGACCTTGAATCCCATGCGTAGGTGATCGGGGATCTTGTCCTGCTCGAAATCGGCGGCCGTGACGACCACTCCGGTCATGGCGGTGAGCTGGGCGGCCAGCGCCGCACCGAGCCCCCCGACGCCGTCGTCGGGCATCCGCGACAGCGCCGCATCGGCGAAGTCCGGCACCGGGACGAAGTTGCGACGCAACGTCTTCGGTAGAGAGCGGATCAACGCGACGGCCAGATCCTTTCGTCGGCCGGGAATCTGGGCCTCGAAGGCGGCCGGGTCGATCCGGGCCAGCACCGCCAGCGGAATCGTCACGGTCACACCATCGTCCGCGCGGCCGGGTTCGAAAACGTAGTGCAGTCCGAGGTCGACGTCCCCGGCGGTGAACCTGTCGGGGTAGGCCGCGATGTCGAGGTCCCGCGCTCCGGCGGCGAGCAACTGCTGCGGTGTGAAGGTGAGCAGGTCCGGTTGGGTCCGAGATGTCTGGCGCCACCAACTGTCGAAGTGCCGTGCGGAGGTGACGTCGGCCGGGATTCGCTCGTCGTAGAGCGCGAACAGGGCGTCGTCGTCGATGACGATGTCGCGACGACGTGCCCTGTCCTCCTGCGCGGCCACCTCGTCCAGTGCCGCCAGGTTCGCCGCGAAGAAGGCGTGCGCGGTTTCCCAATCGGCCTCGACCAGCGCGTGCCGGATGAACATCTCCCGACTCCGCACCGGGTCGATGCGGTCGAACTGCACCGAGCGGGCGCCGATGAGCGTAACGCCGAGCAACATCACCTTCTCGGTGGCGGTGACCTGCCCGCGCCTTGAGTCCCATCGCGGTTCGGAGTAGCTGCGCTTGAGCAGATCACCACCGACCTGCTCCACCCAGGTCGGGTCGATGGCGGCGACGATGCGGCCCCAGAGCCGGGACGTTTCGACCAGCTCCGCCGCCATGACCAGTCGGGGCCCGGACTTCGCCACGGCGGATCCCGGCCAGATGGCGAACTTGGTGCCTCGGGTGCCCTGATATTCCCGGCCCGGCTCGAGTCGGAGCCCGATGTGGGAGAGCAGACCGGCCAGCAGCGCGGTGTGCACCTGAGCCGCATCGAATGTCACCGGGACCGGATCCCCGGTCTGGGGTTTCGCCGTTCGGGCGGTCCGGTCGGGCAACGTCCGCGCGCCCCGGCGGCGGCCGCCGGCGGCGCTGCTTCGACCCAGCGCTGATCGCGAAAGCTGTTGACCGGTGGTCGCTTCCGATCCTTCGTGGGTCTCCGGCGCTGCGCTGGAGGTGGTGTCCATCTTCAGGCCGCGGGCCACCTGTCGTAACTGGGCGTGCAGGTCCTGCCATTCCCTGATCCGCAGGTAGTGCAGGTATTCCGAACGGCACATTCGACGAAAGGCATTGCCCGATCGGGAAGTGGCCTCGTCGCTCAGATACCGCCACAGGTTCAGCAGGGACAGGAAGTCGGACTTCGGGTCGGCGAACCTGGCGTGCGAAGCGGTAGCCCGATCCCGATCCTCCAGGGGATATTCGCGGACGTCCTGGATGGCCAGGGCGGCCGTGATGACCAACACCTCGGCCAGGCAGCCCCGCCGGTCGGCCTCCACGATCATCCGCGCCAGCCGGGGATCCAGCGGCAGCGCGGCCAACGAGTAACCGATACCGGTCAGCCGGATCCGACCGTCGTCGCTGGACCGGTCCAGCGCCCCCAGTTCGGTGAGAACGGTCATTCCGTCGACGATCTGACGGGTGTCGGGCGGCTCCAGGAACGGGAACGAGGCGATGTCACCCAGATCCAACGCGGCCATCTGCAGGATGACCGACGCCAGCGAGGTGCGGGTGATCTCCGGATCGGTGAACTCTGCGCGGCCGGCGAAGTCCTCCTCCGAATACAGACGAATGCAGATCCCGTCGGCCACCCGACCGCACCGGCCGGCCCGCTGCCCGGCCGAGGCCCTGGAGATCGGCTCGATCGGCAGGCGCTGCACCTTCGTCCGGGGTGAATAGCGGGAGATACGGGCGGTGCCCGGATCGACGACGTACCGGATTCCCGGCACGGTCAGCGACGTTTCGGCGACGTTGGTGGACAGCACGATGCGCCGGCCGACATGAGCGGAGAAGACCTTGTGCTGATCGGCCGCGGACAACCGGCCGTACAACGGCAGGACTTCGGTGTGGCCCGGCCGTGACGCCAGGTGGCCGCGCAGAGCTTCTGCGGTGTCGGTGATCTCGCGTTCGCCGGAGAGGAACACGAGAATGTCGCCGTCCCCCTCGACGGCCAGCTCGTCGGTAGCGTCACAGATGGCCTGGGCGAGGTCGCGAGTGCTGTCCGCAGGCGCCGTGCGCGCCGTGGCGGGCTTCGGTTCGTCGTCGTCGTCGGACATGTCGTCCGCGCCGTACGGCCGGTACCGGACCTGCACCGGATAGGTTCGCCCGGATACCTCGACGATCGGGGCATGACCGAAGTGCGCGGAGAACCGCTGCGGATCGATCGTGGCCGAGGTGATGATGACCTTGAGGTCGGGGCGGCGCGGCAGTAGCCGGACCAGGTAACCGAGTAGGAAGTCGATGTTCAGGCTTCGCTCGTGCGCCTCGTCGATGATGATGGTGTCGTAGCTCGACAACAGCGGGTCTCGGCCCACCTCGGCGAGCAGGATGCCGTCCGTCATCAGCTTGACCAGGGTGTCCGGTCCGGTGTGGTCGCCGAAACGGATGGTGTAGCCGATGGCGCCGCCCAGTTCGGTTCCCGTCTCCTCGGCGATCCGCTCGGCCAACGCCCGGGCCGCAATTCGTCGTGGTTGGGTGTGCCCGATCAGGCCGCGCACCCCCCGGCCGATGGACAGGCAGATCTTCGGCAACTGGGTGGATTTCCCGGAGCCGGTCTCACCGGCCACGATCACCACCTGATGATCGGCGATGACGGCGGCGAGGTCATCCACTCGTTCGGACACCGGGAGGCCGGGCGGGAAGCTGATACTCGGAACCCCACCGAGGCGCCGGCCCAGCCGCTGCTCGGCCTTGTCGAATTGGGCGTTCAGCTCCGCCAGCGCCCGGGACCGCTTGCCCGGTTCGGAGATCCGGCGCAACCCGTCGAGTCGTCGGCCCAGGCGGACCGAGTCCGCCGTCATCACCCCGCCCAGCCGGGCCTGGAGATCGGCGACGGTCGGCGGCGTGGCGGTGGGCTTCATGTCCGCTCCAGAATATGTGCGGCCCACGCCGGCGACGGCCGAGCGGACCGGGTCCGCCCACCGGTCCGCGGTCACTCTGTCGGTCATCGAGGTCTGAGACACTGGCGCGGTGGTCATCGGCTACCTGCTCGCCGTCATGGCGGCCCTCGGTTCCGGGGTGGGCTCCGTGCTGGAGTCCATCGGCATCCGCCGGGCCGGCGCGTTCGGCGGCGATTCCGAAGACCTGGGCAAGATCGGGCGGCAACCGCTGTACGTCACCGGCGTGGCCATCGACATCCTCAGCTTCGTCTCCGGAGCCGCGGCCCTGCACCGTTTGCCACTGTTTCTCGTGCAGTCGGTACTCGCGTTCAGTGTGGGCGTGACCGCCACCATCTCCTCCTTCCTGGGCGCCAGGTTGGGGCGGATGGGCTGGGTCAGCCTGAGCACGGCGGCCCTCGGGCTGGTCACCCTCGGCCTGTCCGCGGAGCCCGGTCCGGCCCACTCCCTACCGCACGGATGGCGCTGGGTCATCGTGTGCACCGTGGTCCCCGTCGTCCTCATCGGGATTTTCGCCAGCCGCTCCGACTCGCGCTGGTGCGCGGCGCTCCTGGCGTTCGGGGCGGGCCTGGGATTCACCGCCGTCGCGGTCTCCGCCCGGACTCTGCACCTTCCGCCGCACTTTGCAGGCTGGTTCGCCGAGCCGTCGGTGTGGGCGATCGTGCTCAACGGTGTGACTGCCACGGTCGTTTTCGCGCTGGCTCTGCAGAAGGGCGCGGCGACGACCATGTCGGCCGTGATGTTCACCACCGACACCGTGCTCCCGTCGGTGATCGGCCTGACCCTGCTCGGCGATTCCATCCGCGCCGGTTGGCCGGTGCCGGCCGCCGTCGGATTCGTCCTGGCCGTGTCCGGGGCCGTCGCCCTGGCCCACGTGTCGGCCCTACATCCGATGACGATCCGGCCGCCGCACGACCACCACCCACGAGCCGAGGGCGACGGTGTGCTCGCGGTGGAACGGGCGTGAGCGGGGCCCCACCGACCGACGAACCGGCCGGACACAACCACAGACGGGCAGGTAGACGGTGGCGTTCGACCTCAGGAAGCTGTTCCGCATTCCGAGCGCCGCGCAGCGACTGGCCGGCCTGAACCTTCGACCCGATCTGGCCGGCGCCGCGGTCAACATGGTGGCGGACGAGCGGATCGACGCCGAGATCACCCGGTTCCAGCAGTCGCTGCTGACGGAGGAGTCCGTGATCGTCCTGGTCGAGGGCCGTCACCAGGGTCAGCTCGGACTGTTCGCCCTCACCACCGTCCGTCTGCTGTTCCGGCCGCACGGTTCTGGGCCCGGCGCTGCGGTGAGCACGCCGCTCGGTGACATCTCGACGGTCGAATCGCAGATCAAGACCATGACCGGCCAGGTCCGGGTGCGCACCGCCGACTCGATCGTCGTCGTCGACAAGATGCTCGGGCAGCAGGCGACGACGTTCGCCGACGCGGTCCGCCGCCAGCTCGCCGGCGGAGCGCCGAGGCCCGGGCGTGACGCGGTCCAGGAACTCCTGGACCTGCGCGCCCGCAGAGCCGCAGGCATGATCAATGACGCCGACTTCGAGCAGGCCAAGCGTCGCCTGTTCGACGAACTCTGACTCCGGCGGCCGACTACCCGGCCCGCAGGTGTCACAGCAGGTGCGTCGCCCCCCGATGGCGTATCCGGCAGACGTGGGGACCGGTCTTCCCGGCGAGGCCTGACGGTGTCAACCCGATGCCGCCGGGAGGTGGCCGGCCGGCGAGCCCGTCACCCGGGTTTACCGGACAAAAGCGTTGCACAGTGGGCAATGTCGTAGACCCTGAAGTCTAGCCGAGCAGGCGGGGTCGACGAGGTTCCGCCTCCCGACCGAACCTCGGACGGGTGACACGGCATACGCCGGATGGGTGCATTCGCGCCTGGACCACCGGCACGATTCGGTGTTCAGTCTTTGTCATGGAATACTGGTTCCTGGTTACAGTTCTTGAGTACGTGTCATAGCGGTACCAAGACAGTCCAACGTCTTGGGACCTCTCGGATCTTGTGTCCGAAATGTCGCACTCGTCGACGAACCCGGAGAGACGAATCACGTCGCTCTGCTCGGATACAGGCTCTAGGAGAAGAAACATGGCACAAGGCACCGTCAAGTGGTTCAACGCGGAAAAGGGCTTCGGCTTCATCACCCCCGAGGGTGACGGACCGGATGTCTTCGTCCACTACTCGGAGATCCAGTCGGGCGGTTACCGTTCGCTCGAAGAGAACCAGAAGGTGACCTACACCGTCACCCAGGGTGCCAAGGGCCCCCAGGCGACCGGCGTCACCGCCATCTGATTCTGTTCTCGCTGTCTTCGGCCTTCAAGCCGTAGCTGCAGGATCCGGTCCTCGAATTTCCATCTCAGGGTGGTCACCTTTTTTCAGGTGGCCGCCCTGAGGTGCGTTCAGCCTCCGCTCGCCGCTCTGAACGCATCGGCCAAGCCCGGCCCGGTATGTCGCCACCTCTTGGCGCAAGTCGCGTGTCGAGGGATGCAACGTCGAGGACACCCGGCTACGTCCTCCCACCGTGACATCCGTGGCCGGTGACATCCGTGGTCCGTGCGAACGGACGCCTGACTGTGAATTTCGGTCACGGACTGTCGGACATTCCGGGTCGACGCGGCGCACTGCTTGAGGAGAGCCATGAAGCGAGTACGGGCCGCAGCCTTGGCGATGCTGACCGCGGGTCTGCTGGCCGCCTGTGCCGGCGCACCGACGGCCACCGTCGGGCCGGCGAGCACATCCCCGGCGACCTCACCGGCCCCGGCCGGCACGACGTCCTCGATGGGCGGCGCGACGTCCGGGACGACCAGCGCCCCGACACTCGGCGGCCCCTCCGCCCCGGTGCCGCCGTCTTCGACAGTGCCGGCCACGCCCGTCCGCACATCCGGTTCGCCGGGGGCACGGCTCACCCTGCGTGGCACGGTCGAGGCGGGCGTGGAACACGGATGTCTGGTGCTGACCGACCGTGCCACCGGCAAGCGGTTCACGCTCACCGCAGGAAAGCCGGCGATCGTGAAAGCAGGCGCCGACATCAGCGTGGTAGGAGTCCTCCGCACCGACCTGATGAGCTACTGCCAGCAGGGCCCCATTTTTCAGGTCCTTACCGCCACCCCGAACAAGTAGAACCTCAGCCGGACCACCAGGGACGAAGGGGCACCTCCGCCGCGCCCAGATCCGACGGCCGGACGGCCAGGACCTGATGCAGCTGGATCAAATTTCGCTCGAAGCCCAACCGGGACGCCGCCATGTACAGACCCCACACTTTGGCTGTCCCCAAGCCCACCTCGGCGACGCAGGCTTCCCAATTGTCCCGCAGGTTCGCGCACCAGTCCCGGAGGGTGAGAACGTAGTGCTCACGCAGGTTCTCCGAATGGCGAACCTCGAGGCCGGTGTCCTGCATGGCCGTGATGATCCGTCCGGAACCGGTCAATTCACCGTCCGGAAACACATAGCGATCGATGAACGCTTCGGTCTTGACGTCGGAGTTGTTCTCCGGCCGGGTGATGCAGTGGTTGAGCAGCCTTCCGCCGGGGCGGACTTTGCTCTGCAGCGACGCGAAATAGGCCGGGTAATTGGCCACGCCGATGTGTTCGGTGAGGCCGATCGAGGACACCGCGTCGAAGCCGCTTTCCTGGACATCCCGGTAGTCCAGGTGGCGCACCTCGGCCAGATCCTGCAGGCCCTCGGCGACAATGGCCTGCTGCGCCCACTCGGCCTGCTCGATCGAGAGGGTGACTCCGAGGGCGCGGACACCGCGGCGGGCGGCATGCCGGACCATCGACCCCCAGCCACACCCGACGTCGAGTAGGCGTTGCCCGGGACGCAGGCCGAGCTTGTCGAAGACGAGTTCGTACTTCGTTGCCTGCGCCCGGTCCAGGCTGGTGTCCGGCGACGAATACACGGCGCAGGTGTAGGCCATCGAAGGGCCCAGCACGTGCTCGTAGAACCGGTTGGACACGTCGTAGTGCTTGCCGATCGAATCGGCGTCCCGCGCCTTGGAATGTCGCAATCCGCGCACCGCGCGTCGCCAGCGGGGGGGCGCCTCCTGAGGGGGTGGCGACACCGGTATGAATGCCTTGAGACCCAACGACGTCACGATCCCGGCGATGTCGGCCAGCGACGGCCGGTGCAGGTGCATTCCGTCGGCCATGGCCTTGAGCAGCGGGTACGGGTCGGCGGGGTGCACACCGTCGAACTGCAGGTGCCCGGCGATGTACGCCCTGGCCATGCCCAGGTCGCCGGGGGCGGTCAGCAGGTACCACAGCGCCCGCTCATCGGTGAGGTGGATCGTGAACGGCGAATCGGCCGGACCCGCGTCGCTGCCGTCGAAGGCCGTCAACCGGAACGGGAACGGGGCGGCCACCACCGTCTCGGCGATCTGGCCGATGGTCATCCGGGTTCCGGCGACCTTCGAGGGTCGGGGCTTGGCGACCGCGCTGGTCGACTTGAAGGTGGTCACGCCCGCGTCACGGCCTTCTCGTACAGGCCGGGCAGACGTCCGTCCGGGTCATACCGCTGTTTCAGGGCGTGGTACACCGTGCCTCCATACAGTTCACCGAAGTGCTCGCGCGTGTAGTACGAGTCGGAATACAGGGATTTGTGCCCGCCGGCCGCGGTGACCCGGTCCTCGATCCTGCGGTTCGTCGCTCCGGGACCGTCACCCGGCACCGTGGGTACCACGGACCAGAATCCGATGTTGACGTAAGTCCGTCCGGCCGTCAGCGGGTACAGCGGCCACACCGCGGCCACACCGTCGGCGGCCTTCGGACGCTGCCGGATGGGGCACAGCCAGATGGGTTCGATCGGCACGGTGTCCAGGAACCAGTGCAGGAAGTCGGCGGTGCCCTCCAACGGAATTTCCACGTCCTGGACCACCCGCTCGAAAGGCGGCCGTCCGTGGAGCCGCTCCAGCCGGTCGGACAGCGACAGGCGGCGATCGAGCGCGACCAGTTTCCAGTAGACGGAACTGCGCCGCAGGGGCTTCGGCCACAGGCGCCGGACCAGTGGCTGCTGGGCACCGAAGGCCCGCGAACACCAGAACCAGTCGGTGTCCCAACGCCACAGGTAGTCGGCAATGGTCAGCCGGTCAGAGGTCCTGCGCTGCAACGATCTGTAGTAGATCTGCTGGCCGGTGTAGTCACTGGTCGGACCGGCGGTGTCGGTCTGGGTGCCGACCGTCAGGTAGGCCTCGTCAGCAGAGAACACCACCCCGTCGAGGTAGTCCACTCGCCGGCCGCGGCAGGAACCGGCGGCCATGATCGTCCCGACCGCGGCTTGGAGTTCGGCCGGCGAAGTGAACCTGAGGTGTTGCAGAGCAACGTATCGTTTCACCGATTCGAGCTGCACCCGGACGCGCGTGGCGTAGCCCAGACTGCCGAACGAATTGGGAAAGCCGAAGAACAGATCCTGGTACGGGCCGGACGGGCGGGCGGTGACGATTTCGCCGGCGCCCGTCATGATGTCCATTTCGACGACGGATTCATGGACCAGGCCGTTGCGAAATGATGTCGATTCGATGCCCAGGCCGGTCACCGCACCGCCGACCGTGATGGTTTTCAGCTGCGGTACCACCGTCGGGCTCAGGCCCAAGGGCAGGGTCGCCGCCACCAAGGTCTCATAGGTGCACATGCCCCCGACATCCGCCGTCCCGGCCGCCGCATCGACGGACAGGACGGTATCCAACCCGGTGACGTCCAGGCCCGGACCGGACGGGCGGGACCGTGCCCGGAACAGGTTCGACGTCCGCTTGGCCAATCGGACCGAGGAGGTGGCCGGGATGCAACGATAGCTCTGCAACAGGCTGTGCACCGCCGCCTGATATGCCTCACCGAACGGGGCCGGGGCGGTCGGCTTCGACGGGTCCCCGACCGTCGCTGTCACCGTTCGTGAACGCAACATGCGCCGATGCTAGCCGCATCCGCCGATCGGCCGAACCAACCCCCGATGCCGCCGACGCTTCTCGCTCGGCGGGCCGGCGGACCGGCCGGCGCTCTGGCCGCCCGACCCGTGAGCGGGTGCGGAAGGCACAATAACGGTCATGACGGACGCCGAGATCTCGCTGGCGCAGGTTGTTCTGGACACCACGGACGCCAGGCGACTCGCCGAGTTCTACCGGCAGCTCCTCGGCTTCTCCTACCGACCGGGTGACGACCCCCCGACCGAGGGCGACGCCGATGTCAACGGTCCGGACTGGCTTGTCCTGCGGAATCCGGCCGGAGGAGCCCACCTGGCCTTTCAGCAGGTCGCGAACCTGCCCGAGGCGACGTGGCCGGACGGGCCACATCCGCAGATGGCTCACCTGGACCTGACCGTGCCGGGGAAGGATGCCCTGGAGGACGTGCATCGGCGCGCGTTGCCTCTCGGTGCCCGCCTGCTCCAGGACCGGTCGGACGACCCGGCGGAGCCGCTGCGGGTGTACGCCGATCCCGCCGGCCACCCCTTCTGCGTCTTCGTGGCCTCGCCCCGGCCCGACCGTTGACCCGCGAGCATCGGGCTCCTGGCGCACGAGTGCGACGATGCGGCGTCGGTCGTGTGACGGGCTTACGAGCCCGGCGTGAGCGGCCGAGCGCGCTATCGACTCATCTCCAGCAGTTTCCGTGCCGTCGACCAGTTCCGCATGGTCACGGTGACGCCCAGCTGGCGATCCCAGCTCACGGTGCCGAACAGCGACCCCCGCACTCCCGCCGGACACCACAGGTAGCAATGGTCGCCGCTGATCCGGTACCGGCCGCCGACCTCCGGATCCACGTCCTTGCCCGCCACGAACAGTTCGAAGGCAGCCAGTCGGGCCGGATCGGGTACGCCGGAGAAAAAGCCGATCAGGTGCTTGGCCGGATCGTCGGCGATGTCGGCCCAGGGGTCCGCCGCCAGCGCCGCGGCGAGTTCCGCGTGGGTGCGCACCACGACCGGGATGTTCAGGTCCAGCTGGTCGTGTAGGGCAGATTCCAG
Organism: uncultured Nakamurella sp.; assembly: GCA_964250735.1. Lineage (GTDB taxonomy): Bacteria > Actinomycetota > Actinomycetes > Mycobacteriales > Nakamurellaceae > Nakamurella. The sequence continues at coordinate 10,731 of CAXUHA010000015.1, read as the reverse complement.
CGCGGCGGCGACCTCGGCCGCCGACGCCGCCGCGGTGAACGCCGCATTGCCGCTCTGCAGATGCGTCACGACGTCGTGGTATCCGAGCTCGGAGAGCATCGCGCGCAGGTCGGCCATGGCGACCCGCTTCGCCTTCCCGACGTTGATTCCCTTGAGCAGCGCGACGTATCGGGCACCGGTCATCGTTGTCCTTTCCGCCCTGTCCGGGCGACGAGCTCGGCAATACACCTTTTTCTGATTGTTTACCGGTACCGGTGCCGTCGGGGAGCAACGGCTCGGCAAGAATGAGCGGATGACCGACATCAGCACGGCCGCCGCCACGGCCACCGCGAATGGGCAGCCCGAACCGCTCGGGACCGATCCGGCCACCCCCACCGCGGCCTCGGGCCCCGCCGGGGGCGACGTCCCGCTGCTGGAGCATTTCGGAACGAGTAACTTTCCCAACATCGCCGACTACGCGTTCCTCTCCGATTGCGAGACGAACTGCCTGATCGCGCCGTCGGGTGCGGTGGAGTGGTTCTGCCTGCCCCGGCCGGATTCCCCGAGCGTCTTCACCGCCCTGCTCGACCGTTCCGGCGGGTCGTTCCGGCTCGGGCCGTTCGGGGTCCAGGTCCCGGCCGCCCGGCGCTATCTGCCCGGCACGCTGGTGCTGGAAACGACCTGGCAGACGCCCACCGGCTGGGTGATCATCCGCGACGCGTTGATCGTCGGTCCCTGGCACAACGTCGACGAACGGTCCAAGACCCACCGCCGGTCCCCCACCGACATCGACGCCGTGCACTGCCTGCTCCGGACGGTCAAATGCATCTACGGCACAGTCGACCTGTCGATGATCTGTGAACCGGTGTTCGACTACGCCCGGGTCGGGGCCACCTGGTCGTATCCGCATTCGGACTACTCCAGAGTGGTGGCCATGGGTGACGGGCAGCCGAATCTCACCCTGACCAGCTCGCTGCGCATCGGCGTGGAGGGTCGCGCGGCGATGGCCCGGACGAAGATGTCGCTCGGCGATTCGCATTTCGTGGCCCTGACCTTCTCCGAGCTACCGGCCCCGACGACGATGGCCGAGGCCGAGGACGAGATGTGGAAGACGGGCGAGTACTGGCGGGAGTGGCTGACCCAGGGCTCCTTCCCCGACCACCCGTGGCGGGTCTTCCTACAGTCGTCGGCGTTGGCGCTGAAAGGCCTGTCCTACGCCCCGACCGGTGCCCTGCTGGCCGCAGCCACCACCTCGCTGCCCGAAACCCCACACGGTGAGCGGAACTGGGACTACCGGTACACCTGGATCCGCGATTCCACGTTCGCCCTCTGGGGGCTGTACACGTTGGGCTTCGATCGTGAGGCCAACGATTTCTTCTTCTTCATCCATGATGTCTGCCGGGACAATCCGAGCGATCTGCAGATCATGTACGGCGTGGGCGGCGAGCGGCAGCTCAGCGAGTCGACACTGGATCACCTGTCGGGCTACGACGACGCCCGGCCGGTTCGCATCGGCAACGGAGCGTTCGGCCAGCAGCAGCACGACGTCTGGGGCGCCCTGCTGGACTCGATCTACCTGCACACCCGCTCCCGGGAACAGATGCCGGAAGAGCTGTGGCCCATCGTCATCGCCCAGGTGGAGCAGGCCGCGGCACACTGGCGGGCACCCGACCGGGGCATCTGGGAGATCCGCGGTGAGCCGCAACATTTCACCGCGTCCAAGATCATGTGCTGGGTGGCCATGGACCGGGGGGTCCGACTGGCGCGGCTGCACGACTCGGACGCCACAGCCGACAAATGGCAGGCGATCGCGGACGAGATCCACGCCGACATACTGAGTCACGGCGTCGACGAGCGGGGGGTATTGGTACAGCGCTACGGGGCGACGGCGCTGGACGCCTCGCTGCTGATGGCACCGCTGGTCCGATTCCTGCCGCCGGACGATCCCCGCATCCGGGCCACGGTGCTGGCCATCGCCGACGAGCTCACCCACAAAGGCCTCGTGCTGCGCTATCGCGTCGAGGAGACCGACGACGGACTCGCCGGCGAGGAGGGCACCTTCACCATCTGCTCCTTCTGGCTGGTGTCCGCGCTGGTGGAGATCGGCGAGACCGATCGCGCCCACGCGCTGTGCGAGCGACTGCTGTCGCACGCCTCCACCCTGGGGCTCTACGCCGAGGAGTTGGACCCGGACACCGGGCGCCATCTGGGAAACTTCCCGCAAGCGTTCACCCACCTCGCCCTCATCAACGCCGTCACTCACGTGATCCGCGCCGAGGGCAATCCGCGCGCCTACGGTTTCACCCCGGCGAACCGGCAGGGCTGACGCCCGGCACCCACCCCGCCGCCGCGCGTCGAAAACTGCTCACCGCACCTGAACCTGCATGCTGCGCGTCGGAAACGGCTATCGGAGGCTAACGGTTGCGCGACTTCTGGCACTTTCGCATGCGCCGGTGCGTGGAGGCGGGCACGCGCCGGGTATGCCTCGCGCGGGCGTCGGTCGTCAGGGTAGGGCTACCGCTTGACGGTGGTCTTGCAGAACCAGCCGAACCCGAACGGCGAGATGGCCTTGACCCTGGAGACGAGCGTTTGGCCTTTCGCCATCTTTCCGACCTTCACGGTGAAGGCCGCCGTCCCCTGGGCATTACCCGTGGTGTAGTAGGCATGCGACCACAGGTTCAGGGTGGTGATCAACATGATCCTGACCCCTTTGTCGCCTATCTGGTTGACGTTGACCCGAACGATGGTGCCGGTGGCGACGCTTTGCAACCGCACGGTGGCGCTGCAACCCAGGTAGAGAGTGACCGGCGCCGCCTTGACCAGGGTGGCCGCCGGCGCAGCCTGCACCGGAACGAGCAGCAGGGACAGGGCGAGCACCGGAACGGCGAGGAGGGCGCGAAGCTTCATCAGTGTTCTCCGAATCATTGGGTGTACAACATATTAGAGCGCAAGTGTGGTCAGCACACGAGGACGAACATGAATTCCACCATCAGTGACCGGTCAATCACTCCGGTGGGGAATTGTCAACGCGCCTTCCGCCTTTTTACGCCGCCAATTTCCTCTCCCGACCCACTGGTGTGGGCGTTGCAATGTGTGCTATGTGCCCTTGACGCCGGCCAGCAGCAATTGGGCAACGTCGATCACCTCGACGTCGGCGCCGGTCGGATCGACCTGGCCCTGCCGGGCCGTCAGTCCGTCGGTCAGCATCACACGGCAGAACGGGCAACCGGTGACGATCTTCCCTGCTCCGGTGTCCAGCGCCTCGTCCACCCGGTCGAGATTGATCCGCTTGCCGATCTTCTCCTCCATCCACATACGGGCACCGCCGGCGCCACAGCACATCGACCTGGCCGAGTTGCGTGGCATTTCCGTCAGGCTCAGCCCGGCGGCGTCGATCAACTCACGCGGCGGTGAATACACCTTGTTGTGCCGACCCAGGTAACACGGATCGTGGTAGGTCACATTCCCGAGACCAGGCCCGGCCGCATCTACTTTCCGGACCAATCGCTTGTCCCGCACCAGCTTGTTCAGCAACTGCGTGTGATGCACCACCTCGTAGTCACCGCCCAGAGAAGGGTACTCGTTGAGCAGGGTATTGAAGCAGTGCGCGCAGGACACCACGATCTTCTTCTGCCGGCGGCCGGCGAAGGCTGCATTGATCGTTTCCACATTCTGCTGGGCCAACATCTGGAAGAGGAACTCGTTACCGGCCCGACGTGCGGGATCTCCGGTGCATGTTTCCCCGGTGCCCAGAACCGCGAAACCGACCGCCGCCATGTGCAACAACTCCGCGACCGCCCTGGTGGTTTTCCGCGCCTTGTCCTCGAACGCACCGGCGCACCCCACCCAGAACAGATACTCGTGATCGTCGTCCATCACATCGGTCACCACCGGTACATCGAAATCCAGCCCTGTCGCCCAATCCATCCGGTCCCGCTGGTTCTGACCCCACGGGTTGCCCTTGTTCTCCAGGTTCCTGAACAGCCCGCCCAGTTCGCTGGGGAACTCCGACTTGATCATCACCTGGTAGCGGCGCATGTCCACGATGTGATCGACGTGCTCGATGTCCACCGGGCACTGCTCCACACACGCACCGCAGGTGGTGCAGTCCCACAACACTTCCGGATCGATGACACCGTTCACCTCGGCCCCCCCGATGAGCGGCCGGCCGGCTTCCAGCATGGCCAGCGGATCGCTGTGGGCCAACGCCTGCAGGTCGGCCGGATCAAGCTTTTCCACCCCGTCGGTGTCCATGCCGCCCCCGGCCGCGAGGTATGGCGCCTTGGCGAAAGCGTGGTCCCGCAGGGCCAGGATGACCAATTTCGGCGACAGCGGCTTGGCGGTGTTCCACGCCGGACACTGCGACTGACAACGCCCGCACTCGGTACAGGTGGCGAAGTCCAGCCATCCCTTCCACGAGAAGTCCTCGATCCTGCCCGCCCCGAAAACGTCCGTTTCCGGGTCGGCCTTCTCGAAATCCAACAGCTCACCCCCGGACATCATCGGGCGCAACGCGCCCAGTGCCGTCCGGCCGGAAGCCTCTCGTTTGAAATAGATGTTGAAGAACGCCAGGAAGCGATGCCACGCCACCCCCATCGTCAGGTTCCGGGCCACGACGATCGCCCAGACCATCGAGATGATCACCTTGATCAGCGCCACCACAGAAATGGCGGTCAGCGATGCCGGCAGAATGTCGCCCAGGCCCCGACTGATCGGCGCGGCCCAGTTCGGGTAGGGCAGGTCGCCCGTCGACGCCTTGAATCCGCGGATCAGAAAGATGCAGACCCCGATCGACAGGATCACCGACTCGACAAAATAGGCCTGCGGGAGGTTCGAACCTGCGAAGCGTGAACGACTTTCCGAGCGACGCGGATGGGCCAGCTGTCGGATCACGATCAGGGTGGCGATTCCCAGCACCGTGGTCAGCGCGATCAACTCGACGAACAGCCCGTACCACCCCTGGCGGCCCAACCAGGGGATCTCGAACCGCGGAGACCAGGTTTCGCCGACCGCCTCCACCAAAGTGAGCACCAGGGCTCCGAAACCCACCATCACGAACCAATGGGCGACCCCGACCAGGCGCCACTTCAGCATCCTGCTGTGCCCCAGGAACTCCGTCAGCAACGTCTTCGACCGCGCGACCACGGCCCCTCCGCGGGTCGGGTCCGGCTGACCCAATCGCACCGTCCGGTAGATCTGCCACCCGGCGCGGCCCAACATGGCAAAACCCACCACGATGAGCGCCGCGGCGATCGGCCCGGCGATCCAGGAGAAGACGCTCATCGACCGAATGCGATGCCAGTCGGCGGGACGGCAGCCGCGACATCCGCGGGCGGGATGCGCCGCGTGCAGCGGCCCGGCTCCGGGCCAAGCCGGGATCGGCCGGGCGTCGAAGAGAACATGATCGCTCCTTTTTCGGCCTGCCCGCTACCCCCGACGGCGTAGGAGCGGGTCTGCCATGGTGAACGTCGGTCGAGTAGTGCGTGCTGCCGACGTCGGGACCCTACGAGGCTACTTGTCAGTAACCAGTGTCGTCAGGGTCAGGTCGCTTCGACTCAGCGCTGGAGGTCGTCCCGGCGGAAGTTCAGATGTGATCGGGACGGCGTCGGCCCCCGCTGCCCCTGGTATCGAGAGCCGTACTCGGCAGAGCCGTACGGATGAAGGGAGGCGGACGTCAACCGGAACAGGCAAAGTTGGCCGACCTTCATGCCCGGCCACAAGGTGATCGGCAGGTTCGCTGCATTCGACAGTTCCAGGGTGATGTGCCCGGTGAACCCCGGATCGATGAACCCGGCCGTCGAGTGCGTTAGCAGACCCAGCCGACCCAGTGACGATTTGCCTTCGAGACGGCCCGCCAGCGTGTCCGGCAGAGTGACCCGCTCGAACGTCGAGCCGAGGACGAACTCCCCGGGATGGAGCACGAAAGCGGCGCCCGCCTCGACCTCGACCAAGCTGGTCAGCTCGTCCTGCTGCACCTGGGGATCGATGTGGGTGTACTTGGAGTTGTTGAAGACCCGGAAAAGGCGGTCGAGGCGAACGTCGATGCTCGCCGGCTGGATCAAGGTCGGGTCGAACGGGTCCAGCCCCAATGCCCCGGACTCGATCTCGGCGCGCAGGTCACGGTCGGACAGGAGCATGCCGATTACCTTATCCGGCCGGTTTGTCCGCCTAACTGTCACTGACCGCCACTACTTGTTTTAATCAGGTAGTTGACTTAGCCTAGCTGTATGGCACCGGCCCATGACGCACAGCTGCTGAAGGGTCTGCTCTCGCTCTTGTTGCTACAGCTGCTCGCCGAGCGCGAGTCCTATGGCTACGAAGTGGTACAGCGTCTGCACGAGATCGGCCTGAGCGACGTGCTCGAAGGCACGGTCTATCCAGCGCTGGCCCGACTCGAACGGGAAGGCCGAGTCAGTGCCCGCCTCGTGGCCTCCTCTGCCGGTCCGGCCCGCAAGTACTACCGGCCGACACAGGCCGGCTACCAGGCCCTTGTTCAGGGCGCCTCGAATTGGCGCTCATTGTCCGCCGTCGTGGGTGCGGTGCTCGATCGGCCCGTTCCGCCCGAACCGAGAGAAGGAGCTTGACCATGCCGCACGAGATTTCCTGGTTCGACCGCATACGCATCGAGCGAGTGGTGTGGATGCTCGACCAGCGCCTCTACGACCTGCCGCGTAGATCCCGCATCGACAAGCGCAGGGAGGTGCGCGACAACCTTCGTGCCGCGGCGAGCGACATCGGCACCCGCGAGGCGCTGGCACGCCTCGGAAACAGCCGCGAACTCGCCACCGAATATCTCACGGCCGAATTCGGCGGCGGGCCCAGACCGTCCTGGATCGCAGCCGGCGTATTCCTGTTCACCGGAGTGCTCGTGGGCACCTCGCTGCTCACTGACGCAGCCATCGCCTACCGCGACGGCATCCTTGCCGCTGACCCACACGCCACCGGCACATTCGTCTGGGACGGCATCGACTACCTGCAGACGACTGTCCAGTACACCTTCGTCGACGGCTCGAGCTCGTTCGCCGGCGGTGCATTCAGTCCGCTCGCCTGGCTGGTGTGGATGATCGCGACCCTGTTGGTCGGCCGGCTCTGGCGACTGCCGTCGCTCTGGCGTCGCCGACGCGCAGAAACTCGCACGCCGTGATCTATGTGCCAGGCCGGGTCGGCAGCGATCCGTCGAGTCCGGTGGCCAGCCGCACAAACGGGGGGTCCCTTTCCTATTCAAGGCGTAGGACGCATCGGGGCCTCGACAGCTGGTGAGGCGCACTCTGTTGCTGAGGGCTGGGTATAGTGGGCGGGCCGTGCGGGTGTAGTTCAGTGGCAGAACTTCAGCTTCCCAAGCTGATAGCGCGAGTTCGATTCTCGTCACCCGCTCCAGTGTGCGATCGCCTTTGATGGGTCCGCGACCACCCTTCGCTCGTTCGTTGTGCTGGCGATGCGGACCTGGTTGTGAGCAGCGGAACTACGTTGATGCATCTCAGTATTGAAGCTTGGCTGTCGGTGCTGATCTCCCGGCCGAAGCCCTGACGCGGACCTGTTCGTCAGCTTCGAAAGGGCTAATCCCACGGCTCGGGGCGCCGAGACTGAGGAAGTCATGGTCGCCGAAGATCTTGATCCACAGGTATCGACTATTTCTCCAGGGCGCTCGGTGGGCCGGGATGCCGCTGGCCCGTCTGTTCGGCGTGGGTGCGTTGATGCCCGGCCGGGTTTCCTGCCCGAATCGGGAATACCTTCCGCGAGCCAAGGGTGATGACCACGGCGGCGAGGGCCAGTCCGGCCCCCAGCGCGGGGAGGTGGTGCAGCCCGCCAGCGACGATGATCTGTTCGCCGAACAGAGCGCCGCCGCCGATCCCGATCTGGAAGGCCACGACGTACACGGCTGACGCTGCGTCCGGAGAATGCGGGGCGACCCGCAGGACGGCGGACTGCAGCGAGACGGGCACCGCGGTGAACGCGGCCCCCCAGGCGAGCACGGCGAGGACGGTGAGCACTGGCCCATGCCCGACCGCGACCGCCAGCAGCGCAGCGGCGATCACGGCCACACAGGTGGACAGTGTCGGTCCCGGCCTGCGGTCGACGAACCGACCGGCGACGAAAGTGCCCACCATCCCGGCCCCGCCGTAGCCCAGGAGTAGGACGCTGAGGCCGAACCCCTGCAGTCCAGCCGATTCCCGAACGAGCGGGGCAATATAGGTGTACACCGCGAAGTGTCCTATCACCAGGACGGTTGTGACGGCAGCGATTGCAGTGATCTGTCGTGACCGAACGACGGCCAGCGCAGCCATCATGCGTGCCATCGGACCGTCGGCGCGACACCCGACAGAGACCGCCGGCAGGTCGGGCAGCACCCGAACCAGGGCGAGACTGCTCACAGCTCCTGCGGCCGCCAGGGTCCAAAAGGACGTGCGCCATCCGGCCCACTGGCCCAGTGCCGTCCCCAGCGGCATGCCTACGACCAGCGCGAGCGAATTCCCTAGGAAGACCAAGGACGTGGCGCGGCCGGATTGTCCTCGTGGCGCCAGCCGCGCGGCCACCGGCGCGATGATGGACCAGAACACTCCATGCGCCAACGCGCAGAAGAGCCGACTGATGGTCAAGATCTCGATCGTCGGAGCCAGACCGGCGGCCAGTTGCGACAGCGCGAACACGGCCACCAACCCGGCCATCAATCGGCGACGAGGTATCCGCATGGTCAACGCGGTCAGCGGAATGGTCGTGATCGCAGCCACCGCGGCGTATGTCGTCAACAGCAGCCCGACCCGCGCCTCGGTCACCGAAAGCCCCTGCGAGATCTGGGGAAGCAGCCCGACCGGGAGCGTCTCAGCGGTGACGTAGACAAACGCCGAGACCGCGAGAACCGCCAAGGCATGCCGATGCATACCGGGTGTGTCGGGGGGAGCGGTCATGGGTCATAATAAACTCTGCGGTCGAGTAAATAGCAAACTCGATCTGACCCACAGCCCAGGATCGAGGTGATGGATGTGCCGGCCTCCAGCACGCGGGCCGCCGAGTTGCTGCGCTTGGTGCACGAGCGGCCGGGGATCTCCAGGATCGACGCTGCCCGGATGCTGGGTGTGGGCACCGGTGCTGCGACCGAATTGGTCGCTACGCTCGTTCGTGCGCGTCTGCTGTCCGAGAAACCGGCGCCGCCCAGCGGTGGTCGGGGGCGCCCGACCACATTGCTCGGGCCGCACGCGGCAGGTCCCGTGGTGATCGCCGTTTCCATCAACTACGCCGCGTGGCGGATCCAGGCGGTGGAGATCGGCGGCCGAGCTCTCCATATCTCCAACGGCGTGCACGGCGTACAGGCAGCGGCTGAGGCTATGGCCGAAGTGGATTCCGCGATCGACCAGTTCCGCCGCCGCCTTGGTCGGCGGGTCGGCGGTCTCGGCGTCTCCGCTCCCGGCATCGTCCGCGACGGCCAGTTGATCGAAGCAAGCACGTTGGGATGGCAGAGCATCGATCTGACTACGCTGGCCCGGGCCGGGGAACTTTGCGCGGCCGGGAATGACGCAACGCTCGCCGCCTCCGCAGAATCAAGTCGCGGCAACGCGGTCGGCTCTGCCGTCGCGCTCCACCTGCGGGTGGATGCCGGTGTCGGCGGCGGTGTCGTGGATGGTGGGTCCGTCTGGAAAGGTGCTACCGGGGTGGCCGGTGAATTCGGGCATATGCCATTCGGTGACCCTGAGGTGCGTTGTCCCTGCGGGGCTTTCGGCTGTTGGGGCAATTCTGTCGACGGGCTGGCACTCGCCCGCTTGCTGGGGGTTCCGCAGCCAAGCGATTCAGTGGGCTTTTTCCGGGAAGTGGTTCGGCAAGCCAGGTCCGGAGACGAACGGGCGAAAGAGGCTGTGCGGGTGGTCTCGGGGCGGCTCGGACGCGGAATCTCCGGTCTGGTCAATGGTCTCGACCCCGACGTGGTCACCGTCGGCGGGTTGGCGTCCCTGATGCTCGACGTCGCCGGAGACCGAGTCGAGCAGACATACCGAGCCGGGTTGATGACATTCCGTCGACAAACAGCACCTCCGATCCTGGTCAGTGCCCTCGGTGAGGACGGACCTCTGGTCGGCGCCGCCGAGCAGGCCTGGGCCGCACTCTGGGGACCGCTGATCTCGTACTCGCATTGAGCGGCCAGCTACTGCCACGAAATGCCGAAGGTCGTGTCGGTCAAATCGATGTCTTCCTGCTGACCACGTGTGACGGCGATCACGTCGGGGGCGGGGGCATTCGCTCGCCAGTTGTGTTGCCCGAGTGGTGTTTCAGACTCCTGGTTCGCGGAGGGCGGTTGCAAGGAAGTGATTCAACCGCGTTGCGCGGAGTCGATCACGAATGGCGGGAAGGGCGTGGATCCGGATCAAGACCAAGGGCGTACGTCGCGTCGCCGGCGAGGACGGTGGTGAACGCGGAAACGGCGCCGATGACCGTGGTCATCGGCGCCGTTCGCGGTGTTCCTGTTCAGGGGTGATCGGTTGTGCGCCAAGCGGAGCCGTCTTTTGCTCGGGTTGTTTCAGCTGGTTGTGGTTTGTGCTTTGTCGGTGAATTCCGTGGTGTTGTAGAGGCCGTGGGTGTTTGAGGTGCTGCCCATGCCGATGTAGCGGTAGGCCTTGGACATGATGTTGGCTTTGTGTCCGGGGGAGTGCATGTAGGCGGAGAACAGTTGGGCGGGGGTGGTGGTGGTGGAGGAGGACCAGCCGACGTTTTCGCCCCAGGTGGTGCGGTTGGCGGCGCCGTTGACGGCGACCTGGTCCCAGGCGT
>CAXUHA010000014.1:0-80028 GCA_964250735.1 uncultured Nakamurella sp. | reverse complement strand
AGGTCAAGTACGAGCACATGGAAGGCACCCGGTTCCGGCACCTGGCCCACTTCGTCGGTTGGCGGGACGACCGGACGGCGCAGTCGTGCACCTATGAGCAGCTCGAGCAGCCTGTGACGTTCGATCTCGACGACATCGTCCCGGGGCTCGGCTCGCCCGGCACCGGCTGAACCCTTGAGGTCCGTGGCTGTCTGTGGGGTGTGCGCCGGGGAGCTCCTCGGCGGTCTGACTCGGGGTCCCGCGGCGGCGCCTTCCGCCCCGTGCGATTCACCGGTATGACGCTGCCACCTGCCCGTATGACCGTGACAGCACCCGTATGAGCCGGGGAAGGCCTACAAGTGCTGCCCGGGTACTACGAGTGGACGTTCTGCGTCGCGCAACTCATACAGGTGGTCCATCGGACCGTCCGGCAGGCGTAGGCCGCAAGGTGGTCACGATCGATCCTGTCTCCGCGGCTGGGCCGGACGAGCGCCTGGCCTGGACAAGGTCAAGGGCCCGCCGCGACTGCCCACCGGTTCGGGGCCACGCGGCGGGACGTTCGGCTCTGGGCGCTCACGAGCTCGGTTCGCTGTGGCATTGTGGCCCGCAATACGGCGTCGAGGGGAAGTCATGGCCGGGGCACTACTGGAGTCCAAGTTCCACATTCCGGCGGGAAGGACGGACGGAGTGGTGGATTGCGGCGCTACAACTCGCGGCGTTCAAGGGCTTCCGGCCGTCGCGCATCACCGCCGAGATGACCGCCGAGGCCTCGAAAGGCACTGTAATCAGAGCATGGTCGCTCAGGGTTTCGTCGGCCGGTCGGTGTCTTTGCTCGGTTGTACTCGTTTCGGTTCGCCCGGCATCTTCGGATACTCCGGCGGGTAGGGCATGTCGCCCAGCCCCCGGTCCCGCTCGTCCCGTTCGGCCATGTCCAGCAGCGGCTGGATGTTGTACCGCTCACCGTCCAGTCCGGCGTGCAGGTCACCGAATTCGGCGAAGCGGGCCGGCATGGTCAGCACGTCGAAATCCTCCGGCCCGACCAACGGGACCTCGGCCCACGTCAGCGGTGCGGACACCGTGGCCCGACTGTTCGGTCGCACCGAGTACGCACTGGCCATGGTTCGGTCCCGGGCCATCTGATTGAAGTCGATGAAGATGCGCCGGCCTCGTTCCTCCTTCCACCAACTCGTGGTCACCGCGTCCGGCATCCGGCGTTCCACTTCCCGGCCCAGCGCGATCACCGCGCGCCTGGCCTGGACGAACGTGGCGCTCGGCGTGATCGGAACGTACACGTGCAGGCCACGGCCCCCGGACGTCTTCGGATAGCCGTCCATCCCCGCTTCCTGCAACACTTCCCGCAGTACGGGCGCGACCGCGGCGGCGTCGGCGAAGTCGGTGCCGGGCTGCGGATCCAGGTCGATCCGCAGCTGATCGGGATGATCTACGTCGACCGAGGTGACCGGCCAGGGGTGGAATCGGAGGGTGGCCAGGTTCGCGGCCCACGCCACCACGGCCAGCTCAGTCGGACACACCTCGTCGGCGGTCCGGCCGCTGGGAAACGTGATCTCCACCGACTTGACAAAGTCCGGCGCACCCTTGGGGACCCGCTTGGAATAGAACGCGTCACCGGTGTTGTCGGCTCGGGTGGAGAGCCTGGCCCCTTCGAAGACCCCGTCCCGCCATCGCTCGAGTGTGGTCGGTCGATCCTTCAGCGCGCGCATGATGCCGTCACCGACCGACAGAAAGTACTGCACCACATCGAGTTTCGTCAGCCCGCGGGCCGCGAAGTAGATCTTCGTCGGGCTGGTGATCCGCACCGTGCGGCCGGAAACCTGCAGTTCGACCGGCGGTTGTGCTGCGCGTGCCATGGTGGGAACGTACCCGAGACCCACTATGTTCACCGGTCACGGTTCACCGTTCACGGTTCACCGGTCACGGCGATAGCCCGTCGGCCGGCGATCCTCCCCGTTCTGGCCGTGCGCGCCCAGTGGGCGGCGGACCCGCCCGTCATCGGTCGGCGTCGGCCCCGGCTGGCAGACCGGGCAGTAGAACGCCGTCCGCTCTTTCGGAGCGATCCCGATGGGAGCCACCCGGACGATGGTTCCGCACCGCAGGCAGGGCCGGCCGGATCGAGCGTGGACAAACGTGTTGCGGCCGGGCCGCGGGTTGCCGGTGGTGGTCGGAATGGCCAGCGCTACCCCGCGCAGGAGCAGCCGTCGAGCGGTCCGCAGGACGGACACCAGATCCGTCTCGACGGTTGGAGTCCACGGCGACACCCCTTCCAGGAACAGCGTCTCGGCCATGTACATGGTTCCGATGCCGGCCACGTTGACCTGGTCCAGCAAGGCCGCGCCGATGTGCCGGTCCGGCGTGTCGGACAACCGGCGGACCGACTCGGCCTCGCCGCCTGTCGGAAACCCGTCCGCCATGACGTCCGGGCCCAGATGTCCGATCAGCGCTTTCTCCGCCGCGGTGGGGACGAGGTCGAGCAGGCCGAGCCAGGTGCCGATCGCCGTCCACTCCCGGTTGGCCAGTACGGCTCGCACGCTCACCCCCCGCGCCCGGGGCCAGTGTTGGTCGCCGGGCGGAGCAATCGACCACCTTCCCTCCATCCGCAGGTGAGACCGCAACGTCACGGGCGCCAGGCCATCACCGCCGCTCATCCTGGTCAGGATCTGCTTGCCGTACGCGGTGACCTCGCTGACGGTGCGCCCGGCCAGGTCGACATCACCGAGGTCCGGCCAACGCAGCTCGGCCCGGATCAGCATCCGGTCGGCCAGTGCCGCGTGCAACCGCCGCGCCGTACGCAGCACCGTGTCACCTTCAGGCATGGTCACCCTCAGGCATAGTCACCTTGGCATGGTCACCCTCAGGCATGGTCACCCTGGCATGGTCATCCTTCTGCAGGTCACCCTCAGGCACGGCGACCCCCTGAGGCGCGTAGCCGCAGCCCAGCGGGCGTGAGCCCGAACCCGTTGGCCAGCAGGGCGTCGACAACCGGACCGACGCTGGACACGGCTTCCACACCGTCGATCCTGGTGATGGTCATGGACCGGATCAGCCCGCCGAGCACCTTCTCGGCCAATGCCCGCCCCGCCTCGTGGAGCTCGGCGACAGCGCCGGAGAAGGAGATCAGCGTCCGGCCCCCGCGCTCGGCGTACAGCACCGGGGCGCCGTCCACCAGCACCACCAACGCCCCGGCTCGCCGCGCCGGTCGGTGGTGTTTGTCCTCGACCCCGCCCGACCCTTCTCGGTCGGGCCACGCGAGCGCGGCCCCGAACGGATTAGCCGGGTCGGCCGCCGCGAGGACCAGCCCCCCGGCGGGCATCCGGTCGGAATCGGAACCGGCAAAGGCCCGAATCCGGTCGACCGCGCCGGCGGTGGCGAACTGGGCCGCGCCGAGCCCCTCGACGAAATAGCCGCGCCGCACCCGGCCGGACTCCTCGAAGGCGGACATCACCTTGTACACGGCCGCGAAGCCCCCCGGCGTCTCTTCCGCAACCACTGAGCCGCGGGTGACGACACCGTATCTGTCCAATAGGATTTCGGCCGCCGCGTGGGCTCGTACGGTCGGGTCCGTCTCCACCTCCGGTATCAGCGACCACCGGCCGGCGACCATCGGCGGACCGCCGCGGCGCACCGCCGACCCGACCCGCTGCCGGCGACCGGCGGAGAGCAACGCGAGCCCGGACGTGCCGCGCTGGTGGATCCGGGGAGGCGGCGTCGGGGACTTGTGGGTGGTACGACCCCCGGTCAATCGAGCACGCAACGGCGCCAACGTGTCGCCGGTGACCAGGCCGGCGAACACCAGGTCCCACAACACCTCGGCGAGTACGTCATCGGAACGGAAGCTGCCCGTCTCGTCGGCCACCGCGTCGGACAACGCGCGGAAGAAGAAGGCACCACCTCTGGACAGCACCACCATCACGGCTCGGTGTAGTTCGCCGTCCGAGACGTCGGTGCCGGCCAATACAGCATCGCCCCGGGCGGGCAACGTCAGCGCGGCGGAATCCGCCAGATGCAGGGAGACCCACCCGTCGTCGCCGCCGAGCGCGCCGTGGCCGGTCCAGATCACCTCGCCCACCGAGGTGAGCTCGTCCAACATCGCCGGCGTGTAGCTCCTCACCCGGGCGGGCAGGACCAGTGTCTCGACGGCCGACGCGGGCAGGACGGCCCCGGCCAACTGTTCCACTGCCCGCAGCAGGCCATCGATGCCACCCGCCGGACGAGCGGTGACCGGTGCCGACGAAAAGGTGCTCGCCCGATCGGATCCGTTGGTGCGCCTGGTGTTCGACCCGGTCATGACGTTGGGTACGATCCCGTTCCATGCCGGCAGGAAACGACCGAGGGCCTCGGCCGGCACGGGCTCGACCTCTGCCCGCAAAGCCGCCAGCGATCGTCGTCTCAACAGTCGAAGGACCTCGGCATCGACGAATTCCCGCGCACCGTCGGCGCCGGGTTGATCGGGCTGCGTTCCCGACGGGAACCCCGACTGACCCAGGGGGCGGAATTCACCCTCGGCGACCCGGCCGGAACCGGCCAACCTGCGCAGCGCGTCGGTGACCACGGCCACACCGAGGCCGAACACGGCGGCCGGTTCACGGGGCACGAACGGCCCCCGCGTACGCGCGTAACGGCCGAGCAACCGGCCGAGCGGATCAGACATCGGCTCCAGCAGCGATGGCGCCAACCCCGGTGGCAGCGCGGCGCCGAGGGCATCTCGCAGCAGGGGCGCATCGGCCGGATCCGCCCACCGCTCCACTCCTCCGACCCGCACCACGATCGCCCGGCGAGTGGCCTGCAACCCGTCCAGGGCCGACACGGCGTCCAGACCGACCGACCTGTCCGTGACCTCTTCGACGGTCAGCGGTCCGAGAATCCTGAGCAGGTCGGCGATCTCGTCGGGTGACCTGGCTCGACGATGGTCACTCAGGTGCTGCAGGTCGGCCTCCGTCCCGGCCAGCGCCTGCGGGTCGAGCAGATCACGCAGCGACAGTCCGTCCCCTCCACCGAGGAGTTCGGCCAGCAACGCCGGGTCGACGGTCAGAGCCGCCGCCCGTCGTTCGGCCAGCGGCGAGTCGCCCTCGTAGAGGAACTGGGCGACGTAGCCGAACAGCAACGATCGGGCGAACGGCGACGGGGACGCGGACGTCACCTCCACCACCCGCACCGACCGGGCCGCGATCTGGCGCATCAGCGACACCAGGGCGGGCACGTCGAAAACGTCCGACAGCACTTCCCTCACCGCTTCGGCCACGATCGGGAACGTCGGGTACCGCGCGGCGATCTCCAGCAGCTGGCTGGCCCGTTGCCGCTGCTGCCATAACGGCTGTCGTTTGCCGATCTGCCGCCGAGGTAACAGCAAGGCACGCGCGGCGCACTCACGAAAGCGGGATGCGAACACCGCCGAGCCGCCGATCTCGGACGTCACCTCCGCTTCCAGCGTCTCCGGGTCGAGGGCGACCGCATCCAGCATGTCGGGCCCGTCACCCTCGTATTCCACGTCCGGCAGTCGCAGCACGATTCCGTCGTCCGCGTGCATGGCCTGCACATCGACGCCGAACCGTTCCCGCATCCGGGCCGCGACCACCAACGCCCACGGGGCGTGCACCGCCGCGCCGTAGGGCGAATGCACGACCAGCCGCCAGTCGCCCAGCTCGTCCCGGAATCGCTCCACCACGATGGTTTTCTCGTCCGGGATCAGCCCGATCGCATCTCGCTGCTCCGTCAGGTAGGCGATCAGGTTGTCGGCGGCGAACCCGTCCAGCCCGTCATCGGCCAACCGGGCGCGCGCGGCGTCCGGGCCGAGGGCGCCGATGTCGCGGACGAATTCGCCGTGCGCCTTTCCGAGCTCGGCCGGGCGGCCCAGCGTGTCGCCCTTCCAGAACGGCAGCCGCCCAGGAACCCCGGGCGCCGGCACCACCAACACCTTCTCGTGGGTGATATCCAGGATCCGCCAGGAACTGGACCCCAGTGCGAAAACGTCGCCGACCCGGGACTCGTAGACCATCTCCTCGTCCAGTTCGCCGACGCGCCGGCCCGGCCCCTCCCCCGCGGCCAGGAACACCCCGAACATGCCGCGGTCGGGAATCGTGCCGCCGGAGGTGACGGCGAGCCGCTGGGCACCCGGGCGTCCGGTCAGTTCACCGGTGATCCGATCCCAGGTCAGCCGGGGCCGCAACTCGGCGAACTGCTCGCTGGGATAACGCCCCGACAGCATGTCCAACACCGACTCGAGTGCGCCCCGGCCGAGCGCCGCGTAGGGCGCCGATCTCCGGAGTAGCTCGTGGAGCTCATCGACGGTGATCGAGTCCATCGCCACAATGGCGACGATCTGCTGGGCGACGATGTCCAACGGATTCAACAACACCCGCAGCGCCTCGATGGAGCCGGTTTTCATCCGGCCGGCCACGACGGCCGACGACACCAGATCCCCCCGGTATTTCGGGAACATCACCCCGTGACTGGGCGCCCCTACCTGATGCCCAGCTCGCCCTATCCGTTGCAGACCGCTGGCCACCGACGGGGGCGCTTCGACCTGGACGACCAGGTCCACCGCGCCCATGTCCACCCCGAGCTCGAGCGAGGACGTCGCCACCACGGCCGGGAGCCGGCCGGTCTTGAGCTCATCCTCGATCAGCGTCCGCTGTTCCCGGGACACCGATCCGTGGTGCGCCCGGGCCAGGACCGCCGGCGCCCCCGCGCTCGCCCCCGACTGCGCCATGAGCTGGGCTGGCGGACCCTCGAATGCTGACCGGTCGGTCGGGCCCGGCGGCCGATCTTCGAGTATGGCGGCCTGCCGCTCGGCGTGGATCTCGTTCAGCCGGGCCGTGAGCCGCTCGGCCAGCCTGCGCGAGTTGGCGAAGACGATGGTGGAATGGTGCGCCAGGATCAGGTCGACGATGTTCTCCTCGACATGGGGCCAGATCGAGGCCCGAGGAACCTCGCCGGCGGCGGCCCCGGTGAGGTCGCCGGTCGGCTCGCCCAGCGCCGACATGTCGGGCACCGGCACCACCACTTCAACAGTGATCACTTTGGTCGACACCGGCCGGACGAAGGTGACCGGCCGACCGCCGGTCAGGAATCGGCCGACCTCCTCCATCGGCCGTACGGTGGCCGACAGCCCGATGCGCTGGGCCGGGCGATCCAGCAACGCGTCCAACCGGTCGAGGGAGACGGCCAGATGGGCGCCGCGTTTGGTGCCGGCCACCGCGTGCACCTCGTCGACGATGACAGTGGTGATGCCGGTCAGCATTTCCCGGGCCCGGCTGGTCAGTAGCAGGAACAGCGACTCAGGGGTGGTGATCAGAATGTCGGCGCCGTCCTTGGCGAAGGCGCGACGATCACCGGAGGCGGTATCGCCCGAGCGGACGGCGACGGAGATGTCCGGAACTGCGACTCCGCTGCGAGCCGCGAGTGAGCCGATGCCGACCAGCGGCGAGCGCAGATTTCGCTCGACGTCGACCGCGAGTGCCTTGAGCGGAGACAGGTACAGCACCGTGCACTTCCGGGCGCCGGCCTCCACAGGTACGGCCGTGACCAGGGTGTCGATGGCCGACAGGAATGCCGCGAGGGTCTTCCCGGAGCCGGTCGGGGCGACCACCAGCGTGTTCTCACCCCGCCCGATGGCCTCCCAGGCGCCGGACTGGGCCGGGGTCGGTTCCGCGAAGCTGGCGGTGAACCACTCCCGCACCAGCGGCGAGAACCGCTCGAGGGCAGCCAGCGGACGCTCCTGCGCCACCGCCGATTCCCGCTTCCTGGTCACCACCCGGCCATTGTGCCCATCCACCCCGACAGCGCGTGTCCCGGTGCCCGGACGTCCAGATTCAGGACTCGCGCGGCCGCTGGCGTGAATCGACCCGGTCCGGCCACTCCGACCGGCACTGGTTCGAGCCGCTACGGCCCGCTCAGGCCGCCGATTGGCGGGTTGATTCCGGGTGGCTGCCCCTCCGCATGGTTCCGAGGCAGTTGTGCAGGTACTTCACCCCCGTAGTCGGGGGTGAAGTACCTGCATTCCAGCCTCATGTGGACAAGACCGTCGGCCATCGGGCGCTACGTTGCATATTTCTTCCATGCACCCCCGCCAGCAGGTCCCACCCGGCCTGCTGATGCTGGCCGCAGAGCAATCCGGCGTGGTGACGAGGCAGCAATCGTTGGGCCTCGGCCTGGGCAAGAAGGCCCTCTCCCGGATGCTCGCCGACGGCCGGTGGACGATCCTCGAGCGGGGCATCTACCTCGTTCCGGGCATTGAGCCCGAATGGAGAACCCGAGTGTGGGCGGGGCTGTTGATGGGTGGACCACATGCACGGGCGGCCGGCGTCACCGCGGCCGCCCTGCATGGTCTGGCTGAGGAAGGCACGTTGCCGGTCGAGATCCTCGTCCCCAACGGAGCCAAGTTGACCGGCCGGGACTGGGTGTGCTTCGTCCAGGAACGGGACGGCGTCCGAGACCGGTCGAGCCGGACCGAACCACCCCGCACGCGGGTGGAGGACACCGTGCTGGACCTGTGCGCCCGCGGGTCGGAATCGGCCTGCGTCGCCTGGGTCACGGCTGCGGTTCAGCGCCGGTTGACCACGCCCGCCGCACTGGCCACCGCGATGCGCCGACGCAAGCGGATCCCGCACCGCACGCTGGTCCTGCGACTGCTCGCCGATGTGGCTTCCGGTGTGCACAGCCCCCTGGAACACCGCTACCTGTATGACGTGGAGCGGGCGCATGGCCTGGCCCGCGGCCAGCGGCAGCGGCAGCACCCCAGTCGGAAGGAGTTCGTCGACGTGCTCTACGACGAGTTCAACCTCGTGGTCGAACTGGACGGGCGCCTGGGCCACATCGGCGAGGGCCGGTTCCGGGATCTCCGCCGGGACAATCGCAACACCAGGATCGGTGTCCGGTCGCTGCGCTACGGGTGGCAGGACGTGAACCAGGATCCGTGCGGCGTCGCCGCCGAGGTCGCGGACCTGCTCTGCGCCCTGGGGTGGACCGGCTACCCGAGCCGCTGTCCCCGATGCCTAGGGTGAACTGGTCCCATCACCGACCGGAGCCGGTGCCGGCGGCCTTTGCCCGGACCACACCGTACCGAATAAAATCACTTGTGAGTGAGTGCTCACTCAGTTACGCTGGCGCCGTGAGACCGGTCGGAGTCCGTGCGGCGCCCATGCCACCCGAACAGCGTCGCGCCACCATCGTGGCCGCCGCAATACCATTGCTGCGCCAATACGGGGCGGACGTCACCACCAAACAGATCGCAGACGCCGCCTGCATCGCTGAGGGAACCATCTTCCGGGTCTTCGACGACAAGGAATCGGTGATCACCGCGGCTATTGCACAGGTCTTCGACCCGACACCGACGATCGACGAGATACGCCGAGTCGATCTGACCCTTCCGTTGCGGGATCGCCTTCGCGCGGCCGTCGAGGTGATGGCCGAACGCCTGGGCACCGTCTGGGAATTGATGTCAGCCATGCGGATGATGGGCGCCCCGGAGCAGAATCCACGCCTGCGCGCGGCCATGCCCCCGCACCAGATCAACGACCACCTGCCGGAGGCGCTGATCGCTGTCATCGAACCAGACCGGGACCAGTTCCGGGTGGACACCGCCCAGGCCGCCAGGGTGCTGCGCCTGGTGACGTTCGCCTGCGCCCACCCGCGCATCACCGATGCCCATCCGATGACCTCCGACGAAATCGTCGACCTGCTGCTGGACGGGCTGCGCGCGCATTCGCCGTAAGCAGGACCTCGGCGTGGAACGGGCGCAGCGCGCCCGACCCGTCCGGCGATGACCGCCGACATCGCTCCCGACCCACTCCCCACACGCACCTCACCCCGTCAGGAAATCTCCATGTTGGTTCGTCTGCTCAAGGATCATCTCCGGCCATACCGACAGCCGTTGGCGTTGGTGGTCCTCTTCCAGTTGGTCGGCACCATCGCAGCGCTCTACCTACCCCGGCTCAACGCCGACATCATTGACAACGGTGTGGCCAAAGGCGATACCGATTACATCTTCACCAGCGGGGCCATCATGCTGGGGGTGACGCTGGTGCAGATCGTGTGCTCGATCACGGCCGTCTTCTTCGGGGCTCGCACCGCGATGGGGTTCGGGCGAGACGTGCGGGCAGCCCTTTTCCACCGGGTCGGCCAGTTCTCCGACCGCGAGGTCAACCAGTTCGGAGCGCCCTCGCTGATCACCCGCAACACCAACGACGTGCAACAGGTTCAGATGCTGGTGCTGATGAGCTGCACGCTCCTGGTGGCCGCGCCCATCACCTGCGTCGGCGGGATCATCATGGCCCTGTCCGAAGATGCCGGATTGGCCTGGTTGTTGTTGGTCAGCGTGCCCGTCCTGGTCGTCGCGGTCGGTCTCATCGTCAGCCGGATGGTTCCTCAGTTCCGCAAGATGCAAACGAGGATCGACACCATCAACCGGGTACTGCGGGAACAGATCTCCGGCATCAGGGTGGTCCGGGCGTTCGTCCGGGAACCGCAGGAACGGGCGCGGTTCGCCGACGCCAACCAGGCGGTCACCGATACCGCGATGCGGGCCGGTCGGTGGATGGCGTTGATGTTCCCCACCGTCATGCTGGTGCTGAACGTCTCGTCCGTCGGGGTGCTCTGGTTCGGAGGTCACCGGGTCGATGCGGGGCAGATCCAGGTCGGTCAACTCACCGCATTCCTGAGCTACCTCATCCAGATCCTGATGTCGGTGATGATGGCGACGTTCATGGCGGTGATGATTCCCCGCGCCGCCGTCTGCGCCGAACGGATTGAGGCGGTATTGGACACGGAAAGCTCGGTCCTGCCGCCTGCCTCGCCGAAGATGCCGGCCCGGCGTACCGGTCTGTTGGAGTTCGAGTCGGCGGAATTCCGCTACCCAGGTGCAGGTGAACCCGTGCTGTGCGACATCAGTTTCCGCGCGGAGCCCGGCCGTACCACGGCCGTCATCGGTTCCACCGGAGCCGGCAAGACGACGCTGGTGTCTCTGATACCAAGACTTTTCGATGTGACGGGCGGGGCGGTGCGAATGGACGGCATCGATGTCCGCGACCTGGCTCCGCAGACCCTCTGGGAGAGAATCGGTTTGGTGCCGCAGAAGCCGTACTTGTTCTCCGGCACAGTGGCCACCAATCTGCGGTACGGCAACCCGGACGCCACCGACGATGATCTCTGGCGTGCCCTGGAGATCGCCCAGGCCAAGAACTTCGTCCTGCAGATGCCGGACGGACTCGACTCGCCGATAGCCCAGGGCGGGACGAATGTGTCGGGTGGGCAGCGGCAGCGGCTGGCCATCGCCAGGGCGTTGGTCAGGCAGCCGTCGATCTACTTGTTCGACGACTCCTTCTCCGCCCTCGACCTGGCCACGGACGCCCGTCTGCGGGCTGCGCTCAAGCCGACCACCACCGACGCCACAGTGATCATCGTGGCGCAGCGGGTGTCGACCATCATTGACGCGGACCAGATCATCGTGCTGGAGGATGGCCGCATCGTCGGTCGTGGTCGGCACGAGGAATTACTCGAAAGCTGTCCCACCTACCTTGAAATCGTCCGCTCCCAGATCACTGCCGAGGTGGCCGCGTGAGTGAGCATCGCAGGAAGGAACGACCGAGGAGCGGAGCGAACGTGGCCACGAGCATCGGAATCGAGGTGGCCGCGTGAGTGAGCATCGCAGGGAGGAACGACCGAGGAGCGGAGCGAACGTGGGCGAGCCCAGGCATGCCGCAGGAGCGCACCGGAGCGGGTCGACCAGCGGATCGGGCGAGGTGACAACGCCCACCAGGGGCGGCCAGAGCGAGGAGGACCGGGCCACCATCCGGGCGGCCGCGCCTCGGCGCGGACCCGGCGGCGGCCCGTTCGGCGGGATGGGTATGCCGGCCGAGAAGTCCTTGAATTTCGGACCGTCGGCCAAGCGTCTGTTCGGGCGGCTTGCGCCGGAGCGGCTCGGTATCTATCTGGTGGTGGCCCTCGCCGTGGTCAGCGTGACACTGTCGGTGCTCGGTCCCAAGATTCTCGGCAAGGCGACGGACACCATCTTCTCCGGCATCATTTCCAGGCAGCTACCGCTGGGTATCACCAAGGAGCAGGCCGTGGAGGCGGCCAGGGCCCGCGGCCAGGGCAGCTTCGCCGACCTACTCTCCGGGATGGCCCTGAATCCGGGGCACGGCATCGACTTCAGCGCTCTCGGGCGGGTGCTCATCCTGGTGCTGTGCCTCTACGTCGCCGCATCGTTGTTCTCGTGGATGCAGGGCTATCTGCTGAACGGCATCGTTCAGCGCACGGTGCTGCGGCTCCGTCAGGACGTCGAGGACAAGCTGAACCGCCTGCCGCTGGCCTACTTCGACCGACAGCAGCGTGGAGAGGTGTTGAGTCGCGTCACGAACGACATCGACAACATCTCACAGTCGTTGCAGCAGACGATGAGTCAACTGCTCATCTCGCTGCTGACGGTGGTCGGGGTGCTGGTGATGATGATCATCGTTTCGTTCTGGCTGGCGTTGATCGCGCTGATCGCCATTCCGCTGTCGATTCTGGTCACCACGATGATCGCGAAGCGTTCGCAGAAGATGTTCGTCGCACAGTGGCGTCACACCGGCGCCCTGAACGGCCAGATCGAGGAGGCGTTCACGGGGCACAGCCTGGTCAAGGTCTTCGGTCGTCAGCCGGAGGTGGAGAAGGCCTTCGAGGACAAGAACCAGGAGCTCTACAACGCCTCGTTCGGGGCGCAGTTCGTGTCCGGCATCATCATGCCGTCCACCATGTTCATCGGAAACCTGACCTATGTCGGGGTGGCCGTGGTCGGTGGTCTCCGGGTGGCCAGCGGTGCGATGACCCTGGGCGACGTGCAGGCCTTCATCCAGTACTCCCGGCAGTTCACCCAGCCGCTGACCCAGGTGGCCTCCATGGCGAACGTGCTGCAGTCCGGAGTCGCTTCTGCCGAAAGGGTTTTCGAACTGCTCGACGAAAAGGAGCAGACCACCGAGGTCGAGCGGGCGGAACCGATCACGTCGATAGCCGGCCGGGTCGAATTCGAGAACGTCTCGTTCCGGTATCTGCCGGACACGCCACTGATCGAGAACCTCTCCTTGGTGGCGGCCCCGGGACAAACGGTGGCCATCGTCGGGCCCACCGGTGCAGGCAAGACAACACTGGTCAACCTGATCATGCGGTTCTACGAAATCGATTCGGGGCGGATCACTCTGGACGGCGTGGACACCCGCGCCATGCAACGGAGCGACTTGCGTTCCCGGATCGGCATGGTGTTGCAGGACACCTGGCTGTTCGGCGGGACGATCCGGGACAACATCGCCTACGGCCGACCCGGTGCCACCGAAGCGGAGATCCTCGCCGCCGCACAGGCGACGTTCGTCGACCGGTTCGTGCACAGCCTGCCGGACGGCTACGACACGGTCATCGACGAAGAAGGCAGCAATGTCAGCGCCGGAGAGAAACAGCTGCTGACCATCGCCAGGGCGTTCCTGGCCGACCCGTCGCTGCTGATCCTGGACGAGGCGACCTCCTCGGTGGACACCCGCACCGAGGTGCTGGTGCAACACGCCATGGCGGCGCTGCGCACGGATCGCACCAGTTTCGTGATCGCGCACCGACTCTCCACCATCCGGGACGCCGATCTGATCCTGGTCATGGAAGCCGGCCGGATCGTCGAGCAGGGCAGCCACGAGCAGCTGTTGGACCTCGACGGGGCCTATGCCCGGCTGTACAACGCACAGTTCGCCGGCGCCGTGGTCGAGGAGGAACCTGCGACTCCGGGGCGCGGCGCTGTCCCAGCGGGCATGGCCAAGCACTGAACCGGCGGCGGAGCTGGCCGGCGGGGATCAACTTCTGGCGCGGTGACGAAAGTTGCCCTTATGGGGCGGATGGGGCGCGAGGGAACATCTTCATCCCTGCAGCGGAAGTTGATCCCCGCGCCCCACGTGATCCCCGCGCCCCAGGTGATCCCCGCGCCCCACAATGATCCTGCGGCAGCAACAAGCCCGGGCGCACCGGTGGTCCACATCTCAACGGCGAGCCCGCGTGGGTGGGCTCCGGACAGGTAGGCTGATCATGTCGAGACGTACCACCGGTGCGCTCGGGTCGTTGCTGCGGACGCCGACGAAGGCGTCTTCCCTTTCCTCGGTGTATGTCGCCGGGTTGGCCGGCATGACGGCCACCCATCAGCGTGGCCGCTGCCAAAGAGTCCACGTGCCATCGTGCCGACAGCACAGCAAGGATCACCGAACTTCATGCCTTCTACCACGCCCCCGGCGAACGCCGGCCGCGGCCGTTCCACCACGCGTTCCCAGGGTCGCTCGGCCCCCCGCACCCAAGGCCGCTCCGGTGGCCCGCGCAGCGGCAGCGGATCGACCACCATCTACTCCAGCGGGTCCTACCCCGCCGGGGCGTCCACCGGCGGTATGTTCTCCACCGGCGCCTTCGCAGACAGCATCCCGGCAGCCAACTCCACCCGGGCCCGCCGCGACACGGGCGCCGAAGGTGCGACACGCCCCACGGCAACGCGCAACGGTGCCCCGGCCCGCGGCGATCGCCCGGCCCGCCGCCCCACCCCGGCCGGCGGCGAATCCGCCGACCGCGGTCAGAGCCGCAATCCTCGTGGCCGCGGCAATCGTCGCAACGCCGCCGCCGACGATCGTTCGCCGGTCACCTTCGCGTCGCCGCCGGTCGGCACCAACGTCCGTTCCGCGCCGCACCGGCCCGCTCCGGACCGCAGGCCGGAGGTGACGGCCGGATCGCTGTTCGCGGCCACCACCACCGTCCGGGCCGATGCGGCGCCGTTGCCCGACATCAGCTTCGCCGATCTGGGCGTGCCGGAAGCGCTGATCCGACCGCTGGCCGGGCTCGGGGCCATATCCCCGTTCCCCATCCAGGCTGCCACCCTGGAGGTGTCGCTGGCCGGGCGAGATGTGTTGGGCCGCGGCCGTACCGGCTCCGGCAAGACCATCGCCTTCGCGGTTCCGTTGGTGGCCCGGCTGACCGGCGGCCGTCGCACGCCGCACCGCCCGCGCGGCCTGGTCCTACTGCCGACCCGTGAACTGGCTCTGCAGGTGGCCCGGACCATCGAGCCGCTGGCCGCCGCGGCGGGTCTCAAGCTGGTCACCATCTTCGGCGGGGTCGGTTTCGGCCCGCAGACCGCTGCGCTCCGGTCGGGCGTCGACATCGTCGTGGCCTGCCCCGGGCGCCTGGAAGACCTGATCCGGCAAGGCGTCTGCAACCTCGCCGATGTCGAGGTCACTGTGCTGGACGAGGCCGACCACATGGCCGATCTCGGCTTCCTGCCCGGTGTTCGCCGACTGCTGAAGGCGACTCGTCCGGGCGGTCAGCGGCTGCTCTTCTCCGCCACCCTGGACAATGGGATCTCGGTCCTGGTGAAGGATTTTCTCAGCAATCCGGCCGTGCACGCGGTGGATGACGTCTCCTCGCACATCGAAACGATGACCCATCACGTCTTCGCCGTGAGCAAGGATGATCGCAACGAGGTCATCCGGCAGCTGGCGATCGGCGGAGGCCGTCGGATGTTGTTCACCCGCACCAAGTTCGGCGCCAAGAAGTGGGCGGCCGCGCTGTCGAAGAACGGCATACCCGCGGTGGATCTGCACGGCAACCTTTCGCAGAACGCCCGGGAGCGCAACCTCGCGGCCTTTTCCTCGGGATCGGCGAAAGTGCTGGTGGCCACCGACATCGCCGCGCGCGGTATCCACGTCGACGATGTGGAACTGGTCGTGCACCTGGATCCGCCGACCGAGCACAAGGCGTACCTGCATCGCTCGGGCCGCACCGCGCGAGCGGGCGCCGGCGGGACCGTGATCACGGTGATGCTGCCCGAGCAGGCCGACGACGTTCGCAAACTGATGAAACTGGCCGGCATCTCGGCGACCACCACCCCGGTGCGACCCGGTCACGCCGCCATCGGCGAACTGGCCGGCTGACCGGAACAGACCGTCGGAGAACCCTTCAGGAACCCTCAACGGGTCCCGGCCCACCACCGGGCCCGTTGCTCAGAGGGCGTTGACCACCCTGGTCATCTGTTCGACCGTCAGGTCGCCGAGCCTGTTCAATTCGCCCTTGGCGACAAGACCGCCCACCAGTTTGATCAGGCCATGGAATTCGATGTTCGACCGATAGGTGATCGATGTGCCGCCGGCGGCCACCGTGCGGAACGTCATGTCGTCGGTGGAGGTGGCCGTCTTGTTGTTGCCCTCGAAAACCAGCCGGTCGGACTCGCGGCGCAACAGGCGATACGTCAGCTCGGTTTCCCGGCCGCGGAATACCGACACATTCCGCCAGGTCGACCCGACCGCGACGGGTCCCGGCGTCACAGCCGTGCATGTCTTCGTGCCCGGATCCCATGCTTCCGCGTGGGCGAAGTCCGTCAGATAGTCGACGACCTGGTCGATCGGCTTGGCCACGGTGAACGTGCGGGTGATGCTGACCATGAGAGCTCCTTTACCTTTCGTCCAGTATGGAGTCGGACACGCCTCCCGCGAAATGATCCGGCCTGCTGTCGTCGGCGGCCGGCCCGAGCGGCTCGAAAAACGCCAGCACCTCCTCGGGGCCGACCTCATGAAGGTGTGCGGGGGCCCACCGCGGCCTGCGGTCCTTGTCGATGATCCTGGCCCGGATACCTTCGGCCAGGTCGTGGTGCGCCAAGAACCTGGTGCCGACCCGAAGGTCCTGGTCCAGGACCTCGTCCACGGTCATCGTCGCCGCCCTGCGCAGAGCTTGCAGCGTCACCTTCAACGCCGTCGGCGACATGGCTGCGAGGGCTTCGGCGGCAGCCCGTGCGGCGGGTTCGGCTGAACCGCGCAAATTCTCGACGATCTCCTCGACGGTCTCCGCGGCGTAGCCGGCGTCGATCCAGGACGGATGACTGCCAGGCGAGGGAGCAGGTAGATGGGGGACCACCCCGGAACGCAGCTGCTCGGCCAACGCCGGCAACTCCGCCGAGTCCACCAGGTGGTCGGCCAGACCGGCGTGGATCGCGCCCGGGCCGTCCAGTCGGGCGCCGGTCAACGCGCAGTGGGCACCGAGTCGACCCGGAGACCGAGCCAGCAGATACAGGGCCCCCACGTCCGGTGACAGTCCGATGGCCGTCTCCGGCATCGCCACCTGGGACCGCTCGGTGACCACCCGCACGCCGGCGTGCGCGGCGACGCCGACGCCACCGCCGAAGACGATGCCGTCCATGAAGACGACCACCGGCTTCGGATAGTGGGCAATGGAGGCGTTCATTTGGTACTCGGCCGACCAGAACGCTTCGGGCGCAACCTCTCCCCCGTGCAGCCCTTCGTACAGCTCTCGGATGTCACCCCCCGCACACAGCCCGCGCGGTCCGGCGCCGTCGATCAGCACGACCTGCACATCCTCCTCGTCTCGCCAGTCGACGAGCGCGCTCGACACCGCCCGAACCATCGACAGGTTCAGCGCGTTGATCCGCTCCGGCCGGCTCAGGGTGATATGCCCCAGCCGCCCCTCCACCCGGGTCAGCACCAACGGCTGCCCCACCGCGCTCGCCGTCATGTCCCGTGCCTGCTCTCTGCCCCACGGCCACCGCGCTGCTGGTGTCAGCGACCCGCCACGGCGGCTACTGCCGCCTGTAGCTGCCGACCGTAGGCGGCGATGAACTTGTTCGCCAACTCCGGCAACTCGGGCAACTCGCTCTCGGCCAGCAGCAGCGTCGGTACGGGCAGCACGGCACCGAGTTCGCCCAGCACGGGCCGCAGTTGCCAGTCGGCCAGATGGCGATGCGCCGGACCGGCCGACACCGTCACCGGGACCACGATCGTCCGGCTCAGCGATCCGGACGGCAGGGTGTCGAGCAGCAATTTGAGCAGGCCGGTGAAGGACGCCTTGTACGTCGGTGTCGCCACCACCAGCACATCGGCCGAGCGGACCGCTGCGACCGCCTGGGTCGCCTGGGTCGACAACGACCAGGGCGCGAGCAGTCCCGGCCCGATCTCGGCCAGATCGATCACGGTCCGCGCCGCTCCCGGCAGCAAGGGGGCGATACCGTCGGACAGCGTCGTCGCGGCGGCCAGGGTGCGGGAACCGGCCTTGGGATTTCCGACCACCGTGACCAGGCTGGTCATGCGGGTGTCCTCTCCTGGGTCACGTCAGGCCCGATCCTGGCGTCGCGGCAGCAACTCACGCGGCCACAGAGGCAGCGTCCCGGCGGGCCACCTCCTCGCGGACCAGGGGAATCACCTGACGACCGAAATCGGCGGCATCGTCGAGGATGTCGTAACCGCGCGCGGACAGGATCCGGACGCCCAGGTCGTAGTAGTCCAGCAACGCCGCGGCGACCGTGTCGGGCGTGCCGACCAGGGCGGTCGAGTTGCCGCCGCCGCCGGTGAGACCGGTCGGCGCTGTCCACAACGCCCGGTCGTGGCGCTCCCCCGAGGCCACCGCGGCCAGCAGACGCTGCGATCCGGCGTTCTCCGGCGTGCCGGAACGGCGGAAGGCGGGCCGGGCCGCAGCATGACCGGAGATGCGGCCGAGGATGCGCTCCGCCTTCTCCCAGGCCAACTCCTCGGTCGGGGCGATGATCGGCCGGAAGGCGACCTGCAAGGTCGGCCGCGGCTTCCCGGCTACCGCGGCGGCGGTCTCGATGGAAGCGATCTGTTCTCTGGTCCCGGCCAACGGTTCGCCCCACAGCGCGTAGACATCGGCCTCCGCAGCGCCGACGGCGTACGCGGCGGCGGACGAGCCGCCGAAGCTGATCCGCGGGCGCGGCTCCTGCACCGGAAAGATATCCGACACGAAGTTCTTGATCTGGTAATACCGCCCGTCGTAGTCGAATCGTTCCTTCGACGTCCAGGCCTGCTTGACGATCTGGATGTATTCCCTGGTGCGGTCGTACCGGGAGTCCTTGTCCAGATGATCACCCTCGGCCGCCTGGTCCGCGGTGGAGCCGCCGGTGATGAAATGCACCTCGAACCGGCCGTGGGAAATGTGGTCGAGGGTGGCGAAAGTTTTGGCGGCGTAGGTGGGCACCGAGATGTTCGGACGCTGGGCCAGGACCAGGTTGATCCGTTCGGTGTGTCCGGCCACGAAGGCCGCCACCGCGGCGGGATCGGGGGATCCGGAGTGGTAGGCGAAAAGGATGCGGTCCCAACCGTTGTCCTCGTGCGCCCGGGCCAACCTCCTGGTGTACTCCAGATCCAGGCTGCCGCCGCTGCGGCTGTTCACCTCGCTCGCGTCGTTGGTTCCGGCGATTCCCAAGAATTCAACGGGCATGAATGGTCTCGATTCTGTCCTGGTGTGGATGCGGGTGGAGGGTATGAGCCGCCGGCTCCGGCCTGACCGGTACCGGTCTGGAGGATCTGCTCGACGCGGCCGGGCGTGCCTGGTCGGAGACGATCGCCGACGACTTGGCGGGTGGCTTCCGCGACGCCAGCTCGCCGACCTGCCGGAGCAGCTCCCTGGCCACCTGGTCGTTCTGCCGAAATCCGGGACCGTTGAACCCCGGGCGGGCGAAACCCGCCGACCCGGCCGAACCCGAGACGGACGGGCCGAGCAGGAATCTCGACGGGTGCACGCTGCGGTCGGCTCGAATTGCATGGCAGCCCGCGTCGGCCAACAGTTGACCGGCACCCAAGCTGGTGCCGTCCGCGGCGATCAGGTCTTCGGCGGCCAGTTCGCCGGCCGCCAGCAACCCGACGATGATGGGGTCCGAGGCCGACCGGACGTCAGGCCGGGGTAACCGGGCATCGACCAGGGCATCGGCTTCGATCGTGCCGGACACCGCCGGCGACCAGCCGACGAAGTGGCCGTCGCGGACCGTCACCTGCAGCTCAGGACCCGCGAAGTGGACCAGCCCCGCCCGGTGCAGGGCCAGCAGTTCGGCGAGCCGTCGAGGCGGCGGTCCGCTGGCCAGGAACGAGAAGAGTCCGTGGAACTGGCCTTCGAGAAACTGAACCCGGTCTTGCGCGCTCATCCGACCGGCGACGATGGCTCCGGCCAACACCCCGTAGACGGTCAACAAGGCGTTGAAAACAGCATGGTCGGCCGAGTGGTCCGGGTCCGCACGCCGAGTCAGGTCGTCGCTGATGTAGTCGACCAGCGCCTCCGACAGCGCAGCGTGGTCGGCGAATTCCCGGCCGTACAGGGGGCGGTCGATCGCCGCCAGATCGAATCGGTCGGCGGGATCGGGCACCGCCTGTTCGACCACGCGTCGAAATGCGGCGTCGCGCGGATCGAGTCGATCCAGCGCGGACGAGAATTCAGCCCACGGAAGCGCGGTCCGATCGGCGTGGAATTCGAACAGACGTCGATAGTGTGCGCCGGTCAGTTCCTTGACGATCAGCGGCCACAGTTCGGTGCGGAAGTCCGCCGGACGACCGGGGCCGGCCAGTGCCGCAACCGCGGCCGGGGTGAAGTACACGGGTGGAACCGGAGCGCCCGGCCCCAAGGTGTAACCGAGCTTGGCGTGATAGGGCACGCCGCGACGAGAACCGACGTACAGCACTGGCTCCTCGCCGCTGGGGGTGTAGACGAGGCCGCCGTCCGTGCCGGGATGGAATTGCCCGCCACGCCCCTCGAACACGAGCACCATCACGTCGATGAAGGCCAGCCCGAAGCCGCGGACCAGAACCGGACGGCCCGGCCGCAGCCCGCTGAGGTCGACATCGGCGGTGTAGCCGGGAGGTACATAGGTCAATCCGTGACGGTCGGCGGCCGCCTTCATCGCAGCTTCGGCCTTGGTGGGGAAGGTGTCCAGATAGCCCAGCGCCAAGACCACCAGATCGGCGGTCAACACAGTGCCGTCGGCCAGTTCGGCGCGTTGGCGTCCACGTCCTCCCGGGATATCGGTGACGGCGACGGCGCGTTGCCGATGGGTGATCACCCGAATGGATGGCGGAAGCGTGGCCACCACGTGGTCGAACGTCCAGGACAGATACAGGGATTGAATTTCCCGGCTGGCGAAATCACCGGCGCGGAACGCGTCCGCCTGCTCCTTGAGACCCGCATCGACCAGCGTCTGGCGACCCACCCCTGCGACCCACTTGTCCAATGGCGGCCCAGGGACGATCGGACCCTGGCAGACCACCGACTCGTCAGTGAACAGCGTGACGTCCTTGGCCACCGAATTCATCCAGAGCAGCGGCGACTGGTTCCGCCGCCAGATGCGTCCGCCGCCGACCGGATGGGGGTCGACGATATGAATGTCCAGGCCGGTGTGCGGCACCAGGTCGGGGGCATTGGCCGCGATCCGCTCCAGCAGGGACACCGTGCGGGGTCCACCGCCGACGAAGACGAGCACCGGCACGGTCGCTGAATGTGGCGCGGTCATGCCCCGACCCGATTCGATTCGAGCCGCCGCGTCCGGACCTGGTCCCAGCTCGGCTGCACCCAGTCGGCGAGGCCGGCACCCGGTACGAGTTCCTTGGCGAAGGCCAGCGGGCCGATGGTCTCCGGGTCGGCGGCCACGTCGAACCGTGGCCGGTATCCGACCGCCAGATACAGCTGTCTCGCCTCGGGCTGCCGAGGCCCGGTGGTCAGGTGAACGCGTTGGTAACCGAGCTCGAGCGCCGCACGTTCCAGCTCCGCCATCACCCGCCGGGCCAGCCCGCGGCGACGATGCCGCGACGAGGTCCAGACCCGTTTCACCTCTGCGGTCACCTCGTCGTACCGACGGATCGCGCCGCCGGCGATCGTCTCGCCGTTCTCGATCAGTACCAGGAAGGCACCGTCGGGCGGTAGGAAGTCGGTGGCCGGCACTTCGGAGAGCTCGGTGTGCGCCGAAATACGGCCGTATCTGGTTCCGTACTCGACGACCAGTTCGTCCAGGAGCGGTCTGAGTTCGGGATCGCGGGCCCGCACCCGTCGTACCGTCAGGTCGGTGGCGCCGGCTTCGGGCGACACCCGCCGGGCGACCGTCGGGAGCGGCGACGGGACGTGACCCAGTGCCGCCAGGAAGCTCACGGTGGCCTCGGCGATCGGACCGGCCGACGCCGGATCGATCAGCACGCCCCCGTCGGGGAACAGCCGGAGATGCGACGCCGGCACGAACCACTCCGGCCAGATGTGTGGTGCGCCGAGGGCGGTCAGCGCGGGCCGGAACGGATAGTCGACGGCCGATGCCTCTACCGGCTGCCCCTCGGTGACCAGCGGCAACACCGATTTACCTCGCAATGCGAACGGCGGCAACAGGTCCAGGAACTCTCTCAGCCACCAGGAGTAGGCCCCCTGGTGGACCGGCGACGCCACCACCACCGCTTCGGCACCCGCCAATGACCCGACCGCAGCAGCGATCTCGGGTCGGGTCAGGTCACCGGCCAGCAGCGAGGCCGGCGGCAGGTCCCTGAGCACCAACGGCACCACTGTGTGCCCGGCGCGGACGATCCGCCTGGTCACGTGCGACAGCAGAGCATTAGAACTCGAGACGGCCGACGGGCTTCCGGCGATGGTCACGATGGTCGACATGCCACTCCTGTTCAGTGCTGGGCGGGTGACGTGCTCGGTGCTCACCCGGATCGAGCGCCGGCGACGCTGCCTCGGTTCCTTGATAGTCGAAACAACTACGGCGCCGGAATGTTTCCCCGGATCAGCCGGCGATCAGCGGAGACACACAGCAGTGGAGACACGCAGCAGGTCGACATAGCGGCGTGACGCGCCGAACAGCGACAGAAGGATCTTGGGCTTGCTGGTATTCACCGTCGTTCCGCTCTGCTCAGGCTGGGCCACAGCCGCACGCTTGCCGTGCCCGGGTCGGGCACCGCCTGGTCGTCATCCGGAGCACCCCACCGTGGAGGAGGGTTGCCGCCCAGCAAACCGGAGCTTGGCACTGGGACTCATGACCGTCGACTCAAAGTTACCCACCCGTCGCGCCCCGGTCAACTCATCGCCGGCATGCTACCGTCTGGTCCACTCGGTGGCCGCCGGATTCGAGGGCCGGGGCGACCGGGACATGTCGCCCGCCGCGGCGGACGACAACACGCCATTCGCCTCGACGAATTGATCGGGTTCTTCCATGCCCAATCTCACCCCACCACACGCCCAGGACGAGGTTCTGGATCTGGCCCAGCAGTTGATCCGCATCGACACCACCAACACCGGGGACTCCGGCTCCACCATTGTGGAACGTGCGGCCGCGGAGTGGGTGGCCGAGAAGCTGCCCGAGGTCGGCCTCGATCCGGTGTACGTCGAATCGGGAGCGCCGGGGCGGGGCAATGTGATCGTCAGACTGTCCGGCACCGACTCGTCCCGCGGCGCGCTGTTGATTCATTCCCACTTGGACGTGGTACCGGCGGACGCCTCGGAATGGTCCGTGCACCCGTTGTCCGGCGAGGTGGAGAACGGCTACCTGTGGGGCCGGGGCGCGGTCGACATGAAAGACATGGTCGCCATGTCCGTTTCCGTGCTGAGGCAATTCGCCAGGGACGGTGTACGGCCGCCGCGGGATCTTGTCTTCGCCTTTCTTGCCGACGAGGAATCGGGCGGCTTCTTCGGCGCGAAGTGGTTGGTGCGCAACCGGCCCGAGCTTTTCGAGGGCGTGACCGAAGCGATCGGCGAAGTGGGCGGTTTCTCCGAGACGTTCACCTCGCGTGACGGCGACCCGGTGCGGGCGTACCTGATCGAGACCGCTGAAAAGGGCGTCACCTGGATGCGGTTGAAGGCCAGGGGCACGCCCGGGCACGCGTCGATGCTGAACCAGGACAATGCCGTGGCCAAGCTCGCGGCGGGCATCACCGCGCTGAATCAACACCGGTTCCCGCAGACTGTCACCCCTGCGCTGCGCGACTTCCTTTCCGGTGTGGCCGATCTGACCGGTATCGACTTCCCGGAGGACGATCTGGACGCTGCGGTGGCGAAACTCGGCAATCTGTCGCGCATCGTGGGGGCTACCTTGCGGGACACAGCGACCGTGACCACGTTTCGCGCCGGCTACAAGGCCGACGTGGTCCCTTCGGTGGCCGAGGCGACGGTCGACTGCCGGATCCTGCCCGGCCGGGAGGAAGCCTTCTACGGCGAACTGGCCGAGATTCTCGGGCCGGACATCGAGCGGGACTGGGACGACCTACCGCCGGTGCAGACCACTTTCGACGGCGCTCTGGTCGATGCCATGACCACTGCGTTGATCGCCGAAGATCCAACCGCGAAGGTGCTGCCCTACATGCTCTCGGCCGGTACCGACGCCAAGTCCTTCACCGAACTCGGCATTCGTCACTTCGGTTTCGCGCCGCTGCAACTACCCGCCGAACTGGACTTCTCGGCACTGTTCCACGGCATCGACGAGCGCGTGCCGGTGGCGGCGCTGGAGTTCGGCACCAGAGTGCTGGACAGATTTCTACGGAATTGCTGATCCAGGCACCTGCTGACCTGACTCGGTGCGAGGTGATCAGGCGGTCTCGCCGTGGGCGTCCTGCCCGGCGAGCCAGCGCCGGTCCTTCCGGCTCAGACGGTCCGCCTGGGCCAGGTGGGCCAGCCGCCGGCCCAGTTCGCTGAGCCCGAGGCACAGTGCCGTCGCCACAGCGAAGGCCAGGAGGCACAGGGCGACAGCAACGAGGGGCATACTGCCACTGTCCTCGCTTCAGACCGCGATTCGAGCCGAATGAGGCGTTGCCCACTCTTCGACGCCAGTGAGGGGATGAAACGTGGTCGAAAGGTGATGCGTTCGAGCGGCCGGTCACCGCCGGTGTCCCCGTCCGGCCGAAAGCCCGGCAATCAGCGCTCCGCTACCAGTGACCGCGGTGGACCACGTCGTCGAACGGACGCCGCGCCGGACGCACGATCGGCACCAAGGGGCGGTCGGCGGGATAGCCCAGGCCGAGAAGGTAAGCGACGTAATGGTCTTCGGGAACACCGAGAATGCGGCGAGCCGCGTCCTGATCGCCCACGGATGAGTGACCACTGCCAATGCCCAGGTCGGCGGCGGCCAGCGTCATCGCGTAGGTCGCCTGGCCCAGGTCGTACTGGTCGATCTCACGGGTGCGCGGACCGTCCGGTTCGACCAGCACCAGCGAGATCGCCGCGGCCGCACCGGCGATGTGCCGCGCGCCTTGCCAAACCGTGGACAGCTCGACCAATTGATCCGGATCCGTGCTGATCACAAAGTCCCAGTGCTGCCGGTTCGAAGCGGACGGCGCCCGCCGACCCGCCTCCAGGATTCGGTCCAGATCGGCCGCGGAAATCGCCCGCTGTTCGTAACTGCGCACATTCCGGCGCGCCCTGAGCGCATCCCACGTTTCCATGCGATCACTTCACCTTCCTCGATGCATTGCGTATCAGGAGGTAATGCCGGCCCGCAGCCGGATATCGTTGCAGGCCTCGCACACCGAGGCGGGAATCAGGCCGACCGCCTGCAACCGGCCGAAGATTGCGCAACCAAGGCACAGGCCCAGCGCAGATTCCAGCAACGCGGCGACGGTGATCAGGCCGACCAGCACCCAGGGCACAACGGGTACTCCGGCGACGAAGAAGACCACTGCGCCAACGGACAGGGCCGCCCCGATCGCCTGGGCGAAGCGCTTGGGCGGACCGGGCACGAGTTTGGGCGGGCCGAACCGCGGAGCCACCACCCGGGTGGCCAACTGGCCGAACGGCGAGAACCTGGGCCCCGACGCAACGCGCAGCAGGAACCCGACGGCCAGCACCCAGAGCAGCCACTCGGCGCGGAACACCAGCGTGACGGCCGTCAGCACCACCACCATGCCGGCCACGGACCGTGCCGCATATTCGTTGACCGGGTTGGGAAAGGTGAGCAGCTTCAACGCCATGGCGTCCACAACGGTTCGCTCCAGCGGGTTATTCCGACAGGCGGGGACACCTCAACCCACCGCGGAGGGGCCGGTCGGAGATCCGGCGTCCTGCCACGCCGGGAACCCGCCGTCGACATGGACGACGTCGGTGAAACCCATGTCGATCAGCGTGGCCGCCACCGGGCCCGAACCTGCGACCGATCCGCAGACGACCACGATGGGGGTGTCCCGGGACCGGAGTCCGGCCAGCCGGTCCGGGGAGTCGAGGTCGAACCTTTGCCGTACCTGGTCTTTGGCCACCACTTCCGCACCGACCAGCGGTCCGGCCGCGGCTCGTCCGGCCGCGCTGCGAACGTCGATCAGCAGAGCGCCGGCGGCAACCCTTTCCTTACCCTGGGACGGGGTGACCAATGGGGCCAGCGCGCCGGCCTGTTCGATGGTGAGTTCTGTCATTAGCTCGTCCTCTCGTCACACCTGGTGGGGTGGTGCCTTTCTCAGCGCTGGTCAACCGTCGGTGCACAGGGCCGGTCAGGTGCCAGCCAGGTGTGCGGAACCATGATGCCCGCCGGGTCGAACACCGCGGCCAGCTCACGTTGCAGCCGCAGGCTCGTTTCGCCCAGCTCGGCGGCCAGCCATGGACGCTTGGCGATGCCCACCCCGTGTTCACCGCTGATCGTGCCCCCGAGCGCGAGCGCGGCCCTGACCAGCTGATCGGCCGCCGCCTGCAGACGGGCGGGTGCCCGACCACCGTCCTGCTCCGACTTGGCCACCGACAGCAACGGATGCAGGTTGCCGTCGCCGGCGTGGGCGACCACCGCCACCTCCAGTCCATGCTCGGCGCCGATACCCTCGATGGTCTGGATCATCTGCCCGAGCGCCGAGCGTGGCACCGCGACATCTTCGCCCACGAGCCAACTGTCGGTCGGGGCTCCGCGGCCGGACCGCCGCAGCCAGAGGTATCGGGCCGCCTCGGACTCGTCCAGCAGTTCAACGGTGGCGCCGGCCGCGGCCAACGCCGCGGCCAGCGCTTCTGCCTCGAGATCCGAGCCGAAGCCGTCAGTCTGGGCGATCAACAGGGCTGTGCCGCGTTCCGCCAGGTCGGTCTGTTGGGCCCGGTCGATGGCCCGGAGCGCACCACCGTCGAGAAACTCCAACAACGACGCCTGCACCCGGGACCGGACGACCGCAACCACGCCCGCCGCCGCCGAACCCGAGGAGGGAAAGAAGGCCGTCAGCGTCGTGGTCTTCACCGGCCTGGGCCGCAGCCGAAGTGTCGCCTCCACCACGATGCCCAGGGTTCCTTCGGAACCGACGAACAATCCGGTGAGATCGAAGCCGGTGACGCCCTTGATGGTCCGGCGGCCGGTCCGCAGCAGCGTTCCATCGGGCAGCACCACCGTCAGTCCGAGCACAGATTCTCTGGTCACGCCGTACTTGGTGCAGCGCAGCCCACCGGCGTTGGTGGCGATGTTG
Organism: uncultured Nakamurella sp.; assembly: GCA_964250735.1. Lineage (GTDB taxonomy): Bacteria > Actinomycetota > Actinomycetes > Mycobacteriales > Nakamurellaceae > Nakamurella. The sequence goes on along the minus strand of CAXUHA010000014.1, from coordinate 52,873 downwards.
CCACCGATGCTGGAGATCTCGTGGCTGGCCGGGTCAGGGGCGTACATCAGCCCGTGTTCGGAGGCGGCGCGATCCAGTTCCGCCGTGATCACTCCCGGCTCCACGACAGCGATCTCGTCGTCCGGCGATATCTCCAGGATCCGATCGAGTTTCTCGGTGGAAACGACCAGCGCGCCATCGGGCACACTCGCTCCGCCGGACAGCCCGGTGCCACGCCCGCGTGGGACCACCGGAACCGCGAAGGCCGTCGCCGCCCGCAGCAGTAGCTGGACCTCGTGCACCGATCTCGGGTACGCCACGGCCAGTGGTGTCCCGGGAAGTCGGATCCCCGAACGGTCGGTGGCGGCGTGCTCCCGTTCGGCCGCGTTCGTGGCCAGTCGGTCGGCGGGCAACGCGGTCCGCAGGTGGGTCAGCAGAGCCCGTCGGCGGGCGACACTTGTCTCGGGCGCGGCCGTTTCCGCGTTCGGCGACGCGCCGGCGGTCGACGCAAACTCAGTGGTCAGTGACACCGAGGCGCTCCAGCAGTTCGGCCCGCAGCCGGACGAATTCGCGATCTCCGACGTCGCGCGGACGGGGCAGATCCACCACCGCCTCGTAGGCGATCACACCGTGATCCATGACCAGGACGCGGTCGGCCAACAGCAACGCCTCTTCGACGTCGTGGGTGACCAGCAGGACCGCACAGCGGTGCAGGGTCCACAGGTCGGCGACCTGGGCCTGTGCGGTGAGCCTGGTCAACGCGTCGAGCGCGGAGAAGGGCTCGTCGAGCAGCAGCAGATCCGGCTCCCGCACCAGGGCCCGGGCCAGCGACACCCGCTGCGCCTCACCGCCGGACAGTACCTTCGGCCAGACGTCACTCCGGTGAGTCATCTTGACCTCGGCCAGGGCCGCCTCGGCGCGAGCCCGGTCGGGCCGTCCCGGCAGGCCGAGAACCACGTTGCGCCATACCTTCTTCCACGGCAACAGACGTGGGGACTGGAAGGCGACGGCGCGCCGGGTGGCCACCTCGACCAGCCCGTCGACCTCGCGATCCAGGTCGGCGAGCACCCGCAGCAGCGTGCTCTTACCGCAACCGCTGGCACCAAGCAGGACCACGAATTCGCCCGGAGCAATGTCGAGGTCGAGATCGGACAGGATGGTCCGGTCGCCGAACGACTTGGACAGGCCGCGAACGCGGACCGCTCCCGCTCCTGGATCCGCTGGACCGGCCGGCGCTACGGCCTCGGCGGCCTCGTTGCGGCCTGCGATCGAGGGGCTCAGCTCACTGCGAAAGTGGGTCGCCATGAGAGCAATATCCTTTCCAATAGTCGAACCAGCACGTCGGCGATCAGTCCCAATAGCGCGTAGAGCACCAGACAGAGGACGATCGTGTCGGTTTCGTAGAATTCCCGGGCCTGGTTGATCAGGAAGCCGATACCCGAAGTGGCGTTGATGGTCTCGGCGAACACCAGGATCAGCCAGGAAACCCCGATCGAGTACCGCAGCCCCACCAGCGCGCTGGGCAGAGCGGCGGGCAGGATGACGTGCACGATCTGGCCCCATCGGGTGAGCCCGACCGTACGACCCGCCTCGACCAGGTTCGGGTCGGTGCCGCGGATGCCGGCGAACAGATTGAGATAGAGCGGGAAGAACACGCCGAGCGCGATCAGGATGACCTTGGGTTCTTCGCCGATGCCGAACCAGATGATCAGCAATGGAATCAGTCCGACAACCGGAATGGTGCGGAGCATCTGGATCGGCGCGTCGACGATGTCCTCTCCCCATCGGAACAGCCCGGACAGGACCGCCAGAACGACCGCGGTGGAAAGCCCGAACACCAGACCCAGGCCGACCCGGCCGGCGGACGCCGCGATCGCCGACTGCAGGTCGCCCGTCCCGACCAGCTCCCGGGCCTTGGCCAACACCTTGACCGGGGAGGCCAGGGTGTTGTCGGACAACCAGCCTTCGGTACTGGCCAACTGCCAGAACAACACCAGTACCAGCGGGCTGATCACCTTGATCAGCGCCCGGGGTGTTCGGCGCTTCCGGGACTTGCCGTTGCCCTTGGCCCGCACCACGGTGGTCGGTACGACCGGGTGACCCGTCGGTACCGCCTGGCGACCCGTCGGTACCGCCTGGCGACCCGTCGGTACGACCCGGCGACCGGGCGAAGCGGTCCGGGCGTGGGCAGGACCCGATTCCTTCAGCAGCTGCTGATCACCGGGCAACGTACTCACCTTTCATCGTGGTCTTCTTTCGCAGGTGTGACATGAGGGTGAAATGCGCTCAGCGGGTGGCGTTGAGTGCCAGGACGAGGCGGTCCACCGCAACCGGTAATTCCTCGAGAGTGGGCGCCGAGAACGCAAAGCGCAGGCAGCGGTCCCACTGTGGTCCGCCGTCGGCGGCGAAGTGCCGCCCCGAGGTGAGCAGCAATTGTTGCTCGGCCGCCGCGGCAACCACCTGGTCCGCGGTACGCGCCGGGTCGGTCAGCTCGGCCCAGACGAAGAACCCACCGCCAGGGGCGGTGAAGCGCAGGTCGTCGGCTGTGCGCGCGGCCAACGCCGCCGCGAAGGCTCTGGCTTTGCCGCCGTGCACTGCCCGGTTGTGATCCAGCAGTGCGGCGAACCAACCGGGCCGGGTCAACAAGCCACTGATCAGATCCTGACCGAGCGTGCCGGAGTGGAAGTCGGTGCGACGCCGAAGATTCTCCAGGTGTGGAGTCAACCAGGCCGGAGCGATCACCCAGCCCAGCCGCAGTCCCGCGCCGAGTGTCTTGGTGAAGGTTCCGACCCTGACCACGGCGGGCGACTCCCCGTCGAAGTCCGCGACGTAGCTGCCGTCGAAGGTCGTATCGCGATAGGGATTGTCGGAAACGATGACGAATCCGTACCGCTCGGCGAGGTCGACCAGCGCGGCCCGGTCCGGGGCGGAAAGGACGCCCCCGGAAGGATTGTGGAAGTCGGCCACCGTATAGACGATCTTGATCCTGATGCCGGCGCGGAGATGATCGGCGATGGCCTGCACGTCGATCCCGGCCGGCCCGACCCGAACCGGCAGGATCTGCGCCCCGTACTGTTCGGCGATCCGCACCGTGTCGGGAAACACCGGATCGTCGAGCACCACCACATCACCCTGTTCGAGCAGAGCGCCGAATGCGAGGGCGACGCCGTGGAGGGCACCATTGGTGACCAGCACGTCCGACGAGCTCGCCCCTTCCCGGGCCGCGATCCACTCCCGCAGGGCCGGCCGGCCGGCGTGCTGCCCGTACGCCAGGGCGGCGGCCCCCGCTTCCGGGTCCGCGAAGATGCGGCTGGCCTCGGCGCCGAAGTCGGCCAACGGCAATGCTTCCGGGGCCGGCGCTCCGCTGATCAGACGAATCACCGAGGAATGCCAGCCCTTGGCGGGCACCGCGTAGGGTGCCGCCAACGACAAGGCCGCCACCCGCCCGGCGACCGTGACGGTCGACGACCGGCGGGGCACCTCGGCGCCGTGCCCGTCAGTCCGGGCCGGGGCGATCAAAGATGATGCGGACAAGGACAAGCTCCCAAGAATGGTGGGTGCGGCGACGCGTCTGGCGTGCGGGTGGATGCGGCCCGATTCAAGACGGTGGCGAAACCCGGAGAACAGCTGTACGTGCGCCGAACCGGCCGGCAACAGAAAAAGAGCGATGAGCGAGTGAGGACAGCGCCGATGGACGAAGAACTAGCAACAGAGGGCGCTGGAAACCCGCTGCAGGTCGACATGGCGACGTGACACACCCAACAGGGGTCGCAGGGTGGTCAGCTGGGTCTGGATCCCGGCCACGGCATTCATATCCATTCCTTGCCGGCTGCCGGGGGCAACCACGCGCTTGCGGCATGCGGTCTGCACACCACCAGGTCGTCATCCGGAGCACCCCGCCACGAGCGGAGGGTTGCTGTCCAACGAGCCGGAGCTTGCCGCTGGAACTCATGACCTTTCAACTGTGAAGGTAACAGCGCGGCCGAGGACGGTCAACCTGCCGCGGTCGACCTGCGGCACTGTCCCCGGCTTCGGTGTGCACCGCCACCCGAGCCGATCCCGGTACTTTGCATCCATGGCGGATCCACCCGGTGTCATCGACGTGCATCAGCACCTGTGGCCGACCACTCTGATCGAGGCGCTACGCAGCTTCCGCGGCCTCCCCCGACTCGACGGCTGGACGCTGCACCTGGCTGGAGAGCCTCCGTACGAGGTGGATCCCGCCCACCACGACCTGGCCGTCCGCACCGCTGCGGAGGCCGGGACGGCGGTCGCGGTGGTGTCCCTGTCGAGCCCCCTCGGCATCGAGGCCATGTCACCGGACATCTCCACCCCGCTGCTGAACGCCTGGCATGAGGGTGCCGCGGCCTTTCCGGCGCCGTTTCGGGCCTGGGCCGCAGTTCATTCCATCGAACCCGATCTCGAGGACCTGCAGAGCCGCCTGGCCGGATCTTTCGTCGGCCTGCAGGTGCCGGCCACATCGATGGCCACGCCGGCCGCGGTCGAGTCGCTGGCCCCCGTGCTCCGACTGTGCGAGCAGGTGGACAAACCGGTACTGATCCATCCGGGCCCGGTACCGATCAACTCCGAATCCGCCCGGCTTCCGCCGTGGTGGCCGGCCGTGGTCGATTACACCGCGCAGATGTCCGCGGCCTGGTGGTCCTGGTCGGTGGCCGGCCGTTCCCTGCTGCCGGATCTGCGGATCTGCTTTGCGGCCGGCGCCGGTCTGGGTCCGGTTCATCACGAGCGATTCACCGTGCGGGGCGGCGGCAATCCCCCGCCGATCGACCGGATGAGCTTCGTCGAGACGTCGTCGTACGGGCCGCGCGGCTTGGACGCGCTGATCAGGGTGCTGGGTATCGACGTGGTGGTCAACGGCACCGACCGGCCTTACGCGGGCCCGACCGAACTCCATCTCGGCGACGCCGCCGACCGCGCGGTGCGGGTGGTCAATCCCCGGCGGTTGCTCGAGGGTTGACCGTGGGGGCGGCCAACGCGGGTGTCAGACCGGGAGCAGTTCAAGATCTTCCTGGGCGTCGTCCGCGTCCGGACGATCGCTGCGAAGCAACGGGTCCGGCCGCCGCGGCTCCGGATCCCGCGACCCGCCGTCACCTCGACCCACCCGCAGTTTCAAGGACCGGCCCGGTTTGGTCAGGCTCCTGGGCAGTGGCTCCTGCTCGACCACGATGCCCTCTTCGGTGGAGCCCACCGGCGACCCATCGGGTCGAAACCCCCGGACCACCAGACCGGCCGGGTGCCGATCGTATGGGCGCTGGCAAAGGTGAGGCCGACGACGTCGGGGACGGCCAGGGAGCCTTTGCTCATTTCCTGATCGTAGTTGCCCGACGGTCCGCGCCGGCAGACCTTCATCAGGACGGGATGAATACTCCGCGCATCATTCGGGAAAAGTCGGGGCATCAGACATCGAGGTCGAAGGGCAGGTCGCGCCGGTGGACAGTCAACGCCCGGACAGTCAAGCCATTGGTCGTCGTCCCGGCGGTGGCCAGTCGTACGCCGATCAGGGCGATCGACACCCGGCTCGAGCCACGGCCATCTCCATTGCGGCCGCGGTCGGCGGCTTCCTGTTCGGTTTCGACACCTCGGTCATTAATGGTGCGGTCGATTCCATCGAAAGTCATTTCAGCCTGAGCGCCGGAATCACCGGCATCGTGGTGGCCATCGCGTTGATCGGCTCGGCGGTCGGCGCCTGGTTCGCCGGCAATCTCGCCGATCGCTGGGGGCGGCCCAGGGTCATGCTGGTCGGCGCGGTCCTGTTCCTGATCTCCTCCATCGGTTCCGGGGTGGCCTTTTCCACCTGGGACCTGGGGCTCTGGCGCTTCATCGGTGGTCTCGGGATCGGAGTGGCGTCGGTCATCGGGCCGACCTACATCTCCGAGGTGGCGCCGGCGGGCCTGCGCGGCCGACTGGCGTCGCTCCAGCAGATGGCCATCGTGCTCGGCATCTTCGTCGCACTGCTGTCCGACGCCTGGCTCGCCGGAGGCAACGGAGGTGCGCTGGCCGTCAAGTGGTTCGGGTTGCAGGCCTGGCGGTGGATGTTCCTGGTCGGCGTGGTGCCGTCCATCATCTACGGCCTGCTGTCCCTGGGCATCCCGGAATCACCGCGGTTCCTGGTGGCCAGGGGAAAGTACGATGCGGCGGCCAAGGTCCTGCGCCGGGTGCTGGGTGAGACGCCGGACCAGATCAAGGATCGCGTCGAGGAGATCAGAAAGTCGATCACCCGCGAGGACAAGCCCTCGTTCCGGGATCTGCGGGGCAACAGGTTCGGTCTGCTGCCACTGGTCTGGGTCGGCATTCTGCTGGCCGCCTTCCAGCAGTTGGTCGGAATCAACGTGATTTTCTACTACTCCACCTCGCTCTGGAAGTCGGTCGGATTCGCGGATTCGTTCTCCTACACCGCTTCGGTGATCACTTCGGTCACCAATGTGATCGTCACCGTGGTCGCCATCCTGCTGGTCGACCGCATCGGCCGGCGCATCCTGCTGATGGTCGGCTCGCTGGGCATGTTCGTCGCCCTCGGCGTGATGGCCCTCGGTTTCGCCCAGGCGACACTGGTTCCCGATGCGAAAGGTGTTCTCGCGCCGCAACTCTCCGGCTTCTGGGGAGTGGCGACCCTGATCGCGGCCAACCTGTTCGTGGTGTTCTTCGGTGCATCGTGGGGGCCGGTGATGTGGGTTCTGTTGGGTGAGATGTTCCCGAACCGGATCCGGGCGATGGCCATGGCCATTGCCACCGCGGCGAACTGGATCTTCAACTTCCTCATCACCGTCACGTTCCCGCCGTTGCGGGACTTGTCGCTCGGCTTCACCTACGGCCTGTACGCCCTGTTCGCGCTGTTGTCCTTCTTCTTTGTACTGGCCAAGATTCCGGAGACCAAGGGCATGGAACTGGAGGACATGTCCATGGACACCCGGACTCGGAAGAAGTCGACGGCCTGAGATTCTGTCTGGGCGCGTCTACCGAAGACAGCTACACCCGGATCAACGGCAGGGCAGGATCGATCTGCGCGAGGTCGTCCGGGTCGCTGGTGACGACGGCGTGTTCACGGTCACGGGCACACAGTGCGACGTGCACGTCGACAATGTCGGTGTGGCCGCTGTCGGCGCACATCTGGCCGACGGTGCGGGCCACGCTGAGCGTCATGACCGCGATGTCGACATCCCGGGACCTGATCAGCCGTGCCAACCTGACCTGCCGCGCGCCACGCCATGCCTGCGCGACGACACCGGCAGGAATGCAGATCGATCCGCCGCGCCGCAACGCCTCGTCCAACCGAGCCTGCATCAGCATCGCCGACGCCGGACGGTCGAGAGCCATCAGGGCACCGGTGTCCAATGTGAGCCCCGTCGTTCGCCAGGAACGGCTCACCCAGCCTGCCTGCTTCGCGCCGACGACCTGCTTCGGGCCGACGACCTGACGAGTCCGACCGCATCGAGTTCGGTCACAACCTGCTGCCGAACGTCGTCAACGATCGGCGTCTCCGAACGCCACGCGGCGAGCACCTGCTCAAGACTTTCGCGTTCCTGGTAGTCGGCCAGGGCGGTCGCGACATACGAGCTCACCTGACCCTCGCCGCCGGCCGCGCGCTTGATCCGTTCTACCAGATCGTCGGGAAGGCTCACCGTTATCCGCTTCATACGATCATCATACCCGCAGGTGCCGTGGGTCAGCCGGTGAGAGCCATGAACAACACATGGCCGGCTTTGCTCTAGCGCACGAGCACATGGTGGCAGGCGATGAGCAAGGGCTTGGTCGGCGACCTGGCCGGCAGGACGGCCACACAGACCAGGTTCGACCCGGGCCCTTCGGCCTGGACGGCCAGCCGGTAGCCCGTGTACGAACCGGCCCAGCCGTAGACCCTGGCTACATCCGGCCGGCGCAGCCCCGTCGTCACCACACGGGCAGTGGACCCGGCTGGTCCCGACACAGTGACCCTGACGCGGGCGGCACTCGGGCGCCCCGGATCGAACGCCCACCCTATGACGTCGATCTTTTTCACCGCGGAGACTTTCATCGAGTCGGCACGTCCGACCGGGGCCGCCGGCGGCGGTGGGGCCCAGGCCCGACCCACCTTGATCGAGATATAGGGGCGCCGGGCAGGGTCGAGCCACCGCAGGATGCGCAACATCGCCGATCGCGACACGGACACGCACCCGGCCGTGGGTGAGCCGTTGGACACGTGCAGGAAGAACGCGGATCCGGCGCCGGGCACCCGCGCCGTGTTGTAGTTCATGTTGACGACGTAGTCGTAGACATAGCCCGAGTAGTACAGGTTCTCGCTGGCCCCGCCGGGGCTGGTCGCCCGTCGGACATGCAGGTTGTACGTCGGTGAGGAAGGGTTCTCGTCCCACCAGTCGCGCGGGTCGGTGGTGAAATAGGGCATCTTGGTACCCGGGTCGGCCTCTCGGCCGAAGGCCTGGGTGAGCGCGAAGGTGCCGGCCGGGGTGTGCTCACTACCCTCGCTGGCGTGCCCGATCCCGGCGCCACCCACCATCGCGGGCACACCCGGTATGACGACGCGCCAGATGCCGTCGGCCCCCTTCTGCCAGGCCGTGACGGTCGCGGTCGTCGAGCGGCTGGTCGGGGCGTTCACCGTGATGAGCTGGCTGGTACCCGCGGGCGCCGGGCTGGGATCGGCCGATGCGATGGGGGGCGTGAGCGTCACGGCGGTGAGGCCCGAGGCCAGCAGCAGGGATGCGGTCAGCAGGCGGCCGAATCTGGCGCCGACGTGTCGAAGTCTCATTGATCAATCCTTCGGGTTGCGCTCGTTCGACCAGGACGACCCAGGACAGGACCACCCGGGCGAGGTTTCCGGTGCCGGGTGCCCGGTGCCCGTGAATCAGTCGGTGAATCAGTCGGTGTAGCTGATCTGCGGCCACAGATTCAGGATGGCGGCCACCTTGTGCTGCATCATGTAGGCGTGGTCGTACGACGGCTTCTCCCCGACTGCGGTCAAAGCCTCGCGCAACCGTCGAAACGTGGTGGACGGGCCGCCCGAGTGTTTCAGCAGATAGTAGTAGGTGCGGGCCGGAGTGACGCCGAAATCGGTGAATGAGTTGAGCACCCGGCCCGGCGAATCGACGGGCGACAGCACCGCCGGCCGGCCCGAGGTCGGCACCGAGATGGGCACGATGTGCCAGCCCTCGCGGTAGCTGATCGAGGGTCGAACGCCCGACCGACCCGGCTCGTCCCACCAGAACATGTCGACGTCGAGTGTCGGCCGCTCGTCCCCGACGCCCGGGACCCTGAACTCGGCGCGTAGCTGTTCCAACTGCTGCTCGGCCGAGTCCGACGCCCGGCCGTCCCGGGTGAGGGTGGCCAGATAGATGTATTTGGGCCTGGGCCAGTGGATCGTCGGCCTCGGGCTGCCGCCCAGGGAACCGTCCTGCTGCTCGTCGCCGCCGGATGCGACCCTGACGTCGGCGACCGGCCTCCCGGCCGGGGGCGGTGGCTCCGGCGCCGGTGGGGGCGGCGGGGCCGGGGACGACGACACGACCACCTCCGGCACCCGGACCGGCTCGGACACCACCGGGGCCGGCTCGGCCACCCGGACGGGCTCGGACGCCCGGACCGGCTCGGCCACCCGCACGGGCTCGGACACCACCGGGACCGGCTTGGACACCGGTAGGCGGTGTGGCGTAGGCGGGCGGAATCTCGAGGTGGCCGCCTGCAGCCAGGAGTCGGTGAGCGGGTCGCCGGCCAACCGTTTCCATTCGGTGATGGCATCCCGTAGCTCGTCGACGGTTTCGCGTTCGTCGGCGACCAGGACCGCCTCGTCCGTCTGTCGTCCGGAGGCAGCCAGTACATTCGCCGAGCCGACCATGACAAAGGACGGATTTCCTTCGGCCAGAATCACTTTGGCGTGCAATGAGGGGAGTGAGTAGACGCGCACACCGCGGCGCGTCCAGCGCAGCAGGACATGCGGGTCGGTGACCCCCCTGCGGAGCGCGTCATCGCCGGCGTTGACCACGATGGTCGCCGGCCCCCGCAGGGGAAGATGCTGATCGGCGTCGGGCCCGACGAACGCGATGGCGGCCTGGATGTTGCTGTAACCGGACAGCAGGTCCTTGATGTGGGTCCAGACGTCCTTGCCGTGGATCAGCCGTGCGGATCTGTCATCCAGACCCAACGTCATCTTCCCCATAGTCAGAAGTATGTCCCAGCACCGGCCGGACCGGGGCCGGCCGGCGAACTTGCGCACCGACCGGGGACTTCTAGCTCAGCTCTATCCGAGGCGTCCCGGCCGGGGGGACACGGTGTCCAGGAGGTGCAGGACCTCGGTGACGTCGAGCGGTTTGGTCAGGTAGGCGTGGGCTCCGGCGGTCAGCATCCGGTCGATCCGGTGGGGGTTGGCGTCGGCGCTGATGACGACGACGACCAGGTCTTCGGTGATCGGATCGGCGTGCAGGCTGCGCAAGATGTCCAGGCCGTTCATGTCCGGCAGGTGCAGGTCGAGCAGGACGAGGTCCGGTGAGACGGCGGCGGCCAGTTCCAGGCCGAGGGTTCCGTGGCCGGCGACGATCATCTTCCAGCGGGGACGATGCGTGAGAAGTCGCTCCATCAGGGCGACGTTGGAGATGTTGTCCTCGATGTACAGCAGGGTTCGGTCCGGTCCACCGAGCGGTGGCGGCGGTGGGGCCGGGCTCACGGACAGGACCGCGGGATCGGCGGGGTGTGCGGTGGCCAGGGGCAGTGAGGCGGTGAAGGTACTGCCGGAGCCCAGGGTCGAGGAGGCGGTGAGGGTTCCGTTCATCAGGGTCATCAGGCGCTGGGACAGCGCTAGGCCGACCCCGGTGCCTTCGATGCCGGTGGAGTGGGCGTCCAGCCGGTCGAACGGGGTGAACAGCCGAGGCAGGAGCTCGGCGGCGATGCCTCGACCGGTGTCGCGGACGACGATGTCCAGGACGCTGTCGCCGATGCTGGTGCAGGTGACGTCGACCCGGCCGCCGGGACGGTTGTACTTGATGGCATTGGACAGCAGGTTCAGAACGACCTGGCGCAAGCGGCGATGATCGGCCTGGACGGCCTGGACGGCACTGCCCGACCGGTAGTTCAGCACGATGTTCGCGGCATCGGCCTGGGGGGTCATCAGCTCCACGGTGTCGGTCAGCAGCTGGTCGACGAGGACGAGTTCCAGGGACATGCCCAGGTGGTCGTTTTCGATCCTGGAAATGTCCAGGACATCGTCGATCAGTCCGACCAGGTGCCGGCCGCCGCGGATGACGTGTTGCAGGGCATGGTGTTGTTCCGTGGTGAGGTCGTCCAGCTCCAGTAGTTGGGCGAAGCCCAGCACCGCGTTGAGCGGGGTGCGCAGTTCGTGACTCATCCGGGACAGAAACTCGTTCTTCGCCGCGTTCGCCTTCTCCGCGGTCCGGGCGGCGAGCAACGCCCCCTCCGCCAGGCGACTCACCGTGATGTCCTCGACCACGCTCGCAGACCGATCGAGGGCTCCGCCCGGGTCCCGCACCGGGGTCGCCGTGCAGCGCACCCAGCGCACCTCCCCGTCCGGTCGGACGATCCGGTATTCCAGGCGGGCCGGTAACCCGGCCAAGGCCGGTGTCCAATAGTCGCGCCGGAACCGATCCCGGTCGTCGGCGTGCACGCATTCCATGGTTTGGTCAGGGCTTTCCCCGACGGCCATCGGGTCGTACCCGAAGATCTTCTGGTAGGCCGGGCTCACATAGAGGAAGCCGGCCGGCCGGGTGGAGCGGAGAACGAAGGCGACGTCGACGCTGTCGGCGAACTGGCGGAACAGGGATTCACTCTCCAGCAGCGCCTCCTCGGTCCGCTTCCGGGCCGTGATGTCACGGGTAATCCCGACGAGCTGACTGACCAGGCCATGCTTGTCGCGGCGCAGTGGGGCGGTGCGCCGGGAGAACCATCGGTCGGTGCCGTCCCGGTGGCGCATCCGGAAGTCCACATGGATCACCGCGTCATCCTGGGCGGTGCGCGCGGCCTCGACGGAGGCAAGCAACCCGGGCAGGTCGTCGGCAAGCACCAGGTGCTCGGCCAGATTTGTGTCGATGACGGCCGATTCCTCGGCGCCGTAACCGAGCTGTTCGGGCAGCGAACGGTTCGTCCAGACGATGGACGACGACTCGAGGTCCCACACCGCGATGGTGTCCGGCGAGGCCGTGAACACCGCCTGCTGGAATGCCGTCGCCGCCACCGCGTCCAGTTCCGCCTGCACCTGCTCGGTGACGTCGGTGGCCGCCCCGCCGATCCGGACGATGCGCCCGTCCTGCCACCGCGCCGCGCCCTGCGTGTTGACCCACCGCAGGACACCGTCGGACACCCGGTTGATGCGGAACCGGACCGAGAACGGCGCGCCGGTCGACGCGCAGGCGGCGAGCTCTACCTGGAGCACGTCGCGATCATCGGGATGAGTGGGAAAGGTCGCAGCGCGGTCCTCAGGATCGAGCGCCCCGGCGTCCATGCCCCACAACTTGTACAGGCCGGATGAACAGGTGAGCTTGTCGCTGACCAGGTCGTACTCCCAGAATCCCACCCGCCCGATCGACTCGGCCTCCTCCCGTCGGCGCCGTTCTTGGTCCAGCTCCTGCTCCTGCAGTTTGCGTTCGGTGATGTCCAGGATCTGGGAGATGAAGTGCACCGGTGTGCCGTCCTCGCGCCGCACCACAGTGGCCGACTTCGCACCCCACACGGTGGCGCCCCCGGCGGTGCGGTAGCGCTTGTCGACGCTGTAGGTGCTCCGCTCGCCGGCGACGAGATCCACCATCGCAGCGGTGTCGGCGGCCAGATCGTCCGGATGGGTCACATCAGCCACGTTTCTGGCGAGCAACTCCTCCGCCGAATAGCCGACGAAGGAGCACATGGCGAGATTGACCCGCTGGTACCCGCCGTCCAGACCGATCAGCGCCATCGGGACCGGACCGTGGTCGAACGCCAGCCGAAAGCGCGTCTCCGAGTCCCGCAGGGCCTGCTCGGACCGGAGCGCCTCGGTCACCCTGTCACCGCCGGGTTGGCCCGAGCCCAGCGAACGCCGCCACCATGGGGCTCGATGCGCCATCAACCCGGCCATGACGATGTCTCACCGCTCCACCCGGCCGGCGCCCACCGGTTCGGCCGGCTGCGGCGCCCCGAGATAGTAGCCCTGCGCCCAGGGCACATCCAGATCGCGCAGGACCTCGAGTTCCGCGGACTCCTCGACCCCTTCCGCGACCACCTGCGCCCCGACATCCGCCGCAAACGCGACCAGCGCCCGGGCCAACGCACGCTGCGCGCGGCTCCGGTGAATACCGCGGACGAGGGACATGTCGAGCTTGATCACATCGGGCTGCAGCGCAATCAGGTGCCGGAACCCCGCGTAGCCGGACCCGAGGTCGTCGGCGGCCAGGCGGGCGCCGTGACCGCGGATGTCCTGCAGCGCACGGTGAACGGCGGAGTAGTCCTCGATGGGGACATGCTCGGTCAGCTCGATCACGATCCGCGGACACAAGGCCGGCTCGCAGAGCATCCGGTCCTGCAGGAGCGCGATGCTGGCCGGGGACATGTTCAGGGCCAGAAAGGTGTCCGGCCCGGCGGTGTCCAGGAAGGGCAGCGCATTGACAACGGCCAACCATTCCAGATCGGTGCCCAGTCCCACCGAAAAGGCTTCGCCGAACCAACCGGCCACGCCCTGCGGATGCGACTCCGAGAACCGGGCCAGCGCCTCGTACCCGACATACTGACCAGTGGCGATGGAGACGATGGGCTGATAGAAGGGCACGATGCTGCCGTCGCGCAGCACCTTTCGAATTCGTTCGGACCCCAGCCGAAGACCGACCGGATCAGGTTCGACGACAGGTGGAGGCGCCGCCCGCAGCAGCGAGTAGAGCCGCCTGGTCTCCAGCAGGTTGGCCACGCGCAACACGACTTCCACGTTGTCCAGCGGTTTGGTGAGGAAGTCCCGGGCGCCCTGCGTCAGCGCCGCGTCCCTGGCTCCGGTGGTGACGTCGGCGGTCAGCACCAGTACGGGAAGATAGCCACCCGCGGCGTACCGCCCGATTTCGGAGAGCACGGCCAGACCCCCGAGACGGGGCATGTGCAGGTCCAGGAGCACCAGGTCGGGTTGGACTTCCGGCAACCGCCCCGCGACCCGCCGCGGGTCGGTCTCGGTCACCACGCGTGGCAGGCCCTGCTTCATCAGCAGTGCACGCAGCAGAGCGACGTTGACGTCGTTGTCGTCGACGACCAGAACGGTCATCGACGAAAACCGATCCAACCGATTACTCATCGAAGTCGCACCCCCCGAATCGTCATCACCCGGTTCGACACATCCCGGCCCCCACAGAGATTCAATCCTGGATTCAATGCTGAGGTCGACTCCAATACTGCGATCGCCCCTGCCGTCCGGCCCGACCGGTGCGGAATTCCCATTTCCACCCGGCATAAATGACCTGAGTCTGCAGCTTACTCGATAGTTCGATCTCCGCCATTTCCGGCCGGCCGGCCCGCCGGGAGCGGTGACTTTGGGTCAACAGCGCAGTCGCGGAGCACACCCTTTCGGGCACTCACGCCCAATGGGGTCCGAGCGGATGTGCCGCCGGCGCTACGCAGTGATGTGGAAGTGCGCGTGACAGGTACCTGTTGCCGCCCGATGCGGCCCGGATGTGCTCTGCACATAATGGTTGTCGACGGTCGAGTCGAAACCGGACAGGTGATCGCACCATCGGGTCAGGGAATCCACCGCACATTGGTATCGTCGTTATTTTCCACCGTTAGAGTGCCCTAGCCGGGGTATCCCGCATGTTCACGGCACCGCGTCGCGGCCGCGCCGCCCCGGAGTGTCAGGCCCTTACGGCCGGAGCAGGGCCACCCAGGCGGCCGGCCAGGGTTCCCCGTACTCAGCGTCCTCCCACCGGCGGGGGTCATAATGCGCAGCATGAGCATCTTCGCGCGCGTTCCTTTCTTGCGGTGGGCGGTGCCGGCGTCGGTGGCCGTCGTCATCATCGGCGGCGGTGCAGCCCTGGGCGGTATCACGGCCACGGCAGCGGGCACCCTCCCGGCGCGCAGCGCCGCGCAACTGGTGAGCGACGTGGCACAGGCCTCATTGGTGGGCCTGTCCGGCACGGTGGTGCAAACCTCGGATCTGGGCTTCCCCAGTGTGCCGGGGGTCGGCGGCACCGACAGTTCCAGCCTCAGCTCGCTGATCTCCGGCACCCACACACTCCGGCTCTGGTACGCAGCACCGGACAAGGCCCGACTGGCGCTGCTCGGCAAGCTCGGCGAATCCGACGTCATCCGCAACGGCCCCGATCTGTGGACCTGGTCGAGCCGGGACAACACGGTCACCCACCAGAAGACGACGGAGCGGTCGGCGGAGACCTTCCCACCCCTGACCACGGAGCTGCCGGGTGCGGCGGCTACCACCCCGGCCGCGGCGGCCGCGGCCGCGCTCAAGGCGATCGGGCCGTCCACCGTGGTGACCACCAACGGCAATGCGACAGTGGCCGGCCGTTCGGCGTACGAGCTGGTGCTGCGGCCGCGCGATACCCGTTCGCTGATCGCCCAGGTGCGCATCGCCATCGACGCGACCGAGCACGTCCCGCTGCGGGTCGAGGTGCTGGCGTCCGGTCAGGCCGATCCGGCGTTCCTGGTCGCCTTCAGCTCGGTCGACTTCACCCGGCCCGACGATGCGGAATTCGCCTTCACGCCGCCGCCGGGGGCCGGCGTCACCGAGGACGTCGCGGCGCCGACCGGGATGGCCGGCTCCGCTCCGGACATCGCCGGCGCGGCCGGGACGGCCACCAAGGTCGTCGGATCCGGGTGGACCAGCGTGCTGGTCGCCGATGTGGCCGAGCCAGTGGGCTCCCTCAGCGGCGCCGGTCGGGGACGCGGGGCCGGGCACGGGTGGAGCGAATCGGAGGCGGGTGCGGGGGGTGGACTGTCGTCGATCACCCGCATTGTCTCTGCGCTGCCCAGGGTGTCGGGTTCCTGGGGCAGCGGATATCTGCTGACCGGCAAGCTGTTCTCGGTGCTGCTCACCGATTCCGGCAAGGTGGTCGCCGGTGCCGTCCCACCCGACCTGCTCTATGCGGCCCTGACCGGTCGATGAGCCGTCCGACCCCTGAATCGGCCACTGCACCAACGGCCGGATCGGCCACTGCGCCGGCCGTCGCAACCCACGGGCTGACCAAGAAGTTCCGTCATCATGTGGCGGTCGACTCCGTCGATCTGCATGTGCCCAGCGGTTCGGTCTTCGGTTTCCTCGGCCCGAACGGTTCGGGCAAGACCACGACGATCAGGATGCTGCTGTCCCTGGTGCGTCCGTCGGCCGGGCAGTACGAACTGCTCGGCCTGCCGATGCCGGCCGGGGCCGGGCAGGCCCTGCCGCGGGTCGGTTCGCTGGTCGAAGGGCCCGCGTTTCATCCCTACCTGTCGGGGCGGGCCAACCTGGTCCGGCTGGACGCGGCCGACCGGTACTGCGAACCGGCCACCGCCCGCCGGAGGGTCGACACCGCACTCGACCGGGTCGGACTGCTGAACGCGGCCGGCAAGCGGTACCGGGTCTATTCGTTGGGCATGCGCCAGCGACTGGCCATCGCCGCGGCCCTGCTGATGCCCCGCGAGCTGCTCATCCTGGACGAGCCGACCAACGGCCTCGACCCGCAGGGCACCCGGGAGGTTCGTCACCTGATCTCATCGCTGTCGGCCGGAGGCACCACCGTCCTGGTGTCCAGCCACCTGCTGTCCGAGGTGGAACAGATCTGCACCCACGTCGGGGTGATGAATTCCGGCCGACTGGTAGCGCAGGGCACGGTCGCCGAGCTTCGGGTCGGCGGCGCCCAACGGGCCACGGTGGAGACTCCTCAGCCGGAGGCCGCGGCCCGGGTCTTGGCCGAACTCGGGCTGACCGACGTGCACGCCGACCTCGGGGTCGCCACCGGTGCGTTGAACGACGTCGCGCCGGAAAAGATCGTTCCGGCGTTGGTTCACGCCGGCATTCCCGTCCTCGGGTTCGCCATCCAGCGACCGAGTCTGGAAGACCTTTTCGTGGCTCTGACCGGAGAGGGCTTTGATATCAGTGACTGAGGGATTTGATATCAGTGGCTGACGGTTTCGATATCAGTGGCTGGTTCAGCCCTCGGGTGGACGGAAGGCCGTTGACCGTGGGATCGGGACGTCCGCACCGGCCGTCCGCCCGGTTCCTGCGATCGGAGATGCGGATCATCTTCGGACGCCGGCGGAACCTGGCCGGCCTGCTGGTGCTGGCGGCGGTCCCGATCATCATCGCCGTCGCGGTGAAGGTATCCAGCCCGCGGTCGGGGAATGAGGGGCCGGATTTCTTCGCCTCGATCACCGGAAACGGTCTGTTCGTCCCGCTGGCCGCGCTGACCATCGAAATGACCCTTTTCCTCCCGCTGGCGGTCGCGGCGATCTCCGGCGACGCACTGGCCGGCGAAGCCAATCTCGGCACCCTGCGTTACCTGCTGGCCGTACCGGTCGGCCGCACTCGTCTGCTCGCGGTCAAATACATATCCATCGCGATCTTTGCCGCACTGGCCACGTTCCTGGTCACCGTGGTCGGGATCGTGATCGGGATCCTGCTCTTCCACGGCGGCAGCATGACCTTGTTGTCCGGAAGTCAGGTCGGCTTCGGTGACGGCCTGGTGCGGGTGCTGCTGGCGACGGTCTACCTCTCTGTCCAACTCGCCGCCCTCGGGGCGATAGGTCTGTTCGTCTCCACGCTGACCGAACAGCCCATTGCCGCGATGATCGCCGTGGTGATCGTCAACGTGGCGATGTTCATCCTGGATGCGATCCCGCAGTTGAGCTGGCTCGGCCCGTGGCTGCTCACCCACTGGTTCTCCTCGTTCGGCGACCTGCTCCGCGCGCCGATCGCCTGGGGTTCGATCGAGCACGGTCTGGTGTCCGCGCTGTGCTACGCGGCCGTCTTCTGGCTGGCGTCCTGGGCGAGGTTCGCCGGCAAGGACATCACCAGCTGACGGCGCGGGTCAGTGACCGGGTTCGTCGGAGGTCTGCAGGATCCGGGTCAACCGCTGCGGACTGGGCCAGCGGACATGGGTGGCCCAGCCGAGGCGTTCGAACAGCCAGATCACCCGGCCCGCGATGTCGATCTGGCCCCGCAGGGCGCCGTGCCGGGCGCATGTCGGGTCGGCGTGGTGCAGGTTGTGCCATGACTCGCCGAAGCTGAGCAGGGCCAGCGGCCAGAAGTTCGCCGACCGGTCCCGGGCCGCGAAAGGCCGTTCCCCGATCATGTGGCAGATCGAGTTCACCGACCAGGTGACATGGTGCAGCAGCGCGACGCGGACCAGCCCGGCCCAGAAGAAACCGGTCAGCGCGCCGGTCCAGCTCCAGGACAGGAGGCCACCCAGCAGCGCCGGCGTCGACAACGACATCACCGTCAGGCCCGGGAACAGCGCGTTGACCCGGGCGATGTCCCGGTCGGCCAGCAGATCCGGGGCGAATCGTTGCTGATTGGTCATGTCCCGATCGAAAATCCAGCCCATGTGGGCGTGCCAGAATCCCCTGGCCAGGGCGAGCGGTGACGTCCCGTACAACCAGGGGGAATGCGGGTCGCCTTCCCGGTCGGAGAAGGCGTGATGGCGCCGGTGATCGGCCACCCAGCAGATCACCGGACCCTGGAGGGCCAGCTGGCCGGCCACGGCCAACCCGATGCGCAGGGCCCGGTTCGCCTTGAATGCACGGTGGGTGAAATGGCGGTGGAATCCGACCGTGACTCCCAACCCGGTGAGCAGGTAGAACCCGGCGAACAAGCCGAGGTCCAGCCAGGTCAGCCCCCAGCCCCAGGCGAACGGCACCGCGACGGCCGCGGCGAGCAGCGGCACCGCCGAGAAGAAGTAGATGGTGAATTGCGAGAACGCGTCCCGCACGTCGGTGGTCAGGGCCGGCGGCGCGGCATGCCGTTGATCGACGGCTGCATCGGTCTGTTGCACGGGAAACCATCCTCGTCGTGACGTCGCTACGGACCAGTGACACTAGCGGTGCCTGCTGTGATCCCGATTTTCTCCCCCGACACTCGGCGCGGCGCCGGGCGATGACATCCGGGCCGTGCGTGCCGGAAGCCTGTTGGCAATGTGTCCGACGTAGTTTCATGGGATGGCCGCTGCCCTGACCCTCGGTGTCGAAGAAGAACTGCATCTGGTCGATCCGGACACCTGGTTGCTGGCCGCCCGTGCGCCGCAGTTGTTGGGCGGCCTACCGGCGGAAAGCTTCGGCGCGGAACTGCAGCGCACCACCGTGGAAACCAACACTCGCGTCTGGCAGAGCCTGGAGGATCTGCGGGCGGACATCGTCGGGCTGCGCAGGACCCTTCTCGATGCGGCGGCGAAAGAGGGTCTGGCCGTGGCCGCGGTCGGTACCCCGCCGTTGTCCTCGGCCGCCGACTTCGAGCTGACCGCCTCCGGACGGTTCGGCCGGATGCAGCAGGACTATCGGCTGTTGGTCGACGAGCAGCTGATCTGCGGTCTGCAGGTGCACGTGGGGCTGGCCGATCGCGACGTCGCCGTCGAGGTGACCCAGCGGATTGGTCACGACCTCCCGCTGCTGCTAGCCCTGTCGGCCAGTTCCCCGTACTGGCGGGGGGAGGACACCGGCTACGCGAGCATCCGCACCATCATCTGGCAACGGTGGCCCTCTGCGGGCGCGACCGGGCCGATGAGCTCCGCCGCGGAATACGACGAACTGCTGGCCGACCTGATCAATTCCGGCGTCATCGCCGACGCCAAGATGGCCTACTTCGACGTCCGTCCGTCGGCACACGCCCCCACGGTCGAGCTACGGGTCTGTGACGCCTGCCCGATCGTCGACGATGCCATCGGCATCGCCGGGTTGTTCCGAGCCATGGTGGCCCAGGCCGAGCAGGCCACCCTGGCCGGCGCCCCCCTCAAGGTGCGTGCCGCCCCCCTGCACCGGGCCGCGATGTGGCGTGCCGCGCGTAGCGGGCTGACCGGCGACCTCCTCGGTCCGGGCCCACGCCCCGCGCCCGTGCCCGCTCCGGTGGCGATCGGCGAACTGTTGCGCCGACTCCGCCCGCAACTGGAGGAACTCGGCGACTGGGACACCGTCCACGAACTGGTCAATGCCACCCTGGCTCGCGGCAGTTCGGCCGACCGGCAGCGGGCCGCGCTGGCCGAACGAGGTGCGATGAGCGATGTGGTCGCTCTTGTCGTTGCCGAGACCGGCGGCCGGCTCCCCCTGACCTCGGCGGCACGGATTGCCCCCCGGACGTACCGGGCCCGAGCCGGTGACGAGGCCTTCACCGCGAACGGTGACGCCCGGCCGGCGTACCGCGACCTCTTCCACTCCCTGGACGCCGCCGGACCGACCAACGGAAAGGGGTTGTCGGGACTGGCCGATCGCTCCCGCGAGCGCGACGACTGGGCTCTGCGGCGGGGCATGACGTTCGGAGTCGACGGTGCGCACCGGCCGTTCCCGGTCGATCTGCTGCCCCGCATCATTCCCGCCCACGAATGGGCCTCGCTGACCGACGGTCTCGCGCAGCGGGCCCGCGCCATCGAGGCATTCCTGGTCGACGCCTACGGCCCGGGGGAGCTGCTCAACGACGGGGTGCTGCCGGCGGGGACACTGCGGCGGTCCCCCGGTTGGCGCGATGAGGCGACGCGGCTGCCGGCCGGCGTCGTCCGGGCCCCGGTCATGGGGTTCGACCTGGTCCGCAACGAACTCGGTGGATGGCGGGTCCTGGAGGACAACGTCCGGGTGCCCTCCGGGGCGGGCTACGCCCTGGCCATGCGGGAGCTGATGAACGCGGTCACCCCGGATCTGGCCCGGCCGGCCGGGCTGCTGGACCCGGCCACCGCGATCGGCCAACTGGGACACGCGTTGCGGGCCTGCGCCAGAAGCCACGAGCAACCGCTGGTCGCCCTGCTCTCGGACGGCGCGGGCAACTCGGCCTGGTTCGAGCATCAGCTGCTGGCCGACCGGGCCGGTCTGCTGCTCGTGCAGCCGAGCGACCTGACCGTTCAGGACGAGCAGGTGCTGACCGGCGACGGGCAGGTGGTCGACGTTCTCTACCTTCGTCTGAACGTCGAGCTGACCGACCTGGTGGACGACTCCGGCCGACCGATAGGAGCTGCACTGTTCGGGGCGGCCGTGGCCGGCACGGTCACCCTGGCCAACGCCCCCGGCAACGGGCTGGCCGACGACAAGGCGATGTACTGCCACATCCCGGATGTCATCTCGTATTACCTGGGCGAGCGCCCGAAGCTGGCGACCGTCCCGACATACCGCTGTGCCGATCCGGAGGAGCGGCGTGCGGTACTCGAGCGGGTGGGCGAGCTCGTGACCAAGCCGATCGACGGCTACGGCGGGGGCGGGGTGCTGATCGGCCCCAACGCCTCGGCGTCCGAGGTCGCCGCCCGGCGCCGCGAGATCGACGCGGACCCTGGTGGTTGGGTGGCGCAGGAACTCGTGTCGCTGTCCTCCCACCCCACCTTCAACGGCCGGGAGCTGGAACCGCGGCACGTCGATCTGCGTGCGTTCGTCTACGTCACCGGGTCCGGGGCGGCCGATGTGCAGGTGGCCGACCTCGCGCTGACCAGGGTCGCCCCGCCGGGCAGCATGGTGGTGAATTCGTCACGCGGCGGGGGCGCCAAGGACACCTGGATCATCGGCGCCTGAACGCCATGCTCAGGCCTCGGGAGCCGCGAGGCGGCGGTAGCGGCTGGCGTAGTACACCAGCGGATGACCGGACTCGGCCGAGGCCGAAAGGCTGACCACATCGATGATCACGATGGTGTGGTCGCCGCCCGGATAGGTGATCGAGATCCGGCCGACCACATGAGCCAGCGCCTCGGTCAGCAGCGGCACGCCGTGTGGACCAGGGTGACTCTTGACCCCGGCGAACTTGTCGGCGCCGGTCCGGGCGAACGCGGTCGACAGGGCGTGCTGGTCGGCGGCGAGGATGTTGACGGCGACCCAGCCGGATCGCTGCAGTTTGGGGAAGCTTTTCGACGTGTTGGCCGCGCTGAACATCACCATCGGCGGGTCCAGCGACAGGGACGAGAACGACTGGCAGGTCATCCCGACCGGACTCTCGTCGTCCGGATCAACCCCCGTGACCACCACTACTCCGCTCACGAAGCGGGACATCACCGCCCGGAACACGGCCGGGTCGACGACGGCAGCGTCGACCATTACGCCACCGCGATTCGAGTGCATGGAACTGGCATGGAAATCTCCTCCGAACGGATCTGGTGACGAGCAGTCTTCACCAGGTCGCCCGCGAGTTCATCCTCGGCCCGTCCGGAACCCGAAACCGTCCCAGCCGGTCAGGCGTGGCTGGGACGATTCGTGACCGGGAGAAACCGGCGGTAACTGACAACGGCGGCGGCGGCCACCAGGACGTGCATGAGCATCAGTGCGATGACCCCGCCCCATGTGGTGTACGGCAGGCCCTTGGTGACCCCGACCAGCACATCGGGAATCAGGGTGAGCACCAGGACGATGGGCACCAGTCGGGCCAGCAGTCGCTGGGGATCGGCGCTGCGGTGTCGCACCACATTCCAGCCCACCGCACCGATGGTGACACCGACGATCACCAGGAGGGCATAACTGGCCAGCCTGAACGCCTGGAAGTCGCGCGGAGCGCCCGCCGCCTTGGCGATGGTCGCGATGATGAAGCATCCGATGATCCCGGCCACCGCGGCAGCTCCGATCGCCAACAGCACAGGCACAATTCCCTGGCGGCGAGAGGTGGTGGGCGGTGCGGCTGAGGTGGTCATGGCGCCTCCAGGA
Organism: uncultured Nakamurella sp.; assembly: GCA_964250735.1. GTDB lineage: Bacteria > Actinomycetota > Actinomycetes > Mycobacteriales > Nakamurellaceae > Nakamurella. Next base: position 30,136 of record CAXUHA010000014.1, on the reverse strand, counting down.
AGGGTTTACAGGTCCTTGACCATGCAAACACGAACCTCCCCGGCGATCACTGAACTCTCAACTATTCATGGCATATTCTCAGCCGACGGTTGGAGCGCCGGATCACGGTGCCCGGTCTCGGTGATCGATCGGGGAGTCGACGACCGAGGTCAGTCAACTCACGTCGCGGCCCGCCTTCTCGAACCGGCCGTCGCCGGTTTCCCGACCACGGGCTTAGCGGGTACCCGGTGAGCGCTGCCGATAATCTGCGCAGCCGACCGGCGAAGTGCGGATTCGCCCGCGAGGACACAATACTCGGACTACCATACCTGCGGTGAATACCCGATCGAGGGTGAACCGCGTGCCACCTGCAATCACCTGGCCGGGCAGATCGGGGAACGGTCTACCCGGCCGCTGCGACGCTCGACTTGTTGCTGTCGTCTTTGCTAGTCTTTATATGATAGGCGGCTATGGGACCGTATTCGATCGGACCGTGTTCGATCCCGGGGGTAGGGCGGCCGGTCGAGTGGAAAGTCCCTTCACCAACTCCGGTCTCAGGTCACGTCGAATAGTACGAAGCGCCCAAACTAGGAGCTGAACGTGATCGCATGGGAATTGACTGCGACGTTCAATCTGGTGGTAGCGGTCGCCTATATCCTGATCTCAATGACCATTGTGCGTGGTTTAGTGCGTACCGGTCAATTACGCGCCAATCGCCTCGCGGTGGCCACGGCTTGCATCTTCCTGACATGTGCCATGCATCATGGCCATCACGGCTTGGCTCTGGTGTTCAGCGACGGGTCCGGCATCCAGGCAGGGCTTCGGGCCGCTTCAGGCGGGTGGTACGGAGTGTCGATCGACGCGATCACGGCCGTTGTGGGGGTGGTCTATCTGGCCCTGCGCCACTCCTACGGAATTCTGCTGCGATCGCCGGCCATGTTCGACGTGGTCGGCCAGGCCCACTACCGCCAACTGGCGGCCAACCTGCCGCACACTGCGGTCTTCGTCTTCGACTCGGATCAACGCATCCTGCTCGCGGACGGGGAAATCCTGCCGGGATCCACTCCTGCCATAGGTCGGCCGGAGGGTCGACTCATGTCCGAGGCGCTGACAACGGAGTCCCGGGGCGTCTTTGCCGAGCCTCTGCGAGCTGCCCTTGAGGGCGGCTCCTCTGACTTCGACCATGTCAGCCCGTCGGGCGAGCAGACCTATCGAGATCGGGCTCGGCCGGTGTTCGACGAGAAGGGTGCGGTGGTCGGCGGCCTGCTGCTCGTCGAGGACGTCACCGAAGAGCGTGCCGCCGCAGCCAAACTCGATCGGGCGTACGCGTTCAATGAGGCGGTACTGAACGCCTCACCCGACATCACCACGATCACCGATCTGTCGACCGGCGCCACGACCTGGTCATCCCGGAGCGTCCAGGAGATGCTCGGCTGGACAGCACCGCGTTCAGGCCTGACGAACCTGCCCGATCTCCAGTCACTGGTGGCCGAGGAAGATCGACCCCGTCTGACGGCGGCCGACAACGCGGTGCGTGAGCTGGCGGACGGCGAAAGCTGCAGCGTCCGCTTCCGGCTTCGTAGTCCAGATGACGATTACCGCTGGGTGTCCCGACGGACAACTCCGTTCGGCAGGAATTCACACGGCGTCGTTGAGCAGGGTTTGTCCCTCATTCGTGAGATCACCGACGTGATGGAGAGCGAGCAACGGTTGGAGCACGCGGCGTTGCACGATCCGCTCACCGGTTTGCCGAACCGGATTCTGCTGATGGACCGGGTCACCTCGGCCATCGACCGCAGCGATCGCGACGACCTCGAAATCGCCGTCCTGTTCTGTGATATCGACGGCTTCAAACGGGTCAACGACACAGCCGGCCATGGTGCCGGGGATGCCATTCTCGCTGAGGTCGCCCACCGACTGAGCGGCGTGCTGCGCAAGAGCGACTCGATCGGTCGAGTCGGCGGAGACGAATTCGTCATCGTGCTGGAACCACGGCGAAGCGCCGGCCGACCCCGCCGGTCGCCGGAGACCCCCCCGCCGCATCCCGGCACGGAGTCGGAAAGCGACGTCGATCGCGACCTGCTGGGTGCCCGTGAAGTCGCCGAATTGGTCGTGGCGCGACTACGCAACGCCATCGCGAAGCCGATCGTGTACCAGGGAGTGGAATTCGTCGTCTCGCTCAGCATCGGAATGAGCCTGGCCGGGCCCGGAAGCGTCGCGGAAGAGGTCATCCGGGACGCCGACGCCGCGATGTACCTGGCCAAGCAAAGGGGGAAGGATCGCCTGGAGGTCTTCGACGAAGAGATGCGCAGCGACACCGCCGAACGTGCTCACGTCGAACTCGCTCTGCGGGCCGCATTCCGGCCCGGCGGACCGTCTCGTTCGGAGCTCACGGTGGCCTACCAGCCGATCCTCGACCTGTGCACCGGAAATCTTTTCGGGTTCGAGGCACTGGCCCGGCTCACCGACAACGAAGGGCTGTCCATCCCGCCGGACGACTTCATTCCGATCGCCGAGGAGACCGGTCTGATCACCGACCTCGGGGAAGCGGTTCTGGACGCCGCACTGGGTGGCCTGGTCCGCTGGCGAGCGCAACACCTGAATGAGGTGCCCGCTCGGATGCACGTCAACATCAGCGCGCGCCAGGCACAGCGTGCGGACATGCCGATGACCGTCGATGCCGCACTGGCCCGACACGGATTGCAGCCGTCGGACCTGATCCTGGAACTCACCGAATCGGTCCTGCTGCAGGCCGGTTCTTCCGCCCTGCGGCAGTTGACCGAGCTGCACGACACCGGCGTGGGCATCGCCATCGACGATTTCGGCACCGGATACGCCAGCCTCCGGTACCTGGCCACGCTGCCGGTCAGCTCGGTGAAAGTGGACAAGACCTTCACCAACGCGATGCTCACCGACAGCATCAGCGCGACCATCGTCCGCGCCATCGCCGCGCTCGCCGCCGATATGGGACTGAGCTGCATCGTGGAGGGTATCGAGACCGACCAGCAACTTGTGGCTCTTCCCGCCGGCGTCCTCGGTCAGGGTTATCTGCTCGGACGGCCCTCCGCCGTGCCCCGCAACGATTGGGTCGGGATAGCGACAGGAACCGGCCCAGAGTCCGCTGAAAGTATTCCCCCGTCCGTCCGACAAGGAGAAGTGCGATGAGTTCTGCCACTCTGACATCGGACCTGCTGACGGCCGACGCGCAGATTCCCTCCTACGTGCGCACGCATTTGATCCACGGACTGGCGGTCGCCGTGCCGATGGTGGTGATCGCTTCCGCGATCGGCTACGAGAAGTTCACCATTACCCGGAAAAGGCGCAGACCGGCCGGCAACGGTGAAGTCCCTCATCTGCGGACGGATGCGAGCCTGAAGGCGATCGCCGTGCTCTGGATCGCCGCCGGTGCGATCCATTTGGCCATCACCAAAGAACATTTCGCCGAAAACACCCTTCTCGGTGCGTTCTTCCTGATCTTGGCCGCGGCGCAGTTCGGGTACGCGGCGATAATCCTGGTTTCGCCGTCCCGGCTGTTGATCGCGGCTGGTCTCGTCACCAATCTCCTGGTCATCCTGTTGTGGACATACACACGTGTCGTGGCCATCCCGTTCGGCCTCGGTGGTCGCGAGCAGGTCGGCGCGGCTGACATTGCGGCCAGTGTGTTCGAAGCTGCGGTGTGCCTGCTGTCTGCCTCGACGCTGATCTGGGACGACGCGCTCCACCGTGTCGCGATCACCCGCAAGCTGGTTCTCCTGGCGACGACCGTCGCCGTGATGACCGGGGCTTTGGCTGCGGCGACGGCGAGTTGAGAGCGGCGGCGGCGTGGTCTTCGTGCATCGCAGCGGGGTCGAGCGCAAAGCGGCCGTTCCGGGCGACAGCGAAGTGGCTCGAGGGGTGGACTGGCGACTGCGGTGAGACTTGTCGTCCCTCGGCCCGCTCGGTTCATACTGGCTGCATGGCCGTGAGTGTGCAGCAGGTGACCAGGCAGGCAATGGGAGTGGGCCGGTTCGCCGTCGGCATCTACGCCGATCGCGCGCAGAACGTGTACCACGGGCTGTTCAAGGGTGATCCGCTCAGCCAACTGCATCTGGCCATGGGCCGGGCCGACCCGCACGCCGTGTACGAGCGGATGCGCGCGCGTGGTCCCCTGCTGACCACCAGGCTGGGCAACCTCAGCACCACGAGTTACGAAGTGTGCCAACAGGTGTTGCGCAGCCGTAGCTTCGGCGTGACCGATCCGGCCGCCCCCCGCCCGGCCGAGGACATGCTGGATCTGTCGCTCCTGGCCCTCAATCCGCCCGACCACACGCGGCTCCGGCGGCTGGCCGCGCCCGCCTTCACCCCGCGGCGGATGGTGGGTTACGAGTCGGTCGTCGATGCGGCCATCGAACGTCTGCTGGATCGGGTGGCCGGGCGGGACAGGTTCGAACTGGTATCGGCCTTCGCGTCCCCGCTGCCGATCGCGGTGATCACCAGGATGCTCGGGCTGGCTGACGAGCCCGACCGCCTGCGACGGGTCGGCGCCACGGTGGCCTCCGCATTGGACGGCGTCCATTCACTTCGGCACGCTATACAGCTGTTCCTGGCCGACCGGGAGATGCAGGCCAGCTTCGCCGCCTTGCTGGTCCGGGCCGCCGAGGAGCCCGGGGACGATCTGACCTCGGCGTTGTTGGCCCAGCAGGGCGAGGTGATCACCACCGAAGAGCTGACGTCTTTGGTCGGGCTGTTACTGCTGGCCGGTTTCGAGACCACGGTCAACGCCATCGGCAACGGGATCCGCGCCCTCCTGGCCAACCCCGAGCAATGGGAACTGTTGGTGCAGGACCCGTCCCGGGCCGCAGCCGTGGCCGAGGAGGTGCTGCGATACGACCCGCCCGTGCAGCAGACGGCGCGGGTGCTGCTGTCCGGCGCCGAGCCGGTCACCTTGGCCGGGGTGCAAGTCCCGAACGCGCAATGGGTGTTGCTGATGTTGGCCGCCGCGAACCGCGACCCGGCCGTGTTCAGCGACCCGGCCCGCTTCGACATCACCAGGACCAACGCCGCTGATCACCTGGCCTTTTCCGGCGGCATCCACTATTGCCTGGGGGCGGCGTTGGCCCGGATGGAGTTGACCGCCGCCTTCCGCGCGCTGGCCACCCGCTTCCCGCACCTGCGGTTGGCCGGGCCGGTCCTCATGCGGCCGGGCACCACCCTGCGCGGCCCGCGCCGGCTGCCGGTCGCCGTCTGAGACCACATCGATTCGACGAAGAATGGTGACGCGATGGGGATGCGCCGGCATTGGCCCTGGTCGTGGCGTCCTACAGTCTCCACGGTCCTCACGGCCGGCCCTCATGTCGAACTTCTGTCGGCGCAGGAGCGGGGCAATGTCACGGCGACCCACCGACGGCTTGTGGAGAGCTTGGCGCCTGAGGTCGGCTCCCCGTGGTCGGTCTGGGCCCTGTGGGCGTGCCTGGAGGAACTCCGCCACAGCACCATTACCGCGGCGGCGGAGATCAGGGTGCACGACGCCTGGACCGACGGATCCGATGGATTCTGCGTCGTGTACACCCCGCCTTTCGACCCGGACAGGCTCGTCGGCCTGCGGCGTTGGCAGGGCGACACCGACGTCCACATGCTCTACGGATTGCATGCGAACTTGTACCTGGACCGAGCGATGTCGCCGGCCTACCAGCCAGGGCCAGACAACATCCCCGACCCTGTCGCCTTCGGCGTCGCGGTCGCCGCCTTCGATATCGGCGAGCCTCTGGGCAACGACGTCTACCTCCTGAGGGCTGCGCAGGACGGCGTCGGGTGGTGGGGCTCGCTCGGGCCCGAACTACCCAGCTCACCTCACGGCCTGATCACCGACGAATCCGCGGACTGACCTACTCACGGTCGGCACCCACCGCCAAGTTGTCCATTCGCATCCGGTCTCGTCCACTCTGTGGTGCAATGTCCATACACGAACCAACCGGGGGAGAACGCTGCGCATGGACCCAAATATGAACGGCGCTGTCACGAACTTCCACATATCGCCCGCGGTCTGGGCCATCTACGTGGTCATTGTCGTGGTGTTGATCGCATCGATATGGCGGGTGTTCACCAAGGCAGGAAAGCCGGGTTGGTGGGCGATCATCCCCATCGTGAACACGTTCGTGCTGTGCAAGATCGGCGGCAAGCCGGGCTGGTGGATCCTCCTGTTCCTGATTCCGATCGCCAACATCGTTTTTCTGGTCCTGGTGTACCACGGAGTGTCGAAGGCCTTCGGAAAAAGCGGCGCTTTCACGGTCGGTCTGATCTTCCTGAGTTTTATCTTCTTTCCCATCCTAGGTTTCGGAAAAGCTCGCTACCAAGGAAATTACGGTGGCGTGCAACCGGAGTTCGGCTACTACCCGTACCCTCCGCAAGGACCGCAGCCCGGTCAGTGATCGAGGTGCCGTCCGGTGACGCCCCACGGCCGGCAGCCGACGTCATCTCATTCGTCATCATGAAGTTACCGGGACAGCGCGAGCATCGCAGCTGCGACCTCACCGATGTTTGCGTCGGGGATCGCCGTTGCGGCGTGTTCGAGCAGGAGTAGCCGCGCACCGGGGATCTGGCGCGCGAGCGCTTCGCCGCTACCTACAGGGAAGAATGGATCGCGGCGACCGTGCACCACCAGTGTCGGGATCGCAAGTTCGCCCAGCCGCTCGCGCCAGCGCGGCTTGCAGTCGATCCTGGCGAACACCATGCCCAGCTGGTTGGCCATCTGCACCGCGGGCTCGGTGCCCGGGGTGCGGTCCCATATGCGCGCGGCGGTCAGGCGCGCGGCGACGGGGTCGTCACCGCGGATCTCCGCTCCGTCGGCGGCAAACTCCGCCACTGCGGCACGGTCAGACCAGTCGGGCATCGGCCGCGAGAACAGCCGGTCCATCGTCGCCGCGTCATGGTCCGGCAGGTCGTCATCGACCGGGCCGGGAGCGACGGGCCGTGTTCCGATGAGGGTAAGCGCCGCGAACGCGTCCGGGTGATCGAGCGCGGCGACCTGGGCGACCATGCCGCCCACGCCGATGCCCGCCAGGTGCGCCGGACGGTCGTCGAGTTCGCGGGCCAGCGCCGCGGCGTCGGCTGCGAGATCACGCAGGGTGTACGCCGGGGCCTCGGGATCAACAGTGCTCGACTCGCCGGAATCGCGCAGGTCATACCGCACGACGCGTCGCCCGCCGCGCGCGAGCGACCGGCAGAGCCCGTCGGGCCAGGAGAGCATGGTCGTGCCGCCTGCGAGCAGAACCAGAGGCGCCGCCGCATCACCGAAGTACTCAACCCCGAGCGTGACCCCGTTCGCGTTGACCGTCGTCATCAGGACGACGACGTCGCGAAGGCGCCGCCGGACGTCCGACACGAGGGGATCGTCGTACACATCGTGAACCTCCAGGTAAGCGCCGTGTACCGGTGACGCAGGGACCGCGCCACCGGCACGCCCTGAGGCAATTTCGTCCGTCGAACATACGCGCCTTGATGAAAGAATTGATGCGTGATCCTTCCCCGCGTGCGCGACCCGCGGCTGGTGACGATCCGCCGTGGCGGGGGGCTCACCGACGCTGATCACCAGCTGCTGGCCCGATGGGCCGCCGCATGTGCCGAACACGTCCTGCACTTCTTCGAAGACGAGGCCCCGGCGGATTTTCGCCCACGTCAAGCAATCGATGCGGCCCGCGCGTGGACCGAAGGCCGAATGAAGATGATGCACGCTCGAGCGGTCGGTGGCCACGCGATGGCGGCGGCCCGTCCCCTGCGAGGGGCGGCACGGTTCGCGGCCTACGCCGCCGGTCAAGCCGCGTGCGTGGGTCATCTTCCCGAGCATGACCTCGGTGCGGCTGCGTACGCCATCAAGGCTGTCAGGGCTGCCGATCCGGGCACTTCTGCGGCGGGACGGATCGAGCGTGATTGGCAGCATCGTCAGCTTCCCGACTCGGTTCGAGAGCTGGTGTTGGAAGACCAGTTTCGCCGCAACGATATTTGTTGGTCGGCCTTCCTCGGCTGACGCCGTCGCCGCTCTTCGCGGCCCCTTCTCGATTCGTCGAGCGTGCGGACAACACCCAAGTCGGGAACTACGCTAATCCGGAGGTACCGCGAGGGACCAGACCGGGGACGAACATGTGCAGTGCTAAAGTCCCTGACCATTGGCGCCATCAGGGTAAATCGCGATTTCGGAGCGACAAGGCAGGCGAGGCATTGCCCGACTCGACCGCATCCGCGGTTGTGGCCCGACTGGTCCGAGCCGGTATCGCCGAGGTCGACCACTCCACCCTGACCAGAGGTATCCACTCGACCGACGCTTCCCTTTATCGCGTCGAGCCGATCGCGGTGGTCCGCCCGCGGCATACCGACGAAGTCGCCGCGGTCATCCAGGTGTGCCGGGAGACCGGTACCCCGTTGACGGCCCGGGGCGCGGGCACCTCGATAGCGGGCAATGCGGTGGGCCGGGGAATCGTGCTGGACTTCAGCCGCCATCTCCACCGGATACTCGACATCGACCCCGACGCGGGTGAGGCGACCGTCGAGCCCGGCGTCGTGCACGCCGATCTGCAACGTGCCGCGGCCCCGCTCGGGCTGCGGTTCGGACCGGACCCGTCCTCCGGCAGTCGCGCCACCATCGGCGGGATGATCGGCAACAATGCCTGTGGCACCAGGGCTCTGGCCTACGGACGCACCTCGGACAACGTGCTCGGTCTCGATGTGCTGACCGCGCAGTCACAGTCCCTCGCCTTGCGGCACGACGCGGCCGTTCCGGAACCGCTCGGCACCGAGCTACGCCGCATCGTCAGCGCCAATCTGGCCACCATCCGCCTGGAGTTCGGACGGTTGCGGCGGCAGGCCTCCGGGTACGCCCTGGAACATCTGCTGCCCGAGCGTGGTTTCGACGTCCCACGCACGCTTGTCGGCAGCGAGGGGACGCTCACTGTGATCACCCGCGCCACCCTGCGCCTGGTGCGTTCGCCCGCACATCGGCTCCTTCTCGTCCTCGGGTACCCCGACATGCCGGCCGCCGGCGATGCGGTTCCTTCGGTGCTGGCCGCGCGGCCGACGGCATGCGAAGGAATCGACGGCCGGATCGTCGACGTGGTTCGTGCGCGTCGGGGGCGGGCGTCGGTGCCCGACCTTCCGGCCGGAGGTGGCTGGCTGTTCGTCGAGCTCACCGGTGACGATCCGGGTGAACTGGCCTATCGCGCAGCGCATGTCGCCGCCGCCAGCGGTTGCCTTGCGCATCGGATCATTACCGACCAACGACAGGTGAACATCCTATGGCGGCTCCGGGAGGACGGCGCCGGCCTCAGCGGGGTTTCACCGGCGGGCCTACCGGCCCACGCGGGCTGGGAGGACAGCGCCGTCCCACCGGACCGACTGGGCGATTACCTCCGGGACTTCGAGCATCTGATCGCCGATCATGGCCTGACCTGTGTGCCGTACGGCCATTTCGGAGACGGCTGCCTGCACGCACGGCTGGACTTCAGGCTCGATGCGACCGACGGTGCGTCTCGATTCCGGTCGTTCCTGATCGATGCCGCCACCCTGGTCACCGGTTACGGCGGGTCGCTGTCCGGCGAGCACGGCGACGGCCGGGCCCGCAGTGAGCTGCTGTCGATGATGTACTCCGCCGATTCGATTGCGATACTGGGCGCGGTCAAAGCCGTCTTCGATCCAAGTGGAATCCTCAATCCGGGCGTCATCGTCGACCCGGTGCGGGTGGACGCCGACCTTCGGGTCCCGCTGCTGCAGCGGCCGCGATCACCGATACCGCTCACCTTGTCGCCCAACAGCCCCGACCTGGCTATGGCGGTTCATCAGTGCACCGGCGTGGGGAAATGCCGGGCCGACGGCCCGGCCTCGGGCGACGTGATGTGTCCGTCCTACCTGGCCACCCGGGAGGAGAAGGATTCGACCCGCGGCCGCGCCCGCGCCTTGCAGGAGATGTTGAACGGCAGTCTGTTCTCGGGTGGCTGGCGATCACCGGAAGTACATCAAGCCCTTGATCTCTGCCTCTCCTGCAAGGGCTGTCTGACGGACTGCCCGACCGGAATCGACATGGCCGCTTACAAGGCAGAGGTGTTGTACCGGTCATATCGCCGGCGGGTGCGTCCGCGGGCGCACTACACCGTCGGCTGGTTGCCACGCTGGGCGGCGTTCGCCTCACTCGCCCCGCTGTCGGTGAACCGTGTCCTGGGTGCCGATCAGCACGAGACGGCCAGCCGGTCACCGTCATCCGTGTCTCGAGTGACTGTCGCGCAACGCGTCCGGTCACGGTTGCGAGCGCTCGGCCGGGCGTGGGCCGGGCTGGACCCGGCTGCCCCGATGCCGGCTTTCGCTGCGCACTCCTTCCGCAGTCTGGAGGCGGCCCGACGACGGTCCGCGCACGGCGCCGGGGCGACGGGAGGTGGACATCGAATAGTGCTCTGGGTCGACACCTTTACCAACCGATTCGCCCCCCAGGTCGCGATGGCCACGGTAGAGCTACTGGAGCGCAACGGTTACCAGGTCGAGCTGTCACCACCAGGCGCCTGCTGTGGCATCACCTGGATCTCCACCGGGCAGCTCGACGCCGCCCGCCGGAAGCTAAGCGCAACCGTCGCCGGTCTGATCGGCCCGGTGGCCGGCGGCGCCCTGATCGTGGGCATGGAACCCTCGTGCACCGCGGTGCTCAAGGCCGAGGCGCCCGCTCTGCTGGGCACCGCTGCGGCGCGGGAGGTGGCCGGGGCGGTGCGAACCCTGGCCGAGCTCCTGACGGATACACCCGGTTGGAGTCCGCCGGACCTGACCGGGATCCACATTGTGGCGCAACCACACTGCCATCATTCGGCGGTCCTGGACTGGGGCGTCGACGACCGACTGTTGGCGTCCGCCGGGGCCACGGTCACCCGTGTGGGCGGCTGCTGCGGACTGGCCGGCAATTTCGGCGTGGAGGCCGGTCATCGGGCCGTCTCGAAGAAGATCGCCGAGACGGCCCTGCTGCCGGCGATCCGGGACCGGGCAGACGCGAGCATCGTCCTGGCCGACGGCTTCTCCTGCCGGCTGCAGATCGGCAGCCTCAGCCAGGTCACGCCGCAACATCTCGCTCAACTGCTGGCTCGGCCGCCCCGGGCCGCGTTGGGCCACCCGATCCGCTCTACTCTCCGGTGAGACCGTCGACCGACTCCCGGATCAGGTCGGCGTGGCCGTTGTGCCGCGCATACTCCTCGATCATGTGACAGAGGATCCAGCGGAGGCTGGGGGCCCGACCGTCGGGCCAGGTTCGCACGGCCAGCTGCCCCAGTCCGCCACCGGCCAAGGCCTGCGCGACCAGCGATCGGGAGCTGGCCACGGCATTGCGCCACAGCGTCATCAATTCCTCGGGTGAGTCGGCGGCGGCCGAGTGCCAGTCCCAGTCCTCGTCCGCCGTCCAGTCGACCGCGTTCCAGGGCGCCTGCCGATCCCTGCCATGCAGCGAGCCCGAAAACCAGCTCTCCTCGACATAGGCCAGGTGTTTGAGGATGCCGCCCAGCGTCATCGACGAAACACCGACTGTCGCGGCCAGACCAGCCGTGTCCAGCCCGGAGCATTTCCAGGCCAGGGTCGCGCGCTGATAATCCAGAAAGCCGAGGAGCGTGCCGGTCTCGTCGGCCGCGGGAGGCGGTTCCGGGCGGCCCTGCTCGTCCACGTCGGTCATGGGCGGTAAGCCTAGACGGTGCAAGCTGCGCCCCGGCCAAGCGAGAAGTCTGCTCTCGGAAACCGGGTGCCGGTTCGTCGCACAGCCGGCCCCACAGTGCTCCGATCGTAGTGGATAGGGTGCGGTAGTTCGAACCCTATCCACTACAGCGATGGTTTGGTGGAGTTCCGCGCCGACGGGATCTACGACGGTGGGATCGCGCCGGAGGCCGGCGAAAGCTCAAGGCTCAGGGCTGACCACTTTCCAGGACCTGGCAAGCTGACCTCATGAGAACGATGACGCTGGGCTCCAGCAAACTCGAGGTACCGGTCGTAGCGGTCGGCTGCATGCGAATCAGTTCACTGTCGGCGGAGGAGGCCGAGCGGTTCGTGAAAGGCGCCGTTGATCTGGGCGCCACCTTCTTCGACCATGCCGACGTGTACGGGGGCGGCCGGTGCGAAGAGATCTTCGCGGACGCCATCGGCATGTCACCGGCGGTGCGCGAAAAGGTCATTCTGCAGTCGAAGGTCGGCATTCGGCCGGACGTCGCTTTCGACTTCTCCCGGCAGCACATTCTGACCGCGGTGGACGGGATCCTGCGCCGCCTGCGCACCGACCACCTGGACGTGCTGTTGCTGCACCGGCCGGACGCGCTGGTCGAGCCGGAGGAGGTCGCGCAGGCCTTCGACGAGCTGGAGACCGCGGGCAAGGTCCGGCATTTCGGCGTGTCCAACCAGAAACCCATGCAGATCGAGCTGCTTCGACGTTGGGTGCGACAACCGTTGGTGGCCAACCAGCTTCAGCTCAGCATCACCAACTCTACGATGATCACCAACGGGGTCAATGTCAACATGTTGGGTGAGAGTTCCGTCGACCGGGACGGAAGCGTGCTGGACTACTGCCGGCTGCACGACATCACCATCCAGCCCTGGTCGCCTTTCCAGTACGGCTTCTTCGAGGGTGTCTTCCTGGGCAGCGACAAGTTCCCGGAACTGAACAAGGCGATCGACGAGGTAGCGGCCCGATACGACGTGTCGTCGACGACGATCGCCATAGCCTGGCTGCTGCGTCATCCGGCCCGGATGCAGCCGGTCACCGGGACGACCAACCTGGAGCGTCTCACCCAGTGCGCAGCGGCCGGTGACGTGCACATCACCCGCGAGGAGTGGTACTCCATCTATCTGGCCGCGGGCAACATCCTGCCCTGACCGAACCCCGCCGGTTGCTCACCGGTGGGCAGCAGGAGGGGCGTGCCGCTAGCCGTCGTTACCCGAATCGACTATTCATCAAGAGATGACAGCCACTGTGAGTCCAACCGTCGCAGTGGTGGGACCGGGGGCGATCGGCACCACCGTCGCGGCGGCGTTGCATGAGGCGGGCCGCACCCCGATCCTGTGTGGCCGCACGGCTCGCGAGCGCCTGGAGCTGCGCGATGCGGACGGACTCGTCGTCGTGCCGGGTCCGGTGCGGATCGATCCGGCCCGGATCGACGGACCGGTCGACCTTGTCTTCCTCGCCGTCAAATCGACCCAGGTCGACGCGGCGGCGCCCTGGTTGGCGGCGTTGTGCCGCACGGGCACCGTGGTCTGCGTGCTGCAGAACGGCGTGGAGCAGGAGTCGACTGTCGCGCCCTTGGTCCCCGAGTGCTCCGTGTTGCCCTCGGTGGTGTGGTTCCCGGCGCAGGTCCAGCCCGGCGGTGCGGTGTGGTTGCGCGGCGAAGCCCGGCTGACCCTGCCGGACGCTCCGGCGGCCCGCGTGGTGGTCGAGGCGCTGCGCGGCACTCGATGCTCGGTCGACCTGACCGGGGACTTCACCTCCGTGGCGTGGCGCAAGCTGCTCCAGAACGCGGTCGCCGGATTGATGGTTCTCACTGGTCGCCGGTCCGGCATGTTCGGCCGCACCGACATCGCCCAGTTGTCCCTGGACTACCTACGGGAATGCCTCCAGGTCGCCCGAGCCGAAGGCGCGGTCCTGAGTGACGAGGTGGCGCAGGAGATCGTCGACGGTTTCCAGTCTTCCCCGGCCGACATGGGAACCTCCATCCTGGCCGACCGCGAAGCCCACCGACCACTCGAATGGAATACCCGCAACGGTGTCATACTGCGACGCGGTCGGGCTCATGGCTTGTTGATGCCGGTCAGCGCAGTCGTGGTGCCACTGCTGGCCGCGGCCGGCGACGGACCCGGCTGAGCCCACCACCGGAGACCCGGTTCAGAGTTCCGACTCGATCGAATCGAGCACGCTCATTCTTGGCTCAGGGCGGACATCACGACCGCGGCCAGCCCGAATGCGGTTGTCATGCCGATCCCGGTGGTCACCGCGACGACCCTGACCCCGCGGGCAGGAGTGTGCACCAGGTAATCCTGCGGCGCCGTTGCGTAGATCCCCTGCTACCGCTCCAGCACGGGCAGATCAGTCAGCCCAATCAGATCGCGGATGCCGTCGATGACCAGGTTGAATCCGTCCTCGCTCTGGAACGGCGGAACTCCGACCGCTCGCAGGTGGGTGTCCCCGACGATCACGCCGCCGTCCGGGCGCTGCGTGCACATGAGGTTCATGTCCAGCTCGGCGCCGAGCGGTTCGGCGTGCGCGTTCAGTTCTCACCGCGGCCAAGGCCGGGGCCCCGGCAAACCCTGCGTACCGCAGCAGTGACCAGCCGGTGAGCACCGGCCCGGCGATGGCACCAAGTGCGGCCGGCCCGATCACCGCCATGTGCAGGGCGCACCGCCGCACCTGCGCTGCCTCCGCCACGGCGGGAAACAACTCGTCGACGTCATGATTGACGGCCACCACGATCCGCCGGGCCGGAACGTCTCCTCGAGAAGTCGCCAACTCGCCGGCCCGGATACCGACAGCCGCTGTGCGCCAACGGAACTCGACGCCCTGGCCGGCCAAGAAATCTCGGATGGCCGCTGCGGCCCGGCGCGGGTCGACCTGCCGATCGCGGGGAAGCCAGGCACCGCCCAACACCCCGGCAGTGCCTAGAACCCGCGCGGCGCCCGGCACCCGGTCGACCGCCGCGGCGGCATCGATGAGTAGGGCCTCCTGCGGGCCACGCGCATCGCAGAAGTACTGGAGCACCTCGAGTTCGGCCGCTGACCTGGCCAGCACTGTCGTACCGGCGGTGCTGAACCAGAGCCCGGCGTCGACCGCAACGCGCTCCCAGATGCCCCGCGAGACTTGAGCGTAGTCGTACGCCCGCCCGGCCTGCGCGGTGAAACACAGATGCCCGAAGTTGCGCACGCTGGCGCCGAGGATGTCCGCCGCCCGGTCGACGACGACGACCCGCATTCCCGCCGCCGCTGCGTGGTAGGCGTGGGCCAGCCCGACGATCCCGGCACCGACAACGGCCAGGTCGTAGGGCGCTCCGGCGCCGATCACCCGCCCACCGCGGGATGCTCGATGTCGAGCGCGACCCTGGCGGCCGCGAACCGGGTCAGTACGACGTGCAGCGGTGTGCGGTCGGGCAGCGCGTCGACCGCATCGGTGACCAGCACCACGGCGCCCGGCTCCAGGTCGAGGTCGGTGGCCTCGGCGAGGGTGGCGTGCCGGGCGGTGACGACGGTCGACAACCTTAGGTAGTCGTCGATCCCGGCCGCGCGCAGGGCCGCGGTCACCGATCCGGTGCGACTCAGGGCCGCCGCAATCTCCGGCAGGTGCGCTCCGTCGAACCAATGGGTGCCGCGGGTCAGCGGCCGGCCGTCGACCGTGCTGAGGGTCTCCACCCGCAGGGCCTCGACGCCGGCCGGCAGCAACAACTTGGCGGCGACCTCGGGTGGGACCGGCCCCAGCGCATGCTCCAGCACCCGGCCGGACGCGGCACCCCCGGTCCGGGCGAGGCTGGTGCGCAGCCGGGTGCGCACCCCGACGCGGTGGACGTGCACCCGCTCACCCGTGACGTAGCTCCCGCTGCCTCGCCGGGAGGCGACCAGTCCGTCGGCCACCAGCGCGGCGACCGCCTGCCGAGCAGTGTGCCGATGCACACCGAATCGCTGCGAGAGATCGTGCTCCGAGGGCATTCGCTCCCCCGTGGCGAGGCGGCCGTCAGCAATGTCGGCGCGCAACTCCTCCGCGATGAGGCGCCAGGCCGCGTACCCGCTCGCCGGTCGGGAAGTGGTCGCCATACCGATCAGCATGGCATCCCGTCGGGGGGTCTTCACCACCTGTTCACCGCGATGTCGGTTGGTTCTCCGGCCGGGATAGGTCATGATGAAGCTGTACGTACATCTAGACAACTTTGGAGGCGAGTGGTGACTCCTAGCACCCCCACGACCGAAGAGGTCGCGCTGCGGCGACGGGCCGCCCGGGTACTGGCCGGCGCGCACCCCGCCGAATTGGCGGAGCGTTGGTCCACCTGGCCGGAGCCGCCGACCGTGGAGTTCCTGCGCGGTCCCGAGGCCGGACACGTCATGGTGCAGGCCCGGACCGGCGGCACCGGCGACCGTTTCAACCTCGGCGAGGCAACTGTCTGCCGGGCGACCGTGGTGCTGCGCGGCGGGCCCCTGGCCGCCGACGTCGTCGGCACCTCCTACGTCATGGGCAGCGATCCGGACCATGCCGGCCTGGCGGCCGTCTTCGACGCGCTCCTGAGCGACGCCCGGCAGCGAGAACGTGTCCTGCACGCAGTGATCGAACCGCTCGAGCGCGAGCAGGCCGACCGTGACGCGGCCACGCACACCCAGGCACGCAGCACAGTCGTGAACTTCCTGACCGTCTCCAGGGAGCACCGGTGAACGTCGGCCACCTGCTTCCCGGATTCACCGACCCGGTGCACGATGCCCAGGCTGCTTTCCGCGCCGTGCTCGGCGCCTTGTCGCTGCCGACCCGGCCGACCACCATGCCGGTCGAGGTGGCCGGGCCGGACCTGCTGACGCCCGCTGGTGCTGCGCTGTTGCTCGCCCTCTGCGACGACGCGACGCCACTGTGGCTGGACGAGCAGTTGCGCAAGGACGGGGTTCTGGCCGCCTGGATGGCGTTCCACACCGGCGCCCCGACCGTCGACGACCCGACCCTTGCGGCGTTCGCGGTGATCTCGACGCCGGGGGCATTGCCGAAACTCACCGACTTCGCCCAGGGCATCGACGAGGCCCCGCACACGTCGACCACGATCGTCGTACTCGACCCCGCCGGTGACCTGGGGTCGGAGTTCGTCGCCGACGGTCCGGGCTTCGAACATGCGGCGGCCTGGACCGCGCCCCGTTTTCCAGCGGACTTCGCCGCGCAGTGGGGGGCGAATCGGGCCCGGTTTCCGCGTGGCGTGGACATCGTCATCGCCGGCCTGAGCACCGTCACCGGCCTGCCCCGCACCACCCACCTGACCCCGTCTGTGGGGACCGAGAGGAGCCATCCATGTACGTAGCCGTGAAGGGTGGAGAGCAGGCGATCACCAACGCCCACGCCCTGCTGGGCCGACGCGGTCGGGGCGACCTGGCCACTCCGGTACTGGATCCGGTCCAGGTCCGCGACCAGCTGGGAGTGATGGTGTCCCGGGTCATGGCCGAGGGTTCGCTCTACGACCCCGACCTGGCCGCACGCGCGATCATCCAGGCCCAGGGTGACGCGCTCGAGGCGATCACCCTGGTACGGACCCTGCGCACCACGTTGCCTCGGTTCGGGACCACCGCCCCGATCGACACGGCGGTTCTCCCGGCCGAGCGCCGCGTTTCGGCGACGTTCAAGGATCTGCCCGGGGGGCAACAGCTCGGCGCGACATTCGACTACACCCACCGACTGCTGGCGGAAACAGACGAATCAGGGGGCGACCGTGATCATGTCGACGGTCATCACGACGACGGTCACCAGGACGACCATGCTGACGAGCCGATGCCGCGGGTGACGGACCTGCTCGGCGCCGGTGCACTGATCGAGTCCGATGGTGCCGCACCGGGCGGGCAGGATCCCGAGCCCGCCGATCTGACCCGGGACCCGACCATCTTCCCGATGACGAGAGCCGAGCGCCTGCAGGCCCTCGCCCGGGGGGACGAGGGTTTCCTGCTGGGGCTGGGCTATTCCACCCAGCGCGGGTTCGGACGGACGCATCCGTTCGCCGGCGAGGTCAGGGTCGGTCAGGTGGAAGTCGAGTTCGTACCGCCCGAACTGGGTTTCCCGGTGCCGATCGGCCGCATCGAGGTGACCGAGTGCCAGATGGTCAACCAGTTCACCGGATCAGCGACCGCGCCGGCGCAGTTCACGCGTGGTTACGGGCTGGTGTTCGGGCGGTCCGAGCGCAAGGCGATGAGCATGTCGCTGATCGACCGGTCGTTGCGCGCGGACGAGTTCGGCGAGCGGGTCACGGCGCCTGCCCAGGACGAGGAGTTCGTGATCAGCCACGCCGACAACGTGCAGGCCACCGGTTTCGTGGAGCACCTGAAACTGCCTCACTACGTGGACTTCCAGGCCGAACTGACCCTGGTGCGCCGGCTCCGTCAGGAGTTCGAGGATCGGACAGCGACGGAGGCTCTGATCGGGGCCGGACAGGACAGCGCATGACGGTCGGCCGGATCGAGTACAACCACGCCTACCTGGACGAGCAGACCAAGCGGGTGATTCGCCGGGCGCTGCTGAAAGGCATTGCCATTCCTGGTTTCCAGGTGCCTTTCGCCTCCCGCGAAGTACCCATGCCCCGCGGGTGGGGCACCGGGGGCGTGCAGGTGACCGGCAGCGTGATCGGCGCGGATGACGTCCTCAAGGTGATCGACCAGGGCGCCGACGACACGACGAACGCGGTTTCCATCCGCCGGTTCTTCGAAAAAGTCGCCGGCGTCACCACGACCACGGACACGACCAAGGCGACCGTGATCCAGACCCGCCACCGGATACCCGAGACCCCTCTGGCGGAAGGCCAGATCATGGTCTACCAGGTGCCGATCCCCGAACCGCTGCGCTTCCTGGAACCCCGGGAGACGGAGACACGGCGGATGCACGCCCTGCAGGACTACGGGCTGATCTACGTCAAACTCTACGAGGACATCGCCAAGTACGGGCACATCGCCACCACCTACGCATACCCGGTGCTGGTGAACGGGCGATATCTGATGGATCCATCTCCCACACCGAGTTTCGACAATCCCAAGCTGCACCGCAGTCCGGCCGTGCACCTCTACGGGGCCGGCCGGGAGAAACGCATCTACGCCGTTCCGCCGTACACGGACGTGGTGAGCCTCGCCTTCGAAGATCATGCGTTCGAGCCTGGGGTGTTCACGACGCCGTGCGAGATCTGCGGGTCCGTCGGCGTGTACATGGACGAGGTCATCGTCGACGATGTCGGCGGCGCGATCTTCGTCTGCTCGGACACCGATCACTGCGAGCGGGTCGCCGCGGTAGGAATGGAGCAACGATGACCGCCATCGACCGACCGCTGCTCAGCGTCACCGGCGCCGGCCATCGGTATGGACACCGATTCGGTTGCCGTGACGTCTCTTTCGATTTGTGGCCCGGCGAAGTACTGGCGATCGTAGGCGAGTCCGGGTCCGGCAAGTCGACGCTGCTCGGCCTGCTCTCCCAACGGCTGACCGTCGATGAAGGCTTGGTCCGCTACCGGCGCGACGACCGAGGCGACGACGGCAGAACCCAGGACACAGAACTGGTGGACCTGGCGCAACTGTCCGAGCGCGAGGTGCGCGCGCTGTGGCGCACTGAGTGGGGCTTCGTGCACCAGAACCCGGCCGACGGGCTCCGGATGCAGGTCAGCGCCGGCGGCAACGTGGGCGAACCACTGATGGCCACGGGTTGGCGGCACTACGGTCAGATCCGCGCCAAGGCCGCCGAATGGCTTGCCCGAGTGGAGATACCGGCCGATCGCATCGACGACCCGCCGGAGATCTTCTCCGGCGGCATGCGGCAGCGGCTGCAGATCGCCCGCAACCTGGTGGTCTCGCCGCGGCTGGTCTTCATGGACGAGCCGACCAGCGGCCTGGACGTCTCCGTCCAGGCGCGGTTGCTGGATCTGATCCGTTCGCTGGTCGCCGATCTTTCTCTGTCGGTGGTGATCGTCACGCACGATCTTGGTGTGGCGCGGCTGATCTCGCACCGCACGTTGGTCATGAAAGACGGCAATGTCATCGAATCGGGGCTCACCGACCGGGTTCTGGACGATCCGCAGGCCGCCTACACCCAGCTGCTCGTCTCCTCGATCCTGCAGGGCTGACCCACGATGATCACAAACCTGAGCACCGCCCCCATCCTTTCAGTACGGGGGATTTCGAAAACCTTCACCATCCATCTGCAGGGCGGCCAGCGGCTACCGGTGCTGCGCGGACTGTCCTTGCAGGTACGACCGGGGGAATGCGTGGTCCTGGGCGGGGTGTCCGGAGCCGGCAAGTCGTCCGTGCTGAAGATGATCTACGGCAGCTACGGCGTCGACCAGGGCAGCATCGAGTTGCGCGGCGCGGACCGCGTCCTGGACCTGGCCACGGCCTCGCCGCGCGAGGTGCTGGCCGCACGCCACGACACGGTCGGCTACGTGAGCCAGTTCCTGCGCGCGGTGCCTCGGGTGGCCGCCCTCGACGTGGTCGCGGAACCGCTCCGCGAACAGGGCGTCGACCGGCAATCCGCGCGGCGGCGGGCGGGAGAACTGCTGACCCGGCTGGGTATTCCGGAGCGCCTGTTTCCGCTGGCACCGGCCACGTTCTCCGGCGGCGAGCAGCAGCGGGTGAACATCGCCCGCGGCTTCATCGCCCGGCGTCCCCTGCTGCTGCTAGACGAGCCGACCGCCTCCCTGGACGACCGCAACCGAGCCGTGGTGGTGGAGCTGATCCGCGAGAAGCTGTCGGCCGGATCAGGCGTCCTGGCCATCTTCCACGACGCCGACGTACGCGACGCGCTGGCCGATCGGGTGGTCGACATCGAGAGTTTCCGGGCCACCGCGGGCGTGTCGGGAGCCGCCGGATGACCGCCCGCTGCGCGATCTACGCGATCCCGGGCATCGTCGCCGGCGACGGTCCTGCTACGGCGGCGGTCCGCGTCCTCGCCCAGCAGTGGATTGCCCGGACCGTGACCGCCCGTCGATACGGATACCACGCCACGCTCAAAGCGCCGTTCCGGCTGCGCGACGGGCTCACCGTCGACGCCGACGTGGCCCCCGCGGTGGCCGGATTCGCCGGTACCCATGAGCCTGTCACTGTTCCCACGATCGACGTGCGCCGGATCGGCGGCTTCTGGGCCATCACCCCCGGTGCGCCGGACACCGAACTGACCGAACTGGCCGCCGAGGTGGTGCAGGCGTTCGACAATCTGCGCGCGGTGCCGACCGAGGCGGAGGTCGCGCGCCGGCGGCCGGAGCGACTGTCCGAGCGGCAGCGCGAACTGCTGAGCTCCTGGGGCTATCCCTACGTCCTGGACGAGTTCAGGTTCCACATCACCCTGACCGACGAGCTTTCCGGGTCTGAGCAGGCGGCAACAGGCGCCGCGCTGCGGGCGGAGTTCGCCGCCCACCTGGGTGCCGACCTGCCGGTCAGTGCGCTGGTCGTCTGCGTCGAGCCGCAATCCGGCGCCGACTTCATCGTCCACTCCGTCCACCCGCTGACCGCCCAGGAGGCGCCATGAGCCGAGAAACCGTGCTGGGTCGAGAAACCGTGCTACGCAACGCCGAGATCGTCCTGCGCGAAGAGGTCATGCGCGGATCAGTGGTCATCCGGGACGGCGTCATCGCGGAGGTGTCAGCCGGGACGGGCACGACCGGCGAGGACCTTGACGGCGACTTCCTGATGCCCGGACTGGTCGAACTGCACACCGATCATCTGGAATCCCACATCATGCCCCGACCTGGCACGCACTGGGATCCGATCCCGGCGGTGCTCTCCCACGACGCCCAACTGGCCGGCGCCGGAGCGACCACGGTGTTCGACGCCGTCCGGATCGGAGTGATGGAGGAGAAGACCAACGACGCGACGGCCCTGGCGCGCGAGATGACTCGTGCCATTGGCCATGTCGTCTCAGCAGGACTGGCCCGGGCCGACCACTTCATCCATCTGCGTTGCGAAGTGGCGGCGCCGGGCTGCGCCGAGGAGTTCGAGGACTTCCAGGACATGCCCCGCGTCCGGCTCGCGTCGCTGATGGATCACACGCCCGGGCAGCGGCAGTACGCCGACATCGATGCGTTCCGCCGCTACATGATCGGTAAAGGGAAGGTTTCCGCCGACGGGATCGAAGCACTGATGGAGCAGCTCCGCGAATTTGCGGACGAGCATTCGTCGCGGAACCGCCACGCGATTGCGGCGCTGGCCGCCGCCCGGGGGATCGTGGTGGCCGCCCACGACGACGCAACGCTGGAACACGTCGAGGAATCCAGCGCCATCGGGGTACGGATCTCGGAGTTCCCGACGACGGCGGTCGCGGCGAAAGCGGCCCACGAACTCGGCCAGCTGGTGGTGATGGGGGCCCCGAATATCGTCCGGGGCGGGTCGCAGTCCGGCAACGTGGCGGCTGCGGAACTGCTCGGCAGCGGCCTGCTGGACATCCTGTCCTCCGACTATGTGCCGGCCAGTCCGCTCCAGGCGGTGTTCCGGGTCGTCGCGAACGGAACCGTCGACCTTCCGGCAGCCTCCCGGATGGTCAGCACGAACCCTGCCGCGGCGGTCGGGCTGGACGACCGGGGACTCATCGAGCCCGGGCTGCGGGCCGATCTGGTACGGGTGCACCCCCACCTCGGTGCGCCGCATGACCAGCACCCGGCCGGTATCCCGTTGCCGGTCGTACGCGGAGTGTGGCGCGCCGGCGCGCGAGTGGCGTGATTCCGCTCGGTCCGGGCACATTCGTGGCCGTCGTGGGACCCAGCGGCGTCGGCAAGGACACGTTGCTCGACTACGCGCGGGAGCGGATGGCGCCATACGACGCCGGCGGGCCGTTGTTCGTGCGGCGGGCCATCACCCGGCCGGCCGGCCGGGGTGAGAGTCACGAGCCGGTCAGCGAGGCCGAGTTCACCCGGGCGGAAGCCGCGGGCCGATACTCATTGCGGTGGCGGGCCCACGGTCTGGGCTACGGGCTGCCCGCCGCGGTGAACGACGCCGTCGGCGCCGGCCGGGTGGTGGTCGCGAATGTGTCCCGCGCCGTCCTGGGCACTCTCGCCGAATCCTTCGCCGACCTCCGGGTGGTGCGGATCAGCGTGTCGCCGGCGGTACAGGCGGAGCGACTGCTGGCCCGTGGCCGGGAGGACAATGCGGCGATTGCCGCCCGCATCGAGAGAACCGACCCCGCTCCTTCGGCGCCGGTCGACCTGGAGATCGTCAACGACGGCACCGTGGCCGAGGCCGGAGAGCTTCTCGTGGCCTTTCTCCGCAGAATTATTGCCGCGAACTGAGCCCGGTCGATAGCGGATTCTGACGACAGCCAGTAACAACGCAGTGATTCGCGGTGACATTGGCCTCGTGGGGATAGCGCTCTCCCAAGAATTCTCCGTAATGCACCGATTCGACACCCATTCTTCGCTTTCGCGACATCTCCTTTCACCCGGCGTCATCCCGAACGTTCCTACCGTGCCAATGAGCGAGCGGCGCACCCTGCCGCCCCAGACGATTTGGAGAGGTTCCAATGCAGTTCTCGACGCGGTTCTCGACCAAGAAGCACGTCCTGGCGGCGACCGCCACGGCCGTCATCGCCGTGCTCGTCGCCGGCTGCTCCAGCGCGAGCAGCACCGCTGCCGGCAGCACGACCTCGTCGGCCGGCGCCGCCCCTTCCGCGCCGTCGAGCGCAGCAGCCGCGCCCGCGGCCGGTGCTTCGGTTGCCGCCTCGAGCGCTCCGGTGGCTGCTTCGTCCGCACCGGCGGCCTCGAGCAGCGGTTCGCCGAGTGCGGCCTCGACCGGCGGTACCTTCGCACAGGATTCCAGCACCCTCATCTTTGGGGCGGTGCCGGACAAGGCCGGTTCCGACTCCAACTGGAAGCCGCTCGAGGAGTACATCGCCAAGAAGACCGGGCTCACCGTCGTCTACAAGCCGACGACCGACTACAGCGCGCTGATCGCCGCGTCCGTGGCCGGGCAGGTCGACATCGGTGCGTTCTCCGGTCTGACCTACGTCCAGGCTACGAACCAGGGCGCAAAGATCGACGTCGCGTCCGCCGTCATCTCCTCACCGGGCCTGACCACGCCCGGTTACTACTCCGATCCCATCGTGCCGAAGGGATCCTCGATCACCTCGGTCAAGGGATTCAAGGGCAAGAAGGTCTGCTTCGTCGACCCGGCCTCGACCTCCGGCTTCCTGTTCCCCCTTCTGGCGCTGAAGACCGCCGGTATCAACGTCACGCCGTCCGGAAAGGACGCCAGCGGCAACCCGACCTTCGCCGATTTCACCGCGTTCTTCGCGGGCGCACACGACAAGTCGGTGCAGGCGGTCGGAGCCAAGCAGTGTGAGGCCGGCTTTGCCGAGGACACGGAGGCCGAGGACACCCCCGCGCTGAGCGACAAAGTGACCGTGGTCAAGGACGGCCGTCAGCTGGTCCCCGGCGGTCCGCTCGTGTACGCCGACGCCCTGCCGAGCGACCTGAAGACGAAGCTGCACAACATCTTGAGCGGCGCCTCGCTCGACGCGATCACCGCGGCGGGCATCACGGTGACCGCCGGCTTCAAGAGCGGCTACTACGGCGTCGCGCCGGAGACGAAGGCGTTCTACCAGAAGATCTACAACATCTGCACGGACATCCCCGCTGCCGACTGCGCGCCGAAGAGCTGACCCGTCCGAGCAGAAAACGGAGTGTTGGGCATGAGCACAACGACTTCCCCCCCTCTCATCTCGATCACCGACGTGAGCAAGAACTTCGGTGACGTGAGAGCGCTCGACGGTGTCTCGCTGACCGTCGAGCGGGGGGAGGTCGTTGTCCTGCTCGGCTTGTCCGGTTCGGGAAAGTCGACATTGCTGCGGCACATCGATGGCCTGGAGAGGCCGACATCGGGCAACGTGGTGGTGTTGGGACAGAACGTCGGCGCGTTGAGAACCCGGGAACTGCGTGCGCTCCGCGGCCGGGTGGCCATGATCTTCCAGCAGTTCGAGCTGGTCAGGTCGTTGACCGTGCTCGAGAATGTGCTGACCGGTTCGTTGGCCCGGCTGAAAGGTCCGCGGCTGGGCCTGTCGACCTATCCCAAGAACTTGAAGGTCCAGGCCCTGGGCCATCTCAACCGTGTCGGCCTGATCGCCAAGGCCTACAACCGCGCCGATCAGCTCTCCGGCGGTCAGCAGCAGCGGGTGGCCATCGCCCGCGCTCTGATGCAGGAGCCGGAGATTCTGCTCGCCGACGAGCCGGTCGCCTCGCTCGACCCCGAGTCGAGCGATCAGGTGATGGCCCTTATCCGAGAAATCGCCGCGGACAACGGTTTGACCGTCGTGTGCAGCCTGCACCAGGTCGACCGGGCGATGAACTGGGGAGACCGGATCGTCGGGTTGCGCCACGGCGAAGTCGTCCTGGATACCCCCACTCAGGGACTGTCCCGCGAGCAGGTCATGGAGATCTACGGCCAGGTGGCCACCGATCCGGTGGAACTGACCGCGATCGCGGCCGAACTGGCCCCCGTCATCGAGAAGATGCGCACCGAGGCGCTGGCCAGGCCCAGTCGGGAGACCACGGTCGCCGAGCCGCACTGGGATGGCCGGTGACCGCGCTGGCCCCGGGCCCGGCGAGATTCACCCCGGAACAAACCGACCTCGAAGCGCGGGCGCCCCGGCCGGGCGTCTCCATCCACCGCGTCGCGTCTGTGGTGATCATCGTCGGCCTGGTGGCGTTCGGGGTGTACTCCTACCAGCAGATGGACCTGCGGTGGTCGGTGATCAGGACGGCCTGGACCAAGATCGCGAAGGTCTTCCACAACTTCGCCATCACCTTCCCGTCGACCGGCGACACTGTCACGCTGGTCGAGATCACCCTCGGCATCGTCGTTCTCGGCACACTGATCGCCGCGATCATCTCGGTGCCGGTGGCCTACATCGCGGCGTCGAACACCACCCCGCTTCGCCCGCTGCGCTTCGTCGGCCGCGCCATCGGCGTGGTGACCCGCGCGGTACCCGACGTGGTCATCGCGATCGCCCTGTCGCTGATGTTCGCCCTCGGCAGCCCCATCCCGGGCATCATTGCGATCGGGATCCACTCCATCGGCATGATCTCGAAGTTGTTCGCGGACGCGATCGAACAGATCGACGAGGGTCCTCGCACGGCGATACGAGCGGCCGGCGGCAGCCGGGCCCAGGAGTTCTGGTCCGGGGTGTTCCCGCAGGTGTTGCCGTCGTGGATCGCGACGATGCTGCACCGATTCGACATCAACCTGCGTGGCTCCGTCATCCTCGGTTACGCCGGCGTCGGTGGTCTGGGCATCCGGATGCGCAACGAGTTCGAGCACTTCCGGTACGGCGCCGGCATCGGCGTCGCGATCATCGTCTTCGTCATGTGCGTGGTCGCCGAGATCGTCTCGTCGACGGTCCGGCGCTCCCTGCTGGGCATCCAACCCACCAGGCGCGGCCTCGGCGAACGCGTGGTGTACCGGTACTCGCAGCGGCGCGCTCGAAATGCCGTGCCCGGGCGGGTGAACGCCCCGGCCGAGGACAAGGTCGACTCCGTGCAGTCCGCGCTGAACCGGCCGTGGACGGTGGATCGGATCCGGAACACCAGTTGGATCGTGGGTGCGCTGGCCTTCATCGGGATCTGCATCTGGTTCGCCCACATCGATTTCAGTCAGGTGCTGTGGGATTACGTCTGGCCGACGCTGGAAAGCTTCTGGCCGCCGAGCAACGGCTCCTACGCGCCGGGCTTTTTCGGGATCTCGACGGAGTTCTGGAACGCGCTGCTGGTGACGATCGAGATCGCCGTCGCCGCCGCCCTGGTCACTGTGGTCTTCGCGCTGATCCTCGGGCCGCTGGCCGCCCGCAACGTGGCGCCCAACAAAACCGTGCGCAGCGTCTTCCGGGTCATCCTGGTCCTCATCCGCGGGGTTCCGGAACTGGTGCTGGCCATCTTCCTGATCGCGGTCACCGGTCTGGGCAATCAACCGGGTTTTGTCGCCCTCGCCTTCGGCGGTATCGGCCTGCTCGGCAAGCTCATCGCCGACTCGTTCGAAGAGGTGCCCAGCGGACCTGAGCGAGCACTCCGGGCGGCCGGAGCCGGCCGCCTGCAGGTCTACGCCGGAGCCACCTTGCCGCAGGGCTTCCCGTCTCTGATCGGCAACTCGCTCTACCTGGTCGACACGAACCTTCGCGCCGCCTCGATCCTGGGTATCGTCGGCGCCGGCGGCGTGGGCTTCTACCTGCAGAACGCCTCCGGGACGCTGATGCAGCACGGCCAGGTCACCACGCTCGTCGTGATGGTGTTCTTCGTCGTCCTGGCCGTGGAGGCCATCGCGACCTACCTGCGGTGGGTGTTCAAGTAGGTGGAGAGGATGAGCTCCGTGCATCTTGCCGATGCCGACGATGTGCTGGCGTTCCTGACGTCGCTGGACGGGGTGTTCGACGCACCACCGCCGCTCGGCGATCCGGTGGATCTGCTCGCCCACGGACTGCAGTGCGCGGCCGTCCTTCGTGAGCAGCATCCGGATGACGTGGGGTTGCAACTTGCCGGGCTGGTCCATGACGTCGGGCATGCCGTCGGCGGCACCGACCCCGATCATGCGCGCACCGGCGCCGACGTCATCCGCCCGGTGTTGGGCGACCGGGTCGCCGCCCTGGTGTCGCTGCACGTGGATGCGAAGCGGTACCTCGCCGCCACGGAGGTGTACGAGTTGTCCGAGGCGAGCCGGCTGAGTCTTCAGCGGCAGGGAGCCGCCATGTCGCCGGCGGAGGCGCGGCGCTTCGAGACCGACGCGCACTTCGCCGACGCGATCGCCCTGCGTCGGGCGGACGAGTCGGCCAAAGTGGTCGGGTTGGACGTGCCGGGACTGGACGCCTGGGCGCCCGTGATACGCCGTTACACCGCCCAGACGGCCGATCAGGCCCGTTCATGAGGTAAGCGAGGAAAGCCATTCGCGCGCAACCACTTTGTCCTCGTCGGTGATCGGGTGGCCGACCGGCAGCAGGCGGTGCGTGACCCGCGCCCCAGAACGACGCAGCCGGTCGGCCAGCCGCAGGCCGTCGCCGGTCGACCTGCGCCTGTCTTCCGCTCCGTCGATGATCAAAATCGGCTTGCCCACCAGAAGGGACGAGCGATGCCGGTCAAATGGGGACAGCGGTCGGAACAGGATTGCCCCCGCCAGCACATCGGGATAGGTCATCAATAGCGCCGCGGCCATGATCGCGCCGTTGGAATAGCCAATGGCGATCGGCGGTTCGGCCAGGTGGTGCGATGCGCCGCTCGTTGCGATGAACGCTGCGAGACTGGCAGCCCTGTCTGCGATGTCAGCCTCGTCGACCCGTCGATCAGGGAATCGTCGGAAGAAGGCATATCCGCCCTCCGTGACCACGGTTCCACGGATGGCCAGCTTTGCCGACCCGGGAGCCAATTCTTCGGCCAACGGGATGAGGTCGGATTCGGACCCGTCCGAGCCATGCAGCAGGACGAGCGGCGGCGCCGCGGTATCCACGCCGGGCACGAACCGGTGGACGTGTGTGGGTTTCCGCACAGGGGCAACGGTAGGCCGCATCGGCCTTTTACGGCGAAGTGCGCCGGCCGACTCTGAGGTTCATATTGTCGATCTCATCGAGCACATCGGCCGCCATCCACGCACGGTCCCTCGCTCTCTGCGTGAGCGGAGTTAACACTGCCGCTTCCGTCAGCCGGTCACAGGCTCCATTCGCGGCGTTGTAGCTGGATCCGGTGAGCAACATGACATCCGCAACGTCGACGACCAGGTGCTCCACGAGTTTCCCGATCAGGGCCGCGTCGGTTGATCCCCCTCGCGGTTTGGCCTGTCTCGCCTTGCGTCCGGCAGTTCCGCGAGTACTTCGGCCGAGGATTCCGCCGCCGCCGCCGCATCAGAGGTCGCCTCCGCCAGGTAGTGCACGATTTCATCAGCAGCACCGCTGCGGTAGTCGTTCACCATCTGGAAGTAGCGGCTGGTGTCGGCGAGCATGGCCGACGCGATCGGCACCACGGTTCTCTTCGCCGGTTGTCGCCGGCGGAGCGTCGCGCTGATCAAGGCTCGTCCGATACGGCCGTTGCCGTCGGTGAACTGAGCGGCGGCTGATGGTCACGAGTGTGATTCGTTACCCAGGAGGATGTTCAATACGTCCGGTGCGTAGAAGCGCCGGTTGTATGCCTGGTCCCCTAGGGATTTCAGAATGCCCAAGTCGACCAAGGAGGTCACCAGCTTGTTGACCCGACCGTACGAGAGGCCGAGCACTCGCGCGCCCTCCCCGACGGTGAACGTCAGCTCAGAGACCGCAAGATCTACCAACGCGTGCGCTGAGTCGGCCCTGAGCGGGGACCGCCTCACTCTGTCCTTGAGCGCACTCTGCACGCTGACCAGGGCAAGCATTTGGCGTCGCGTCGTCGCTGCCGATTCTCCGAGCCCTCGTGCGAAGAAGGCAACCCACTCGTCCCAATCGCCCCTCGTCGAAACGCCCAGTAGCCGGTCCTCATACTCTGATCGGCGCGTTTCGAACCAGGGGGACACCGCCAGAGTCGGCTCGGACAGGGTCTGGGTGGTGTAAAGCTGAAGGACGATCAGCAAGCGCCCGATACGACCGTTGCCGTCGTGGAACGGGTGGAGTGTCTCGAACTGATAGTGCGCTATGGCCGACGCGACTACCGGATCAATTTCGTCATTGCGATCAGTCGCCATCCAGGTCAGCAGATCTCGAACCCGGGCCTCCAGGTCGACACCCGGAGGAGGAGGCACAAATCTGGCGGCGAGGATCGGAAACCCCTTCGACGACATCCCGGGCCGACGCCCGATGACGACCTGGACCGGGCGCACCATGCCCGACGACGGCTTCTCCAGTGGGGTTCCAGACACCAGCCTGCTATGCAGCTCGCAGAGCATGGCCACAGTAAGCCGTCGCTGTTGCCCTATCCAGTTGAAGGCATCCTCGGCCATGAGCTCGTAGTTGAGGACCTCACGCATTCGAGGCTCTTGCGGATCGACGCCCGCCGTCAGGACCTTCTCCAGAGGCTCGTAGGTACCCTCGAGCGCCGACGTGGACTGCGCCTCATATCGGAGGGCCGGCCGTCGTAACAGGCGTGGGTTCGGCAGCTGACGGGCCGTGCTGTCGAGCGCGGCCAGAGCGGCCCGGGCGTTCGCGACCACACGATATGTAGCTCCGGAGAGTTCAGGTGACTCCTCAGGGAGCGGATCCGGCAGGAACGCCCAGTGTTGCCACGGTCCTCGCTCTGGATCGGTACCTGACATCGGCACCAATGTGCCGGTCTTGCTCGTTCCGAACATTTCCAGATCCACAACGTCACTCTACGGGTACTTGTGTGAAATTTCGTCCGGAGGATTTGCTCACAACGACACATCTGATGAAGGTGCAGGACCCCACGCCGCGCGACCGGATGCCAATGACCCCAGCGCAGAACTGGGAGAACGCCCAAAGGGCATTCTCCCAGTTCAGCCGTGGTGGCCAGGGCCGGGATCGAACCGGCGACCTTCCACTTTTCAGGCGGACGCT
>CAXUHA010000013.1:31087-89210 GCA_964250735.1 uncultured Nakamurella sp. | reverse complement strand
TGACCGGTGGCCAGGTCATCTCCGAGGACGTCGGGCTCAAGCTCGACTCGGTCGATGTCGCGCTGCTGGGCACCGCCCGCAAGGTCGTCGTCACCAAGGACGAGACCACCATCGTCGACGGTGGCGGCGACGCCGAGCAGATCGCCGGGCGGGTCTCCCAGATCCGTTCGGAGATCGAGAAGTCGGACTCCGACTACGACCGCGAGAAGCTGCAGGAGCGCCTGGCCAAGCTGGCCGGCGGCGTTGCGGTCATCAAGGCCGGAGCCGCCACCGAGGTGGAGCTCAAGGAGCGCAAGCACCGCATCGAAGATGCCGTGCGCAACGCCAAGGCCGCCGTCGAAGAGGGCATCGTCGCGGGCGGGGGTGTCGGACTCCTGCAGGCCGCCACCAAGGCCCTGGCCACCCTCGAGCTGGTCGGTGACGAAGCCACCGGTGCGAACATCGTCCGCGTCGCGGTCGAGGCCCCGTTGAAGCAGATCGCGATCAACGCCGGTCTCGAAGGCGGAGTCGTGGCCGAGAAGGTCCGCAACCTCCCGGCCGGTCACGGTCTGGATGCGGCCACCGGTGAGTACAAGGACCTGATCGCGGCCGGGATCATCGATCCGGCCAAGGTCACCAGGTCCGCGCTGCAGAACGCGGCCTCCATCGCCGCTCTGTTCCTGACGACCGAAGCGGTCGTTGCGGACAAGCCCGAGAAGTCCTCCGCTCCGGCCATGCCGGGCGGCGGCGGGGACATGGACTTCTGAGTCCTGGCCCGCATCACCTGCACCTCACACGGGCGGTCCCACTTCGGTGGGGCCGCTCGTGGCGTTTTACCCAAGAAGCAGGCCGTGCCAGGATCACCCGCCCCGTCGTGGCCGCCGGGCCGTCCGGGGTTTGACAGACTCGTCCGGTGATGGACCGACGGCAGCGCAGCATTGCCCTGCTGGTCGCGGGCGCGTTCTTCATGGAGAACCTGGACGGAACGATCGTCGCGACGGCGGCCCCGACGATGGCCCGTTCGTTGGGTGTGACCTCGGCCGATATCGGCGTCACCATCACCGCCTACCTGCTGACCCTGGCCGTGCTGATCCCTCTCAGCGGGTGGGTGACCCAGCGCTGGGGCGTGCGCACCGTGTTCCTCTCCGCGATTGCCGTGTTCACCGGCGCCTCGGTCCTGTGCGCGATGAGCACCAGTGTGATCGAGCTCACGGCTTGTCGTGTGCTGCAAGGGGTCGGCGGCGCCATGATGGTCCCGGTTGGCCGGCTGGCGGTGTTGCGCACCACGGCCAAGGAGGACGTGATCAGGGCCATCGCCCTGTTGACGTGGCCGGCGCTGGCCGCTCCGGTGATCGCTCCGCTGCTCGGCGGGCTGTTCACCGTCTACCTGAGCTGGCACTGGATCTTCCTGGTCAACGTGCCACTCGGCGTGATCGCCCTGGTCGTTGGGCTGCGGCTGATCCCGGGTGGTCGCCAGGAACGTCCGCCGGGCCTGGACTGGGCGGGGCTGGCCTTCACCTGTACGGCCGTCGCGTCCGTGGTGGTGCTGGCCGACATGCTCGCCGCGGTCGACGTGCGTTGGTGGCCCGCCGCTGCGGTCGCCGCGGTGGCGGTGGTGGTATCGGTCGTTGCCGTGCGGCACCTGCGACGCACCCGGCATCCCCTCCTGGACCTGCGGATCCTGCGGGTCCGCACCTTCCTGGTGTCCAACCGCGGCGGATCGATCTTCCGGGTGACCGTGAACGCCGTGCCGTTCCTGTTGCCGTTGATGTTCCAGGACGCTTTCGGCTGGTCGCCGGTGACTGCGGGCGCTCTGGTCATCTTCGTGTTCATCGGCAACCTGACCATCAAGCCGGCGACCACCCCACTGCTGATGCGCTTCGGCTTCCGACGGGTGATGCTCGGGGCCGCCGGATGCGCCGCGGTCAGCATGGTCGGCAACGGGCTGCTGACACCAGGCACGCCGGTCGTGCTCATCGGCTTGCTGATGGTGTTCGGCGGGATGGCCCGCTCGGTGGGGTTCACCGCCTACAACACGCTCGCCTTCGCCGACATCGATCAGATCGATCTGCATGCGGCCAACACCTTGTCCTCCACCGTGCAGCAGCTGGCCATCGGCCTCGGTGTGGCCACCGGTGCGGTGGCGCTGCGCGCCGGGGACCCCGTGGCCGGGTGGGTCCATCTCGACGGCGTGGTCGGCCCGTACCGGATCGCCTTCTTCGCGGTCGCTCTGCTCACCCTGGTCCCGGTGATCGAGGCGTTGCAGGCCGACCGGAGCTCGGGCGATGCGCTGCGCGTCGCCCGCCGCTGATCACCTCGCAGTCATCGGGTTCGGCTATTTCCCGGGCACATAATCGGATATGCCCGGGGCGGCCTGCAGCCAGATGAGCGGACGAAGCCCAGCGGGTGCCTTCGGATCGGCCAGCGCCACGGACGAGACCCTGGTGGCCGGCAGCGCGTGGCCGGCGGCGAGTCCCGGATCGGACGGCCCGAACAACGAGTCGACCGACGCCGGACCGACAGTGGTCATCGCGGTCTGGACGCCGGTGTGGGTCAGGGCCCGGGCGACGCAGGCCTGGGCCAGCAGGCGCCCCCAGGAGGCGGCGACCCCGTAGCCGGCCATCAGCTCGGGCCCGGGATCGATGCGTCCCGAGGCGACGAAAGCCTTCGCCACCGCCGCCGCGCCCGGATTGTCCGAACCGTAGGCGGGGGCCGCCAGGCTGACCAGCAGCCGGCCGGCCGGATGCGGGATCTGCGTCGGGTCGTAGCCGTCCAGATCGGTGACGATCTGGACGTCGGTCGGGGTGGCGTCCAGGGTGGCCCGGACCCGATCGGGTCCGGCAATGACGAGCACGGCGCTCACCCCGGACCAGGACGGGTGTTCGGGGTCGGCTACCGAATGGGCATCGACCATCACCCCGTGGCGCGCGGCCCACCACCTCGCGCCGGCCAGGGCGTTGGTCGCGTCCTGCGAAGCGTCGGTGAGGATGCCCAGCCTGTGACCCGCGACGAGTGTGCCGGTCGACCGCAGGTAGTCCAGGGTGTTGATCGTCTCGATGTCCTCGGTCGCGCCCACGATGACCGGCTGGTACGCCCCCAGATCGGCGGAACTGCCGCCCGCGGTCAGCGTGGGCATCTGGTCGTCGACGGCCAGGGCGGCCAGGCCGGCCCGGTCGGCCGGAGACGGCAGGGTGATCACACCGATGGTGGTGCCCGCGATCCGTCGGTAGCCGGCGATCAGCGACTCACCCGGCCGATTGGTCACCGTACTGATGGTGCGACCACAGATGCCGCCGGAGACGTTGACGGCCTTCTGCCACAACGCGACACCGGTGGAGAAGCCGCGGTCGGACGCGCCGTCGATCAACAGGCCGATGGTGATGGTGCTGTCGTCGACGCCGACCCCGACGAGCAGGCCGTCGGGGGTAACCGGGGCGGGGGTACGGCTCCCGGAGGTCTCGGTGGTCTGCGTCCGACCGGCCTGCGCGCCGGTGGTCGGGGCGCTCAGCGTCACCGTGCCGGACGAGCCGAGCGTGGTGCCCGACGTGCAACCGGCCAGCAGGATGGCCGAGCCGACCGCGCCGACCGCGCCGACGACCAGCACTCTTCGCTGCAGGGACCGCACCACCGGCTCACGCTACCGGGTGACATCAGACCGGCGGCGGCCGCAACGATTGCCGTCGTCGCCATCGGTGCCACTCGTGCGCGGGTGTCGTCCCCGTCCCGGCGACCGATGCCGGTCGCGGACGACGAACCCGCGGCCGACCAGGACGTGACGGGGGACGCCCGGGCGCCGCCCGGATCAGCGAGCATGTCACCCGGCCGGCTGTCCTGCGGCGGTACGACGACGTGTGAAACTGCGCGGCAGAGCCGGTGCCTGTCGGTCGGGCACCGAGTCGTGGATGGCGACGAGGCTGGCGACGAGATCGGAGAGTACGTCCACCAGCTGGTCGAACGGAGTCGAGGTGAGCCCGGCGACCGACCGCACCGCAAGGTCCCGCCAGGCCACCTTCAACTCGGGGATCAGTGCCCGGCCCTTCTCGCTCAATTCGACGATGGTGGCCCGCCGGTCGGTCGGCGCCGGTCGGCGAACCACCAGTCCGGCGCTCTCCAGTTGGCGCACGCTCAAGGTGATGGTCGGCGGCTCGAAACCGGTGGCCACAGCCAACTGGGCCTGCGTGCACGGACCACCCTCCTCGAGCTCGAACAGCAGAAGTTTGTGACCGGGGTGGATGCCGAACGGAGCGAGCGCCGCGATGGCCAGGGCCTTGTGTCGAATACCGACCGCGTGGATGGCCTCGTTCAGCATGTCCGCCTGCTCGAAGTTCATGACCAAGGCGCTCTTGACTCCCCATGCTTAGGCGCCTAAGGTTAGGCACCTAAGCATGCTACCGCTCGACGATTGATCACGCCAGCGGTACCACCGAGCTAGGAGTGTCGCCATGAGCACCGCCGCCATGAGGTTCGACTGCACTGGGTTCGACCGTTCCGGGAATTTCTAGGATTCCGTCCGAGGCGAGCCCATTCTCGGCTCGAGACAACCGATCTCCTTTTCGTGACCACGGTGGCCAGTGGTCCGAAGAATACCCTTCCACGATGATTACCGCCTGACACTGCGCCCACGTCCGGCGAGCCTTCACAATCCTGCCGCCCCATAATCCTGCCGCCCCATAATCCTGCCGCCCACCATCCGACTGTCAGATCACCCGAGACAGCCGGGTCAGTCCCACGCGCCTTGACGATCGCCGGTACCGAAGCGGGCACCGACTGCGCACCACGCACGGCCCTGCCCCCAGGGACAGTTCTTTGATGTTCCACCGCGTCGCCGCCGCCCTGGTCGCGACCACCGAACAGGAGCGAAGATGACCGAGCCGAGTATGGTTCCGCCGCCCGATCTCGGATTCGATCCGGATGCGCTGCAACAGAAGTACCGGAAGGAGCGCGACAAGCGAGTACGCGACAATGGCGTTGCGCAGTACATCGATCCCAGTGGTTCGTTCGACCGGTTCGCACAGGACCCGTACGTCGAACCGGGGTTCAGCCGCGACCCGCTGACCGATGAGGTCGAGGTCGTCGTCATCGGTGGCGGCTTCACCGGGCTTGTCACGGCCGCTCGACTGATCGAGGCCGGTGTCAGGGATGTCCGCATCATCGAGAAAGGCGGCGACGTCGGCGGCGTCTGGTACTGGAATCGATATCCGGGTATCAGGTGCGACGTGGATTCCTACATCTACCTGCCGCTGCTGGAGGAGATTGGGACCGTGCCGAGCGAGAAATACTCCGCAGGCGCTGAGATCCTGGACCACTGCCGAGGCATCGCCAAGCGATTCGACCTCTATTCCAACAGCTGCTTCCAGACCCAGGTGACCAGCATCAGTTGGGACGACGACGAGTCCAGATGGACGGTCAGGACAGATCGCAACGATGCCATCAAGGCGCGTTTCGTCTGCTTGGGAAGTGGCGGGCTGGACCGTCCCCGGCTTCCGGCCATACCCGGAATCGAGACCTTCACCGGCCATTCGTTCCACACCAGCCGGTGGGACTATTCGTACACCGGCGGAACCGCCGAGGGTGGCATGACCGGTCTGCAGGACAAGCGAGTGGCCATCATCGGCACCGCAGCATCGGCCATCCAGTGCATTCCGCTGATCGCCGATTCTGCTCAGGAGCTCACCGTTTTCCAACGGACTCCGTCCGTCATCGACGCCCGGAACAACCGGCCCACCGATGTCGAATGGTTCAAGAACCAGGAGCCCGGTTGGCAGAAGCGCCGGGCCGAGAATTTCACCTCGATCATCGTCGGGATCCCGCAGAGCGAGGACCTGGTCGACGACCGCATCACCGCGCTGTACAGCCGGGTGACCAAGCCGGGAAGTGTCGGCGCGCAGGGTTCGACGGCCGCTGACCCGGGAATACCGCCGGCGCAGCGGATGCAGCTGGCCAACTACGCGAAGATGGAAGAGATTCGGGCACGGGTCAGCGATATCGTCCACCGCCCCGAGGTCGCCGAATCGCTGAAGCCCTATTACAACCTGGGTTGTAAGAGGCCCCAATTCAGCGATGTCTACCTGCAGACGTTCAATCGCGACGATGTGCGGCTGGTGGACACCGAAGGCGCAGGGGTCGACCGGATCACCGAGACCGGGGTGGTGTTCGGCGATCAAGAATACGAGGTCGACTGCATCATCTATGCCACCGGATTCGCCAGTGGCGTGGCCACCGCCAATGCCGGAGGATTCGACGTGATCGGGCGGGGCGGGACCACCCTGTCCGACAAATGGGCCGGAGGCACCCGCTCATTGCACGGCGTCTACATGAACGGCTTCCCGAATCTGTTCATCATCGGCGGCATCGCCCAGGCCTCACTGACGATCAACTTCACCCACATCGTGGACGAGCAGGCCAGCCACGTCGCGGCGGTGATTCAGCGTTGTACGCAAACGGGCGTCACGTCGATGGAAGTACGGCCGGAGGCCGAACAGCGGTGGGCGGAGGCCCTGGCGGCCAAGGCCGTCGACCGGTCCAAGATCATCGCTGAGTGTCCCCCCGGCGACCACCTGGCCCTTCTGGGATCTGTTTACGGTGGCGGTCCTTTCGAGTACATCGAGATCTGCAGGCAGTGGCGCGAGAAGGAATTCGACAACGATCTGGACCTGACCTATGAGTAGCACCCGAACGAATTCGCCGACCGCCTGGTCGGGCGTCGACCCGGCACCGCAGAGGAATCCGGGAGTCCGACGGGGCTGGCAGTGGGTACGCGCCGCGATACTGGCCGCTCCGCCGTGGTTGGGGGTCGCCGTGGCCCTGGTGGTCATGGTGGTGTTCTTCGCCAGCCAATCAAGTCTGTTCCTCACCATGGGCAATATCCAGAACAACATTGCCCGCGGCTGTGCCGTCACCATGCTGTTGGCCGCCGGCAGCACCTTGATCATGGCGACCGGGGTCATCGACCTTTCCATCGGCGCCCTCCTGTCGCTGTCGACCATGGCGCTCGTCGGCTTCATGAACCTGTCACTGTCACCCCTGCTGTCCGTTGTGGCGACGGCCGTGTTCGCCGCGGTGGTCACCACGGCCACCAACGGACTGCTCATCGCCAAGGCGAAGCTGAATTTCTTCGTGGTCACGCTGGGGACCATGTCGGCCTTTCTGTCGCTGGCCCAATTGCCGACCGACGGTCTGTCCGTCTCGCTCAGCGGTAAGCGCGGCGAGTCCCTGGTGGAGAACCTGGGCAATTCCACGGTGGGCGGCGTGCCCGTTTCGATCATCATTGCCGGCGCCGCAGTGCTGCTCCTCGCGTTGATGATGCGATTCACCACCTTGGGCCGCGCGATCGACACGGTGGGCGGCAATGAGGAGGCGGCGCGACTGGCGGGCATCCATGTCACCCGGGTGCGTCTGACGGTGTTCGCCCTGAACGGCGCACTGATCGGGCTGGCTGCCGTCCTGATGAGCGGCCGCACGTTCAGTTCGTCGCCGACCGTCGGTAGCGGCATGGAATTACCGGTGCTGGCTGCCGTGCTGCTGGGTGGCAGCTCATTCGTCGGTGGCCGATCGACGTTGGTGGGCAC
Source organism: uncultured Nakamurella sp. (assembly GCA_964250735.1). Classification (GTDB taxonomy): domain Bacteria; phylum Actinomycetota; class Actinomycetes; order Mycobacteriales; family Nakamurellaceae; genus Nakamurella. The sequence goes on along the minus strand of CAXUHA010000013.1, from coordinate 81,663 downwards.
TGTCTTCGGCGTGGTCTTCATCGCGGTATTGGAAAACGGCCTGAACCTGTTGCAGGTGGCCACATTTTGGAAAGGGCTGGTCACCGGTATCGTCCTCATTGCGGCGGTCAGCCTGGACCGGATGCGACGGTCGAGTCCGTGACCACGCTGGCCATCCGCCACCTGACCAAGTCCTACGGTGTGGTCCGGGCCCTCGACGACGTGTCCTTCAGTGTGAATTCCGGTGAAGTGCGCGGCCTGGTGGGTGAAAACGGTTCCGGTAAGAGCACGACGATAGGCATTCTGGCCGGGGCGCTGGCCGCCGATGCCGGCGATATCATGGTCGGGGGCCGGCAGCTGGCGAGCCTGGACGTGGCCGGGCGCCACTCGGCCGGCGTGGGCGTCGTCTTTCAACACCCGAAGATCTGTCTCAACATGACGGTCGCCGAGAATCTGTTCGCCGGCCGACTTCCGACCCGCCTCGGTATCGTCCACCACCACGACTTGGAGCGTCGGGCCCAGGCGGTGCTCGATCGACATGGCCTGCCGCTGCTGGCTTCCGCCCCCGCCGCCCGGCTCAGCGTTTCCGAACAGCACCTGTTGGAGGTGGGCAGAGTGCTGGCCCACGAAGCAGGTGTCATTGCGTTCGACGAGACGACGGCGGTACTCACCAGCGACCAGGTCGAGATCATCTTCCGCATCATCGAGCAGCGTCGGATCGCCGGCGCAGCAACAATCTTCGTCTCCCATCGACTGGACGAGGTGATGCACATCTGCGACAGCATCACCGTGCTCCGCGACGGTCATCTCATCAAGACGGTGCCCAGATCCGACACCGGCCTCGACGACCTGGTGACGCAGATGGTGGGTCGGGACGTCTCCCAGGCCAGAAGGGCGGGCGACGGCCATTTCGGCGCTGTGCGCCTGAGTGTCCGCGACATGCGTGTCCGCCCCACTGCGCCCACCCTGAACCTGGAGGTCCATGCGGGCGAGATCGTCGGCATTGCCGGACTTGTCGGTAGCGGGCGCACCACTGTGCTGCGCGCGCTGTTCGGGTTGCATCGGCGCACCGGGGCGGTCGTCGTTGACACGGCGACGATCAAGGCGGGCAACCCTCGTGCCGCGATCTCCGCGGGCATCGGCTTCGTCCCGGAGGACCGGCACCGTGAGGGTCTCGCGCTGACGCACGACATCACCCTCAACGCATCGATGGTGCGCTCGGGCCGGAGCCGGTTGAGCGGACTGGTCAGCCCGCGAACCGATAGGTCCCTGTGGTCGTTGCTGCGCGACCGGATGTCGCTCCGCGCCTCCTCGCCCGGGATGGCAGTTTCGGGTCTGTCGGGCGGCAATCAGCAGAAGGTGGTCCTCAGTCGCTGGTTGCACGACGTTCCCAAAGTGCTGTTGCTGGACGAGCCCACCCGCGGCATCGATGTCGGTGCCAAGCAAGAGATCTACGACCACATCGACGCCTTGCGCCGCTCCGGCGCGGCGCTGCTCATCGTGTCCTCGGAACTCCAGGAACTGCAGATGATCTGTGACCGAATTCTGGTCCTGCGGGAAGGCGCAGTCACCGGCGAATTCAGCGGTGATGCGCCCAGTTCGCAGATCGGCATGGCCATGGCACTCGACGCACCGTCATCCTCGCTCGAATCCACCCTCGAAATGGAGAATTCATGAAGTCTCGCATCACCATGGCCGTACTGGTCGCCACCTCGATGCTCGCCGCCTCCGCGTGCGGCACCTCGACGGCCGCCGACCCGACGGGATCCAGCGGCACGGCCGCATCGGGCGCCGCGCCCGCTTCGGCGGCAGCGCCGGCGAGTAGCGCCGACCAGCCGGCCTCCTCGGCCCCCGCGGGTGCATCGGCCCCCGCGGGTGCATCGGCCCCGGCTGCCGCATCGGCCCCGGCGGTCGCATCGGTGGGAGCAGTACCCAAGGGACCAGCGTTGAAGATCGGTTGGGTGTCACCGATCTCGAGCGGGTCGGCCCTCAATTTCCAGACGGGTCTGCAGTGCTACGTCAAGAAGAACGGCGGATCCGTCATCGCTGCAGACGCCGGCCTGCAGGTGAACAAGCAGATCTCTGACTTCGACTCGCTCATCACCCAACGTGTCGACGGAGTGGCCTTCCTGGCCCTCGATCCCAAATCGCTCAACGCTCCGGTCCAGCGCGCGAAAGCGGCGAAAATCGCCACCGTGGAAATCGACAACACTAAGTCCACGGCCACCTCCAATGTCGGCGAGGATCCCGCCGCCATCGGCCGGGCCGCCGCGGAGGCGATCGGCAAGAAGTACCCCGGCGGAGCGAAAGTTCTGATCTTCAAGCCCGCCTTCCCGAACCCCGTTCTGCTCGGCCGCTATCAGGGATTCCTGGACGCCGCCGCCACAAATCACATCACCGTGGTCGGCACCGCACCAGCCGGAACCAACCCGGACGGCGTTTCTGAGGGTCAAACCGCAGGCGGCGCCCTGCTGACGTCACATCCCGAAGCCAACGCCTTCTACTCGTTCGACGGTGACCTCGCCCTCGGGGTCGGGCAGGCGGCCCGCACCGCGGGCCGGACGGTGTCGGTCTACGGCGTCGGGGCGGATGCGGAAAACATTCAGGGCCTGAAAGACGGGGTCGTCGCCGGGATCTTCGATCAGGACGGTTACCAGAACGGCCTGCAGGCCGCCATCCTGCTCTCGCAGATCAAGTCGGGCACAACGCCGGCGCCGGTGGTCATGAAATTCACGACCTACACCAAGGACAATGCCGCCACCTGGCTGCCCGCAGCCAAGCGGTGCGTCTGACCGAGCCCGAAAGGCGCCTGCCATGCCGCACCATCCCACATCGACGAGGGCCGACCGATTTCGTGTTCTGGTCATACCGGGCAGCGTGCGCGATCCGTCGCACTCGGTCGCTCTGGCCCACGCCATCAAGGCCAGGTTCCAGGATCCGTTCGAGGCAGTGATGTTGGAAGACGTGTCCCGCCCGCAGGCGGATCCACGTTTCCACCGGAACCCACTCGATCACGAACTGTCCGAGATCCGGGAGCTCGCCCAACTGGCCGATTCCAGCGACGCCTTCGTCTGGGTATCCCCGCTCTACCACAACTCCTATTCGTCTCATCTCAAGACCATTCTCGACCACCTGGCGATCGGGCAGTTCGCCAACAAGGTGGTGGGGCTGGCCGGTCATGGCGGCAACCGCAGTCTGCAGGCTACTGATCACCTGAGGATTGTGGCGCGGGGACTCAACGCCCTGACCACGCCCAGTCAAGTATGTACGGCGGACGCTGACTACGCCGAAAGCGATTCGGGTTACGAGGTGACGAACAAGGAGGTCCTGGGTCGGATCGATCGACTGGTCCGCGAGGTGAGTCAGATGACCATCGCGTTGACTTCGTTCAGACTGAGCGCCCCGCCGCCGGCCCCGCCCGGGGTACCGCAATCATCGAGCCGGTTGACCGCGATGAACTGACCGGCGATGAACTGAACCGCGACGAACCCGAACGGGACACCTGAATGCGTCCGGTTATCTATGAGAATGGTTTCCTATGAGAGCAGTTGTCATCCACCGTCATGGCGGCCCGGAGGTTCTGGAACCGGCCGAGGTGGACATCCCGCGGCCCGGCCCCGGAGAAGCGTTGATCAGGGTTCGGGCGGTCTCGGTGAACGCCTTTCTGGACGGCGCCAACCGCGCCGGGCGGGTGCCGTTCGCCCGTTACGAGTTTCCCCACATCCTGGGCTCCGAGCACGCAGGCGAGGTGGTCGGGTACGGCCCTGACACGCCGGAAACCGTTCCGCTGGGGTCCGCGGTCGCCGTGCATAATGCGGTGGCCTGCGGATCCTGCAAACCGTGCGGGCAGGGTCGGGCCGAGAGTTGCAGCAATCTCGAGCTGATCGGGGTGATGAGGCCAGGGGCATACGCGGAGTACGCGGTCGCTCCGGTGGAGAACCTGCGGGTCCTGCCGCCCGGGTTGTCGATGACCGACGCGGCCGCCATGAGCGTGAACGGTCCGCTGGCCACCGTGCAGCTGATGGACGCCCGGGCTCGTCCGGGTGAGACCGTGCTGGTCCAGGGAGCGGCGTCGGCGACCGGGACGATCGCGGCGGTGGTCGCCCGGGCCATGGGGTGTCAGGTGCTCGGGACGTCGCGAAGCCCCGACAAGTTGGACGAGCTGCGCCGCCTGAACATCCTGGACGGGGTCTTCGACTCGGCCGACCCCGATGTGCTCACCGACATTCGGTCCGCCAGCGGAGGCGGTGTCGACGTCGTCATCGACAACGTGGGCTCGGCCGAGCTGTGGAAGCTGACCATGGCCGCATTGGGTCCGCTTGGCCGCGTTGCTTCCTCGGGAGCGATGTTCGGTGGGCGCGTCGAGCTCGACGTCGCGCAGTTGTACCGGAACAGCCAGCAGATCATCGGGGTCCGCAGCGCCAACGAAGCGTCGCGGGAGTTGTTCTGGGACCTCGTCGAACGCTGTCGGCTGCGGCCGGTGGTCGATTCCGTCTACCCGCTCGACCAGGTCGCCGACGCGCACCGCCGGCTGGAAACAATGGCCAACGTCGGCCGCGTGGTGGTGTCGATCGACTGACGTCCCTCACCGCAAAGCAGCGCAGCTGAACAAGACTCTGGAACGACCCGACGCGGTCGATCCGTCGGCACCGGTGTACACCGGAAGGGCCGGTCCGCATCAATCCCCGCAGCGACGACGCCCTTCCCGGGGCGCGTCGGACACAGAAAGGTTCCGCCATGACCGAAAGCCTCGGCCAGCTTGCCCCCGTTACCCGAGCCCCGGCCCCGGTCAGCCGACCCGGGTTCTTCGAGGTGCGATCGCCTGATCCGGAACGGCTCACGCACTACTACGAGGACGCCCTGGGGCTGGTCGTGGTGGAGCGGTCCGAGACGCAGACCTTCCTGACCACCGGTGTGGATCACCACTGTGTCGTGGTCAGCAAGGGCGACGCGGACGGCCGGGCGGCTCTGGGCTTCGAGGTCCTCGGCACGCTGGACGACGCCGCCCGGGATCTTCGGACCGCCGGTGTGGAAACGGAGTTGCGCTCCGACCCGCAGCCGGGGATCGGTTCCGCACTGGTGCTGTCCGAGCATGAAACCAAGACCCCGATCTTCCTGTACGAGCGTCAGGCCGTCAGCGGAGTGCCGACCGCCCTGGGCATCCGGCCGACGAAGCTCGGCCACGTCGCGTCGTACGTCGAAGACCTCGAAGGCTCACAAAGCTTCTACACCGACCTGCTGGGCTTCCGCTGGTCGGACACCATCGGCGATTTCTTCACGTTCCTGCGGTGCAACGCCGACCATCACGCCATCAATTTGATGCGCAGCACCGTGCGGCGCGGTCTTTTCCATGTCGCCTTCGAAATGCGCGACATATCCCACCTCAAAGATGCCCTCGACCACCTGGCCGCCCGTGAGATTCGGCTGCAGTGGGGCCCGGGCCGGCACGGGGCCGGTCACAACATCTTTACCTACCACCACGACCCCGATGGCAATCTGATCGAGCTGTTCACCGAGATCGACATCATCTACGACGAGAAGACCGGGCAATTCCTGCCCCGGCCCTGGCACGAGACATGGCCGCAGACGCCTCGTTTCTGGACCGCGGATGTGGGAGCGGCCAACAAGTGGGGCCCCATCGATCCGGAATCGATGGCGCACTGATCCGGGTATCCGGCCCGCCGTCGGCAACGATTCCCCCATTTCATCGACATTCAAGGAGAGGCACATGGACCAGCTGGCGGTGTGGGCGACGATGGAGGCCAGGCCCGGTAAAGAACGTGAGGTGGAGGAACATCTCCGGGAGTCGCGCTCGCTCATCGACGACGAGACAGGCACGACGACCTTTTTCGCGTTGAAGGTCGGGCCGAGCACCTACGGTGTCTTCACCACCTTCGCCGACCCCGCTGCCCTGGAAGCGCACGAGAAAGGCATTGCGGCCGGGGACGAGCAACGGGCCGTCATGCGCACCCTCTTCGCCGGCCCGCCGACCATGGTGCATTCGACGATCCTGGAGGCGAAAACTCCCTGGTAGAACGGGAGGTCATTCCCCGCCCGGTACCGCCGGGCCGAGCAGGTCGTCCGCGTCCATGATTCGGTACGCGTAGCCCTGCTCGGCCAGGAAACGCTGCCGGTGCGCCGCGTAATCGGTGTCCAGCGTGTCCCGGGCCACCACCGAATAGAAGTGGGCCTGCCGCCCATCCCCTTTCGGTCGCAGGATCCGGCCGAGGCGTTGGGCTTCCTCCTGGCGGGACCCGAAGGTGCCGGACACCTGGACGGCGATGGTCGCCTCGGGCAGGTCGATGGAGAAGTTCGCCACCTTCGAGACCACCAGGGTGGTGACCTCGCCCTTGCGGAACGCGTCGAACAGTCGCTCCCGTTCCACGTTCTTGGTCGACCCCTGGATGATGGGTGCATCCAGGGCGGCGCCGAGTTCCTCGAGCTGGTCCAGGTACGCGCCGATCACCAAGGTCGGTTCGCCCCGGTGCTTGTCCAGGATGGCCTGCACCACCGGCATTTTCGTCCTCGCGGTGGCGGCGATCTTGTAGCGCTCCTCCGGCTCGGCGACCGCGTAGGACAGGCGCTCGGCGTCGGTCAGCGTGACCCGCACCTCGATGCACTCGGCCGGGGCGATCCAGCCCTGCGATTCGATGTCCTTCCAGGGAGCGTCGAAACGCTTGGGCCCGATGAGGGAGAAGACGTCACCTTCCCGGCCGTCCTCCCGGACCAGGGTCGCGGTCAGGCCCAGCCGGCGACGGGACTGGAGATCCGCCGTCATCCGGAACACCGGCGCGGGCAACAGGTGCACCTCGTCGTAGATGACCAGACCCCAGTCGCGGGAGTCGAACAGATCCAGATGCCGGTACACCCCACCGGTCTTGCGGGTCATCACCTGATAGGTGGCGATGGTGACCGGCCGGATCTCCTTGCGCTCGCCGGAGTATTCGCCGATTTCCTCTTCGGTCAACGTGGTGCGGGCCAGTAACTCTCGTCGCCACTGCCGGCCGGAGACGGTGTTGGTGACCAGAATCAGCGTGGTGGCACCGGCTCTGGCCATGGCCGCCGCACCGACCAGCGTCTTGCCGGCACCACAGGGCAGCACCACGACGCCGGAGCCGCCGGCCCAGAAACCCTCGACGGCGTCGGACTGGTACCCCCGCAGCGTCCAGTTCGCGTTGTCCAACTCGATCCGGTGCGCCTCGCCGTTGACGTACCCGGCCTCGTCCTCGGCGGGCCAGCCGACCTTGAGCAGTATCTGCTTGAGCCGGCCGCGTTCGGAGGGGTGCACCACCACGGTGTCGGCGTCGATCCGGGCGCCGAGCATCGGGGCGACCTTCTTGTTGCGCAGGATTTCCTCGAGCACTGCCTTGTCGCGGCTGACCATGATCAGTCCGTGCGTCGGGTGGGTCTGCAGCACCAACCGGCCGTAACGGGACATCGTGTCCACCACGTCCACCAACAGCGCCTGGGGGACCGGGAAGCGTGACCACCGCACCAGGGCGTCGACCACCTGTTCGGCATCGTGCCCCGCCGCCCGGGCGTTCCACAGGGCCAGCGGCGTGATCCGGTAGGTGTGGATGTGCTCGGGAGAGCGTTCCAGCTCGGCGAACGGGGCGATGTTCGCCCTGGCCGCGGGCGCGTCCGGGTGACCGATCTCCAGGAGCAGGGTCTTGTCGGACTGGACGATCAGTGGTCCGTCGGTCACGGGGTTCCTTGCCGGTGTCGAGGCCGGGCGGGTGCCGGCGGGCTGTGATATGAGTTCGCAGGGGTGAGGAGTGCGGAGGGCGAAAACGTGCAACCTCTCCAGTGTCCCCGAAGCTGCGTCGCATGGCGATCGCCTCCCGCCCCAGAGGGTCAACGGCCCCTCCGGACGCAGCATTCCCCGGGCGGTCGTCCGGCGTTCGTTCGCGTGGTCAGGAAGGGGAGAAGATGTCAGCAGGTGAGGCCGGACCGGCCGAATCGATCGTGGTCGCGACGCTGCGGTCTGCCGGGTGCGTGTTCGCCGAGGACGAGGCCCGGCTGCTCATGTCGGTGGCGGGTTCGCCGGCCGAGCTGATCGCCATGGTGGGGCGGCGGGCCTCCGGCGTGCCGCTGGAGCACGTCATCGGCTGGGCGGAGTTCCGCGGGCTGCGGATCCTGGTCGATCCCGGTGTGTTCGTCCCCCGCCGCCGCACCGAATTCCTGGTCGACCAGGCCGCGGCTCTTGCCCGGCCCGATGCCGTGGTGGTCGACATGTGTTGCGGTTCCGGGGCGGTCGGCGCCGCAGTGGCCGCGGCGGTGGGGCCGGTGCAGTTGTACGCCGTGGACATCGACCCGGCCGCGGTGCGATGCGCCCGCCGCAACCTCGTGGCCTCGGGTGGACAGGTCTTCCAGGGTGATGTCTTCGAACCGCTGCCGGTGGTGTTGCGCGGCCGGGTCGACATCCTGGTCGTCAATGCGCCGTACGTACCCACCGGTGAGATCGGCCTGATGCCCGCGGAAGCGCGTATGTACGAACCCCGGGTGGCGCTGGACGGTGGCGTCGACGGACTCGACGTCCAGCGGCGGGTCATCGAGGCCGCAGCGGGATGGCTGGCCCCCGGGGGGCGGTTGCTGATCGAGACCAGTGAGCGTCAGGAACCGTCGACGGCCGCCCTGGTCACGCTGGCCGGCCTGGTCGCCGGCAGCGCCCACCACGCCGACCTGGACGCCACCGTGGTCATCGGCACAGCGGGGTCATCGGACAGCGGGGTCATCGGCACAGCGGGGTCATCGGCACAGCGGGGTCATCGGCACAGCGGGGTGATCGGCCCAGCGATCGGCGAACCGGGCGGTAATCGGCGTACGGCAGCCCCCTGGGCGAGGATTTCTACTGTCGTCATGTGATGTCCTCCCGACAATAATCGGTGATCAGGCGGTAAGCTGACACGAGCATGGAAGTAGGGGGGTCACAGATGCGCACACCACCGGTCTCGTCCGAACCGGACGGGTCACCCGGTTCGCCCATACCGGGCATGATCCCGCTGCCCAGCCCGGCGTCGGCGCGGAAGCGGCAGTGGATCGTCGTCTGGGCGGCCCTGTTGGTCATCGCCGTGGTGCTGGCCGTCGTCCTGATCGGCTGATCATCGGGACCGGTCCAGCCGACGATCAGTTCGTGTGACGCTCCAGGAAGGTCAGTACCTCGGTGTCGTCGACGCCCGGGAACACGCCCGGGGGCATCGCCGCCAGCAGATGGGAATGCACCCGGGCGCTGGGCCAGACCTGATCGGCCCATCGAGTGGCCAGTTCGGCCGGTGGCTGCGAGCAGCAACTCGGCTCCGGACACCGCGAGCGGGACCGCTCCCTCGTCTCCCGTCCGCGCATCCACTTGGCATTCTCGTAGGGCATGCCCACGCTCACCGAGAAGTCGCCGGCGCCCGTCCGGTCGACAACGGCTGTGCACCAATAGGTTCCAGAACCGGTATCGGTGTACTGACGGTAGGCCGCGGACACGTCGGCCTGGTCGAAGACCACTCTCGCGGTCCAGTACTTGCAGACCCGCTGACCCTCGATGGCGCCGACGGTATCGGTCGGGAAGTGCACGCCGTCGTTCTCGTAGGCCTTGTAGATGACCCCCGACGAGGAGATCCGCATGAAATGCACCGGCAGGTCGAAATGGCGCGTGGCCAGATTGGTGAACCGGTGCGCCGCTGTTTCGTAGGACACGGCGTACGCATCGCGCAGGTCCTCGATGGCGATGTCCTTGGCCACCTTGGCCTCCGCCAGCATCGGCACCGCCGTGCGCTGCGGAATCAGCAGCGCGGCGGCGAAGTAGTTGCTCTCCACCCGCTGGGTCAGGAATTCGCCGTAGTCGGCCGGCACCCGATGACCCAGCACCACATGCCCGAGAGCCTGCAAGGCCAGGGTGCGCGAGTCGTGCTGACCCAGCTGCGGATGCGGGAGGTACACGCGGCGGTGCGCAAGGTCGGTGACCGTCCGGGTGGAGGACGGTAGATCGCCGGTGTGGACCAGATCGAAGCCGAGATGGGCGGCGATCTTGTCCACCCCGGTCCGGGTGATCGGCCCCGCGACGTAGTCGGTCGCCCGCAGGAGATCATCGGCGATCTGCTCGATCTCGCCGAAGTAGTTACCCTGCCGGCGCATCCGGTCGCGCAGGTCCGCATTGGCCCGGCGCGCCTGTTCCGGCGTGGCGGCCTGCTCGGCCTGGACCACCGCGAGCGCCCGATGCATCCCGACCAGCGCCTCCAGCGCCTCAGTCGGCAGCCGGGGTCCGGTCCGCACCGCCGGGACGCCGAGCGCTGTGAACGAATCGGCCCGCTGCGCCCGTTCCAGTTCGATCTCCAACGCGGCTCTTCGAGTGGGTGCCTCGGCCGCGAGCAGGTCGCCCAGCTCGGTGCCCACTGCGGCGGCGAGGGCGGTGAGCACCGACAGTTTCGGTTCCCGCTTGCCGTTTTCGATCAGCGAGACCGCCGACGCGGATAGCGACGTCAGCCCGGCGATGTCCTGCAGGGTCAGTCCACGGGCCCGGCGCAGATGGCGAAGGCGACGACCGATGGTCAACAGAGCGGTGTCCTCGTCCGGTGTGCTCATCTCTGCACCGTATCGCAAGAAATGCACAGGATCGCAAGAAGTGCGCTTCTTGACGTCGGGAAGGGCTTGAATCGCCCGCTCCTGTGACATCACAGTGGGTTCTCCCCACCGAATCGAAGGGATTTTCCCATGACTACCAGCCCGACCACCCATTCCCCGGCCGCTCATTCCCCGGCCACCGACGCCGTCCGCACCGCTCCCGCCGGGCCGGCGGTTCGATCCCTTGGCCAGAGCAGCCGCGGGGACGAGGTGGCGCTGTTGGATCACGAGTGGGCGACCGCCGATCGGTGGACCGGCATCGAGCGCACCTATTCCGCGGTCGACGTGGTGAATCTACGCGGCAGTGTGGTCGAGGAGCACACGTTGGCCCGGTTGGGCGCCGAGAAGCTGTGGGAGGCGTTGCACAGCACCACCTTCACCCGCGCCCTGGGGGCGCTGACCGGTAACCAGGCGGTGCAGATGGTGCGGGGCGGGCTGAAGTCGATCTACCTCTCCGGCTGGCAGGTCGCGGCGGACGCCAACCTGGCCGGCCAGACCTACCCCGATCAGAGTCTGTATCCGGCCAATTCGGTGCCGGCTGTGGTCCGCCGGATCAACAACGCCCTGATGCGGGCCGACCAGATCGACCATAGCGTCGGCAAGAACGACATCGACTACCTGGTACCCATCGTCGCCGACGCGGAGGCCGGGTTCGGCGGACCGCTGAACGCCTTCGAGTTGATGAAATCGATGATCGCCGCCGGCGCGGCCGGTGTGCACTGGGAGGATCAGCTCGCCTCCGAGAAGAAGTGCGGTCACCTGGGCGGGAAGGTCCTGATTCCGACGGCCGCCCACATCCGCACGTTGAACGCCGCTCGACTGGCCGCCGACCTCTACGGCATCCCGACGGTGATCGTGGCCCGCACCGACGCGCTGGCCGCCGATCTGCTGACCAGTGACGTCGACCCGGTCGACGCGCCGTTCACCACCGGCGAGCGGACCAGCGAGGGGTTCTTCCGGGTCCGCAACGGCATCGAGCCGGTGTTGGCCAGGGCCAAGGCCTATGCGCCCTACTGCGACCTGATCTGGGTCGAGACCGGCACCCCGGACCTGGGGCTGGCCCGGGAGTTCGCCACCGAACTGCACCGCGAATTCCCGGGGAAGAAGCTGGCTTACAACTGTTCTCCGTCGTTCAACTGGAAAGCCGCGCTGACCGACAGTGAGATCGCCGCTTTCCAGGACGAACTCGGTGATCTGGGGTACGCGTTCCAGTTCATCACGCTCGCCGGATTCCACGCGTTGAACCACTCGATGTTCCACCTGGCCAACGGCTATGCGCAGTCCGGCATGTCGGCCTACGTCGAACTGCAGGAAGCGGAGTTCGCCGCGGAGAGCGCCGGCTACACCGCGATCAAGCACCAGGCCGAGGTCGGCACCGGCTACTTCGACAAGGTCTCCACGGCCATCAACCCGGACAGCGGAACTCTGGCGCTGGCCGGTTCCACCGAGGCGCAGCAGTTCCACTGACCGCCGCGACCAGCCGCCGATCCATCTGACGTTTCCCACCTTCGTGAAAGGACTTGGACATGACCAGCACCATCGCGCGCACCCCGTTGATCCGCGGGCCGCACATCGAACGCGGCGACGAGATACTCACCCCGGAGGCGCTGGCCTTCGTGGCCGCCCTGGACGGCGCGTTCGCCGGACGCCGGGCCGACCTGCTCGCCGACCGCCGGGCCAGAGCCAAACGGATCTCCGCCGGTGAGACCCCGGGCTTCCTCGGGACCTCCCGCTCCGTCCGGGCCGACAACACCTGGCGCGTCGCACCACCCGCTCCCGGCCTGACCGACCGCCGGGTGGAGATCACCGGGCCGACGACCACGAAGATGACCATCAACGCGCTGAACTCCGGGGCGAACGTGTGGATGGCCGACTTCGAGGATGCCACGGCGCCGACCTGGGAAAACATCATCTCCGGGCAGGTGAACCTGTACGACGCGCTGCGCGGGAACCTGTCCCTGGACGAGGGCGGCAAGCAGTACCGGGTCGGTGCGACCCGGCCGACCGTGATGATGCGGCCCCGCGGTTGGCATCTGTGCGAAAAGCACCTGACCATCGACGGCCGGCCGCTGCCGGCGTCGCTGGTCGACTTCGGCCTGTATTTCTGGCACAACGCGCAGACCCTGATCGACTCCGGCGCCGGCCCGTACTTCTACCTGCCGAAGCTGGAATCCCAACTGGAAGCGCGGCTGTGGAACGACGTGTTCGTCCTGGCCCAGAACCTGCTGGGCATACCGCAGGGCACCATCCGGGCCACCGTGCTGATCGAAACGCTGCCCGCCGCCTTCGAGATGGAGGAAATCCTCTACGAACTCCGGGAGCACTCCGCCGGGCTGAATGCCGGTCGCTGGGACTACATCTTCTCCTACATCAGGACATTCGCCCACCGCGGCCCGGACTTCGTGCTGCCCGACCGGTCGCAGATCACCATGACCACCCCGTTCATGCGCGCCTACACCGAACTGCTGGTGGCCACCTGTCACCGCCGGGGCGTCCACGCCATCGGGGGGATGGCCGCGTTCATCCCGAATCGGCAGGACGACACGGTCACCAGGTTGGCGCTGGCCAAGGTCAAGGCGGACAAGCAGCGTGAGGCGGGCGACGGCTTCGACGGCACCTGGGTGGCGCATCCCGGGCTGGTGCCGGTGGCCAGGGCCGCGTTCGACGCCGTGCTGGGCGGGCGGCCCCACCAACTCACCCGGCAACGGCCCGAGGTCAGGGTGCAGGCGGCCGACCTGCTCGCCGCCGGTACCGCACGCGGCGAGGTGACCATGGACGGCCTGCTGAGGAACATATCGGTCGCCTTGCAGTACCTGGCCTCCTGGGTCGGCGGGACGGGAGCCGTCGCCATCGACAATCTGATGGAGGACGCTGCGACGGTGGAGATCTCCCGGGCCCAGGTGTGGCAGTGGATCCACAACCGTGTGCCGCTGGCCGAAGGCCCCGCCGTCACCGTCGGACTGGTCCGCCGCCTCCTGGGCGAGGAACTCGCCCGGCTCAACCAGGACGCCGACCCGCAGACCTGGCAACGCCTGGAAGCCGCCCGCGACATTTTCGAGTACGCCGCCCTCGGCGACACCATGCCCGGCTTCTTCACCCAGTACGCCTACGTCAAGTACCTGCTCGAGGGTGGACTGCGGATGACCGGTCCGTTGCGCCCGGCGGACCTGCGGATGTCCGAGCGGGTCGAGAGGTAACAGGCAGGACCGTAGTGTTTTCAAGGTCATAGTCGACCCTGAAAACACTACGGTCTTGCGCTATGTGGATGGACTCGCCGGGGACAGGGGTGCAACAGGCACAGTGCGGTGATGCACTCTCGGCGGGAAGTACCCTCGGCAGTCAATCTGCTCGCTCAGGCGCAATCTGGGGTCGTGTCCCGACAGCAAGCGGTTGGCTGCGGCCTCACTCCCACCGTGATCAGGCGGCTGTTATCGGACGGCTGGTGGGGCCGGCTCGAATCCGGGATCTATCTGATCCCGGCAGTCGACCCTTCGTGGACGGGCCGGGTGTGGGCCGCAGTGCTGATGGGCGGATCCGACGCGCGGGCCGGCGGAGCGACCGCGGCCACTCTGCACGGTCTCGCGGACGAGGAGCTCCTACCCATCGAAATCCTCGTGCCCTTCGGCGTCAGGTTGGCGGACCGGGAGTGGGTGCGATTCCGGCAGGAGCGGGTGGGGGTACGGGCCTTCTCGACCAGGGCGGAGCCGGCCAGAACCAGGATCGAGGACACCGTTCTCGATCTGTGTGCGGACGGCTCGGAGGCGGACTGCATTTCGTGGGTGACCAGCGCCGTGCAACGGCGGCTCACCACCGTGGACGACCTGCGGAAGGGCATGGGTCGGCGCGCCCGTCAGCCCCATCGCAAGCTGCTGGTCAGTCTGCTGTCGGATGCGGCGTCCGGCGTGCACAGCCCATTGGAACACCGTTACCTGCACGAGGTAGAGCGCGCGCACCGCCTGCCCGACGGTCGGCGCCAACAGCCACGGGCCGGTCGGCACGAGTTCGTCGACGTCCGCTACGCGAAGTACGGACTGGTGGTGGAGCTGGACGGGCGGGTCGGTCACTTGGGTTCGGGTGCTTTCCGTGACCGGCGCCGGGACAACAGCCACACCAGAACCGGCACATTCACACTGCGATACGGGTGGCACGACGTGACCGCCGACCCCTGCTCGGTGGCGCTCGACGTGGCCGAGGTGTTGATCGGCCTGGGCTGGGACGGCTACCCGGGGAAGTGCCCGAACTGTCTCTAGTGCACCGTCGGGCGTGAAAGGCTCGGATGATGACAACCGGCGCCACGGGCACGCGGAAGGTGCTGACCCCGCCGTCGCCCGTCGACCCGGGATCGCTGTTCGACCGCTTCGGCCAGTGGGCGACGGACCGAGGCATCGTCCTGTACCCGCACCAGGAGGAGGCGCTGCTGGAGATCGTGTCCGACGCCAACGTGATCGTCGGGACACCCACCGGATCGGGTAAGACGCTGATCGCCGTGGCCGCTCTGTTCACCGGTCTGTCGACGGGCCGGCGCGCCTACTACACCGCGCCGATCAAGGCGCTGGTGTCCGAGCGGTTCTTCGAGCTGACGGACGTCTTCGGTCCGGCGAACGTCGGCATGATCACCGGTGACTCCTCGGTCAACGCCGCCGCTCCGATCATCTGCTGCACCGCCGAAATCCTGGCCTCGGTGGCGCTGCGCGGCGGGGCGACCGCCGACCCGGGCATCGTCGTGATGGACGAATTCCACTACTACGGCGACCGGCAGCGGGGCTGGGCCTGGCAGGTTCCGCTGCTGGAACTCCCCGCGGCCCAGTTCATCCTGATGTCGGCGACCCTGGGTGACGTGCGGTTCTTCGCCCGCGACCTCACCGAGCGCACATCCCGGCCCACCACCTTGATCACCGGCGTGGAACGCCCTGTCCCGCTGGCCTTCTCGTACGTCACCGTGCCGCTGCAGGAGACCCTGGAAGATCTTCTGGCCACCGGGCGGGCGCCGGTGTACATCGTTCATTTCACCCAGGCCGCCGCGCTGGAACGCGCTCAGGCGCTGACCAGCATCACCGTCGCCACCAGAGCCGAGCGTGACCAGATCGCTGAACTCATCGGAGATTTCAGATTCTCACCGGGCTTCGGGCGAACGCTGGCCCGGCTGGTCCGCCACGGTATCGGTGTGCACCACGCCGGCATGCTGCCCAAGTATCGCCGACTGGTCGAGAAGCTCTCTCAGTCAGGGTTTCTCAAGGTCATCTGTGGGACCGACACGCTGGGTGTCGGCATCAACGTGCCGATCCGGACCGTGCTGTTCACCGGGCTGGCCAAGTACGACGGGCACCGCACCCGGCTGTTGTCGGCTCGCGAGTTCCACCAGATCGCCGGGCGCGCCGGGCGGGCCGGCTTCGACGTGGCCGGGGACGTGGTGGTGCTGGCCCCGGAGCACGTCATCGACAACGAACGAGCCGTGTCCAAGGCCGGCGACGACGCCGCCAAGAAACGTAAGGTTGTGCGGCGCAAGGCGCCTGATGGTTTCGTCAGTTGGAACGAGGCCACCTTCGAGCGCTTGGTCGCCGCCGAGCCCGAGCCGCTCGGATCCCATTTTCGGGTCAACCACGCCATGCTGCTCGGCGTCCTGTCCCGGCCGGGTGATGCCTTCTCCGGGATGCGTCGATTGATCGAGACCAGTCACGATCCGCGGCCGCGTCAGCTCCGGCATGCGTTGCGCGCCTTGGCTATCGGCAAGGCGCTACTGGCCGCGGGCATAGTCGTCAGACTGACACAGCCGGACGCCGAGGGCCGCCGCTTCCAACTCACGGCCGATCTACAACTCGACTTCGCTCTGGACCAACCCCTGTCGCCGCTGGCCCTGGCCGCGCTGGATCTGCTCGACAAGCAGTCGGCCGAATACCCGCTCGACGTCGTCTCCCTCATCGAGGCGACGCTGGAAGGCCCGGGGCCGGTGTTGTCGGCCCAGCGGTTCAAGGCCCGCGGGGAGGCCGTGGCGGCGATGAAGTCGGACGGCCTGGAGTACGAGGAGCGGATGGCCCTGCTGGACGAGGTCGACTACCCCAAGCCGCTCGCCGATCTGGTCGAGGTGGCTTTCCAGTCGTACCGGGCCGGGCACCCGTGGGTCGCCGAATACCAGCCCGAGCCCAAGTCCGTGGTCCGCGATCTGTACGAGCGGGCGATGAACTTCTCCGAATACGTGGCGTTCTACCAGCTGCAACGATCCGAAGGGGTGGTCCTGCGCTACCTAGCCGATGCGTACCGGGCCATGCGGCGGACCGTGCCGCAGGATGCCCGGACCGACGAACTGTCGGACCTCATCTCCTGGCTCGGTGAACTGGTCCGCGGCGTCGACTCCAGCCTGCTCGACGAGTGGGAGGCGCTGGCCCACCCGGACGACATCGGCCCGGGTGGTGAGGTGGTGATCCGGCCGCCCACCGCCGCCCGCGGGGTCAGCGCCAACGTCAGGGCGTTCACCATCATGGTGCGCAATGCCCTGTTCCGCCGGGTCGAACTGCTCTCGCTCGGTCGATACGACACCCTCGGCGAGATGGACGGTGCCGCCGGCTGGGACACCGAACGGTGGCGGGAGGCGATCGAGCCGTACTGGGCGGAGTACGACGACATCGGCACCGGACCGACCGCCCGGTCCGCGGGGTTGATCGCCATCGCCCGCGGGACGACCGCCTGGACCGTGCGGCAGACCTTCGACGATCCGGACGGCGACCGTGACTGGGGAATCAGCGCCGACGTCGACCTCGAGGCGTCCGACCTGGTAGGGGAACCGGTGCTGCGGATCGTCGACGTCGGGCCGCTGACCGGCTGATCCCGCTGGTGACCGGGAGGTCAGCCGATGTAGGCCGTGCTCAGAGCGGAAAGTGTCTGCCACTTGGCCCAGGGGATCGACCAGTCGTACACGTCGCCGTCCGAAGCCGACATCGGAATGGACGAACCGGTGACCTCCACCGGGTCGCCGTACATGGTCTGTTCGTAGAACAGCCGGGCGTTGGTCATCGTCAGGTTGGCGCAGCCGTGGGTGACGTTCCGGTAGCCCTGGACGTCGGCGGTGTCGTCGTTGGCGTGGATGAAGGTGCCGTTGTTGGAGATCCGCACCGCGTAGTACGCCTTGAAATTGACATAGTGGTAGGCCGGGTTGGACATCAGATGCAGGTACTCCTTGCTCATCACGATGTAGGTGCCACCGTGGGTGACCCGTCCCGGATCACTTTCCAGCCCGTAGGACGTCGGAAAGTCGAAGAGCAGCTTGCCGTCCCGATAGACCTTGAGTCGATGTGAGTTGATGTCGGCCTTGGTGATCTCCGACCGGCCGATGGTGAACGAGGACGTCAGATCCTGCTTGCCCCACAGGCCGTTGCCGTAGCTCACCCCGTACAGATTGGCCGTCACGGTGACCTTGGTGCCCGGGAGCCAGTATGCCTTCGGTCGCCAGTCCAATCCCCACCCGTTCCAGTGGCGGATCCAGGCCAACGATCCGGCCGTCTTCGGCACGGTGGTTACGGTGATGGCCTTTTCGATGTTCTGCCGGCCGACGGTGTCGTCGATGTCGGTGCCGATGCTGAACATGATCGGGGCCGCGATGCCGACGGTATCGCCGTCATCAGGTGAGATGCTGGTGCCGATCAGGTCGGCGGGCTCGACCGTCGTGTAGGTGCCCTGAATCGGAACCGTGCGGCCGTCGGCGCCCACCGCCCGGCCCGCCAGGGTGTAGGTGGCGCCGTAGCCGAGTGGTTCGCGCACCGTCCAACTTCTCCGGTCGGCGGTCATGTCCGCACGAACCGCAGTGCCGGCGGCATTGCGCAACGTCAGGCCGGCCAGCGTGCCACGTACGGAGTGGACGGTGATCGGTGTCCGCGGGGACAGGTCGGTGCTGCCCAGCCGTGGGCTCGCCCTGTACGTGGCCGGCGGGACCCGCACCGGCGGTGGTGCGGTGGTGGAACTCGTGCTGGTCCCGGGGGACGTGGGTGTCGGCGCCAGCGTGCTCGTCGGAACCGTGGACGGCGCGGCGATCGGGGGCACGGTCACCAACGGCGGGGTCACCAACGGCGGGGTCACCAACGGCGCGGTGACGGCCGGTGTACTTGACACGGTGACCTGCGGCGGTGAGGCGGTGGACGGGTCGACCGTGCAGGCGGACAGCAGCACGGCCGCCAGTGCAGCGACGATGCAGAAGGTCATGGGTGATGCGCGCATGTGGAAGGCCCCCGGAACTACTGCTACCTCGACGATGGCTGACGGTGTGCAAGGGCGCTGCCGGAAGGCAGCCGAACTCACACTCCGATGGCAGATCAACGGCCTGCCTCACTTATTCGGCGCACCTTGCAGGGTAGACGGCTGAACGCGCTGTGGGCTTTTCTGATGCACTCTGCGCATACGTGTCGTAGCAGAGGGTGGCGGCCCTTAGCTATCGGAGCTGCTCGGTGCGCTGGCTGGCGGCGCGGGCGATGGCACCGGTTGCGCGCCGGTGATGCGGTGCAGGGCAAAGGTGCGCATCTGATCCCGGAGCCGGTCGAAAGCGGCCACCGCGCCACCGGAGACGGCCACCGGCTCGATGATCCGACGCGTGGTGCCCCCGTCGGAGTCGACATAACTGATCCACACCGCCCCCCGATGGTTGGCCGCCTGTCGCAGCAGGGCCAGCGTCTCGTTCGGGGACTGGTCGCCGTCGCCGTCGCCCTGGCCGTCCACGCTGCGCATCCGCTCGATCAGGGCGACCAGCTGATCATCGGAGGGGGTCGGCGGTTCCCGCCGAAGGGGCGGGGTCACCACCACGCCGGCGGTGCGCTGCGGTGCGGAGCGCAGATCGACGACCGCGCCGGTCGCGTCCTCGGCCGCCGGAACCAGGCCGGCCGACCGCAACGGCGCCAGCAGATCCTCCAACGGACTGGTGGAGACGGCCACCGTGGGAGCGAGCCGCCGGACCACCAGCCCGGACGCCGAGGCCTGTGCGACGGCCTGGTCGATCAGCGCCGGGTCCTCGCTCCGCAGGTAGGCGGCGGCCGCGCCGACCCGTAGCACTCCATGGCGGCGGGCGATGTCGTCGATCAGGTAAGTCAGAGCTTGTGGCACTCCGGTGACCGAGTGCTTCTCGAACAGGCGGTGCATCTCGGCGGACGATGCACCGCCGTCGAAAGCGCGACGCAGGCTGTCCGGGGTGACCCGGTAGACCGTCGCGCTGCCGGCCGACTCCACGTCGGCGGCCGCAGCGAGTCTGGCCGCCAACTCGGGTTGCAGCCGGCCGGGTGCCACCACCGTGAGGTCGGCCTGCACCATAACGGTGGCAACCGGATCCGGGAGTGAATGCCGCAGCGCCGCCGCCGCGGCCTGCTGATCAGCGGCCAACAGCGCCCGCCCCGCGCTGGACAACGAATGAAATGCCACCACACCCAGGGCGGTGGCCTCCTGGATCACGCTCAGGGCCATCGGGTCCCGTCGTTCCGGCGACCGCAACGGGGCGGCCCAGGCCAGCCGATCGGACAGGCCCTGGGTGTCCAGGCCGGTGCCCGGCGGCAGGTCGGCCAGTACGCCGAGGACGAACCGCCGGTCGGCGGGCCCGCGACTCCAGGACAGTTCGGCGGACAGCGCCGCCAGCACCCGGCCGGTGCTGTCCCGCTGTCCGGTCCGGGCCGGGTCGCGGCGTAGCTCCAGCCAGGTGAGCGCCAGGTGGGCCCAGGCGTTTTCGTCGTCCTCGGCGCCGAAAACGTCCGCCGCTCTGGTCGGCGTCCACGAGTTGACCGGGCTTCTGAGCCGCGGTTCGCTGGGGGCGATCAGGCCGGAGGCGGCCAGCAGCTCTATGTGCACGGCGGCCAGTGCCGGGTCGATATCGAGTTCCTTGGCCAGCCGCCGGAGCTCGCGAACCCCCAGGCCGCCGGCCTTGAGCACCGGTGCCGGCGCCTGACCCAGCACATCGAGCATGCGGTTGGCGACGGCCACCGCCGCGACCGCCTGGCCCGCCGCGGTGCCGTCCACAGTGTCGCGGCCCTTGTCGACCAGCGTGACCGGCGGGCTCTGCACGTGGACCGGCCCGAGCGGCTCGTCGCCCCGCAGGGCGAGGCCGACCTCACGTGGCAGCACCACGGTGCCGGCGTCCAGCCGGATCAGTAGACCGGCGTCGACCAGAGATCGGACCAGCGCCACCAGCGGCCCGGTCGTCCCCACCGATCCGCGCGGACGACCCCGGGCCAGGCGGGCCAGCAAAGCCCGGCCCTCGTCGGAGGTTGCGGCGAGCGCTGCGGCGAGATGGTCGCCGGTCAGCCGCCCGCTCGGGCCGAAACCGCCGGGGAACTCGCCCATGGCCGGCGGGACCGCCGCACTGGGGCGGACGGTGTCGCCGCCGCGGATCAACCCCAGCGCCTCCAGCTCACCGAACACCCGTCGGACCTCGGCGGTCGGGGCCCGGTCGCCCAGGAACCCGGTGATCTCCGCAGCGGTCACCTTGTGCTTGTGCCCGCTGAGCAGGACCACGGATTCCAGTACCTGTACCGCGAACCGGTTCAACGACTCCAGAGCCCGCCACACCGACGGCGGGCCGTCCAGCCGCCTGGCCAGGACCGAAAAATCGGTCGGGGCCGGCACTGTCAGATCGGGTCGGGCCCGCAGCAGGGCGACCAGGGCTGCGTCGTCTCGGCCGCGCAGCCATTCCAGGGTCGATGGCATCACCCACAACGGTACTGGGCCCCGCTGACCACCCGTTCCACGCTGCGCCCTGGTCGTCGCGCTGCGCCCGGGTGCTCGCGCTGCGCCCTGGTGCTCGCGCTGCGCCCGCGCGGTCGCGCTGATCCCGCGCCGTCGCGCTGATCCCGGGTGTCGCGCTGCGCCCGGGGTCGTCGCGCTGATCCCGGGTGTCGCGCTGATCAACATCGCCCGCGCTGAGGAAAATGTTGACTCGGGCCCCACCCGTCCCATTCCGGCGATGTTGATCAGCGCCGCGGATGTTGATCAGCGCGGGGGCGCCGGTCGGGGGCGCCGGGCGAGGGGAGGCCGCGGGAGGCAGCGCGGGGCGGTCGACGCGGGCGACGGCGAGGCGGGATAGTGGTGTAGGGATAATGGTGTCGGGATAATGGTGTCGGCATAATGGTGTCGCAGTGGCGCCGTTCACTCGGCGGCGTGCAGCCGTCGGGCCCGACGGTTGCGTCGTGAGGACGAGTGCGAGGAGGAACCGGTGGCCGGCAAGCGGAAGAAGTCCAAGGGCGTCGACCCGAGATGGCCGGAGATCGAGGAGGGCGGCCACGCGGTGAGTGAGTTCAACGCCGACCGCCAGGGCGCTCTGTCTCCGTTCGGCGAAATCGAGTTCCCGATCCCGGGCGACGAAATCCCCTACGTGCACCCCGTCACCGTCATCAACCGCTGAACCAGGTCACCGGTCTTCTGCTGGCCGCAGGTGCGGGTCGACGCTTCGGCCAACCGAAGGCGTTGCTCGACACCGGCGCCGGGCCATGGGTTCTGACCTCCCTCGCGACTATGGCCGGGTGCCACGAGACCATCGTGGTGATCGGGGCCCAGGCCCCCCGCGTCAGCGCCGTTCTGCCCGACCACGTACAGAGGGTGACCAACGCTGATCACTTCGCCGGCATGGGATCCAGCCTGGCCGTCGGATTGACCCACCTGCCTCGTTCGACAGCCGATGTCGCGCTGGTCATGTTGGTCGATCTGCCCGATGTCACCCGTGACGCGGTGGACCGCGTCGTGCGCCGCGCGTGCGCATCCGTCGCCCCACAGACCATGCTGGCCAGGGCCGCCTATGCCGGCCGGCCCGGCCATCCCGTGGTGATCGGCCGGAGCCATTTCACCGGCGTCATCGCCGCCGCGGTCGGCGATGTCGGAGCCCGCGATTATCTGGCGGTGCACCAGGTCGAGTTGATCGAGTGCGGCGATGTCGGCGGCGGACGCGACGTCGATACGCCCGCCCAGCTCTGACCCCCGAGTAGAACGCCGGTGAGGTCGAAGCGGTTCCGGCAACCGGGCTAGGCTCGACCGACAGGGTCGCTACCGCGGTGCAATCCCAGCCGAGGCCATGCGGTCGGCGATGTATCACTCGACCACGCTCGGAGTCGAAGCACAGCCAGGGAAGGGCGTGACGCAATGGTTGTCCCAGGGCCGGGCTATTCGATCACCATGCGGGTCGCGGCACCACCGTCGGCCTCGGCCGCCGGCGATCTGACCACGGCCGTCGGTCGAGCGGGCGGGGTCATCACGGCGTTCGACGTCGTCGAATCCGCGGCCGGCCTGATGGTCGTCGACCTGTCGGCGAACGCGTTGTCCGCCGACCACGCCGAAGCGATGACCGACGCGGTCAACGCACTGCCCGGGGTGAGCGTCCGCAAGGTGTCCGACCGCACGTTCCTGGTGCATCTCGGCGGCAAGATCGAGGTCACCTCCAAGGTCCCGTTGCGCAACCGCGACGACCTGTCCAGGGCGTACACCCCCGGGGTGGCCCGAGTGTGCATGGCCATCGCCAAGAATCCGTCCGACGCCCGCCGGCTCACCATCAAACGCAACACCGTCGCGGTCGTCACCGACGGCACGGCCGTGTTGGGTCTGGGTGACATCGGTCCGGCGGCGGCGCTGCCGGTGATGGAGGGCAAGGCCGCGTTGTTCAAGAAGTTCGCCGGGGTGGACGCCTGGCCGGTCTGCATCGATTCCACCGACACCGAGGAAATCATCCGGACGGTGCAGTTGATCGCCCCGGTGTACGGCGGCATCAACCTCGAGGACATCGCGGCCCCACGATGTTTCGAGATCGAGCGGCGGTTGCGGGACCTGTTGGACATTCCGGTCTTCCACGACGATCAGCACGGCACGGCCATCGTGGTGGTGGCGGCGCTACGCAATGCGTTGCGCGTGGTGAAGAAAGACATCCGCGCCTGCAAGATCGTCGTGTCGGGGGTCGGGGCCGCCGGTAACGCGATCATTCGTCTTCTGCTGCACCAGGCTCCAGCTGACATCATTGCCGTGGACATCAAGGGCATCGTGTACCGGGGTCGCGAGGGAATGGATCCGAACCTGGCCGGTGTCGCGGCCGAGACCAACCGCGCCGGGGCGACCGGGTCCATTCACGACGCGATCCAGGGCGCTGACGTCTTCATCGGCGTATCCGCCCCGAACATCCTGGACGCCACCGACGTGCAGAAGATGAATTCGGACGCCATTGTTTTCGCGCTGGCCAACCCGGACCCGGAGATCGACCCGTTGGAAGCCCAGCAGTACGCCGCGGTGGTCGCCACCGGCCGGTCGGATTTCCCCAACCAGATCAACAACGTGCTGGCCTTCCCGGGTGTCTTCCGTGGTCTGCTCGACGCCCAGGCTCGCATCATCACCGACGACATGCTCACCGCCGCCGCCCTGGCCATCTCCGATGTGGTCGCGCCCGATCAGCTGAACGCCTCCTACATCGTGCCCAGCGTGTTCGACGAAAAGGTGGCCAAAGCGGTGGCCAGGGCGGTGGTCCAGGCGGCTCGCGTCGGGGAGACGTTCGCCGGGGGGGCCAAGGAGTCGGCCGCGACGTACGGGGCATGACCGGCTTTCGCGCCGCGGCCGTCCGGGTGCGGCCGTGAGCGGCCCGGCGTTCTCGCACACCGACGAACACGGTGCGGCCAGGATGGTCGACGTCGGGTCGAAAGCACCGTCAGCCCGTTCGGCCGTGGCCAGTGGCCGGGTCCGCACCACCGCCGAAGTGATCTCGCTGTTGCGTCGGGAGGGACTGCCGAAAGGCGATGCACTGGCCAGCGCACGGATTGCCGGCATCATGGCCGCGAAGAAGACGTCCGAACTGATTCCGCTGTGCCACCCGATCTCGTTGTCCGGCGTGGTGATCGACCTGCACCTGACCGACGACGCGATCTCGATCGTCGCGACCGTGCGCACCACCGACCGCACCGGCGTCGAGATGGAAGCGCTGACGGCGGTGGCCGTCGCCGGCCTGACCCTGCACGACATGATCAAAGCGGTTGACCCGGCGGCGGTGCTGGACGCCGTCCAGGTCGAACGCAAAGACGGCGGGAAGACCGGCATATGGCTGCGGCCGGAAAAGTGAACCCATGAAGAGAACAGCAGTCGTCATCATCGCCTCGACCAGAGCGGCCACCGGCGTCTACCAGGACCGTACCGGTCCGCTCATCGCACAGTGGTTGGCCGACAAGGGCTTCGCCGTGGTGGGACCGATAGTGGTGCCGGACGGCCCGCAGGTCGAGACGGAGTTGCGCAATGCTGTCGGGGCGGATCTGGTGCTGACCTCGGGTGGTACGGGGCTGTCTCCGACGGACCGGACCCCGCAGGCCACCGCGGCCGTCATCGATTACGAAGTGCCGGGCCTGGCCGATGCGATCCGCCGGGCCGGCGGTGATGCGGTGCCGACCGCGGTGCTCTCGCGCGGTCTGGTCGGTGTGGCCACCCGCACGCTCATCGTCAACCTGCCCGGTTCCGTCAACGGCGTCAAGGATGGCCTCGGAGTGCTGTACCGGGTGATGGCTCATGCGCTGGAACAGATCTCGGGCGGAGATCATCGGCCGGGCGGCGGCCTCTGATGGCCGGCCGGGTGATGATCGCCGGGGTGACCCTGGACACCGTCGACCCTGCCGCGCACCAGGCCGCCGTGGCCGACCCGGCCGCCGGAGCGACGGTGACCTTCGCCGGTGTGGTGCGGGACCACGACCAGGGTCGGTCGGTCACCGAACTGGAATATCAGGTCCACCCCAGCGCCGGTGACGTGGTCGACCGGGTGGCGTCGGACATCGCGAGGCGACCGGGCGTGATCGCCGTCGCCGTCACCCACCGGTACGGGATCCTGCGGGTCGGCGATGTGGCGCTGGCCGCCGCCGTCGCGGCCGCGCATCGCCGGGACGCCTTCCAGGCGTGCTCCGACCTGGTGGACGAGGTCAAGGCGCAATTGCCGGTGTGGAAGCGCCAGGTCTTCCTCGACGGTTCCGACGAATGGGTCGGCTCGACCTGACCGCTTCGGCGCCGGGTGCAGGACTCCGCCCGACCAAGACTGTCCCGACTTAAACGGGCCCGGGGGTTGTTAGGACAAAACAACAAGGCTAGCGTCGCCGGTACCCGGCCGGTACGGTGCCGGCGATAGAAGCAGGGCGGTTATGGGACAAAGACGTCGCATTGTGGGTTTCGTGGCCGTCGCTGTCGTGGCCGGCGCCGCGTTGACGGCCTGCGGGGGCAGTAGCACTCCCTCCGGCGCTTCCGGTTCGGCCGCGGCCAGCGGTCCGGTGACCTTGACTCTGGTGGAGTACCAGAAGATTCGAGCGGATGCGGCGGCGTCACTGCTGCCGAAGTTCGAGGCGGCGATGGCGGCCAAAGGCAAGCAGATCAAGGTCAACCTGGTGCGGGACATCCTGACCGATGACCAGTTCAAGACCAAGATCACGCAGCAGTACACGGCCGGTAACGCCCCGGACGTCACTGATTACGGCGCCACGCTGGTGCCGGGGTTCGCCGGAGCGGGCTACCTGCTCGACATGTCGCCGTATCTTTCCAAGTGGGCGGATTGGAACTCGTTCCTTCCCGTGGTCAAGGAGCAGGTGCTGCAGCCCGACGGCAAGGTGTACAGCCTGCCGCACGAGGCCAACACGCAGAGTCTGTTCTTCCGGAAGGATGTGCTCACCAAGCTCGGCGTTTCCACCGCTCAGCCGGCCACCTGGGCAGAGCTGACGCAAAGATTGCAGGCGATCACCGCAAAGACCGGCCAACCGTCGATCGTTCTCCCGGCCGGAACATCATGGGGTGGCGGCACCTTCGGCGAGGGCTTTCTGAATGTGTTACTCGGCGGAAAGGGAACGATCTACAACACCAAGACCAACAAGTGGGTGGTCAAGAGTGCAGCTCTTACCGATACTTTCAATCTTTATGCTTCTCTGTTCAAGAACAAGTTGCTACCGGTCCAGGCGCTGCTGAATCCCGATCCGTGGCAGCCGACGAAATACACCGCGTTTCCGAAAGGAACCTTGCCGGTAGCGGCGCAGGGAACGTGGGGCTGGCGTTACGACTGGGGCCCGACTGGAAGCGCACCGATTCCGGACCTGTTGTCCAAGGTCAGCACGTGGAGTTATCCGGCGTTCGACGGCAAGCCGTACACGGTCGGTTCGGTCGGCTTCGAATACGAGGTGACGGCCAAGACGGCATCGCCTGACGCCGCCATGGAGCTCGTTCAGTGGCTGTCCACCGGTGAGGCCATGGCCCAGCAGCTGGTCGCCGTAGGTGCGGCCGCACCTCGCACCGGCATCGACACCGTGGCGCCCTATGCGTCGCAGCCCGCGCTGCTGGCTGCGGAGAAGCAACTCGTCGGCGCGCGCAGCTTTCCGACCCGTCCCGGACAGGATCAGATCGCCCAGGCCGTCGGTCAGGCGACCGAAAGCATCCTGACCGGCAAGGCGGACGGCCCTGGCGCGGCCGCCGAATTCGCCAAGAACGCGACGGAGCTGCTGGGGGCCGATCAGGTCGAAACCCAGGGCTGACCTCCGATGGCACCCGCACAGCTCAGCAGTCCGGCGGCGCAGCCGACAGTGGTTGCGCCGCGCCGGTCGACGGGTCGCCGCCGTCGGTCGGGCAACTGGACGGCCTTGATGCTTCTGACTCCGCCGCTGGCGGTCGTGGCCGTCTTCGTGCTCGCCCCGGTGGTGTACGCGGTGTGGCTGAGCCTGACCAACAAGACGTTGGTCGGCTTCGCCGCCCGGAACACCAGGTTCGTCGGGTTGGACAACTACCGGAACCTTTTGACGTCAGGCGATTTCCTGCAGTCACTCAGCCGTGCCGCCGAATTCATCTTCTTCTCCGCCATCATCGGGCAATTCGTTCTGGGCCTGTTGGCCGCGTTGTTGTTGACCCGGACAACGGTCAAGGGAAAAGGTGTGTTCGGCGGCGCGATACTCCTGCCGATGGTGGTGCCGGAGGTGGTGGCCTCGCTGGCCTGGGCCAGCATGCTCGCGCCGGACAGCAGTGGGACCGTCAACCGCGCGATCGGGGCGGTCGGTTTCGCGCCCGTCGCCTGGCTGCAGCAGTACCCGATGACGTCGATCATCGTGGTGAACACGTGGCGGGGCATAGCGTTTGCGATGATCATCTTCCAGGCCGCGATCGAAGGCATCTCCGAGGACGTCGTCGAGGCGGCGCGGGTCGACGGGGCCGGTAGCTGGCAGCTGGTGCGACACATCACGCTGCCGCTGATCCGGGGGCCGATCTTCTTGTTCCTGCTGCTGACGACCATCACCACGGCGAGTGTGTTCGGTCTGATCTATTTCCTGACCCAGGGTGGACCCGGCCAGTCGACCCAGGTCACCTCCATCTACATCTATCAACATTCCTTCCGCTTCTTCCAACTCGGTCTGGGCAGCGCGGCCTCGGTCATCCTGCTGGTCATCATCCTGGTCCTGGGCACCACCTACGTCCGGCTGTCCCGGGTGGAGGTGTGATGAGCATCGAGGAATCAACCGCCGCCCCGACGTCGGCAACTTCGCCCGATGGCCAGACGCCCGGAAAAGCCAGGCGTTACCTCCGCGGCGTCGCCATGTACGCGGTGGTCATCCTGCTCGCCCTCTTCTGCGTCGTCCCGTTCGCCTGGGTCATCCTGGGCTCGGTGGATTCCAGCGCCGGCGTCGACCTGCACGCCCCGCATTTCACGCTCGGCAATTTCGGAAGATTCTTCCAGCAGTCCACCACTCCCCGCCTGCTGGTGAACAGCGTGGTGTTCGGGGTCGGCGGTACGGTGCTGGCCCTGGCGTTGTCCATGCTGGGCGGTTATGCGTTGTCCCGCTTTCATTTTCCCGGGCGACGCACGTTGATGTTCGCCATTCTGCTGGTCCGGGTGGTGCCGCCGACCGCAACGATCGTGCCGCTGTACATCATCATGATCAACCTCGGTCTCAACAACTCCTATACCGGTCTGATACTGGTCGAGGCCGCCTACCAGGTTCCGCTGTTGCTGTGGCTGATGAAAGGTGCCTACGACGGAATTCCCATCGAGCTGGAGGAGGCCGCGTGGATCGATGGGGCCTCGCGTCTCACCGGTGCACTGCGGGTCGTCCTGCCGCTGTCCCGGCCAGGGTTGGGTGCCGGTGCACTGTTCGCTTTCATCAACATCTGGGGTGATTTCCTCACCCCGCTGGTGCTGCTGCAGTCGCCCGAGAAGTATCCGATCTCGGTGGGCTTGTTTCAGGCGTTCTCCGCGTTCAACCAGGTCGACTGGGGCCTGCTGACCGCCACCGCGGTGCTGTACATGGTTCCGACGGTGCTGTTGTACCTGTTTGTCCGCAAATACCTGTTGCGCGCCACCGTCGGCGGAGCCGTCAAGGGCTGAACCGCCAGTTCACCGGGAAAGGCCTGACGTGCACGACAAGAGCGTCCTGATTCTGAATCGGCTGACCCGAATGCTGGGGGAGCGGATCAGACCACTGCTGCACCGCCCGGTGGCGCAGCTGCACATCGAGGCGTGGCATGTCGGCGGGGGCCACGGTGAACCGGTACCCGCCGCCGAGGCGATGGCGGCCGCCTACACACCGTTCCAGCTCGGGGACAGTTGGGGTCCGGCGTGGGGAACCACCTGGTTTCACCTGACCGGACAGGTACCCGCCGACGCGGGTGGACAGGTCGTCGAGGTGGTGGTCGATCTCGGATGGCAACATCACTCCCCGGGTTTCCAGGCCGAAGGAATGGTGTACCGGGCCGACGGCACCATTGTGAAAGGGCTCAATCCGCTCAACGGATGGGCGCCGGTGGCCGACCCGGCCGTCGGTGGCGAAGAAATCGACCTGTACATCGAGGCGGCCGCCAATCCGATGATCCAGGAGCCCTACTTCTACCGTCCGACGGCCCTGGGCGAGAAGCAGACCGCCGGACCGGCGCCGTTGTACCGGCTGGCCGCCGCACACGTGGCCGTTGTCCAGGAAGGCGTCCGCGAGCTCATCGCCGACCTCGAGGTGCTCGACGGCCTGGTCCGCAC
This sequence comes from uncultured Nakamurella sp., assembly GCA_964250735.1. GTDB lineage: Bacteria > Actinomycetota > Actinomycetes > Mycobacteriales > Nakamurellaceae > Nakamurella. The sequence goes on along the minus strand of CAXUHA010000013.1, from coordinate 52,124 downwards.
GCTGCCACCGACGGAGCCGCGACGGTTCGACATCCTCGCCGCCGTCGACCGGTCCCTGGACCGGCTCGCCCTGCAGGACGTCGCCGGCACCGCTGCGGCCGCACGAGCCGAGCTGGCCGGAGTGCTGGCGAGTCCGGCCACCGCGTCGGCGCATCGGCTGTCGGCGGTCGGCCACGCCCACATCGATTCCGCGTGGCTGTGGCCGGTCCGGGAAACGGTCCGGAAGGTGGCCAGGACCGTCTCCAACGTGCTGCAGCTCCTGGCCACCCACCCGGACCTGGTGTACGCGATGTCCTCGGCGCAGCAGTACGACTGGATCGAGCAGCACTACCCGGAACTGTTTGTTCGGCTGACCGAGCACATTGCCGGAGGTCGGTTTGTTCCCGTCGGTGGAATGTGGGTGGAGTCGGACACCAACATGGTCGGGGGTGAAGCCATGGCCCGCCAATTCGTCTTCGGGAAGCGATATTTCCTCGACCGATTCGGCATCGAATGCGAGGAGGTGTGGCTGCCCGACTCGTTCGGCTATTCGGCGGCGCTACCTCAGATCGCTGCTGCAGCCGGCTTTCGATGGATGCTGACCCAGAAGATCTCCTGGAACAAGGTCAATTCCTTTCCGCATCACAGTTTCTGGTGGGAGGGAATCGACGGCACCCGGATGTTCACCCACTTTCCGCCGGTCGACACCTACAATTCGGATCTCTCCGGGCGCGAGCTGGCCCATGCCGTGGCGAACTTCCGCGAGAAGGGGCGGGCCGGCAGTTCTCTCGTGCCGTTCGGCTGGGGAGACGGCGGCGGTGGCCCGACCCGGGAGATGATCGCCCGGGCCCGCCGCACCGCGAACCTGGAAGGCTCCCCCCGCGTCACCATGCGGACGCCGGCCGAATTCTTCCGCGAAGCACAAGCCGAGTACCCGGATGCTCCGGTGTGGGTCGGTGAGCTCTACCTGGAGATCCACCGCGGGACGTACACCTCCCAGGCCCGCACCAAACAGGGCAATCGCCGCAGTGAACACCTGCTCCGCGAGGCGGAACTGTGGTCGGCGACCGCTGCCGCCCGGGGACTGCTGTCCTACCCCTACGAGCGCTTGGATCGCATCTGGAAGATGGTGCTGCTGCAGCAGTTCCACGACATCCTCCCGGGAAGCTCCATTGCCTGGGTACACCGTGAAGCAGCCGCCAACTACGCCGCGCTGGCCATCGAGTTGGAGGAGATGGTCGGTGACGCCCTCGATGCGTTGACCACCGCCGGCTCGGTCGGCCACGAAGACGCTCTGGTGGAATTCAACGCCTGCCCGTTCCCGGTCCACGGCGTTCCGGCGCTCTCCGCCGCGCCGCCTACCCCCGCGTCCACGCCGGTGGTGGTGACCGATCGCCACGGGCTTGTGGTGCTGGACAACGGTTTGATCCGCGTGGTGGTCGACCAGCGGGGCGTGCTGACGTCCATCCGGGATCTCGCTGCCGACCGGGAGATCGTGCCGGCCGGGTCGGCCGGCAACCTCCTGCAACTGCACCCCGATTTTCCGAATGAGTGGGACGCCTGGGACATCGACGAGCATTACCGCAACACCGTCCGCGATCTCACCCAGGTCGACCTGCTGACGGCCGACACCGACCCGGCCGGAGCGGCCGTGGTCACGGTGACCCGCACCTTCGGCGCCTCGCACCTCACCCAACGGATCACCGTGGAACCCGGGTCGAAACAGGTCGACTGCTCGGTGGACGTGCAGTGGCACGAACGGGAAACCCTGCTCAAAGCCGCTTTTCCCATTGATGTGCACACCGACCACGCCGACTTCGAGGTTCAGTTCGGGCACCTCACCCGGCCCACCCACCAGAACACCAGTTGGGACGCCGCCCGGTTCGAGGTCAGCGCGCACCGATGGGTGCACGTTTCCGAACCCGGATACGGCGTCGCCGTGGTCAACGACGCCACCTACGGACACGACGTCACCCGGCATCCGCAGGCCGCCGGGGGGACGAGTTCCACCGTCCGGTTGTCGCTGCTCCGGGCACCGCGCTATCCCGATCCCGAGGCCGACCGGGGCCGACACGTGCTGCACTACGCCATCGTCGCCGACGCCGACATCGAACGGGCCGCCCGCGCCGGATATGCCATCAACCTTCCGCCCCGCACGACCAGGGCCACGGCGGCGGTGCCGCCGCTGGTAAGGGTGACCGGTCCCGGAGTCGCCGTCGTGGAAGCCGTCAAACTGGCCGACGACCGATCCGGCGACGTCGTCGTCAGACTGTACGAACCACTGGGCGCGCACAGCACCGTCCACATCGAGCCATCTTTCCCGGCCACCGGGGTGACCCAGACCGACCTGTTGGAACGACCGATACAACCGTCCGCGCCCGGCGGGGACGATCTGAGCCGGGCATCCGGTATCACGCTGAAACTTCGGCCCTTCCAGCTCGTCACACTGCGCTTTTCACCCTCTCCACCCGTGGCGTAACACAAGACAGCGTGACGTAACACAAGACAGGAACAGGGCCGTGACCATCGCTGGTCACGGCCCTGTCTGAGATCAGGTGTTCGAAAACGCTACAGGGACGGCCCGGGGAGCTTGGGCAGACTCCAACCCGGCTGCTTCTGCGCCCAGAGCCAGACGAAATACGTCTGGGCGGCAGAGACGATCAGGCAGATCCAGACGCCGATGCCCGGGCCGATCGAGAAACCGGCCCCGCTGTCGCCCTTGGCGAAGATTTCGATCAACGAGATCAACGTGATGACGAAACCGGCCGCCGCGGCGAACATCAGGAACTGCGGCTTGACCTGGCTGATGCTCTGGCCCATCGTCGCCCGCAGTCCGACCACCGCGGAAACGGCAACGCCCAACACTGTGGCCAGCCACCAGTACTCGTGCCAGGCACCCCAGCTGGTGCTGACGGAGAGCCCGAAGCCGGAATACGACGACGACAGCCACCCGAAGAAGCTGAAGATGAGCAGCACCAGACCGGATCCGATGATGATCCAGTCGCTCGTGCCCACGGCGGATGCGTTGAACGACGCCGCGCCGCGGCCGCCGGTCGGCGACGGGTAGCTGGCCCCACCGGGCGGTGCGTAGCCCGCGGGTGGTGGGTAGGAACCGGCGGGGGGCGGGTATCCGCCGGGTGCGGCCGGTGGGGGAGCGAAACCGGGAGGCGGCGGCTGGTAGCCGCCGGGCGGTGGGTAGGACGGGGGCGGCGAATAGGACGGGGGTGGTGTGTAGCCCGGTGCGGGCGGTGGGTACCCGCCGGCCGGTGGTCCGGGCTCTGGCGGAGGCGGGTATCCGCCGGGCTGCGGATCCGGAGGCGGGTAGCCTCCGGCGGGGGGCTGGGACACAGAAACCTCCATGGTGGGGCGGCACCGGGTGTACCCGGGTGAACGGACAGTAAAGCCGTCGATCAAACGGTAGCGTTCTTGGCCGTGCCACCGGAAGTGGACACGCGAACGATCGCCGTTCATGAAACCTCTGGCGCTCGCTGCCAGGAGCCGGACTGCGCCTGGCTGATACATCGCCTCACCCGAACGGGCGCATCAACCGCCGGCGAACGGCGGGAGAACATCGATAACGTCGCCGTGGGTGACCGGTGTTTCATCCCCATGGACTGCCGTCTGCGCCAGGAGATACGAGCATCGGCCCAGCACCGCGGCCAATGTCGGGCCGTGCCGGTCGATCGACGTCCGGAGCGCGGCGCCGACCGTGGCCTGGCCGGCGAGGATCACCTGCTCCTGCGCCGTCCCCGCCGCGGCCCGGGCGGCCCCGAAAAACCTGACCGTCACCGTCACTGGCACCGGCGGCACCGGCACGTCCAGTGCCGGCGATACCGGCGCGTCGGGACTCTCAGCCACCGATCGCGCTCATCGGTCGGTCCGGTTGCAGGAACGAGGGATCGTTGATCCCGTGGCCGGGCAGTTTCTGCCACATGGCCAGGCGCCAGGCCTGCGCGATCTCCTCGTCGGTGCCGCCGCCGCGCAGCAGGCCACGCAGATCGGTTTCGCCGCGGGCGAACAGACAGTTGCGGATCTGCCCGTCGGCGGTGAGTCGGGTGCGGTCGCAGTCGCCGCAGAACGGGCGGGTCACCGAGGCGATGATTCCCACGACGGCAGGGCCGCCGTCGACGTCGAACAACTCGGCGGGCGCACCGGCTCTGGCGCCGTGATGCGGGGTGAGGACGAACCGCGTCGACAGGGCGGCCTGGATCTCGTCCGCGGTGACCATGGAGGAACGGTTCCACTGGTGGTCGGCGTCCAACGGCATCTGTTCGATGAACCTCAGCTGGTACCTGCGGTCGACCGCGAACGCCAGCAGGTCGGCGGCCTCGTGATCGTTGACGCCGCGCAGCAGCACCGCGTTGATCTTGACCGGCGCGAGCCCAGCGGCCACCGCCCCGTCCAGGGCGGCCAACACGTCGGCGTGCCGGTCCCGCCGGGTGATGGCAGCAAAAGTTTTGCGTTGCAACGTGTCCAGCGAGATGTTGACCCGGTCGAGCCCGGCTGCGGCGAAGTCGGCCGCCCGCCGTCCGAACCCGATACCGTTGGTGGTCAAGGACATCTCGGGCCGCGGGGACAGCCGTCCCACCTCCCGCACCAGCGCAAGGATCCCCTTGCGCAGCAGCGGTTCACCACCGGTGAAACGAATCTCGGTGACGCCCAACCGGCCGACGGCGATCCCGATCAACCGGAGCAGTTCGTCGTCGGTGAGCAGTTCCCGGCCCGGCAGCCAGTCCAGGCCCTCCGCCGGCATGCAATAGGTACACCGCAGATTGCACTTGTCGGTCAGCGACACCCGCAGATCGGTGGCCCGCCGACCGTGGGTGTCGAGCAGGTAGGGCGAGGCGGTTCGCTCCGCGGGAAGGTCCACCCGGCCGCCACGGACCCCGAACGCCGGGATGCCTAACGCCGTAGTGGTCATGCCACCCAGCGTATCCGGCCGGGACCCACCGGCCGGCATACGAACGCCGGAGCTCACATCGTTCCCGGAGCTCGCATCGTTCATAGTGGTCTGATGACGGCACGTCCCGGCCCGCACCACCCTCCGTTGTCCGAACCCGACCGCCGGGCCGGGCAGTGGTGGGAGGTCGGCGGTCATGCGTGACGTCATCACCGATCTGCGACGGTGGTGGGCCGCCGGCGATCGGGTCGGCGTCGGGACAGTGGTCGGCACCTACCGCTCCGCGCCCCGGCCCGCCGGTGCGTCGATGCTGGTCGGTCCGGACGGGACTGCGGTGGGATCGGTGTCCGGCGGGTGTGTGGAGGGGGCGGCGTACGAACTGGCCACCGCCGTTCGCGACGGGGCGCAGCCGGTCCTGCAGCGCTATGGGGCATCGGATGACGACACCTTCGCGGTCGGTCTGACCTGCGGCGGAGTCATCGACATCTTCACCGAGGAGATCTCCCGGCGGACGTTCCCGGAGTTCGGCGAGCTGGCCGATTCGATCCAGGGCGACCGGCCGGTGGCGCTGGCCACGGTGATCGAGGGCACCGCCGACCAGCTGGCCCGGCACCTGGTGATCTGGCCGGACCGTCGGCAGGGAAGTCTGGGGTCGGGCAGGGTCGACGACGCGGTGACCGACGATGCCCGCGGGCTGCTCGCCTCCGGACGCACCGCGATCCTGAGCTACGGGCCCGATGGGGAACGGCTCGGCGCCGGGCTGCGGGTCTTCGTGGCCGGTTTCGCGTCCGCGCCGCGCATGCTCGTCTTCGGGGCCGTGGACTTCGCGGCCGCAGTGACCAGGGTGGGCAGCTTTCTCGGCTACCGGGTGACCGTCTGCGATGCGCGGCCGGTGTTCGCCACGGCCAGGCGATTCCCTGATGCGGACGAGGTGGTCCTCGACTGGCCGCACCGGTACCTGCAGGCGCAGGCGCCCGGACTCGACGACCGCGCGGTGATCTGTGTGCTGACCCACGACCCCCGGTTCGACATTCCGGTGCTGGCTCTGGCCTTGTCGTTGCCGGTGGCCTACATCGGTGCGATGGGCTCCCGGCAGACCCACCAGGACCGGTTGGACGAGTTGGCCGCGCTCGGGGTTCCTGCCGAGCAGATGGCCAGACTGTCCTCGCCGATCGGGCTGGATCTCGGGGCCAGAACGCCGGAGGAGACCGCGATCTCGATCGCCGCCGAGATCATCGCCCGACGGTGGGACGGCGGCGGACGGCCGCTGTCGATGATCGACGGCGCGATCCATCGACAGCGCAATGGTGTGGCCCGTTCTTCTCAGCCGACGGCGATGGGCACCAGGGCCATCAGGCCGGGCACGACGACGGCCAGCGACACGGCCGTGCCGAGCAATCGGCGGAAGAGCCGGTCCTGATCTTTCTCGGCGCTGTTCCCGATGATCAGTGTGCCCGCGACGTGGATCGGGTTCATCACCATCAGGGTGGCCGGAACGCACATCGCGGCGACGATCCAGAAGGTCTGGTCGGAATTGCCGAAGGCGGCGAACACCAGCGGCGTGATCAGGCCGAGGACACCGAGCGTCGAGCTTTCGATGTTGCACAACAGGGCGGTCATGTAGGCCACCACGAGAATGAGCAGGGGCCCCGTGCCGAGGTGGTCCAGCGCCTTTTGAATGGACGCGATGGTGCCGATCTCCTGCAACAGGCCCAGGTAGGTCAGCAGTCCGCACAGCAGCAGGATGCTGTTCCACGGGACCCGCGCGAGCAGGGCCTTCTCGCTGGGCCGGAAGAGGATCTGCAGGATGACGGCCATGGCCATCGCGGTGACGCCGACGTCGGTCTTCGGGAAAACCACCAGGCCGACGAAAGCGACCAGGGCCAGCCCGGAGCACCACATGTAGGTCAGGTTGGTGCCGGCGGCGAAGCTTCCGACCGGCGCTGCGGCGGGGGCCGGCGTGACGGTGTACCCGCGGCCGCGCCGACGCTGGAAGAGATCGATCTGCTGCAGCCCGACGACGACGACGGCGGCGACGACCACACCCACCACCCACAGGCCCCAACCGGAGTATTCGACGTGGAATTTGTTGGCGGCGGTGCGGATGACGGCACCGGTCGGGTTGAGCGGCGACAGACCGGATGCGTTGGCGCCGATCACGACTGCGAGTTCGCACACGTAGAACGTGCTGCGATAGTTGACACTGACCGCGGCGATCATCGGTACGAGAAAGGCGATCGGCGCTGTGGAGAACGCCCCAGCCGTCGACATGGCGCTCGCGATCGCGAACCCCGCCCAGGGCAGCAGCCAGTGCCGGTCACCGATGCCTTGGTAGATCCCCGTCACGACGACGGCCAGCGCGCCACTTCGCTCCAGATGTGCGAAGAGCAGCGTCACGCCGGCGATGAGCACGAACAGGTTGGCCGGGAACGATTGGTACAACACGGTCGCGCTGACGTGGGACAACGCCAGGATCGGCAGGGCGGCGGCCAGAGCCAGCATGCCGATGTTCAGACGCTGCCAGATCGCCAGCACGAGCAAGCCGGCGAGGAACACCAGGGACAGGATTTGGGTGAAAGTCACGCTCAGCACTCCTGACGGATGAGTTCGTGGCCGTCCGGCAGCGCTCGATGCATCGCCCTCAACGGACGCAGCCCAGCGGTGACAGTTGTACCACCTCGGCGGGTCGCCCGGAAGGCCACCGGGGTCGTGAAACAAAGGGGGGCGGCGCCGGCGGAATGAGTGCGCACCGGAGATGCGCGAGAGGCATCGACATGACTGTCGGTCCCAGGTAGCAGACTCATCGGCATGGGGAAGAACAATCAGCAGCGCAGAGCAGCCAAGCGCCGAGCACGGGCCGCGGCCCAGCGAAGCCCGACCAGGTCGGAAGGGACGGCCGGCGGCGGTCGCCCGGGGGATCCTCCGCGCCGGGACGAGTCTGTGGTTCCGGAGCAACCCAGCCCTGCGGACCAGGCGACCGCACTGATCATGTCGGCGGTGCAGGCCGTCGGGTACGCACCTGCGCTGGACGACGCGGTCCGCGACCTGGTGGTGTTCGACGGGACGGCCGGCGGGCGGGACGCCCTGCTGACCTCACGAACGGCGACCGGGCTGCTGCTGAACCAGGTGGGCGTGGCCTACGAGCACGGCTGGCAACCGGCCGATCTGGTTCACGTGGTGCGCCGTGAGCTGGGCGCCCGGACGGCCAGGTTGGCGGCCGTGCTGGTCGTCCAGCAGGCCCTGGCCGAGCGCGCCCCGACCCGGGCCCCGCAGGATTGGCTGGGTCAGCTGGAGGCGGTCGCCGAGGCGCCGCTGGCCGACACCACGGTCGACCCGAGCTGGAACGTGCTGTCCCACATCAGGGTGCGGGTGCCGCTGTGGGACGCCTGGCACGACATCGTGTCGTTGATCGCCCACCTCGCCGCCATCGCTGCGCTGCCCCGCCTGGGGCCGCCGCCCTCGACGTGGGGGGCACGTCGGCCGGCGCCGGCGGGTCCGCGACGCCCGTCCGGTCACGATCCGAAGAAGCTCGCCACCATTCGGGCGCTGCTGGCCAAGGCCGAGGCGACCCAGTTCGTCGAGGAGGCGGTTGCGTTCACGGCCAAGGCCCAGGACCTGATGACCAGGTACGCCATCGACGAGGCCATGCTCACCGACGAGACGAACACCATCGACATCCGTTCCCGGCGGGTCCACGTCGACAATCCGTACGCCACCACCAAGGCACAGCTGCTGGACACGGTGGCCAGGGTCAACCGGGTCAGGGCCATCTGGGACGAGCGGCACGGCATCGCGACCATGGTGGGCCTGCCGGTCGATCTGGACCTGGCCGAGATGCTGTTCACCTCACTCCTGGTCCAGGCGACCAGGGCGATGACCGAGGCGGGCGCGGCGTCCCGCGGGGGGCACCGGCTGGATCGGGCGCCCTCGTTCCGCCGGGCCTTCCTGCTGTCCTACGCCCAGCGCATCGGTGAACGGTTGACCGATGCAGGTGTCCACGCCCAACAGGAGGAGTCGCAGCAGCGGGGCCGCAACCTGCTGCCCGTACTGGTCCGCCAGTCGGCCGCTGTCCAGACCGAATTCGATCGGCTTTTTCCGCACGCCACCGTGGGTCGTGCCACCCGGGTGGACGCCCGGGGTTGGCACGCCGGGCGGGCCGCCGCCGATCGGGCGGTGCTGGCCAGGGGGCAGGTCGATGGACGGTCCGCCTAGCTCCGGCCGGGCCGGCTACGTCAGGGCCGGGATGACCTCCTTCTCGAACAGTTCCTGTCCGCTGGTGTCGTAGGCCAACTCGGGAAAGTTGACGATCGGGTAGGTCATCCCCAGCTTGGCCATCTCGGTCAGGTTCTGCACGATCTGTTCCGGGGTGCCGCTGCAGGCGCCGCCTGAATACTGTGCGATGGCGGCCGCGGCCCGGTCGGCACCGATCTGCCGGGTGTAGTGCTCCCGAATCCAGGCCCGGCGGTCGTCCAGCTCGGCCTGGGTGGAGCCGATCAGCACGTTGTAGTTGGCCGAGCGGGTGATCGCGTGGTAATCGGTTCCGACATCGGCGCAGTGCCCGGCCAGGATCGACGACTTCGCCGCAAAACCTTCCGGTGAACCGTCGAAGTTGGTGTACTGGGCGAACTTCGCCGCGATCCGGAGGGTGACCTTCTCCCCGCCCCCGGCGATCCAGATCGGGATGCCGCCGTCCTGCAGGGGCAGCGGACGGACGATCGCCCCGTCCACCGTGAAGTGCTTGCCGTGCAGTGTCGCCGACCCGGTGGTCCAGGCCTGCCGCATGATCTGCACCCCCTCGTCCAGCGCCCGAAGTCGATCACCGGCCGACGGGAAGCCGTAGCCGTAGGCCCGCCACTCGTGCTCGTACCAGCCCGCCCCGATCCCCATTTCGGTGCGTCCGCCGGACACCATGTCCACGGTGGCCGCGACCTTGGCCAGATACGCCGGATTCCGGTACGCCATGCAGGTGCACATCTGCCCCAGGCGCACCCTGGAGGTGGACGCGGCGAACGCCGCCATCAGCGTCCACGCCTCGTGGGTGGCCTGTTCCGTGGGCACCGGCACGGTATGGAAATGGTCGTAGACCCAGATGGACTCCCACGGCCCGGCATCGGCTCTGGTGGCCAACCCGGACATGGTGGCCCACTGTTCGGCCGGTGCGATACCGGCCAGGTCGAGCCGCCAACCCTGCGGGATGAAAGTGCCGAAACGCATCGTCTGCTCCGTGGAGGTCATGCCGGACAAGCTACGTCAGCCGAAGATCAGCGCAGCCGGCGAGGCGCGAACACTGCGCCGTGTCGTCGTCCGAGCCTTCCGCGAACCGCCACACCGGCGGCCTCCGACGCGCTCAGTAGCCGCTGAAGAAATCGGTGCGAACGCTTGCCGCCTCCAGTCGGCGGGCCGCACTTCCGACCCCCGACACCATGTTCGGCGGTCCGGAGACGTACACGTGGCGACGACTGATGTCCGGCACGGCCCGACGGAGCAGGGCTTCGTCGATGCGGGAACCGGTGACGGCCGTCCAGTGATCGGGCAGTTCGAGAATCGGTTCGGGCGAGATCAGCACCACCGTCGCGCCGGACTCTTCCAGCACCGACCGATAACTGACCTCCTGGCCACTGCTGACCGAATACAGCAGGATCACGCCCGGTTCCGGGTGCTCGGGTCGGCCAACTGGCTGGCGAACGGGGTGATCCCGATACCACCGGCGATCAGCAGCACCGGCAGGGCAGCGTTCCTGGGCAGCACGAAGTCGCCGGAGATCGTCGTCGCCGTGACGGCGGTTCCCTCAGGCAGGTCGGCCATTCTCTGTTTGAAGGTGCTGGCCCGGTCCGGGATCTTGGTACTGATCGTCAACACGCGGTCGGCCGGTGGCGAGGAGATGCTGAACACCCGTCGCAGGCCCCGCCCGTCGACACCCCGGTGCGGCAGCGTCAGCTCCAGGTACTGACCGGGGCGGAACGTCAGCCGGCGTGTCGGCGAGAAGGAGAACTCCAGCGTGGTCGGAGTGACCGGGGTCTTCCGGACCAGGATCAGCTTGATGCCGCAGTGAACGGCAGCATCACCGGTTTACCGATCCACCAGCCCGAATAATAGATGCCACACAATGTCAGGATGAAGGCTCCGGCCGCCGCAGGATTAAAGATGTGACGACCGCCGATGGCCAACAGATACTTGGACGCGGAGTCGAACACGGCGGCCAGGGCCAGCCCGAGCTGCGACAGCAATTCGGTGGACGGCGGGAAAATGAAGAAGATCAGATAGCCGGTGATCAACGCCGATTCGGAATGCGGGGTGACCCCGTAGATGGCCGAGACGACCCGGTTCGATACGAAGCTGGTGACCAACGGAACGAGCAGGCTCACGACGATGGCCAGCGGGGTGTAGGCGATCAAATCGAGCAGGCCGGCCAGTAACGATACGGCGGCGATGACGGCGAGGCAGTTCAGGATGAGCCGATACATCGTCATACGGCCGGCCACGGTGTCGATCCAGGTGAACATTATCGCGCCTGTTCCGCATGCTGGGCTTGGTTTTTGATCTGGCTCAGTGCCTCATTGAAACCCACCGATGTGAGGGAGGACCCAGAAACCCGGGATACCGACAAGGAGCCGATATCCCGCGAGACGACCGTCGCGGTGATGTGTTCGCGGAACTGTTCCTGAAATTGTCGGGCCGTCGGCGACAGCGCCTCGCTGGTGACCTGAGCGGCCGTGATCACGCCGCCGGCCAAGTCGATCCGCACGCCGATGGACTCGTTGCCGCCCGGGGTCGAATAGTGTCCGGTGACGGTATAACGGCCGTTCCGGTAGGGCGAGGGTCGTCCGGGCCGACCGGACACGGTCGTGGTGGGCGGCGGGTCGACCCGCACGGACTGGACGCTGGGCGTCGCCTCGAATCCGTCGGACGCAACGAGAAGTACGCCTCCCGCGCACCCACCCACCACCGCTACCGCACCGATCGAGGCCAGCCAGAATCGGCGGCCCTGGTTTGCCACGGCCCCCTCTTCCTTGACTTGTCGACGTGCGTGATCAGGGGAGTTCCCCGCCCCAAGGGGTTCTCCACCGAAGAAGGTTCGCCACCGAAGGCCGGCCGGATTGGCCCGCCGCTGCTACGGCAAACGGCTGCGGGAACAGGCCATTCTGTCGGGCAAAGGTGGCAGGCTCGCGCCGGCGCGCACCCGGGCCTTACGCAGTGGATCTGGTTCTTTGATATTCAGCGGGTGACGCCGGAATTCCCCTGACGACTGATTCATCGAAGTGTCGCCCGGCGATTGCCCTGACGGGTTATAGTCCGGCAATGCTCCAAAAAACGGGCATGCCGCAGTCGAGGTCAGGATGCTCTATGAGCGCTGCCAGAATTGTCAAGCCTGACGGATTCCTCAGTAAAAAGTCATGCGATGAAAAGTCGTGTGATGAAAGGGCTCGCGATACTGCGACGCTGCTGACTCTGATTGCACAGGGTGACATCGAGGCATTCGGTGAGCTCTATAGGATTCAATTGGCACCCATCCGGGCTGTCATCTTCCGGCTCGTCCGTGATATTCACCAGACTGACGAGGTTGCCCAGGAAGTGATGTTGCAGATCTGGCAGCTGGCCGGTCAGTTCGACCCGGCGCGTGGGACGGCCGTGACCTGGATCAACCAGATCGCCCGGACCCGGGCCATCGATCGTGTTCGTCATTGCCAGGCGGCGCGGTTGCGGGACCACCAGCACGCGGCGCAGAGCTACGTGTCGGCTTTCGACGCGGTATCCGAAGCGGCGCTGCTGCACGTGGACGTGGCCCATCTGCACCGAGGGCTGCTGTCGGTCACCCCGCTGCAGAGGGAGGCCCTGCTCCTGGCCTTCTTCTCCGACTCCACCTACACGCAGATCGCCCGCGATCTGGGGGTCCCGCTGTCGACGTTGAAGACGCGGGTCCGAGACGGCCTGAGACGACTGCGCAAAATCATCGAACGATTCGACCCCGCGGAATCAATCGCCGCCTGAGTCGGCCGGGTGCCTCGCGCCCGCAAGTGTCGGTCCTGACGTCCGGGACGAGCCGACCAGCCCGTCCCGGACGCAGAGGTCACAGCAAACCGAAAGCCCGCACCTCGTCGTCGGTCATCAACCTCGACCGGATGAGAAAACGCACCCCTTCCGGGGCTTCCACCGAAAACCCGCTGCCCCGCCCGGGAACGACGTCCACGGTGAGATACGTGTGCTTCCAGTATTCGTACTGCGCGGTCGACATCCAGAACGGCACCGGCCGGACCAGTCCTTCCACGTCGAGGTCGCCCAGGTGGATATCGGCGTCCCCGGTCAGGAATTCGCCGTCGGGATAACACATCGGCGACGAACCATCACAGCACCCACCGGATTGATGGAACATCAGCGGACCGTGCCGATCGGTCATGGTGTGCAGCAGGTCCGCGGCGGCCGGGGTGAGCCCGACGCGGGTCTGCCGCCCCCCGGCAGATGACCGGTCACCCGGAGATGACCGGTCGGCCTTCGCCGGCTCCCCGGACGGCGGTGCGGTGTTGTTGATGGTCACCGGCTTTTAGAAGAAGCCGAGCGCGTCGGGCGAATACGACACCAGCAGGTTCTTGGTCTGCTGGTAGTGGTCGAGCATCATCCGGTGGTTCTCCCGTCCGATCCCGGAGGCCTTGTAGCCACCGAAGGCGGCGCCGGCCGGATATGCGTGGTAGCAGTTCGTCCACACCCGCCCGGCCTGGATACCGCGTCCGGCGCGGTAGGCGCGCGCGCCGTCCCGGCTCCACACTCCGGCGCCCAGCCCGTAGAGCGTGTCATTGGCGATCTTGACCGCGTCGTCCTCGTCGTCGAACGAGGTGACCGAGACGACCGGGCCGAAGATCTCCTCCTGGAACACGCGCATCGAGTTCGTGCCCTCGAAAATGGTCGGTTGCACGTAGTACCCGCCGGCCAATTCGCCGCCCAGTTCGGCCCGGGCCCCGCCGGTCAGCACCTTCGCGCCTTCCTGGCGACCGATGTCGAGGTAGGACAAGATCTTCTCCAGCTGGTCGTTGGAGGCCTGCGCCCCGATCATGGTGTCGGTGTCGAGCGGATTGCCCTGGACGATCTTCTCCACCCTGGCCACCGCGTCCGACATGAATTTCTCGTAGATCGACCGCTGAACCAGTGCCCGGGACGGGCAGGTGCAGACCTCGCCCTGGTTCAGGGCGAACAGCGCGAAGCCTTCCTGGGCCTTGTTGTAGAAGGCGTCCTGGGCGTCGGCGACGTCCTCGAAGAACACGTTCGGGCTCTTGCCGCCCAGTTCGAGGGTCACCGGGATGATGTTCTGGCTGGCGTACTGCATGATCAGCCGGCCGGTCGTGGTCTCACCGGTGAACGCAATCTTGGCGATGCGGCTGGACGAGGCCAGCGGCTTGCCCGCTTCGACGCCGAATCCGTTGACGATGTTCAGGACGCCGGCCGGCAGCAGGTCCCCGACCAGTTCGACGAGTTTGAGGATCGACCACGGCGTCTGCTCGGCGGGCTTGAGCACCACGCAGTTGCCGGCCGCCAGGGCCGGCGCCAGCTTCCAGACGGCCATCAGGATCGGGAAGTTCCACGGAATGATCTGGCCGACCACACCGAGCGGCTCGTGGAAATGGTAGGCCACCGTCTGTTCGTCGATCTGCGACAAGCTTCCCTCCTGCGCCCGGATGCAACCGGCGAAGTAACGGAAATGGTCGATGGCCAGCGGGATGTCGGCCGCCAGACACTCACGGACCGGCTTGCCGTTCTCCCAGCATTCAGCGACGGCCAACATTTCCAGGTTGGCCTCCATCCGGTCGGCGATCTTGTTCAGGATCCCGGCCCGCTCGGCGTACGAGGTCCGCCCCCAGGCCGGCGCGGCGCCGTGCGCCGCGTCCAGGGCGAGGTCGATGTCCTCGCTGGTGCCGCGGGCCACCTCGGTGAAGGTCTTCCCGTTGACCGGTGACGGGTTCTCGAAGTAGCCACCCTTGACGGGTGCCACCCAATCGCCGCCGATGTAGTTCTCGTAGCGGCTCTGAACGCTGACCGAGCTTCCAGGCTGACCTGGAGCGGGGAATGTGGGCATCGCGTGACCTCCTTGTCTCACCGCCCGGCATGCTCACCTCGCCGGTGGTGGCGCGGTGATCCGGGCGGACGCGGGTATGACGGCCCGGGCTGTCGGACCATGTGGACCGTAGGACGTCGAACGTTGCATAAACGCTGCACACCGGGGCGCGCCACCTCGCGGCGCATGTCCGGGCCGTTACCGACGGGCAGGTCCCAGTAGCGCGTCCAGACGACGCGCCTCACCCAACGCCACGCGGCGCAGCGGTGAAGTGTGGGGCAGCAATTCGGCCTGCCGCCGCCACATCGGGAGATCCTCGGCGCCCCAGCGGGTCCGGGTCCAGGACGCCATCAGATCCGGTACCCCGGACGTCAACAGGGCCGATCGGAGCCGACCGTGCAGCGATTCCCGTACCTGCACCACACCTGGCGCGTCGGAGTACGGAAGGAGCGGACCGAGGTAGGCGGCGCAGGCCTGGCGCACCCGACCCGCGGCCAGGTGGGCGCTGACCTGCTGCCAGTCACCGTCGGTCGGCACCACCAACCGGTAGGGCCGCGACTCGAGCACCGCGGATCCGAGAAGTGTTCGCAGCCGAGTCATCTCGGCCCGCATGGTCGAGGAGTGCACGTCCTCCCGGTAGACCTGGATCTCCAGCTGCTCACCCGTCATTCCGACGCCGGAATCCATCAGCAGGGCCAGGATCTCGCTGTGCCGGGGACTCAGCCGTACGGTGCGGGAACCGATGGTGAATTCGCAGTCCGGTCGGCCCAGCGCCCGGACGCGCAGGACAGGCGCGGACGCTGCGGACGGTCGGCCACGAATCACGGAGCCGGTCCGTGTCTTGTTCGACCCGGTCACCGTGAGGCGGCGGTGTACCGACATGTCCAGCGTCTCGACGACGCTGATCCGGGCGAGTTCGATCTCCGCCATCCGGGCCGCCGCGCGCACCATGCCCATGGTCTGCGGGGTGGCGACATCCTCCCCGCCGGTGATGTCCAGGATGCCCAGGATGGCCTGTGTACTGGGGTCGTGGATCGGTGCTGCCGCGCAGCTCCACTTCTGCACGGAACGGTTGAAGTGCTCACCCGCCCGGATGGCGACCGGCGCGTCCAGTAGCAGCGCCGTCCCAGGGGCGTTGGTGCCCGCCCGGCTCTCATCCCACGACGTGCCTTCGGCGAAGTTGATCGCCTCGGCGTGCCGGAGCACGTCGGGCTGTCCGCACACCCACAGGAGCTGGCCGAATTCGTCGCCCAGCGCCATCACACATCCGCAATCCTCGGCGATCCGGCCCACGATGTCCCAGAGCAGCGGGAACACCCGGGACAGCCGGTGCTCCCCGCGGTAGCCGATCAGTTCGGAGCGCTCCAGCGTCAGCGGGGCGACGGGATTTTCCACATCGATGCCCGCCGCCTGGGACCGACGCCAGGACGCCGCCACCACCGAGCGCAGTCCGGAGTCCAGTGTGCCGGTCTCCAAGAATGTCGAGTGGGCGCGCAGAACCTCCGGCTGGCCGACTCCATGTGGCGACACCTCCCCAGTAAAGCGCGCCGTCGCCCCGACCGCCATCACGTACTCCGCATTCACGGCATAGGCAGGGCCTGGGGTCCGCATCTGCGGTACTAGGCTGTCCGAACAGTGCGCGTCGCCCATGCCGAAGCACGCAGCGCCGGCCGGGATGACGACCGGCTGGACGAGACAGGGGATCAGACGTGACACGGTTCCGCATCAGTGAGGCTGCCGGCCTGTTGGGGGTCAGCGACGACACCGTGCGCCGCTGGGTGGAGGCCGGATCGTTGACCGTCTCGCAGGACCCGAGCGGCCGTTCGGTGGTCGACGGGGCCGAACTGGCCGTGTTCGCCCAGAGCCACGCCCGCACCGTGGTCGACCCGTCGGAGGTGACGCGTTCGGCCCGGAACCGGTTCGTCGGCCTGGTCACCTCGGTGCTCACCGACAAGGTGATGGCGCAGGTGGAGATGCAGTGCGGGCCACACCGGGTCGTCTCGCTGATGAGTAGTGAGGCGGTCCGCGAGCTGGACCTGCAGGTCGGTTCGCTGGCCGTCGCCGTTGTCAAAGCCACCACCGTCATCGTGGAAACCCCGAAGGGAAGATCGTGAGATTTGTGAACCAGGCCGTCGCCCGGCTGGTCGGCGCCGTTGCGGTCGGCGCGCTGGCGCTGGCCGCGTGCTCGTCGACCTCGACCACGTCCAGCCCCAGCACCACCGTTTCCACCTCGGTCGCCGCCGCATCCGATGCGTCCTCCAGCGCACCGATGCCCTCGGCGGCCCGAGGGCCGCTGAACGGCACTCTGAAGGTGGACGCGGCGGCATCGCTGAAGAAGACCTTCGACAAGTTGGCCGCGGAGTTCGAGAAGGAGAATCCCGGCGTCAAGGTTTCCGTCTCCTACGACGGCTCTGCGGTGCTGGCCACCCAATTGATCGGCGGCGCCCCGGTCGACGTCTTCGCCTCCGCCGACAACAAGAACATGGCCAAGGTGACGGCGGCCAAGCTGATCACCGAGAAGCCGATCGAGTTCGCCACCAACACTCTGCAGATCGCGGTGGCACCCGGAAACCCCAAGAAGATCACCGGTCTGAAAGACCTGGCCGCTGCGGGGCTGAACGTCGATCTCTGCGCGGTGGCCCAGCCGTGCGGAGCGGCGGCGCAGACGGCACTCAAGGCCGCCGGGGTCACCGTGAAGCCGATCAGCATGGAGCAGAGCGTCACGGCGGTGCTGACCAAGGTCGAGTCCGGTGACGCCGACGCGGGTCTGGTCTACAAGACCGACGTGTTGGGCTCCGGCGGCAAGGTGACCGGGGTCGAATTCCCGGAGGCGGCGAAGGCCGTCAACCATTACCCGATCGCTGCCCTGGCGGCGGCGCCGAACGGGGCCGCGGCCGCGGCCTTCATCGCGTTGGTGACCGGTAGCACCGGTAAGAGCGTGCTGTCCGCGGCCGGTTTCGGTCCACCGGCGTCCTGACCGGAAAATCATCTGACCGGCAATCACCTGACCGGAATTCCACGGTGCGGCAGGATCACGGAATGCGCCGTTCCGTGACCCGCCCGCACGATCCGGCCCTGTCACGGGATCGGGACGGCATCCGGGGCACGGCGACCCCGACACCCTGGGCCGCGGGTGCCGCCGGTCGCTCGGTACCCCGCATCCTGTTCATGCCGGCCGCCGTCGGCGTGCTCTTTCTCCTGTTGCCCCTCGTTGCCCTGGTGGCCAAAGCCAACTGGCCCCAGTTGCCGGCCGCGATCTCGTCGGAACAATCCGTTCAGGCGCTGACCCTTTCGCTGAAATGTGGATTGGCGGCCACCGTCGTCTGCCTGGTGCTGGGCGTCCCGATGGCCGTGGTGATGGCCCGTTTCGACGGCCGGCTGATCCTGCTGCTCCGCGGTGTGGCGACGTTGCCGCTGGTGTTGCCGCCGATGGTCGGCGGGATCGCCCTGCTGTACCTGCTCGGCCGACGCGGGCTGCTCGGCCGGTACGTGACGACCGTCTTCGGCCAGATCCCGTTCACCACCAGCGCTGTGGTCATCGCCGAAGCCTTCGTCGCCCTGCCGTTCCTGGTGTTGTCGCTGGAAGGCGCGCTCCGCACCACCGGTACCAGGTACGAGGTGGTCGCGGCCACCCTGGGCGCCGGGCGGTGGACGGTGTTCCGCCGGGTCACACTGCCGCTGGTCGGCCCCGGCCTGGTCTCGGCCACCGTGTTGTGTTTCGCCAGGGCGCTGGGCGAATTCGGAGCGACCGCTCTGTTCGCCGGCAACTCGCAAGGGGTCACCCAGACCATGCCTCTGGCCATCTACGAGCTCTTCAACGGGGGCGGGACTGATCAGGATTCGGCCATCGCGATGTCGCTGCTGCTGGTCCTGGTCTCCGCGGTGATCCTGGTGATGATCAGGCCGTGGCGCTGGGCCAGTCTGCGTTGACCACTCCACCGGCGGGTCAGCTGTCCGTCTCGGTGACGCTTCGCCGACGTGAATTCACCGTCCGCGCGGACTTCGAGGTCCCGGCGGGCCAATCGGTGGCCATCCTGGGCCCGAACGGCGCGGGGAAGTCGACGGTGCTGGCCGTGGTCGCGGGGCTGCTGGCCCCGGACTCGGGCACGGTCAGCCTGGGGGGCCGGATGCTCACGTCGGTCGGGTCCGGGCGGCCCCTCGTGGTCCCGCCCGAGCACCGGCGGGTCGGCCTGATGGGCCAGGACCCCCTGCTGTTCCCCCACCTGTCGGCCCTGGAGAACGTCGCCTTCGGCCTCCGGTCGCAAGGTCGGCACCGGTCGGCGGCCCGGGCGTCGGCCGGACGGTGGTTGGAGCGGATGGGCCTGTCCGGCTTGGCTTCCCATCGGCCCTCCCAACTGTCCGGCGGTCAGCGGCAACGGGTGGCCCTGGCCCGGGCGCTGGCCGCCCGACCGGACCTGCTGCTCCTGGACGAGCCCCTGGGCGCCCTGGACGTGCAAACGGTCCCGGAGATCCGTCAGGTGTTGCGCACCCACCTTCGCGACTCCGGGACCACCAGTGTGCTGGTCACGCACGACGTGCTGGACGCCGCGGTGCTGGCCGACCGGGTCATCATCCTCGAGCGGGGACAGTTGGTCGACGACGGTCCGACCCAGTCCGTCCTGGCTGCTCCCCGCTCGTCGTTCGGGGCCAGCCTGGCCGGTCTCAATCTGATCACCGGAACGGTCACGCAAACGGCGACCGCCGGTGCGCCGGCCCAGGTGGGCACCGACACCGGGCTGATGCTGAGCGGCGTCGCGGCCGATGATCTGAGCGCCGGAGGGGTTGCCGCCGTGGTCTTCCGGCCCTCGGCGGTCTCGGTCTACCTGCAATCACCGGCCGGCAGCCCGCGCAATCATTGGGCGACCACCGTCGAATCCCTGGAACCGGGCACCGCCGCGGTGCGGCTGCGCACCTCCGGACCGGAGGTGGCGGTCGACGTTACGGCGGCGGCGGTCGCGGAATTGGGGTTGACCCCCGGCGCGCGGGTGTACCTCTCGGTCAAGGCGACCGAGGTTCTGATTCACCCTCGGTGAGGGATGATGGACCCGTGAGTGAGCATCGGTGTGAGGGACGAGCCCGGAGCGGAGCGAACATTGCGATGAGCGCCTGCGCGAAGAGCCAGCATGGTGAGTGAGCATCGGAGTGAGGGACGAGCCCGGAGCGGAGCGAACATTGCGATGAGCGCCTGCGCGAAGAGCCAGCATGGCGAGTGATCATCGTGAGTGAGCCGACCAAGATCCCGAATCCGCAGGCCGACCACTGGTCGTACCTGATGGACATGGACGGCGTGCTCGTCCACGAAGAACACATGATCCCGGGTGCAGACCAATTCGTCGGCGAGCTCGACGAACGCGGGACCAATTATGTGGTGGTCACCAACAACCCGATCTACACCCGACGTGACCTGCGGGCCCGGCTACTGGCCGCCGGTCTGGACATCGCCGAGGACCGAATCTGGACGTCGGCGTTGGCGACCGCGAGATTCCTGCACAGTCAGCGTCCGAGCGGAAGTGCCTATGTGATCGGGGAAGTGGGACTGACCACCGCCATGCACGAGGCCGGTTACGTGCTGACCGACCGCGATCCGGACTACGTGGTACTGGGCGAGACCCGCACCTATTCCTTCGAGGCCATCACCACCGCCATTCGGTTGATCGACAAGGGCGCCCGGTTCGTGGCGACCAATCCGGACGCCACGGGGCCGAGCCGCCAGGGGCTGATGCCCGCGGCCGGTGCGGTGGCCGCGCTGATCGAGAAGGCCACCGGTAAGAAGCCGTACTTCGTCGGCAAGCCCAATCCGTTGATGATGCGTTCGGCGCTCCGCAGCATCGGTGCGCATTCCGAGTCGACCCTGATGATCGGTGATCGGATGGACACCGACGTCATCGCCGGTCTGGAGGCCGGGCTGGCCACAATCCTGGTGCTGACGGGCATCTCGACCCGGGAGACCATCGAGCAGTTTCCGTTCCGACCTACTCTGGTGATCGACAGCGTGGCCGACCTGGTCGGGCACACCGATGACCCGTTCCGCGCTGGTTGACCGTCGTTCCCGGCCTGCGCGCCCGGTCGTCGGTCCTGGCTCTGCTGCGGGGTGGCGAACCGGCAACCCGGGGTTC
>CAXUHA010000013.1:0-31077 GCA_964250735.1 uncultured Nakamurella sp. | reverse complement strand
TCAGGATGGAGCCGGATCGTCCGCTCGCGCGTCGGTGGTGGACGGGAAGTGACCACACGCGAAGGGCTCGCCGATGACCGTCCCCGCCTCCTACGCCAGTTCGACCGCCGACACACCGCTCCTGGGCGATACCGTCGGGCAGAACCTGGCCCGGACGGTGTCGCTCTACCCGGACCGGCCGGCGGTGATCGACGTGGCGGCCGGGACGTCCTACACCTACCGGGAACTCGGTGCGCTGACCGATTCGCTGGCGCTGGCTCTGCTGGCCGACGGGGTGAAGATCGGAGACCGGGTGGGGATCTGGGCGCCGAACTGTGCGGAATGGATGATCACGCAGTACGCCACCGCCAAGATCGGTGCCGTCCTGGTCAATATCAATCCGGCGTACCGCACGCACGAACTCGATTTCGTCCTGCGCCAGGCCGGTATCTCGGTGCTCATCTCGGCGCGAGAATTCAAAGGCAGTAATTATGCCGCGATGGTCACCAAGGTGCGGGACCAGTGCACCGCGCTGCGCCGCATCGTCTACCTCGGTGGCGACTTCGACGCCCTGTTGGAGGCAGGCGCAGCGATGGACACCGCGCCGCTGACCAGAATCGAACTGAGCGCCGACCAGCCGATCAACATCCAGTACACCTCCGGCACGACCGGATTTCCCAAGGGCGCCACGCTTTCCCACCACAATATCCTGAACAACGGCTATTTCGTCGGCAAGGGTTGCGCCTACACCGAGCACGACGTGATCTGCGTGCCGGTCCCGTTGTACCATTGCTTCGGCATGGTCATGGGTAATCTGGCCGCGACCACGCACGGCGCATGCATCGTCTATCCGGCGCCGGGTTTCGAGCCGGCCACGACGCTCGCCGCGGTCCAGGACCACAAATGCACCTCGCTCTACGGGGTGCCGACGATGTTCATCGCCGAATTGGCGCTGCCGAATGTGGGGGATTACGATCTGTCGAGCCTGCGCACCGGAGTGATGGCCGGCTCGCCGTGTCCCATCGAGGTCATGAAGAAGGTCATCTCTGAATTCGGAATGACCGAGGTGACCATTTGTTACGGAATGACCGAGACGTCTCCGGTGTCGACCCAGACCGACATCCACGACGGGGTCGAGGAACGCACCTCGACCGTCGGTCGCACGCACCCGCACCTGGAGTCGAAGGTCATCGACCCGGTCACCGGTCTGACCGTTCCCAGGGGGCAACCGGGAGAATTGTGCACGCGAGGTTATTCGGTGATGCTCGGGTACTGGGAACAGCCGGACAAGACCGCCGAGGTGATCGACGCGGCGCGGTGGATGCACACCGGCGATCTCGCCGTGATGAACGAGGCGGGCTACCTCAACATCACCGGCCGGATCAAGGATCTGGTCATCCGGGGCGGCGAGAATGTCTATCCGCGGGAGGTGGAAGAGTTTCTGTACACCCACCCCGACGTGATCGACGCGCAGGTGATCGGGGTCCCCGACGAGCGCTATGGCGAGGAGTTGATGGCCTGGATCCGGATGCGGGACGGGGCCACACCGCTCACCGCCGAGGCGGTCCGGGGGTTCTGCGAGGGTCGGCTGGCCCACTTCAAGATCCCGCGCTACGTGCACATCGTCGACGACTTTCCGATGACGGTGACCGGCAAGGTCCGCAAGGTGCAGATGCGTGAGGAGGCGGTCGGGCTGCTCGGATTGGCGGCGGCGGCCGCCACCAGCACCGCGTGAACCCTCCGGGCCGGGGTCAGATCCGGGCCGCGCGTGCGGTGCGCCGCGGGGAATCGGTCGCCCCGCGGCGGCCCTGGAGGTAGCGCCGTCGCCGCCGGATGCGCCTTCTCAACCAGGGGAGCGAGATCATCAGGCCCAGGAACGCCCCCAGCGTGTTCGAGATGACGTCCTCGATCGAGGCGACCCGTCCCGGTAGTAACAGAAGTTGGGTCAGTTCGATGCAACCTGCCGCCAGGGCGCCGTACAACACGATGAGGTAGTTGTGACGGCGAAGCGCAAGCGACCCGAACAGGCCCACCGGAAGGAACATCACCACGTTGGCCAGATCCTGAACGGCGTTGAAGCTGATCCGTTGCGGCAGCCCGTGCTCATGGGCATGGTCCAGCGACGCCTGCAGCGCGGCCTGCGCGGAGTGGTCGGGGGGGCCGGGCCAGAGAACGATGACGGCGATCACGACCGAGGTGACGATCAGGACGAAGCAGGCCGCCCGACGCGCAGCCTGGTCCAGCCGGGTGGGGTCCGCGACCGCCGGCCCTCCATCCAGTGTTCCGCCGGCCATCATCACGATCCTAAGCGTGCTTATTCCATGAAGCGCCGCGCGCCCTTATGTCCGTTTTTCACTATATCGGTGGTGGACATCACACAACTCGTAACGGTGCGGTCACCTTCCGGCCTCAGGGTGCTTCCGGCCGACAATCCATACATCGGCCGCGTTTACCCTGCATCATGTGAGCTTCACCGTTGGTTTCGACCTCGACATGACCCTGATCGATCCACGCCAGGGCATGGTCGATGTCTTCGCCGCGCTCGCCCTGGAGTTCGACATTGCGCTGGACGGTCCTGGTTTCGCCAGCCGACTCGGTCCTCCGTTGAGTCATGAACTGGCCCGCTACCACCTCGACGCCGCCACCGAGCAGGCGATCATCGAGCGCTACCGGGCGATCTACCCGGGCATCGCCATCCCGAAGACCGTGGCCATGCCCGGTGCCATCGACGCCCTGAACTCGGTCACCGCCCGCGGCGGCCGAGTCATGGTCGTGACTGCGAAATACGGCCCCACCGCCGAGGCGCACCTGTCCGTGCTCGGGGTGCAGGTGGATGCGGTGGTCGGAGACCTGTGGAGCACGGGCAAGGCCATTGCGTTGCGGGAGTTCGACGCCGAGGTGTTCGTCGGCGATCACCTGGGCGACATCACCGGGGCGCGCGCCGCCGACGCCTTCTCGGTGGCGGTGGCCACCGGTCCGATCAGCGCCGCCGACCTCGCCGCAGCCGGCGCCGACGTGGTGCTGGACGACCTCACCCAGTTCCCCGAGTGGCTCGATTCCTACCTGCTCGCCACCGTCCACTGACCCGTCACAGATCCAGGACCGATGACAGCGCTACCAAGCGCAGCGACATGGAAAAGGCCGCAGCTCCGGTCGGGGAGCCGCGGCCTTGGACGCTCGGGTGGTCAGGACTCCAGTTCGGCGGCCACGGCTCGCAGCACGGTTGCCATCCGGCCGCCGATCGCCCGCTCCGGGTAACGCCCCCGTCGCAGATCGGGCAGGGCCTTGGACTCCAACATCTTGATCATGTCGTCGACGAGGCCGTGCAGCTCTTCAGCCGGTCGACGCGTCGCGGCCACGACGGACGGGGGCGCTTCGAGGATCACGACCTGAAGCGCCTGCGGCCCGCGTCGGCCGTCGGCCAGCCCGAACTCGACCTTTTGACCCGGTTTCAGGGTCGCGACTCCGGTTGGCAGCGCGGATGAACGGACGTGAACATCCTCTCCACCCTCCTGTGCGATGAAACCGAAACCCTTGTCCGCGTCGTACCACTTCACCTTGCCGGCCGGCAACAGACTCACCATCTCTCATTGTCACGCTCTTCGCGGCGACCACATCAGCCGTCGACCCGCGCCTACGGCGGGCACACCCACCAAGACTACTGGTGGCCGGAGACCGCGCTTGTCTCGCGAAGGAGAGGCTCTCCCACCCGGTCTATCCTGGGCATGTGCCCAGCTCCAGCTCCGTTCCCGACGCCAACGAACCGTCAACCCCGAGCCGTGACGTCTTGTCAGTCGGACTACGCCGGTCGGCTCGGGCCCGAACTCGGGGGAAGGCCGCGCCGCTGGCGAAGGTCGGGATGGCGGTGTTCGCCGTCGGGCTGATCGCTGTGTTCGCCGACATGATCCTGTTCGCCGCCGGGTCCAGGAACCTGCCGCTCTGGATCAACCTCACGGCCATGCTCGCCCCGGTCGGGCTGGGACTCGGATTGATCGCCGTCGTCCTGGAGAACCGTCACCGCTCCCCCGCGCTGGTCGCCGGAAACGAGATATAGACCGGGCAGTGGTCGGTTGAACGTCGCAACCGGCCGGGTCCAAGGCGGTCATCGGCCCGGAGTGGGCGAAAACGCCATTAGTGAAGTGAATCGGGGTTGGACTATCAACCGCGATCCACTTCGCTATCACTATGGGCGTGTGGTCAGGGTGCGGACTGCGTGGTCAGTGCCGGCGAAACGAGCAGAACCCAGGTCCGCGAGGCGGTGATCGAGGTGACGCCGGAGGCGTCCTCGGTGGGGATGAGTCCGGCCTGCACCTCGACCCGGGTCAGCTGGGTCCCGGATCCGAGCGAGGGCAGGGTGTAGGCGAGCTGACCGTCGGTGAACACCTCGGTCCGGCCGGTCAGCGCCTTGCCCGAACCGTCCCGGTAGGAGAAGACGACGACCCACGGCGTGTCGCCGATCTCGGTCGGGACGCTGATCTGCAGTGGTTGCCCCGGGGCCATGGTCAGGCGGCCATCCTTGCTGGTGTCGGGGGCGGGCGGACAGGAGACGGTGAGCGCCGTCATGTTCACCTCGCACCACAGCTCGGCCTGCGCGTCGACGGCGGTGCGATTGCCGTAGAAGGTGACGATCGGTCGGGGGACGGTGCAGCCGGACAGCAGCAAACCGGCCGCCACCACGATCCCGGTCAACACCGCTGGGCGGAAGCCCCTGGTCATCAGCCCTTGCCTGCCTTCCGCACACGGCGCCGGGGTCCGGTCGACCCGGCGGGATCACCGTCGCCCCCCGAGCCCGGCCGCAGGCCGTCCGACCCCGGTCGCAGACCGTCCGACCCCGGCCGCAAAGTGTCCGACCCCGATCGGGCACGAAACCGCCCGGATCGGGCGTTCGGCACCGCCGCGGGGGCTGGACGACCCCGGCGCACCAGTCGGTCGGTGTCCTGCTGTGAAGCGTTCCGCGGCGATCTCCGGCCTTTCCTGCGCTTCGGAAGCAGGCTGCGTCCGGAGCGGACCAACCAGCTCTGTAGCAGCCCGACCAGCAACAATACGGTGATCGTGCCGAATCCGATGGAGTAGACGTTGGCCTGCCCGAAGGTCCAGACTCCGCCGAGCAGCAGCCCGACCACGCCGCCGAACACCCAGCCGAGCTGCAGCACGGATTCGCTCTTGCCGAACCCGGACGCGCGGCTCTCCTCAGGTAGATGGTGCTGAATCACCGAGTCCAGGCTGACCTTGGCCAGGGACGATGCGGTCGATCCGACGAAACCGACGAGGGCTGCCGTAGCGAGACCGGGGACCAGGATCGCCACCAGTGTGGTCACCACGACGCTGACCAACGCGACGATCGAGATGGTCTCCGGCTTGGTCAGCGGTAGCCGGGCGCCCATCGTGTTGCCGACGAATCCGCCGACGCCTGCTGCGGCTCCCACGACGCCGAGTAGCAACAGCTGGCTGAAGCCGCTGTGGTGCGAGTACTGGCTTTTCACCACGAAGGCGATGAACAGGGCCAGGAAACCGGTCTCGACCCTGATCATGCTGTTGGCCCAGAGGGTCGCCACGACGATCTGCGGGAAGCCCTTACTGGTGCCGGTCTCCGCGACCTTGACGGGCACCTCGCCCTCGGTGGACTCCACCCACGCCGGGATCCGTAGGCACAACACTCCGCCGGCCACGGCACACGCGGCGGTGAAGACCAACGCGCCGGGCGAGCCGGCCACTTTGGACAGACCGGCGGCGACCAGCCCGGCCGCCCCGCCGGCGATCATGCCGAATGTGGTCAGCCGGGAGTTGGTCTTGACCAGGGTGATCTGCGCGGGCAGAACCCGCGGCGTCAACGCCGCTTTCAGCACGCCGAAGGCCTTGGACAGCACCAGGTTGCCCAAGGCGCAGGGGTAGATCACCCAGGGGTGGAAAGGACTGAAGTTGAAGGCCATCAGAATGGCCAGCAGCACCCTGCCGAAGCTGGACAGGGCCAGGGCCAGCCGCCGACCGCTCTGCAGACGGTCGAGCATCGGCCCGATGAACGGGGCGATGACCGCAAAAGGCGCGACGGTGATGACCAGGTACAGCAACACCCGTCCGGTCGATTCGGCGGTTGCCGCAGCGAAGAACAAGGTGCCCGCCAGCGCGACCGCCAGTGCGGCGTCGACGGCATAGTTGGCCATTACCGCGTAGGTGAGAGCGGTCAGCCCCGACTTGTCGGCGCCGTCGGCCGTGGTGGCCTTGTGGAACATCAGCGCGCCGCGGTAGGTGAGCTCGCGGCTTCGGAAGGCGGCGACCCGGGTGACGGTGAGCTTGCGGGGCGTGCGCATGCCCGGCTTGGCCGGCGGGTCCGGCGCGGCCGTGCTGTCGCCGAGCGGCTCGCGATACGGCGGTAGATGGCTGCCCCGTCGTGCCGACCGGTCCGGGACGTCCTGCGGTTCCGATCCGATGGCAGGTGAACCCGGACGGGACCGACGCGGATCACGCTCGTCGTCGCCGGGCGCAGGGGCCTCCCGGCGGTAGGGGTCGACCGGATACCGCTGCGCCGCAGCAGGATAAGGGGCCGAGGGGTAGGGATCGGCCGGGTAGGGATCGGCAGGGCGGTCCGCGTCCGGGCGAGGGCGGCCTTGATCCGCACGGTAGGGACCCTGTGCCGCCCAGCTCGGGCCCACGACGGGGGGCTGGTAGGGAGCGCTCGACGGCGGGTACGGACCGGGGGCCTGGTAGCGCGCGGGCGACGGGTAGTGAGCCGCGGACGGCTGGCGTGGAGCCGCCGGTGGTGGTCCACCTGCCGATGATCGGCGATACACCGGCGGCAGGGGCGGACGCTGCCGTGCGCGGTCGTCGTACCCGACGGTCGCACCTGAGTAATGGCCCGCATCCTGGGGTGTTGCGGGCGGCGGGCGTCTGGGCAGAGCGGTCGTGGACGGCCACGACGGGTCGGGCGGCGGCCGCTGCGGACCATTCCGAGGCGGCGCAATCGGCGGGTGCGGCGGTCGGCGCAGCGCTGTCGTCGGCTGGTCGGATTCGTCCCCCGAGCCGGTCGCCCCGTCGTCACCGGGTGCGGGCACGTCGAACCCGGGCTCGGGCCGGTCGGTCCCGGCGGCGCCGGAATCGGGCCCGGACTTGCTCACCCCCACATCCTGCCCCACCTCGCGCCGCGCGCGTACCTGGACGGCCGCTCGTGGTTTGCCGGTGGTGGCCCCCGCCATGCGGCAAGATGGGCGGGTGAGTTCTGACCCAACACCGGCCGCCGCCCCCGACAATGCCCTGGAGGACGAGGCCCCCGACAACGCCGTGACAGACATTGTCATGGAAGACGATGCGGTGACAGACGACGACGCCGCAGCGGTGAGCGGCCCCGGCCATGACGACACCGTCCCGTCACCGGTCAGCTCAGATCCAGCTGGCCCGGCGGATGAGGCCGACACGCTGACGGTGGTCCTTCTCGATCCGACGGCGTTGGAGGTGGCCAGGGCGGCTGCGGTGGCCGAGGCCGGTGACGCCGATCACGTCGGTGCGTTCACGGTCGCCGTCGCCGAGGACGACATCGCCGTCACCGCGAATTTCGCGGCCAACCAGCCCGGCTATCACGGTTGGCGGTGGTCGGTCACGTTGGCCGTGTTGACGCCGGACCATCCCACGGTCAGCGAGGTGGTGCTGCTGCCCGGTGAGGGCGCATTGCTTGCGCCCGCCTGGATCCCGTGGGACCAGCGCATCCGGCCCGGTGATGTGGGCGTCGGTGACCTACTGCCGCCGATCGTCGGCGACCCCCGGCTGGTGCCCGCCTATGTGCAGTCCGACGACCCGGCCGTCGAGGCGGTGGCCCGCGAACTGGGCATTGGACGGGTCAGGGTCCTCAGCCGGGAAGGCCGCGACGATTTCGCGGAACGGCTGCACGACGGGCCGTTCGGGCCGGCGGACCAAACGGCGATCGCAGCGCCGGCCCACTGCGTGACCTGTGGTTTCTATCTGCCGCTGGCCGGTTCGCTGGGGCAACTGACCGGCGCGTGCGGCAACGAGTTCTCACCCGCCGACGGACGCGTGGTCGACGCCGGTTACGGCTGCGGCGCACACTCCGAAACGGTCATGAACATGCCGGCCCGGTCGGCCGCGACCGACATCCTGATCGACGAGCTCACGTTGGAGGTCCACCCGCGACCCTGGCCGGTCCCCCTGGCCGAGGTCCCGGACCAGGAACGACCTGATCGGGAACGATCCGATCGGGAACAACCGGACCAGGAACAACCGGCCCAGGAACATCAGGACCGGACACATCAGGACCGGGAACATCAGGACCGGGAACAACCGGAGACGGCGGCCGGAGCCCAGGACCTCGAAATCTGAGCCGCGACGTGCCTCCTGCTGGATCAGCCGACCCGTTCGGTACCGCGGGCCTCCGCCAGGCGGTGCTCGCAGCCTGGGCCGCGTCACCGGCGAGATTCCGGGAGGACGCGAACGCCGAGGAGGCGCTGGCGACCGGCGGTTACGCCGACCGGCTGCTGATCGAGCTCGCCGCCAACGCGCTGGACGCCGCGCGCGAAGCCGGCGTGCCCGGCCGTGTCCGCTTCAGCCTGGACACCTCGGCCGCCGTACCGCAGCTTCGGGCCGCCAACGTCGGCGTCCGGCTCACCGCGGCCGGTGTCGCCGGATTGGCCTCGCTGCGTGCCTCGGCCAAGCGTGGCCGGGCCGCGACGGTGGGGCATTTCGGGGTCGGATTCACCGCTGTTCTGGCCGTGTCCGACGGTCCCGAGGTGGTGTCCGGTTCGGGTGGTGTGCGGTTCTCACGCGTCGGGACGGCGGCCGCGATCAGTGCGTTGGGACACGACGGCCTGGAGGCGGAGATGGCGGCGCGGGGCGGCCACGTTCCGGTTCTGCGTCTCCCGTGGCCGATGGATCCCGTTGTGCTGCAAGATGATCCGGTGCCGGCCGGGTTCGACACGCAGGTTCGGTTGCCGCTGCGTCACGGGCTGGCCCCGGCCGTGGCGGAGGTGCTCGACGCCGTTGGTGACGGCCTGCTCTGGGCCCTTCCGGGACTGCAGACGGTGGAGGTCGAGCTGCCCGGTCGGCCGCTCCGCATCATGACCCGGGAGGATTTGGACGACGGCGTGACGGTGATCGACCGCGACGGTGTGCCCGCGCGGTACCGGGTCGCCGACGGCCGAGGGCTCATTCCGGCCGACCTGCTCGGCGACCGGCCGATCGAGGAGCGGGAACGGAATCAGTGGCAGCTGACCTGGGTGTGGCCCGAGCCCGGCGAGCAGCGGGACACCTCTTTCGCCTTCCAGATCGAAGCGCCTACGGAGCCGGTGTTCCTGGGCGCACCGACCCCGACCGACGAACCGTTGTCGCTGCGGGCCCGGTTGATCGGGACGTTTCCGGTGGACGACACCAGACGCCGACTGGCGGTGGGGCCGCTGACCGACTATCTGCTGGCCCAAGCTGCCATCCACTACGTCGACCTTTTCAGCCTGGTTCCTCTGGAGCACCGTTTCTCGCTGGTGCCGTCGGCCGGTTTTCCGCTGGGTCCCATCGACGCCGTACTGCGAGCAGGCATCGTGGCCAAGCTGTCCAGGGCGCCGGTCGCGGTGACCGCCCTGAACGAACCGGTTGCGCCGGCCGAAGCGAGTGTGGTGAGCGCGATCTCGGATGCGGCCGCGGTCCTGCTCGGACGGGCCGTGCCGGGTCTGCTGCTTCCGCCGCACTCACCGGGACAGATGGACGCCCTGCGGATGCTCGGCGTCACCGTGGTGCCGCTGGCCGACGCGACCACGGCGCTGGCCGGCATCGACGGGCCGCCGGGCTTCTGGCGCGAGGTGTACCAGGCGCTCGCTGATCAGCCGGGAGAAGACCTGGCCAACCTGCCGGTGCCGCTCTCCGGTGGCGGTCGGCGCATCGGTCCGGCCGGGTGCCTGTTGCCGGGACCGGAGTCGGCCGACGTCGACCTGCTCACCCGGGCCGCCCTCCTGGCCCCCGATCTTCGTATCGTCCATCCGGACGCAGCCCATCCGCTCCTGGGTCGGCTCGGCGCCGTCCCGGCCGACGCGACCGCGCTGGTCACCGACCCGGCGTTGATCCAGTTGTTCCGCGACTTCCGCGCAGACCTCGAAGACAGCGATCCCGACCCTGACGAGCTCCGCGACCTGGCCCGCCTGGCCCTTGATCTGACGTCGGCCACCGGTTCCGCGGTGCTGGAGGACGTGGTGCTGACCGATGCCGACGATCAGGCGTGGCCGGCCGCGGAACTGCTCGCCCCGGGGGCACCGTTGGCCTCGGTGCTCGCCGACGACGCCGACCTGCCGATGGTCGGTCAGGAGTGGACGCGCTATCCGCAGCATGCACTGACCCGGATCGGCGTCCGCACCGGACTCAAAGTCGTGCCGGTAGAGAATGCCGATGCGGATCTACCGGATCTGGGGCAATGGTGGTCGGAGGTGGTGGGCGACGCGATGCCTCCCGAAACCTTCTACGCCATAGCGGATCTGGATCTCATCGACGACGACAAATGGCCCGAGCTGCTCCGGATGATCGTGGTGGACCGGGACGCACTGCACACCTTGACATCCGGGCCGGACCCGTCATATACCCGTTGGTGGCTATCGAATTTCGCCCTGATCGCCGGCCGGTCCCCCAACTATTGGCGGCTGCCCGGAGCGGTCGATCTGGCCGGGCTGTACGACGAGTTGCCGGTGCCGATCGACACCGGGATCGCGGTGGCCATCGGCGTGCTGTCGCAGGGTGCGGACGTGGTCAGGTCCGACCCGTCGGAGCTAATCAGACGGCTGGCCGACCCGGATCTGCGGATCACCGCGGGGGCCGTGCCGCGGCTCACCCGGCTCGCCGCCGATGCCTTGGAACAACATCCCGGCATTGCTCTGCCGGAGTTGGTCCGGACCTTGTCCGGCGCGGTGGTCGACGCCGAGGATGCCCTGGTCCTCGACCTGCCGTGGTTCGCGCAGGTCGCCGACGTCGGGACGGTCGTGGCCGGCGGCGCGGACCCGCTCCGGGTGTCACGGCTGTTCGACCTCGACCTGGTCTCCGAGGGCGGCGAGGTGACCGTCGTCGGCGCCGACCCTGTCGAGCTGACACCAACGCAGCGGCAGGCCGCCGAACGAGCCGCTGCGTGGCTGGGCCTCGACCTCGCCGCGCTGTTTCCCGCCCGCACTCTGCTGGTCGCCGCGGATCTGTCCGTTCAGCTGAAAACTGTTGATGTACAGCGGGTGTGGTGGTGGGCGGGTGCAGATGTACCGACGACCGGCGACCTCGCGCTCGTTTGCGACGGATCCGCCGACGGCATCGGTCGGGCGGTGGCCTGGAAAGCCGGGCGCTGGTCCGACCGGGCGGCTGCGGTGGTCGCCGCGCAGGGGGGGCCTATTGCTCTGGCCGAAGACGGTCTGACCTGACGGCGGCTCACGTCCACGGTCACGGAGCGTCGGTTGCCTTTCTGCCCTCCGTCGCGTGATGATTGACCACGTATCGGGCATACACGCTAACGAGTGTAAGACTCACGGGGGTTGGATGACCACGGACGAATTGCCCATCAGCCCGTTGTTGGCGGCTCTTGCCCCTCACCTGTTCGCTTCGATTTCACCGCGGTGTGATTGGTGTGGCTGACCAAGAATCGGACAAGCCCAGTCGTCAGACGACGCCGTACTTACCGGTCGGTTCCAGAATCGGCTCGTACCGGATCGACGCGTTCATCGATCGGGGCGGGATGGCGTTCGTCTACCGCGCCACCGACGAACGATTGGATCGCACTGTCGCACTGAAAGTGCTTGCCCCGGAGCACGCTTCGGAGAATGATTTTCGGGAAAGATTCCTGCGAGAGTCACGCTTCGCTGCTTCCCTCGATCATCCGAACATCGTGCCGATCTACGAAGCAGATGAGGCAAACGGGCTGTTGTACATCGCCATGCGATATGTGAGCGGCGACAATCTGGACAGTCTCTTGTGGCAGCTCGGCCCGCTACCGCCGGACCGCCTGATCGTTATCCTCTCGGCCGTCGCGCGTGCACTGGATGCCGCCCACGACGCAGGTCTCGTCCATCGGGACGTTAAGCCGGCGAACATCTTGCTGTCGACGAGTGGGGGTCGAGATGGGCACGAGCACGTCTACCTCAGCGATTTCGGGGTCACGAAACGCACATCTGGTCTCACCAAATTGACGGCCACCGGTCACCTGGTCGGAACCATGGCCTATTCAGCGCCGGAACAAATCCGGGGTCAGCCCGTGGACGCCCGAACTGACCTGTACGCATTGGGTTGTGTAGCCTACGAATGTCTAACCGGTGTGCCGCCATTTGTGCGGGACGACCAGGCCGCATTGCTATGGGCCCACCTGAGCGAACAGGCCACGGCGGTCTCGGTGTTTCGGCCAGAGCTCCGGGCCACCGACGCAGTGCTGGCACGCGCACTCGCCAAAGATCCGGCCGATCGTTACCAGACGTGTGAACAGTTCACCGTGGAACTGGCCGAGGCATTGACACCGCACGGTTCACACGCGTTTGAGGCCCGGGCATCGGCATCACCGCCAACGGCCGAGACGCTCCAGGTCACCACAGGCGAATTGCTGAAGGACAGCGGCGAATCGCAGGTGCCTACCCAACCGCGACTGTCGCCTGAACCTCACCGGCCCCCCGGCACCGCGTCCACCGTGAGACGTGAACCGCCGCTATCGGTTGCGGTGACCGGCGTCCCCACCAGGCGGCGGGCCAATCCGGTGACCGTGCAAATCGCGCTGGCGGCGGTCGTCGTGGCCGTCCTGGTGGGAACGGCCCTCATACTCTTTACGGGGCACGATTCAGCCCGCACCGGGTCCGCGACCATCGCACCGATCTCTGCGGTGTCCGGTCCCAGCCCGTCCGTAACGAAGCCGGCCGGCGTCGGCGGGCCCGCGCCGACGACCGGCCCGACGGCCGCGCAATCCTCCATTGACGTCCTGCCCACGTCTTCCGCCATCCCGAGCACCGCGCCGATTCCCCCTGTCAGACCGACCCCTGCTACGCCGAAATCCGGCAAACCCCTGGCGGCGCTGGCCCTTCCCCGAATCCGGGCCACGATCACGCTCGGTGGTCATCCCGGTCCACTCGCCGTCACGCCGGACGGAAAGTACGTCTATGTGGTCGACACCGACGCCAAGATCGTCAGAATCATCGACACCGCGACGGACAGGTCGACATCGTTCATTACGATCGCCCAGGGGCCGCCTCGCTTCATCACGTTTGCGCCGGATGGTCGGCACGCCTATGTGAGCATCTACAACGACTCCGGAACGGTGAATGCGGTGGCCGTCCTGGACACCTCGACCGACCAGGAAACGGGGTTCATCGCAGTCGACAAGATCCCTTATTCTCCGGCCGTCACCCCGGACGGTAAGTATCTTTACGTGCCAAGCCATTTCACCGCTCAAGTGGACGTGGTCAAGATTTCCGGCCCGACTTCCCCGACGATCGTGGCCCGGATCAAGGTGCCGCCCAACCCGCATTGGGTGGACTTCACGCCCGACGGCAAGCGCGCCTTCGTCGCCGACCACGAATCCAACGTCCTGACGGTGATCGACGTCGCGTCCGGCACGATGGTCAAAACCATTTCGGTGGGAGATAGCCCGCACAGCGTCGCTGTGTCTCCGGATGGCAGTCAGGTCGCCGTCGTCTGTTACATGAGCAATGACGTGTTCTTCGTTAATACCCGAAATCTCACTGTCGCCAACCATCTCGCGGTGGGCAACAATCCCCGTGATGTGGTGTATTCGCCGGACGGCCGTTACGTCTACATTGCGAACGAGTCGAGCAACTCGGTGTCGGTCGTGCCCGCGGGTGGCTCACTGACCTACCCGAATATTTCCACGACCTCACCGCAGAGTATCGCCGTGCTGCCGAACGGGGCCAAAGCCTATGTGGCGAACCTGGACGCCGGGAACGTCACAGTTCTCCTGACCGCCTGATCAGGCTCTGTGCATGGAACGACCGTCGCCCGGTCGATTGCTCGACCGGGCGACGGACGTCAGATATGCGTCAGGCGGATGTCGTGGACGACACCGGCAGCCGGAGTGGAGCACCGTCCACCGGACGGTTGCGGTGCAGCAGTCGCAGCAGCGGCGCCGTCATGATGGTGGTCGCCACGGCCATGATCACCAACAGGGTGAACAGTTGCTGATCCAGGACGCCCAGTTGACGGCCCACGTTCAACACGATCAGCTCGGTGAGGCCGCGGGTGTTCATCAGGACGCCGATGGTCGCGGCCTGACGCCGATCGACCCGCATGAGCCGGGCTCCGCCAAATGCACCCGCGAACTTACCGGTCACGGCGACCAGAATGACGAGAACCAATTGCATGAGACCAGACGTTGAAATGGCGGATGCATTAGTGGCCAAACCGGTCACCACGAAGAACAGCGGGAGGAGCAACAGCATGGTGACCTGCTCCAACCGCTGCAGGATCTCGCGAAGGAACTCGGCCGCATCCTTGCGCGGCATGGCCGTACCGAAGATGAACGCTCCGAAGATGGGATGAATACCGATCATCTCGGTGACGGCCGAGGGCATCAGCAGGCCGATGAGGACGATGCCCAACATCTCGGGCGTCAAATGTCCCACCCGTCGGTGCCAGTCATTGAGCTTGCGCAACCAGGTCTTCACCGGGCCGAACATGACCGCCGCGAAGGCGGCGGTCAGCACCACCGTCCGCAGCACTCCCACCGGTCCGTGACCTTGCACCACCGCCACCACCAAGGCCAGCAGACTCCAGGCCACCACATCGTCGACCGCCGCACAGGACAGGGCCAGTACCCCGGACGGCGTGCGGGTCATGCCGCGGTCGGACAGGATCCGGCCGAGTACGGGGAAGGCGGTGATCGACATCGCGACTCCGACGAACAATGACAGGGCCAGGGGTTTCACCAGTCCGTGGTCGGTGTGGGCGTGCGTCCGGTACAGCAGATATCCCAGGCCGGAACCCAACACGAACGGCAGCGCGACCGAGCACATCGAAATGGTCACGGCCACCTTCTTGCGGCCTGCGATGAGCGCTACGTCGAGTTCCAGGCCCACGACGAACATGAAGAGCACCAGTCCGAGCTGGGCGAACATCGACAGGTAGGGCAGCACGGCAGGTGGGAAGATCCGGTGGTCGAGATGTCCGGGCAGCAATCCGAGCAGGCTGGGGCCGAGGGCTATTCCGGCGACGATCTCGCCGACCACGGGTGGCTGGCCGACCTTTTGTGCGAGCCGGCCGAAAACTCTCGCGGCGATCATGATGATGGCGATGTCCGAGATGACAATGGCCACTGTGTCCATCTTGTTCTCCTTATTCTGATGGGGACGACGACGGTTAGGGTTCACCAAATGTGAAGCGGAGGATCAGAATTCAATTCAGCTGGGACTGCGCCGATTGGAACGTGAATGTGCGGGTGCCGATCCTCACCTGGGCGCCGGACCGCAGCACGAACGGCTG
Organism: uncultured Nakamurella sp.; assembly: GCA_964250735.1. GTDB lineage: Bacteria > Actinomycetota > Actinomycetes > Mycobacteriales > Nakamurellaceae > Nakamurella. Next base: position 15,669 of record CAXUHA010000013.1, on the reverse strand, counting down.
GTGCGGGACCAGCACACGCCATTCCTGCGCCGCCGGCTCCTTGACGTGGGTGCCGTTGCTCGAACCGCGGTCCACGATCAGGACATCCCAGTTGTGCAGGCGGATCTCGGCATGTGCCCGGGACAGGGTGTTGCTGGAGTCATCCAGGCGTACCGGCCTGAGCCGGTGGGTGATGACCTCGTCGTCCAATTCCGGGCGTCGGCCGAGCAGGCAATCCTCGTCCACGACGAAGCTGGAACCGATGTCCAGCACGACAACTCCCAATGGCGGCCGGATCCCTGCCACCTTGATCCCGGTGAGTTCATCCATCCGGATACCGCAGGCCGCACAGAACGCGACACGGGGATTGTTCAGGTGTCCGCGTGAACATTGGAAACCCTCGACCGCCCTCGGATCAGACGGGACCGGGGCGGGCGCCGGCGACACCTCCTCCGGGGCGCTCGCTGAGGCGTCCGTCACCCTCTCCGGCGTCACCACGTCGTGCGCTGGCGGGTCGGTGTGCGCGGGGTGCGCTGGCGGGTCGGTGTGCGCGGGGTGCGCTGGCGGTTCGGGAGGCGCGGGAGCCGCGGGATGCGCGGGAGGCGCTGGGTCGGCGGGTGCGCGATGCGTCCCGCGGGGGCGCAGGATGATGCCACCGCCGGGGACGAGCCCGTGAACCAGACCCGGAACACGGCTGGTCCAGCCGGCTTGGTCGTCCGGCCCGATGGTTGACCCGGCCGGGATATCGGTGCGGGCGGACACCCGTAAGGCGATCGGACCCGTCGGCCGGGGTAGCACCCGGTCGACGAAGCACAATGCAGAACGGCCCGACAGCCGGCGCGATTGCTGCGGCCGATGGTCGGCGCCGTCCCGAACCAGTTCCTCGAACGTCACCTCGCCGGTCATGAAGACGGCGATCCCGTCGTCGGTGGCGGCCACGATCCCGAACTCCGGCACCACGGGGGCGGGCAATTCCGGTACCACCGGGGTGCGTGTCACCCAGCGCGCCAGGCTGAAGGCCAGTTCGCGGCCCGGGCATGGGCCCGCTTCTGCGGCCGTGGCCTGGATCAACGTGAGCAGATCCAGAACCGCGTCGCTCACCGGGTGGTCGGTCCGAACCACCGCTGCCACCCCCGGGACACGTAGAACGAGATGCGAACCGGTGACCACCTCACCGCGAAACTCATCCAAAGTTGTTATCACCAGAATCGTCCTCCTCGAAAGCGCCAGTGCACGGAAAGAACTTTGATTGGTCCATTCGCAATGAGCCACACGACCAGCCAGGTGGTGATGAATTGCCACAGGTATGCCGAAAGCGGAACGTCTTTCACTCCGGGCGTCATGCCGGCCGCCTGGAGCCGCCACAACAAGGCGCCCTCCGGGATGGCGGTGATCAGACCGAAGAAGGTGGGCCAATCCTTTTCCCACCGGAACTGCTGGAACATGTGGTAGAGCAATTCCCAGGCGATTCCGAGAATCATCACGTACGCCAGTACCAGGAAAGCGGCGCGATAGGCGGCGGCCGTCTCTGCCCCGGTCGGCAGAAGAGGGGTGATGGCCAGCGTCCACATTCCGCCGACCAACGCCAACAGCACGATGCGAGTTTGCATGCGGCCGTAGAGAGTGGGCACCATCGTCGTTCTCCTAGATCTTCTTGTTCCGGGCCCATCGCCACCATTGGCGAATGGATCTGACCGGGCCGAATCGTGTGCAGAACCCGAGCGTCACCAGATCGTCACAAATTTCCTGAGCGGCGATCTGCAAACCGAGAAAGGTGTCCACGCCCGGGAACGGACCGCCCAGAGTCGCGCTTCCGGACGCGTACATCCGGCCGGGGCGGCTTCGGGTCCCGACCACTTCGAAGGTGCGTTCCACATCCAGTCGTCCGACCGGATTTCGGCCCGCACCGCTATGGTCGAGCAGGTCGGCCAGCAGTCGGTGCTCGCGGATGTCAGCCTCCAGACCGGTGCAGTCGATGACGAAGTCGGCCTGGATCTGGACCGGTCCGGCCGCCGTGGCCAGATCGGTCACCACCTGCTCATCAACGGGTGCGGGTCGCAGATCAGTGACCTCACCGGTCACCGTTCGGTACCAGCCCTGAGCCCGGCCACGTTTGAGCTGCGACTGCCACTGCTTGCGGATCGGCGTGTTCGTGCCGCCCATCTCTTGGTAGGCCTTGGCCCGGTCGGCTCCGTCGAGTTCCCGGATGCTGGCCTTGAGTTGGCCGCCCCACACCGATTTCGGATAGTTGAAACCCTGGTAGGCCCATCCGTCGCCGCCTTTGCGCCGCTTGAAGATGCTCGGACCGTGGGCGCCGCTGATGTACGTGCGGAAGATGTGCACGATATCGGTCTGCAGGCCGAGGCGGTCGCGGTCGTCGATCAACCGCTGCAGCACACGGGAGGCCACGATGCCACCGCCCCGGACCACCACCCGTCCGGGTCGACGGGCCAACTGCTGGTAGACGTGTTCGTGCGGTTCGTAGGCGTTGACGACCCTGGAGGGATCCCGGTACCGCTCGCGGTAGGCCTGCAGATCCGGAAGGAGTCGCAGACCCGGGTAGCCGACCGCGACATGGACGAACGGGCTGCGGTAGGCGACCCGCATGGTCGAGGACGAGCCGGCCGGGGGAGTAAGAATCGTGAAATACCCGCCCTCCCGACGCCTCCGCACCATCCGGACCTGGCCGCGGCGTACGCACTGCGCATAATCGATGCGGTCGTGCTCACGTTGCATCGTCTTGAAAGCCTGACCGGCCCGCGGCGTGTAGTAGTCGGCGAAAATCGGTTCCAGAAGGACCTGGCACAGCGGAGCAAAGAAGCCTTTGACCGAATGCGCAGCGAAGGCCTCGCGTACGGCATAGCTGGGAAAGCCCCAGAGATTGTCCGGGGTGGACGAGGAATCCGAACGAAGACGCTCACCGCGGGGGATCTGGGAGACCCGGGTCAGGTATTCATAGCTGGACCATGGCGTATCCAGTTGGGTGAGCACCCTGATGTCGGAGATCGGCACACCGTAGATCCGGAGGTAATCGACGGTCACGAAAGAGCCGATTCCGCCGCCGACCGTGACGAATTTGGTGTCGACGACGGGAATTCCGGCGGCCGCGACCATATCGTCGGTCCAGATATCGGAGTCGATCAATTCGGGCGTGAGATCGCCCAGGCGTGAGGACGACGCGGGGGCGGAAGCCGATCCAGCCGGGCTGGCGGACGGCCGGTATTGCGGTGGAGCGGTGGGGACCGAGAGGTTGTTCACCGTGTTCCTTTCTCCGAGAGAATGCGTGCCGGCCTGGTTGAAATGGAATGGCCTGCTGATGTGAAGGAAACTCCGTCGGCGACCGGGGGACAATCCTGTTCTGGAGCAGGCTGTGGCAGACCAGGCATGGTGGGGGCCAGGGTTGACTTTCCAGTGCCGGGTTAACTTGACTGACAGGCCAGGGTGCGCGGCATCACGGGTACGGCCCGCATCGCGGGCGCAGCACTGAACGTGGAGGACACAAAATGCGCAGGTGGGTCACCCGGGGTGTCGCGCGGCGGGGAGTGCGCCGTGCGCCCGGTGCGCCCCGTGCGCGCCGTGCGATTCATCGCAGGCCCGGCGTCCGGTCGGGACCGGTGACATGGACCGGGTGATCTCCGTCGAGTTCGACACCGATACCCAGACGTGGCGGGTGCCGACGGCCGACGTCACGGTGAGCCAGGATCACCGGGTGTGGCTGGGACGGGCCGCCGATCTGCGGATCGGGGTGGAACCGCCCGACCCTGGTATCTCGCGCCGCGGCCTGGCCGTCACGGCGCGGCAGTCGGGGTGGGAGATGCAGATCACCAACTCCAACCATGCGTGGGTGTATCCCTGGGGGCAGCGCCCGACATGGGTGCAGGCGGGCAACACGATCCTCAAGAGGTGGCCGAGGATCGGTGTCCTACTCGTGGGCGCGAACGAGAAGGTGCACCACTGGGTGCTCCTGGAATCCGGTGAGCTGCCGGCCGGCTTCACGCTGACGCCGGTACAGAACGAGGACAACATCCAGCAGACGCAACTGAAAAGCCGTCAGCAGGGCTTGACCAAGTCTCAGTTCGAAGCCGTGACCGCGGTGTTCGGTCCCCATCTGATGTGGCCGCCGGTCATCACACCCGAGACGCTGCTGCTGGAAACCGCCGCGAAGCGGCTGGGCGTGACGGCGAACGCGGTCCGGGTGCGTCTGGAGGCGGCCCGCAAACGGGTCGAGGCCCTCGGTCCGTTCCGGCAGGTCGGCGTCACCGATCCGGAGTACGTGTACCTCCTGGCCGGTGCGGGCTACCTACCGCTACCCGGCCCGTTTCGTCGGGGTTGAACGGGTCCGGTCGCCGATGATGACGGCCCCGGGCCTACCGGCGCTGATCGCCGCCGATTTGCCACAGGGCCGGACAGCCCTCAGGTTCGCCGCCGGCCGTACAGCCCCGGGTTCGCCACGGACTGTATGGTCGCGGTTCTGCCCCAGGGCCGGATAGTAGGGTAACGAGATGCCCGACGTAGCTCCGCTCGCCAACGAACTGAGGTTGGCGATCCACCGGCTAACGCGGCGCTTGCGTCAGCAACATCCCACGCACGATCTGACCCTCACGCAGATCTCGGCGCTGGCCATCATCTGGCGGGAAGGCCCCATCACGGCCGGCGAGCTGGCCGTCCGCGAACAGGTCAGGCCGCCGTCGATCACCCGGGTCGTGGACGGGCTGGAAGCGGCCAACGTGGTGGTCCGCAAGGACAATCCGGCCGACGGGCGCCAGGTGCTGCTCGAGATCACCGAGGAGGGTGTGCGCCGGATGGAAACCTACATCGAGGCTCGAGAGGCGTGGCTGGCCCAACAGTTGGCCGACCTGTCGGTCAAGGACCGCGAGATCCTGCACCGCGCCGCCGCGATCCTGAACGATCTCGCCGCCCGCTGATCGGCCCGGCGGTTCCCCGTGTCGGATCCGATCACCATCACCGACCCGGCCGATCCTCGACTGGACGACTTCCGTGATCTGACCACCGCCGACCGACGACCGGATCGGCCGGGTGGCCGCGGGCTGGTCATCGCCGAAGGAACGGTGGTCGTGCGCCGGCTGATCGATTCCGCCTATCCGATCCGGGCGTTGCTCGGCGTTCGACGCCGCTTCGACGAACTGCGCGCCGATTTGGGCCGGGTGGAGGCGCCCTTTCTCGTCGCCACCGAAGAACTGATGGCTGCCGTCGTGGGGTTTCACCTCAATCGCGGGGTGCTGGCCACCGCGGACCGGATCTCTTTCCCGCCGATCGCCGACCTGCTGGTGACCGCCGGATCGGCAGCGGTGCTCGAAGGGGTCGGGGATCACGAGAACCTGGGTGCGATCTTCCGGAATGCCGCGGCCCTGGGCATCGGCGTCGTGCTGCTCGGCCCCGGCTGCGCCGATCCGCTCTACCGCCGGAGCGTGCGGGTGTCGATGGGCACCGTCCTGCTGGTGCCGTTCGCCGAGCTGCCCGGTCCCTGGCCGGAGTCGGCCGCGCTACTGCGCCGCTCGGGCTTCAGCGTCGTCGCCTTGACGCCGCGCCCGGGTGCCACGCCGCTGCGCCAGGCCGGCCTGCACGACGGCGGACCGGTCCGCCGGCGGATCGCTCTGCTCCTCGGGTCGGAAGGTCCCGGGCTGACCGACGAAGCTCTGGCGGCCGCGGATCTGCAGGTGCGGATCCCGATGGCGCCGGGCGTGGATTCGTTGAACGTGGCCACGGCCGGCGCGATCGCCTTCGCCGAGATCTCCGACGTTCGCGGGTCGTGAAACGCTGCGCCAGGACGCACTCGACTGCGCCGAGATGCGCTCGTGCGGCACACTGATCCGATGAGGCAGGACCGGTGACGGGCGGACCGTTCGGCGGGTCGGGGACCGGCGGTGACGTCGCACCGATCCAGGGAGCCGATCTGCGGTCGGCGGACCCCCAGGATGTGGCAGCGAGCTCGGAAAACCCGTGGGCGGACGCAGAGTCGGACGAACCTGTGGACGGGGAAACCAAGGACTGGGCCTGGGTGGAGGAGTGGCGCGAGGGCGGTGAGCCGGTGCCGTGGGGACCGGGTTTGACCGTGGCCGGATTCGCCGTGTTCCTCGTGTCGTTCGCTGTCTATGTACTGTCGGCCGGCCTGTCGGGACGCCCCGTCCTGGCCGTCATCGTCAACCTGGTGGTGGCCGTCGGTCTCGGACCTGCGCTCTGGCTGTCCCGAGGGTTGCCGGTGCTGCGCTGGATCGCCGGCGGGGCGGTGGTCGGGGTGCTGGCCGGCTGGGTTTCGGCGTTCCTCTTCCTGGTGGCCTGACCCAGCCCCCAGCTCCCAGCCCCAGGCCAGGGCCAGGGCCAGGGCCAGGGCCAGGCACGGGCCTCAGACCAGTGAGTCCTGCCAGGCGGTGTGCAGACCGGCGAACTGCCCGCCGCCGCTGATCAGATCGGCCGGGCTGCCGTCCTCCAGGATGCGGCCGTGCTCCATCACCAACACCCGGTCGGCGATGGCCACCGTGGAGAGCCGGTGCGCGATGATCACCGCGGTCCGGTTGTGCAACACCGTGTGCAGCGCGGCCTGGACGGCCCGCTCGGACGGGATGTCGAGCGACGCGGTCGCCTCGTCGAGGATCAGCACCGCCGGATCGGCCAGCAGCGCCCGGGCGAACCCGACCAACTGCCGCTGTCCCGCGGACAACCGGCCGCCCCGCTTGCGCACGTCGGTGTCGAACCCTTCCGGGAGCGCCCTGATGAAGCGACCGGCACCGATTTCGTCGGCCGCCGCCTCGATCTCCGCCCTCGTCGCCCACGGCCTGCCCAACGCGATGTTGTCCGCCACCGAGCCGGAGAACAGGAACGACTCCTGGGTGACCATGACGACGCCGCGGCGGAGGTCGGCCGTGGATAACGAGGCGATGTCGACGCCGTCCAACAGGACCCGTCCCTCAGACGGGTCGTAGAACCGGGCGAGCAGTTTGGCCAGGGTCGACTTGCCCGCGCCGGTCGCCCCGACCACGGCCAGGGTCTGACCGGCGGGCAGGTCCAGGCTGAAGCTCGGAATGATCTCCACCTGCGGATGGTAGGAGAAGCGGACGTTCTCGAACCGCACGTGGCCGATGACGTCGGGCAACGCGACCGGGGCCGATGGCTCCGGAACGCCCGGCACCTCTTCGAGCAGGCCGGACAGCTTCTCCAACGCCGCGGCGGCCGATTGGTAGGAGTTGTAGAACATGGCCAATTCGTCCAGCGGGTCGTACATCCGCCGCACGTAGAGCAGAAACGCGGCCAGCACACCGATTTCCAGGCCGCCGTTGATCACCTGGACCGCACCGACGATCATCACTGTGGTCAGGGTCAGGTTGCCGATCATCCGCACGGCCGGCGTGTATTTCGCCAGCGCGATCATGCCGTCGCCGTTGGCTTCCGCGTTCTCGCTGTTGAACGTGGCGAAGATTGCCTCGTTGCGCGCCTCCCGGCGGAACGTCAGGACCGCCCGCAGCCCGTTCATCGTCTCGGTGAACTGCACGATCAGCGACGCGATCGCCGTTCTGGTGCGCCGGTAGATGACCCGGGAGACACCCTGGAACCACCGGGTGAGCCACAGGATCGGGATGAAGGCGGCCAGCGCGATCAGCCCGAGCGGTAGGTCGAGGAACAGCAGCGCAATGCTGATCCCCACCACCGACAGCAGACCGGAGACCAAGCCGTCCAGGCCCTGTTCCATCAGCTCGGAGAGGGTGTCCAGGTCGCTCGTCATCCGGGCGATGACCCGGCCGGACGTGTACCGCTCGTGGAACGACAGGCTCAGCGCCTGCGAATGTTGGAAGACCCGGCTGCGCAGATCCAGCATCACCGCCTGGGAGATGCGCGCGGAGAGCCGGATGAAAACCATCTTGGACAGGGCATTGACCATCCCTGCGCCCAGATAGGAGATCGCGGTGAAGGTGAGGGGACCGCCGTCCCCCCTGGCCAGCGCCGGCACCGCCGTGTCGATGCCGTAGGCGACGATCAGCGGGCCGACCAGGTAGGCCAGTTCACTGATCACCACGACCAGCGTGGTCAGCGCTGCGAGCAGCCGGTACGGACGCACCAGGGACCGGAGCAGACGTCGTGACCTGGCCTGCAGCTTGATACCGACCGCTACCGAGATGTCGGCGTTGTCCTCTGATGCGACGCCGCGCCAGTCGTCGTCCGTCACCGGATCCAGCGGGCCCGCCGGGGTGGTCGTCATGCGCGGAACTCCTTTCCGGAGCGCGCGTTTCCAGCGTTCTGGTCAGCGTGGCTGGCCAGCAGGTCGCGGTAGGCCGGCACGGTCGCCATCAGCTCCGAGTGGGTTCCGGTGGCGGTGATCCGGCCGTCCTCGAGCAAGGCGACCCGGTCGGCCAGCATCACCGTGGACGCACGATGGGCGACGATCAGGGCGGTGGTGGAGCCGAGCACCGACCGCAGCGCCCGTTCCACCTGCGCCTCGGTGTGGATGTCCAGGGCGGACAGCGGGTCGTCCATGACCAGCACGGCGGGACGGGCGACCACGGCCCTGGCCAGCGCCAGGCGTTGACGTTGCCCGCCGGACAACGACAGCCCCTGCTCACCGATGCGGGTGTCCAGACCCCAGGGCAGGTCCCGGACGAAGTCAGCCTGCGCCACCGCCAGAGCGGCGTGGACTTCCTCATCCGATCCGCCGGGCTTGCCCATCAGCACGTTCTCCCGGACGGAGGCCGAGAACAGGGTGGGCTCCTCGAACGCCACGGACACCCGGGACCGCAGCACATCCAGGTCAAGGTCGGTGATGTCGACCCCGTCCAATCGGATGGAGCCGCCCGTCACGTCGTACAACCGGTTGATCAGCGAGGTGAGCGTGGTCTTGCCGGAACCGGTGGCACCGACGAGCGCGACCGTTTCCCCCGGCCGCAACTCCAGGTCGACGCCTCGGAGCAGCTCCGCCGACCGCCCCGCCCGGGGGCGCGCGTCGGAGAACTGGAAACGGACGCCGTCCAACACCAGATGGCCGGCGGCTCGGGGCGCCGGCGCGGGATCAGCCGGTGACGTCACGGTCAGCGGGGAGTCCAGCACCTCGAAGTAGCGTTCCGAGGCCGCCGCCGTGTCGTTCGCCATGGCCAGCAACCAGCCGATCGAATCGATCGGCCAGCGCAAGCTCATGGCGGTGCCGAAAAAGGCGACCAGAGTGCCCGGAGACAGGGTGCCGGCGGCGACCTCACGAATGCCCAGGACCAGGGTGATACCCAGGGCGATCTCCGGAAGGGCGATGATCACCGCCCACAACACCGAGATGACCCGCGCTTTGGTCAGTTCGGTCGCTTTGAGTTCCCCGGCCTGGCGGAGAAAGGACTGCCCGAGATGGGCGCTGCGCCCGAAGGCCTTCAGGATGCGGACCCCGAGCACGGATTCCTCGACGACGGTGGCCAGATCGCCGACCTGGTCCTGGGACCGGCGGGCGAGTATCTGGTAGCGCGACTCGTACTGGAAGGAGAGCAGCACCAACGGAACGGCGAGCGCCGCCACGATTAGACCGAGTTGCCACGACAGGACCAGCAGAATGCCGACACCGACCACGAATGTGGCCAGGTTGACCGCCAGAAACACCAGACCGAAGGAGAGGAAGCGGCGGATGGTCGACAGGTCGGACACGGCCCGGGACATCAGCTGGCCGGCGGGCCAACGATCGTGAAAGGCGACCGGCAGCTTCTGCAGACGTTCGTACAGGGCGGCCCGCATGCTGGCCTCGACCCGCACGGTCGGCCGGGCGGAGAGCACCCGGCGCACCCAGAACAGGACAGCTTCGGCCACGCCCAGCCCGACCAACAACAGGGCCGGCGGCCACAGCTCGGGCAACCGGTGCCGGGCGATCGGACCGTCGATGATCCACTGGATGACCAGCGGGAACGCCAGCCCGCACAGGGTGGCCACAATCGCGGCGAGGGCGGAAGCGCCCAGCGACGGCAAGGCCGGCCGGGCAAAAGGAAGCAGTCGTCGCAGCGATTCGACGGTTCGCGTGCGCGCCGCCGGGGGCGTTCCCCCCGCGGCTGGTGCCCCGTTGGACCGATCGGGTCCGGTGGGGCGTGGTTTCGTTGCTGACGACGTGTTCGACATGACCGGCCCAGGCTACGTCGGGGTACCGACACACCTCCACCGGTTAACGCCTCGTCTCAGGCGGTCTTGATGATGGTGACCGTTCCGTTGTTCAGGTTGGTCACGTACGCCTTGTGCCCGTCCGGCACCACGGCGACGGCTTCCGGCGAATCGGTGGGCACGACCCCCAGCGATCGCCGGGTCTTCGTGTCGACGACGGACAGTGAGTTCCCGCCCTCGTTGGCGATGTAGAGCAACCGGCCGTCCGGTGAATACACCACGTCGCGGGGACCGGCGCCGACGGCGATGGACGTCGTCACCCCGAGCGTGGCCGCGTTGATCAGATAGACGTTGTTGCTGACGTAACAGACGACGGCAACCTGGCTGCCATTGGGCGACACGGCCACGCTGTGCGGGCTGTTTCCCACTGGAATGGTCTTGATGATCCGCTGCGATGCGACGTCCAGGACGGTGACCACATTGGATTCGTGATTGGCGATGTAGGCGCGTTTTCCGTCGCGGGAGAAGGTGACCCAATGCGGGTTGGCCGGTACAGGGAGCCGCTTGATCACGGCTCGCTTGCTCAGGTCGATCACATCGAGGATGCCGGTGTCGTGGCTCGGGACGAGCAGGTATCGCCCGTCGGGACTCACCGCCAACGCGAAGGGTCCTTTGTCCACCTTGATGGAACTCATCTCACTGGCCGTAGCGGCGTCCAGGATGGCCACCGCGTTGACGGTTTTGTCTGCGTTCGACACGCTGACGTAGATCGTCTTGCCGTCCGGCGAGAAGGCGATGAACCGCGGCGTTCCTTCGCTGATCGGGATGTAGCCGTGCGATTGATCGTCCTCGGTTCCGATCACGGCTACCCGATTGGCGCTCCCGTCGGCGACGTAGGCGTTCGTCCCGTCCGGCGACAGGGCGATGAACCCCGGGTGGCCGCCGATGCTGATCTTGCCGGTGATGGTAGGGAAGGCGAGCCCGGGCAGCGGGTGGTTGGACACGGTGGAAGGCGCTGAATGGGTCGTCGCGGTGCCGCCCATGTCCATGCCGCCCATGTCCATGCCGGCCATATTCGTGGCGGCGGCAGACGTGTGGGACGCAGATGTCTTGACCCGAGAAGAAGCACCGGGCATGGGCATCTGCGGATTGGACTGCATCGGCTTGCCGGCCGATGTGGTCACACGGCCCAACACCGGCGCAGTGGCCGCGGCATCGGTGCTCGTTGGTGTCGTCGTCGAAGATGCGGCCGCCGCACCGGGCTGGGTGGTGCCGGAGGCGGTGGTGTGGGATCGACCGGCGAACACGGATACGCCGACCACGATGATGACGATGGCCAGGACGGCGACTGCTGCTGCGGCAAGGCCGGTACGGCGTCGTCTGCTTCGGGGAGCCGGGGCCGCGAACTGTGGCGGCGGGCCACCTGGTCGGCTCGGCGGACCCGCGGCGGCGGTGGCCAGCGGATCCGGTGGGTGCGAGACGTTCGGCCTGATCAACACCGTCCGCGCCGTAGGGTCGTCCGGCACATTGACGTTCCGCCCGGCCGGCAGCGGGCCCGGTGTGGGGTCCGATCTGGCGGTCGAATCCGCCGGAACGGCGGGGGCGGCCGCATGGTGATGCGAGACGAGCGCTGCCGACAACGCGGAGATGAACTGCTCGCAGGTCTGGTAGCGATCGCGCGGCTCTTTGGCGAGCGCGCGCGTCACCACTGCGTCGGCGCCGCGCAAGTCCGGGCGGAAGTCGGAGATCGGCGCGGGCGGCTCGCTGAGATGAGCCCACAACAAGGCCGCCTGATCGTCCCTGACGAATGGCGGCACACCCGTGAGACATTCGTATGCCACACAGCCGAATGCGTACAAATCGCTCCGGGCATCGAGCGGCTCGCCCCTGATCTGCTCCGGGGCCGTATACGCCATCGTCCCTATCAGGTGGCCGGTCGCGGTGAGCTTCGTGAAGGCCGACGTGCGTTTGGTGACGCCGAAATCGCTCAGGTAGACGTGCTCATGTGCATCCCGGCCGCGACCGGTCGGCGTGGCCAGCAGGATGTTGGCCGGCTTCACATCGCGATGGACGAGTCCGGCATCGTGTGCGGTGTCCAACGCGTCGGCCACCGGGGCGAGGATGGCGATCGCGCGAGGGGGCTCCAGGCGTCCGCTGGACCGTAGCAGCGTGTCCAGGTTGACCCCCTCGACATAACGCATGGCGATGTAGAGCAGGCCGTCGGCTTCCCCGGCCTCATAAATCGGCACGATATTGGGGTGGTCGATGGACGCCGCAAAACGCGATTCTCGCAGGAATCGCTCGCGGAAATCGGAGCCCATTGCGACCTCTGGAGCGAGCACCTTGAATGCGACCCGCCGGTTCAGGCGTAGATCCAGGGCCAGATAAACAAATGCCATGCCACCGCGGTCGATATAGGACTCTATCTGGTACGAGCCGATCACTGTCCCGGTCGGCAGGTACGGCGACGTCCGGCCACCTGGCGTGCCATCACTGTTCTCATCCACGGCGATCGGACGCCCGAGCGGGAGCAATTCGGCTGAGGCCGGCATCCTTCACGGACGGGAATGACACGCGGAATGGTGGAGGTGCCCCATTTTTTACCATGCGCAATTCCGTCACTCTCCGTTGCCAGAAGGCTCCAAATAGTAGTCTGTCGGGTATTCCTTACGTCCTATTGATGCCAGATGCATCGGTAATGTAACAGCCCCGTCAAGGCGACTGACGGTTTCGACGACCCGGCCTCCGGACGTGCCCCGCCGACGCGCCCCGGGCATGGCCGAGCGATGAGGCTGGCCGATGTCCTGGCCGAATTCGCCCGGACCATGCTGACCGAGTTCCCGATCCGGGCTCCAGTCTGACCGCCTGTCGGCTCGTCTTGGCACCGCCAGCATCGACTTGGCACGCCCCGCAGGCGTTGTCCAGACGAGGGAGCGCATGCTCAGTGGGCTCCGGGACCGCGCGGGCCGACCACATCTCACCCTCGGACGCCTGTTGAAACGAATCTCCGGCGCAGGACACCAGCATATCGACGATCGGACGAACGCCTGTCTGCACGATGAACGCGGAACTCCCGTAGGCATTGCCTGGCGTCATCATCTACGAGCTCACTGATGGTCGATGGCGGGCTTAGGAGGTGCTTCGCGAAGATCGTGGTGGGGCGGCGCCTTGAATGCCGAGGTAGTGGGCGAGCGCGAGTTCCACCTCGGCAAGTTCGTCTCGGCTCAGGTAGTCGACCGGATCGCCCACGATGTAGTTGGTCTCGATGGATCGGATCTGGTCGATCAGCATCCGTGTCGGTCGGCCGGCGATTTCAAGCTCGGGGCGATGCAGCGACGGCCCGGCCGAGGTCGAGGTTGGGACGACGGTTGCAACCGAGAGAGGTGAATCCGACGGGGACACGACCAGCCCTAGACGTTTGCCGTGTTGCTCATGCCCCCGGGGTTGTCCAAGGTCGATCCGGTAGACAGCCCCGCGGATCACCACGCCTTCATAGCCCAACTGCGTTCCCAACGCAGCTCGTAGGTCAGCCGCCCGGTCAGCGATCGCTCATTGCGTTCCGCACGAGGATCCTCAACCGGGCGCTCCGGTGAGGTTTTGCGGTTTCAGCGCAAGACGCGGATCGAGCAGCGCGGGCCGCTTGCGTTCGCCAGCCGCCCATCGACGGTGAGCAGTTCGCAGCCCAACTGCTCGGCGAGTGCGACGTAGCAGGCGTCGTAGGCGCTGACGTTGGCGCGCAGCTCGAAAGCGCGCGGCATGAGGCGCAGCGTCGGAATGCGGTCGAAGTCGAGCTGCTGCAGGTGCGCGATGGCGACGGCGAAGCGCTGATCGGTGAGCGTGCGGCGGAGCCATCCCTTGCGCAGCACCGACACTGTCTCGACGTCGATGAGGTCGGGGGCAGCGATGTCGTCGGCGGCGCGTAGCTCGCTGCGAGCGGCGTCTCCGTCGTTCTCGTCGTCGGCCAGAGCGTTGGCCAGGACCGACGCGTCGACAACAATCACGCGGCACTCGACGGAGTTGTCACCGTGCGGAGCGCTCGTCGTCCAGATCGGCAATAGCCGTGGCGAAGCCGACACGACCGCCGTTCTGGGCCTCGACATCGTTGAGGACGTCGTCGATCGAGCGGCGCGTGGCGAGATGCTGGAGCTCGGCGGATAGATATTGCTGCAACGACTGGTGTCGCTGCTCAGCCTTGCGTTGTAGCGCTCGGTGGACTTCATCTGGGACGTCGCGAACCAGTACATTGGGCATGCTTACATTATGCTTGCAACGCTCGTGCAGAGCAAGCGCCAGCCGTCCCCATCGCGGATCGCTGATCGGTCACCGGTCCCGCACTGGGACGCGCCGCAGTTCTCGGGCCGGTCCTGGGCTGGTCCGCGGCGTCGGCAGCGGTCAGTGGTTGCCGCGATATGCGTCACGACGATGTGCAACGTCGACGACAGTCACAGTTCGCTGAGTGTCATCAACCCGGTAGATGACGCGATAGGTCCCGCGCCGGGCGCTGTGACGGTCGGCCAACGGTGCTCGGAGGCGTTTACCGACGCGGTGAGGGTTGTCCAGAAGCGGCCCCACGATGAACTCATACGCCGCGAACGCCGCCGCCTCGGGCAGGCGGTCGGCAAGCTGACGTCGAGCAGTGGGCGTGATGACGAGCGAATAACGATCAGCAGCGTGCGTCACACAGAGCGCCTGCGCCGCTCCGCCATCGCCTGGGCGAGATGAGTCTCGGACTCGCCTTCACCGCGTGCCAGCTCCGCATCAGAGGATGCCAGCCGCTGAATCGTGCCAGGATCGGAAAGGATTGCAATCGTCTCTTCGAGGGACTCAAGGTCGTCGGTGGCGATCAGGACTGCCGACGGCTCACCGTGCACGGTGACGGTGACGCGCTCGTGCTGTGTGTGCACGCGCGCGACCAGCTCTGATAGGTGAGCCTTTACGCTTGCTAATGACATCACAGTTGACATAGTCATAAGTATGACCATGAAGGGTGGTCGGTGTCGAGCCGGTCCCTCCCGTTGGTCCGCCGGTCGGTGAGAACCTTGCATCCGTCGGTGAGAACCTTGGCGGTTCGTGCATCCAGTGGCACCGCCGCCCAACCGGGTGCGGTGATCCCGAACTCAACGAGGAGGCCGCCGGGAAGTCGTACGCGGCGTTCGTGCATCGGGCCCCACTGCACGCTTCGGACGAGCCGACCTCGTGGAGCGATTTCAGAGATGAAGTCAAGGTTGTCAAGGTGGCGGCGCGGCGTCTCTGAGAGGATCACCAGGTCGACGTCGCTGGCCATCCTTGGCCGCCCATAGGCGTAGGAGCCGACAACGATGCACGCACGAACGTCGGGCTGTCTCACCGCCCAGGCGGCTGCCCGCGCAACCACTTTGTTGACAAGGTATCTCCGAGCTCGGAACCTGGCACTCATTGTCACTGCCCCTCCGGTCACTCGACAGCATGTCAGGGCACCGAACAATCAGAAGCCTCGTTTGACCAAGCGGGAGGGGCGACCAGTGTCGATAGCCGTTCCCGGAGCGGAACTATTCGTCCTCGGTGTCCCGTACCCACGATGAGTGGACGCCCGTATCCTGGTGGAGCGTAAGGGGAAACATGTCGTTGGAGCTCGGCCCG
>CAXUHA010000012.1:31815-90886 GCA_964250735.1 uncultured Nakamurella sp. | reverse complement strand
TCAACTATTCAATTCCATGATCAACAACCAAGCCAGTCGGTGGATCCGGGCTAAGGGGAGTGCGAACACCTTCGGGGACACTGGCGGCAACAGACGCGAGAACAACGCTCCGTACAGATCGTGCCCTTCACCGCCCAGTGGGTCCGCGAAAATTCCCAATCGGCGATGCCGAGCGGACCGGCTGCCGCTACGACGTGGTCCGTGGGTATCGGCAGCACGCCTGGCGTCGGAATGAAGTGGTACCGATAGGCCCTACCCGCGAGCTGGATGCTCTCGACGTGGCCGATGCGCGCGAAGTCGGTCGATGGGTCGCCCGCTCATGCCGCGTTGTGGGCGCTACGCGCACCCGGACCTTCCGCTATCGGTGCGTAGCGTCCGACCATCCGCGAGTCGTGCGTATCAGCCGCGCCTCCAACGCTTCTAGGGTCCGGCTGGAGTGAGGATGAGTCGGTGCATGGCGTCGGCAAGCCAGGCCTCGAACGTCGATTCTTCCCAGTGCCCCCTGGTGACGTACACGTAGTGGAGCTCGGGGTTGTTAAGCACGGTCAGTACGTCGGCAGCGGCCTCGATGTCGAGGTCTGGCCGCACGTCGGCTTTCAGAGGCGGGTGGTCGAGCAGCCGGCGGGCGCCGCCGCGCCGTGGCGTGTTCCACCGATCCCACATGGCGCCCAACTCCTCGGTGGAGTCGCCCGCACGATGCAGTGCCTCGACGACGCCCTCTACAAATGATGTACTGCTGTTCGTCGAACGCGTGATCGACGACTTCGGCGGCGAGGAACGTGGCGGGCTCGTCGCGAATGGGGTTACTCCGAGAACCATTGGGATGGTAGCGATTCCGGACCTGGTCGGGAACCGCCCCGGGCGACCTGGAAGTACTGGCTGAGGACCCGGACGACCTTCTCGAACCCGACTACAGCGCAGGCTCGGCAGCCGGCACGAATCTCTGCGTCCACACCCGGTCCCCGGACACCCGCGTCCCGGCTGCGCCCACGATGAGTAGGCAGCGCATGTCGATCGTGGCCGGATCCAGCTCGCCCAGGGTCGTCGTCTCCACCGATCCGCCGGGCCGGCCGACCGAACGGCCGATCACCACCGGAGTGTCGGGCGGGCGGTGCTCCAGCAGCACCTGCCTGGCCAGCGCCACCTGGGTGGAGCGTGACCTGGACGCCGGGTTGTAGATGGCCAGGACCAGATCGGACGCAGACACTGTGCGCAGGCGGTCGGCGATCACCTCCCACGGCTTGAGCCGGTCGGACAAAGACATCACCGCGTAGTCTCCGCCGAGCGGTGCGCCGGCGGCCGCTGCGACCGCTTGCGCGGCCGTGACCGCCGGCAGCACGGTGATCCTGACGGCCGCGTACGCCTCGTCCTCGGCGGCTTCGAAGACGGCGGAGGCCATGCCGAACACGCCGGCATCGCCGCCCGACACGACCGCCACCCGCGCCCCCGTCAGAGCCAGATCCAGTGCGTACCTGGCTCTGTCGATCTCCACCGTATTGCCGGAGGCGTGCCGGGACAGCCCGGCCCGTTGCGGAATCCGATCGACGTAGGGCCCGTAGCCCACGACATGATCCACCGCGGCCAGGGCGGCGGTGGCCTGCGGGGTGATCCACTCGTCCGGGCCAGGTCCGAGACCGACCACGAGCAACTCGGCCGCTTTGGCGGGCGACGATTCCGGGGCGCCGGCGTGGCTCGACATGCTGCCGACCCGGCGATCGGCACCGGGCACCAGGATGACCGAGAAGTAAGGCACCGCCGCAGGATCCACGTCGGCTACTGGCGTCACGCTCTGTTCGCTCATCGAGGCCCGTTCCACGTACCACGCGTCCTGCAGCCGGCCGGCTTCGGCCAGGGCAGCCCGCACCGCGGGAAAGGTGCGTCCCAGCTTCATGATCGCCGCGGCCTGGGTGTCGGCGAGCCGCCGGGCGAGTTCCGGTGCGGGCAGTGTGCCGGGCAGGATCGTCAACACGTCGTCGTGCCGCACCAACGGTTGTCCGGCGGCGGCCGCGGCCGCGGACACCGACGTCACCCCCGGCACCACCTCGGTGCGGAAGAACGGCGAGAGCCGGTCGTGCAGGTACATGTACGAGCCGTAGAACAAGGGGTCGCCTTCGCAGAGGACGACCACGGCCCGGCCGGCACGGAGGTGGACCGCCAGCCTCTCCGCCGACTCGTCGTAGAAGTCGGTCATCTCCCCCTGGTAGCCGCCTGGGTGGGCCGAGCGCTGCGTCGTCACCGGGTACACCAGCGCCTCTTCGATCACCCCGCCGGGCAGGAGGTCGGCGGCGATGGACCTGGCGATCGACCGGCCGTGGGTCCCCGAATGATAGGCGACCACATCGGCGGCCGCAATCAGTCGAGAGGCCTTGAGCGTCAACAACTCCGGGTCACCCGGTCCGAGTCCGACCCCGTACAGCAGACCGGTCACCCCTCACGCTCCCGGGCCAGCGCGTTGAGAGCGGCTGCGGCAAGGGCAGAACCGCCGCGGCGCCCGCGCACCACGACGTACGGGACGCCCGCCTCATGTTGCACCAAAGCCTGTTTCGACTCCGCAGCACCGATGAATCCCACCGGGACGCCGATGATCGCGGCCGGCACCGGGCTCCCCGCCGAGATCATCTCCAGCAGGTGGAACAGGGCCGTGGGGGCGTTGCCGATGGCCACAACCGCCCCCGCCAGCCGCTCACCCCAGAGCGACACGGCGGCCGCGGACCTGGTGGTACCCCACCGGGCGGCCAATTCACCGACCCGTCGGTCAGCGAGCAGGCAGATCACCTCGTTGTCCGCCGGCAACCGACCCCTGGTCACCCCGGACGCGGTCATCGTGGCGTCGGTGAAGATCGTTGCCCCGCAGGACAAAGCGGTTCGGGCGGCCGGTACCAGGTCGGGGTGGACCACCAGATCGGCGGCCAGATCGGTCTGCCCTGTCGCGTGCACCATCCGGACCGCCAGTTTCTCGGCGGACGCCGGGATACCGGTCAGATCTGTCTCGCTACGGATCATCGCGAACGACCGTCGATAGATCTCCGCGCCGTCGGTGACATAGTCGTACCTGCGGGGCGGTCGATCACCCGGCGAAAGCAAAAGTTCTGCACCGCAATCTGATTCGACGTGGCGCTGCGTATCGGTCACCGACGCCGCCCGCCGAGATCGGTGACCGCGGCCGGCACCGACGACCTGCCGACGACCTCCGAACCCACCGGATCGGGCCGCCCGGCAGGAGATAGGCGCAGCGCGATGCGGAAGCGTTCCCCGCCGGGCCCTTCGCCGCCCGGCCCGTCCCCGCTCAGCCCGTCCCCGCCCCGCCCGTCCCCGCTCGGCCCGCCGCCGCCGACCAGAACCTCGATGTGTTCGGCCGCCGGCGACCCGCAGCGACGTTCGCAGGCCACCACGTGGACCGGCAGTGCAGCCGGACCGCGAGTGCTCGACGATGCTCCGCAGCGGGTCTCGGCGATCAAGGCCGCGATCGGACGGGTCGGGGCCGCCGCCCGGGCGCAACCGGGCGCGCCCGCGCAGGCCGACACCAACGGCCAACCCGAACCCGCATCCAACGACAGTCCGACTGCGGCCAGCCGGGCGGCCACCGCGTTCACATCCAGGCCCGGGTCGAGGTCGGGCACCACCAAGCCCCGCCACGGGGTGACGATCAACCGGCCGGCCGGTCCTGCCGTCGCCACCACAGCGTCCACCTGGTCTGCGGTGAGCAGGCCCAGCGGTACCACGGTCGAGAGCAGTGAGCGCCCGTCGTCCTGCCGCAGTACCCCGTAGCGCAGCGGCGCGGGCGGGTGCGGTTCCGTGGCCGGCACCGGCATGGGCCACCCGGCGAGCAGGGTCGGACCGCCGCCGGGCAGTTCCCGGACGTGCCAGGCCGCAGTCGGCCCGTCCCCGCGGTGCCGGAGGAATCTTCGGGCCAAAGCGGTGAGGTGCCCGGCGGCTGTCCCGATCCCGACCACCGGACCGACGGCGTCCCCGGCGAGCAGTTCGACACGGTCGGCGGCCAGCGCCCGGACCCCGAGATCGCCGCCCAGCGGGGTGATGTCGCCCCGGCCGTCGTCCAGTGCGAACAGGAATCGCCCCGGCAACCGGGCCAGCTCCGGTGTCCGGCAGAGCACGGCGTCCAACTCGGCGGTGAGCGGACCCAGGTCCGCGACACCACCGACGCGGCCGGTCAGCGGGGAGCAGATGATGTTGCGCGCCAACTCGTGACTGGCCGACGGGAGGAGGCCGGCCGCCGACATGTCCTCGATCAGCTCCCCGGGCACCTCACCGGCGGAGCTGACCGGAATGCCGCGCAACTGCAGATTTCCGCGCGAGGTCAACTGGACCAGACCGTCGCCGAATCGCCTGGCGGCGGCGGACACCCGGGCCAGGGCGGACACCGTGGTCACCCCCCCGGGGAGCCGCAACCGGACGAGAGCGCCGTCCGCCGCCCGGTGCGGCCGCAACAGTCCGGGACAGCGATCCGCCTGCGAGCGGGCGGCGACCACCGAGTGCCCGGCGGCCGAGGAAGGTGCACTCACGGTTCCATGGTGGCATGTCCCGTGCCCCTGTCCCGCACGACCGAGGGCGCGGCGAACTGTCGGTGGCCCCCACTAGCGTTCCGGTTCATGAAAGGTTCGGCGTTCAGGCCCTCATGGCCCGTCCGGGTCATCATGCTGTCCGCGGCCTACGCACCGCTGCTGGTCCTGCTGGCCGTGCTCGATTCGTTCCGGGTGGCCTGGTTGCGCTGGGTGCTGGTCGGGTTGGCCGTCGCGGGCGTGACGGGCACGGCGCTGTTCCTGGCCGTGGCCATCCCCCGGCGCAACGCGACCGTCGAACGGGTGCACTCCGCCAAACCGCGCGAAGGTGAGGCCCTGAAGTTCTTCGCGACCTACGTGGTCCCGTTCTTCGTCACGGCCACGGCGCCGGCCCCGGCCAGATGGGGCCTGGGCATCTACCTGATCATGATCACGCTGCTCTACCTGCAGGGCGACTTGTACTTCTCCAATCCCCTGCTCGCCGCGCTCGGCTTCCGCATCTTCGAACTGGTCCGGAGCGACCAGGGTTTCCTCTTGGTCATCAGCCGGGCCTGGCATCTGTCCCCCGGCGAGATCATCTCGCTCGTGCCGCTCGGTGGTTACCTGTTCGTCCAGCAGAGCGGGCCCCGCCGCCGGCTGATTCGACCGGCACCAGCACAGGAGGAGCCGTGACGTCCGACAGCAGCGCCGCCGGCCACACCGACGCTTCGGTGCGCACGCTGCTGCGCGCCGTCACCGACCCGGCGGCCCTCACGGTCGCCCTGATCATGATCAGCGATCACCGTTCGGCCTTCCCGATCCTTTACGACGTGCCGATCAGCTCCCCGCTGGCCGGGCAGCTGCTGGATCAGGTCGCCGAGTCCGCTTCGGCCGCCGTGGCGGCCGAACTGCGCCGCGCCCATCCCGGGTTCACGCCGTCGCCGCATCAGTGGGTGTACACCCAGATCACCGACGGCCCGTTGGCGGAGTTGGACCGGTCCGTGCTGACGCCCAGTCACGAACAGTACGAACGGGGCACCGAGTTCGGGCGCCGGAACGTGCTCGCCCTGCGGATCACCGGCCCGGATGGCGGTCACCTGGCCCGGGTCTACCAGGGCTTCTCACCGGAGAAGTCGCTGTCCCGGACCACGCGGATACTGGGCTTCTGGACGGGCGAGCAGTTCGGCACCGTCGACGACCAACCGTTGGTGATCGACCGGAACCTACGCCTGTTCGTTTTCGGAGACCTCATCGTGCTGAAGAACAACAGCGCCTACGAGGCGCTGTTCGGCGCGTTGCCCGATCTGCGTGAGTTGGCCGCAGCCACGTTCGCCGCGACGCTGGGCACATTGCGGATCGTCGGCGGTGACGAGTTGCAGGCCGCCTGCGGCTCCGACATCAACATGATGCGGAAATTACTCAGCATCCGGCACAAGATGGCTCGACCGGGCTACGCGGACGCGCTGACCATGCCCAATCTGCTGACGTTCCTGCAGCGCAGTCCGCACATCGATCTGCAGATCGACAGGTCGGGAGACGCGCCGGCGTTGGTCTACCAGGGCGACGCGCAACACCGGTGGGCCCTGTTGAAGCTGCTGGACGACGATTTCCTGCGATCCGATCTGACCGACATCAACTACGAGGCGAACTCGAAGTCCGAGGTCCCCACCGACTGACCGGCAGCGTGACGCGGTGGCTGTCGTGACCTGCCTTGGGACCCGGGGTCCAGCCGCCGCTCGGCGAGACCGGCCAGGTATCCGGCCATGCCCGCCGGGGTTCGCCCGGTCGTCCGTGCGCTGGTCAGCACCGGGCTGCTGGCCGTGCTGACCACCCGTCCACCCAACTCCCTGACCCTGGCCGCCAGCAACACGTCCTCGTGCTCTGGTACCGACGGGAAACCGCCCGCTCGCCGGTACATGTCCGCGCCGATGCCGAGATTGGCTCCGTGCACGTGCGGATGGCCGTCGGTCAACCGGTGGGCACGAGTCCAGCTGTGCAACATCTCCGGAGCCAGTTCGGCCGGGTCGGGCCGCACCAGGCCGAGCAGCAGGTCCGTACCGGAGACAGCGTGTGCCAGGTGCGTCAACAGCCAATCGGCCGGCACCGCAGAATCAGCGTCGGTACACGCGATCCACCCGGCCGTCGGGCCGGGTCCGGTGACCCCCAGCGCGTGATCGACGCCCATCGACCTGGCCGCGCCCACCTGCCCGTGCTCGGAGGTGACCACCTCCACGGTCGGCCAGCCGGCCAGCAATTCCCGGCTGCGGTCGGTGCACCGGTCCAGGACAACGACCACCCGGGTCGGCCAGGCGGCCGGGCGGGCCGCCCGCAACGAGGCGTCGGCCCTAACCACGGCGGCCAGGCACCGCGGCAACCGGCGCTCCTCGTTCCTGGCCGGGATCACCACGGCCAGCCGCGGCAACGTCGACACGCGCCGAACCGCACCGTCGGGGATCGGGCCACGCCGGAACGCCGGCTCGAGCAGACTGGTCAACGGAGCAACCCGGTGGCCCTGGCGACCGAGATGGCCGGCGACGGAGTGAACACGTGCAGCACGAAGTCCTCCTCGATGTGCTCGGCGAGGACGGCAAGGCTGCGCTCGGCGGTCAGCGCACGGTGCACGTCGTCTCCGGTGAGCGGATATTCGCTGACCGGGTGGCGCCAATGGCAGGCGACCAGGACGCCGTCCGTGGTCAGGGACGACGACGCGCGGGCCACCAGGGTGCGCAGATCGTCCTCGCCGCAGTAGTACCCGACCTCGGACAGGACCACCAGGTCGAACGAGCCGGCCGGCCATTCCTGGGGTATCCGACGTTGCTCGAACCGCACCCCGGGCGCGTCTCCCAACCGGCGCCGCGCTGCGGCCAACGGGCGGTCCGAGATGTCGGTGGCCAGGAGCCGATCGCATCGCGGGGCAAGCTCAGCCGTGAGCACCCCGATCGAGCAACCGGGCTCGAAGGCGTTTCGGAAGGATTCACGGGGCAGCGCCGCGATCGTCACGGCCCGCTTACGCCTTTCGTACCAACGGCTCTCGAAGCCCCAGGGATCCGGCCCGGCGGTGTAGAAGTCGTCGAAGAAGTCCTGGCGCAGGCTTCGCCGGTCTTCAACGGGACCGTCGGTCGCGGGATCACCGGTGGTGGCGATGAAAATCTCGTAGGGCCGTTCGAAATGCTCGGCGAACCCGGGAGCCAGGATCGCCTCGTCACCCGGCAGGTCCGAGAGGGGCTCGATCTGGCTCCGATGGCACTGCAGCGCATGCTGTTTCACCGCACGCTCCTCTGGTTCCAGGTTGATCCGGCGGAGACCGCCCGGCAGGTTCGCCGGTGTCGACCAGTGCCAGGCCCAGACCGGGTATTCCAACAGCACGCCGCCCGTCCCCGCGACGGCCTGTGCTGCGGCGTTCCCGGCCGCAGTGTGATCCGGATGCCCGTCCTGCTGCCACGGCGCCGCCACCACCGTAGACGCGCCGTGGACGAACGGCCGGATGCGGTCGGCGAGCGCGTCCTGGTGCCTGGCCAGGTCGCCGTCCGGCAGGCCGAGCATCACCACGGTGGCCGTCGGCGCGAGGAACCCGAGGGCGGCGAACACCTCCGTGCGGCGCAGAGCCGCCAGTTCACCGGGCGGGTGGGTCGGCGACCCAGGGTGGGACCGCTCGCCCATCGTGGCGATGACGACAGTGACGTCGATGCCCAGCCGGGTCGCAGTGGCCAGCAGTCCGCCCGCACCCAGCGTTTCGTCGTCCGGATGGGCGCCGACCACGACCAGCTCGGCCATCCCGGACAGGTCGAACACGCCCGCCGAACCGAGCACCGGACTGTCGGCCCACACGCTCTCCGCCGTGCCGTCGTCCCGGTGGTCGAACGGCGGGACCACCGTGTTCGTCACCACGGCGGTTCACCGGCGAGCAGGCCCCGGCCGAGCGCCGCCTCGTCACGTTCGGCGTGATGCTGGCGCAGATAGATCTGCAGGTCGGCGACCCGGGCGGCGTGCACCTCGTCCCGGACCAGGGGCGCGGGCCCGAGGGAATGCGCCACCCTGGCCAGTACCTCCTCCGCGGCCGCGGCGACCACTGCACGCACTCGGCCGGCCAGCACCACCCCGGCCGAGGAGTCCGCGCGCCCACCGTCGATCTGCGCCGCGGACGCAGCCAGCACCGCCCGGGCGGAGCTGAGCGCCACGTCCACCGAGCCCAGATGCATCAGCCCGATCTGGTCCGGCTCCCGGCCGGCCAGCGCCGCATGCAGCGAACGGGCCAGACCCACGGCGCCGCCGTACCAGCACGCCGCCACACCCGCCCCGCCCCAGGCGAAACCGTCCCGGCGCAGGTACCAGTCATCGGCACCGACCGGCACGGCCGGGGCACCGCGGAGCTCGATCGGGCCGGACACCACATGGGGCAGCCCCCGAGACACCCAGCGGTCGTCCGAGGCGATCACCGTCGACGGGTCCTGCAGGGCCACCGCGAACAACCTCCGCCGTCCCGGCCCGGTGTGCGCGGTGATCAACGCGTGGCTGAGCCGGTTCGCGAGCGAGCACCACGGCTTGACGCCGACCAGCTGCCAAACCCCGTCCTTCGAGGTCGGGTCGGCCTGCACCCGCACCCCGGGACCCTCGGCCGCGAAGACACCCCAGGTCGAGTCCGTCCCGGCGCCGATGGCGGTGAGGTCCCGAGCCGGGTCCAGATCGGCCTCGGCCAGGATCGCCAGCGCGTCCAGGTGAGCCTCGGCGACCCGGGCCGCGGTGAGGTCGGCCGCAGCGACCGTGGCCAGCAGCTCCCATCGACCGGCGGTGCCGCCGTTTCCCGGGAGCGGGGTCGTCGGACCGAGCACCCGGGCCAGGTCGATCGCGGTGCTGATGTCCCCCTGCACGGCTCCCGCCCAGCCGGCCAGGTCCGACATGTCCTCGTCACCGCCCCGGCCGGTCGCCGGGCCCGTCGAGAACCTCACCCCGGTGCTGCCGCAAGCGGACGGTCGCAGCGTCTTCGGGCCAGTGATGTCGCGCTCCTTCCACGTGCTTTTTCCGGTGCTTTCCGTGCTTTGGCCGGCTGCCCGAGCCGCCCGGTCGGTACCCCTTCCGGCCGCGGATCAACCTACGACGTCCCACCCACCGCCGATGCCCGCGGTCGGCCCGCTGATCCGGGTGACAAGATTCTTCACAACGCACAGTCCGCCGCACCCGTGGCGATCACCGGAGAGGCCCCGCGATGACACAGCAGAACGAGCAGGATCCCCCGTCGGAGACCGAGGAGGAAACACCGGCGGCCCCCGAGACCGAGGCGACCAGCCCGACGCTGGAACATCTGGACGACACCATCAAGGGTGCCCGGGCCGCCGCGGACCAGGCCCTCGCGCCGCAACGAGAATAGCCCGGCCGCCGATCACCCGCGCACGCCGTCGCCATCGGACGACGCGCGCGCATTCCGCCCACGGCGAAGCGGGACAACGCCAGGGAACATTCCCGGCCCATCCAGCATTGAGTCAGTCACGCTCAAGTTTGAAGGGTGACTCACATGACTGAAGTCCTGCACCTCCCGGTGCTTTCGCTGACCGACACCGTCGTCCTGCCCGGGATGGTGGTGCCGATCGAGCTGGACGAGGCGTCCCAGGCCGCGATCGACGCCGCCCGCTCCACCGCATTGGATTCCGGTGCGCCCGACGGCGACAGCGGCCGACTGCTGCTCGTTCCGCGACTGAAGGACCGCTACGCCGGATACGGGGTGGTGGCCACGATCGAACAGCTCGGTCAGCTGGCCGGCGGCGCTCCGGCGGCGGTGCTCCGGGCCGGGCGGCGGGCCAAGATCGGCACCGGCGTCACCGGACCCGGCGCGGCCCTCTGGGTCGCGGCCGAACTGGTCCCCGACGAGCCGGCGACGGACGAGAGTCGTTCGCTGGCCAAGGAATACAAGTCGCTGGTCATCGCCACCCTGCAACAGCGGGACGCGTGGCAGGTCATCAACACCGTCGAGAAGATGACGGACCCGGCCATCATCGCCGATTCGGCGGGCTGGTCGCCGTACCTGACCGCTGAGCAGAAGCGGGAGCTACTGGAGACCCCCGAGGTCACCAGCCGGTTGACCCGTGTCATCGAATGGACCCGCGCCCACCTGGCCGAAATGGACGTGGCCGACAAGATCCGCGGCGATGTCCGCGAGGGCATGGAGAAGAGCCAGCGGGAGTTCCTGCTCCGCCAGCAACTCGCCGCGATCCGCAAGGAACTCGGCGAAGGCGAGCCGGATGGAGCGGACGACTTCCGCGCCCGAGTGGAGAGCGCCGACCTGCCGGACAAGGTGCGGGAAGCGGCCATGCGCGAGGTCGGACGACTGGAGCGCGCCAGCGATCAGAGCCCGGAGTCCGGGTGGATCCGGACCTGGCTGGACACCGTGCTCGAGATTCCGTGGAATACCAAGACCGAAGATAATACCGACATCGGTAACGCTCGAACGGTTCTCGACGCCGACCATCACGGTCTGAACGACGTCAAGGACCGCATCGTCGAGTATCTGGCCGTGCGTTCCCGCCGGGCCGCCCGTGGCCTGCAGGTCGTCGGCGGTCGTGGATCGGGTGCCGTCATGGTGCTGGTCGGTCCGCCCGGCGTCGGCAAGACATCGCTCGGCGAGAGCGTGGCCCGTGCCCTGGACCGGAAGTTCATCCGGGTCGCCCTGGGCGGCGTCCGGGACGAGGCCGAGATCCGCGGCCACCGGCGCACCTACGTCGGCGCACTGCCGGGCCGGATCGTCCGGGCCATCACCGAAGCGGGTTCGATGAACCCGGTGGTGCTGCTGGACGAGATCGACAAGGTCGGCGCGGACTACCGCGGCGACCCGGCCGCGGCCCTGCTAGAGGTACTGGACCCGGCACAGAACCACACGTTCCGGGACCACTATCTCGATATCGACCTCGACCTGTCCGACGTGCTGTTCCTGGCTACCGCCAACGTGATCGACACCATTCCGTCGGCATTGCTCGACCGGATGGAACTGATCACTATGGACGGCTACACCGAGGATGACAAGGTGGCCATCGCCCGCACTCACCTGCTGCCCCGGCAGTTACAGCGTGCGGCTCTGGAGTCCACCGATGTGACGATCACCGACGCCGCGTTGCACGAGATGGCATCCGACTACACTCGCGAGGCCGGCGTCCGGCAGCTGGAACGGTTGCTGGCTAAGGCTTTGCGCAAGGTGGCCGCCAAGTTGGCGACGGAAAGTGGACCGATCGAGGTCGACGTCGCCCAATTGCGGGATCTGCTGGGTCGTCCGCGGTTCACCCCCGAGACCGCCGAACGGACCGCCGTGCCAGGTGTGGCCACGGGTCTCGCGGTGACCGGACTCGGTGGCGACGTGCTGTTCATCGAGGCCAACGCGGTCGAGGCGAAGGAAGGTGGCGGGCAGCTCAAGCTCACCGGTCAACTCGGCGACGTGATGAAGGAGTCGGCGCAGATCGCGCTGTCCTACATCCGAGCTCACGCCGCCGAGATCGGCATCTCGCCGGAGGCGTTGCAGCGCAACATCCATCTGCACGTCCCAGCCGGAGCCGTGCCCAAGGACGGGCCGTCGGCCGGCGTTACCATGGTGACCGCACTGACCTCATTGGCCTTGGGGCGCAACGTCCGAGCCGACGTGGCGATGACCGGTGAGGTCACCCTGAACGGTCGGGTGTTACCGATCGGCGGGCTGAAGCAGAAGCTGCTGGCCGCGCAGCGGGCCGGCGTGACGACCGTCTTCTTCCCCAAACGGAACGAGCCGGATCTGGATGACGTCCCCGCGGAGATCATTTCGGCGCTGGAGCTGCATCCGGTGAGTGATGTGGCAGAAATCCTCGCGCTGGCCCTGGAGCCGGCTGCAGCAGTGGCGGTGGAGATCGCCGCCTGATGTTGTCCGCTGCACACGGGGAGGTGGCCCGGCTGGTTCGCCGCGCCGGGACCATCTCCCGACGGGACATCTCCCGTTCCACCGGGATGAGCCGCCCGGCCGTGCTCACCGCGTTGGACACGTTGATACGACTGGGTTTTGTCCGCGAGGTCGGGTCGGGCTCGTCCACCGGGGGTCGTCCACCGGCGCTGGTCTGCTTCGAGGCCCGCGCGGCGTACGCGGTCGGCGTTGAACTCGGCGCCTCCGGCGTGGAGTTGGCCGTCACCGATCTGACCGTCGAAGTCGTCGCCCACACCACCGCTCGCATCGACGTCGAGGACGGTCCTGGCATCGTGCTCGACGGCATAGAAAAGCTGATCCGCTCGGCGCTGGGCGATGCCGGCATCGATCCGCAGCAGGTGTGCGGAGTCGGTATCGGCCTTCCCGGGCCGGTGGATCGCAATCGGGTCCGCCAGGTTTCGCCTCCGCTGCTGCGCGGCTGGGACGACTATCCGGTCACGACGGACCTGACGCAGCGCCTGGGCCGGCCGGTGTTCGCCGACAACGACGTGAACCTGAGGGCTCTCGGGGAGGCCGCGGGCGGCGTCGACGTGGCCGATTTCCTGTACGTCAAGCTGGGCAGCGGTATCGGTTGCGGAATCGTGTCAGGCGGACGGCTGTATCGGGGGAACAACGGCTCCGCGGGCGACATCGGGCACATCGCCAACAGTGCGTCCACGCAGCGCTGCTTGTGCGGCAACACCGGCTGCCTGGAAGCGATCGCCGGCGGGTATGCGCTCGCCCTGGCGGCGCAGGAATTGGCGGACAGCGGGCGCAGCCCGGCGCTGGCGGCTCTGGCTCGTTCGCAGGTCCGCAACACCGCGGTGGAACTGGGTGCGGCACTTCGCGGCGGCGACGTGGCTGCGCTGGAACTGGTCCGCACCGCAGGAACCGCAGTCGGGGAGGTGCTGGCCGGGCTGGTCGACTTCTTCAACCCGGGCCTGATCATCCTGGGCGGTGGCGTGCTGGATGTCGGTGACGTGCTGATTTCTTCCATTCGGGAGGCCGTCTACCGCAGATCGCGCCCGTCCGCGACGCGAGACCTCTCCGTGGTGATCGGCGCCCTGGGCAGCCGCGCTGGCGTCATCGGCGCCGCAAGCCTGGTGCTGGACCAGCTCTACCACCTGCGGCCGATCGGGGCCAACGCCCGGTGACCCGTGAATCCGCCCGGAGCCGGCGGCCTACTCAGGCGAGCACCCTGGCCAGGAACGCCCGGGCCCGCGGATCCTGCGGATCGGTCAGCACCTGCCGGGCCGGCCCGCATTCCAGGATCCGCCCGTCCCCCATGAACGCCACCCGGTCGGCAACCTCTTTGGCGAAGCCGATCTCGTGGGTCACGACGATCATCGTCATGCCCTCGTCGGCCAGCTGCCGCATGACATCGAGCACCTCGCCCACCAGTTCCGGATCGAGCGCAGAGGTCGGCTCGTCGAACAGCATCAACCGCGGTTTCATGGCCAGCGCGCGGGCTATCGCCACCCGCTGCTGTTGGCCGCCGGACAACTGAGCCGGGTAGGCGGTCAACTTGTCGGCCAGGCCCACCCGGGCCAGTAGCGCCGCGGCCAGTTCCTCGGTCTCCCGGCGTGGCGCGTGGTTCACCGTGATCGGCCCGTGCGCGACATTACCCAGGGCGGTCATGTGTGGAAACAGGTTGAACCGCTGGAACACCATGCCGATCGACCGCCGTTGTCGGCGGGCGTCCCGGTCCTTCATCTCCCGCAGCCGACCACCGCGGGGTTGGTAGCCGATGATCTGTCCGTCGACGACCATCACCCCGCCGGTCAACTTCTCCAGGTGGTTGATACAGCGCAGCAGCGTGCTCTTGCCGGCGCCCGACGGGCCGATCAAGCAGATGACTTCGCCCTCGAACACCGTCAGGCTCACGTCCGAGAGCACGGTGGTGGCCCCGAAACTCTTCTGGATGTGCACTGCATCGACCATGACCTTCGGCGTCGCTGCGGCGTCGACCGGCCCGCTCATCGGTTCGAGTCCCCGGGGCCGCGGCGATGTGCCCGGTTCAGCATCGACACCAACACCCGATCGAAGACGCTGCGTGGCCTGGCCCGGGCCAGGCCCCGGGAAAGATGGCGCTCCAGGTAGTACTGGCCGGCGGTCAGTACCGATGTGGCCACCATGTACCAGACACCGGCCACCAGCAGCAGTTCGATGACCCGTCCGTTGATGAAGTAGATGGCCTGCACGGAACCGAGCAGCTCACTGATCGAGATCACCGCCACCAGCGACGACGTTTTCAGCATGCCGATGGTTTCGTTGCCGACCGGTGGGATGATCACCCGCATCGCCTGGGGCAGCACGATCGTGCGCAGCGCCTGCAGGCGAGACATTCCCAGCGCGGTGGCCGCCTCGTCCTGGCCTTCGTCGACGGACACGATGCCGGCCCGGATGACCTCGGTGAGGTACGCGCCCTCGTTCACACTCAGCGCCAGTACCGCGGCAATGGTCGGGGTGATGATGTCGATGGTGCGGCCGGAGAACACACCCGGGATGCTCAGGGTCGGAAAGACGACGGCGAGGTTGAACCACAGCAGGATCTGTAACAGGATCGGCGTCCCGCGGAAGATCCAGACGTACAGCCAGGCGACACCACTGACCACCGGGTTGCGGGACAGCCTCATCACCGCGAACAACACGCCCAGCGCCAGACCGAACAGCATCGACAACGCCGTGATCCAGATGGTGCGCACGAAGCCTTCGAGGATGACGCCGGTCGTCAGGTACTGCCGCACCGTCGCCCAGTCGATCTGCGACAGCGCCAACGCCCGCACCAGGAAGACGGCCACCGCCACCACCAGGGCGGCCGAAAGCCAACGCCCCCAATGCGTCCGAGGTGACACCGCCAGATCGACCAGGCCGTACGCGTCCGCGATCCGCCGGCGGTGGTCGACCGCAGCTCCCGGGTCGGCCGCACCGGCCGGCGCGGCCGCCGTGTCCGGGCCCACGGCCTGCGGACGCTTCATCGCGCGGGTTGCAGCAGCGAGTGGAGATACTCCAGGCTCGTCCGAATGTCCTGTGGCGCCTGGGCCGGACGGTCCTCCTGCTCCACGATGAGCCATTGCACACCGGCCGCCGCGGCCGCGGACAGGACCTCCGACCAGTCGGTGCTGCCCTGCCCGATGGGTGCATCGCCACCGCCGGGTTCGCCGCTGACCTCTTTCAGATGGAGCATCGGGACCCGGCCGGCGTAGCGGGCGAGAGCCGCGGCCGGGGTATCGCCCACGTGGTGCACCCAGAAGGTGTCGAGTTGCACCTTGAGCAGAGCCGGGTCGGTGAGGTCCATGAGCCGGTCGTACATCGACACGCCATCGACCACGGCGAACTCCCGATCGAAGTCGTGGTAGCCGTGGTAGCCCAGTTGAAAACCGTTCTGTGCGAGCCGGTCGCCCCACCGATTACACCGATCGGCCAACTTCTGCACAGCCGGCACATCGATGAAGTCCGACGGTCCGGCCTGTTGGATGACGACCGTGGTGCAGCCCAGCGATTCGTGGTCGCGCATCACGGTGTCCAGGTCGTCGAACTCCGGAATGTCGATGTGCGAGCTGAGCGCCCGCAATCCGTTGCGATCCAACGCCTGCCGCAGCGCGCTGGGCGTCAGCGAACCGAAACCGGCGAATTCGACGGCCGGATAACCCGCATCTGCGACGTCCTGGAGACAGGCGTGCGGGTCCGCATCGAATTGTTCGCGCACGGTGTACATCTGCAGAGCCACATCGGCGGCGTTCAACGGTCGCTGCTGCTCGTGGGGTTTTGCCGAGGTCACGGGGCGGCGACCAGGTTGACGGTGATCTTGTCCAGCGCACTGGCCTGCTGCGACCACTGGGCGAGAATTTTCTGGTAAGTGCCGTCCGTGTGCATGTTGGTCAGGGCGGTGCGGAGCGCGTCCCGCAGGCCGGTGTCGTCCTTGCGGACGGCGATGCCGTACGGCGAGGCGGCGAAGATCTCGCCGACGGCCTGCCACTTTCCGGGCTCGGTCTGCGTCAGGTACCCGTAGGTCTCGGCGCCGGTGACCGCGGCGACCGCCCGCCCCGTGCTCAGCTGCAGCTCCAGGCCGGCGTTCCCGGAGATGCCCACGGCCAGCACCTTGATCGGCGACTTCCCCGCGCAGACTTTGGCACTCAGCGCGGGCACATCCTGCACGAAGGAGGTTCCCGAGGCCACAACCACGGTGTTGCCGCACAGGCTGGCGTAGTCGGGGTACTTGCCGGCGTTGGCGGCCTGGACGAAGAAGCGGTCACCGCTGTTGAAGTAGTCCACCCAGTCCGCCAGCTTCTGACGCTCGGCCGTGTCGGACAGCGCGGACAGGATGATGTCATCCCGTTTGGTGGCCAGCCCCGGCAGCAGCTGGTCGAACTGCACATTGTCGAATTTGACGCTCAGGCCCAGCCGAGTGGCCAGCGCGGTGGCCAGGTCGATGTCCAGCCCCTTCGGGGTCGACGATCCGGGATCGGTGAATTCCATCGGTGGGTTCGGCAGGTTGACCCCGTCCACCAGAACACCTTTCGCCTTGATGTCGGCGGGTAGCAGGGCGCGGGCGGCGGCGTCCACGCCGCCCGCGACGGCCGCCGGGGAGGATCCTCCCGCGGCAGATGGGGACGACGCCACGGCGGCCGATGCCCCGGTGGTGGCCGGGGCGCTCACCGGCGCCGCGGCCGGCGAACCGGAAAGGGTGGCCGGCGAACCGGAAAGGGTGGCCGGCGAAGCGGAAGGGGGACTGACGGATGAGCTGCCGCCGGCCGATGACGTGCTGCTGCAGCCGGCCACCATCAGGCCGACTGTAGCCACGAATGCGGCCGCCGCTGAGATATTCTTGCGTTTCACAGTGCACGTCCTTTACTCGGGCCGACCGGCAGAGCCGTTGGGACCAATGGTGTCCCGAACCGGCCCATCGAGTCGCAGGGTGGTTTCTACCCGGACGGGCGGGACGGATTCACCTTGGCGATGCCATTGATCAGGGAAGGTAACGAGGTCGACTTCGGGGGTCAACCCCCCCGACTTTTGTCATGGTGGGCCGTAAGGTGGCAGAGCGTGCGGACAGGCTGAGGTGAGGTAGTTTCTTCGCTCATGCCCGAATCGACAACGATCTGCCGCGTGGGAATCATCGGTTGCGGCGACATCAGCGCGCAATACATTCGTCATCTCCGAACATTCGACGACGTCGTCCTCATCGCCTGCGCGGACCTCGATCGACACCGCGCCGCGCAGTGCGCGCTCCGCTGGGACCTACTGGAGCGATCGGTATCGGAGCTGTTGGCGTCGCCGGACATCGACGTCATCGCCAACCTGACACCCCCGAAGGCCCACTTCGCAGTGACCAGGGCGGCCCTGATGGCGGACAAGGACGTGTACTCGGAGAAGCCGCTGGCCACCGACCTGGTCCAGGCGGAGGGACTGGCGGCGCTCGCCCGCCACCGCGGCCGGTCGCTGGCCTGCGCACCGGACACGTTCCTGTCGGCGGCTTACACCGGGGCACGCGAGCTGATCAGAAACGGCGAGATCGGTGATGTGGTGGCGGTCTCGATGTCCGGGTTGTACGGCCCGCCGGAGGAATGGCATCCGGACCCGCGCTTCCTCTACGCACCAGGGGCCGGACCGCTGTTCGACATGGGACCCTATTTCCTGCACGCGCTGTTCCACCTCCTCGGGCCGGTGGCCGCAGTGTCCGCCGCCGCCCGCACGCCACGCCCCTGGCGCCGGATCGGCACCGGCCCGTTGGCCGGCACCGAGTTCCAGGCTTCGACGCCGACGCACCTGAGCGCGCTGTTGACCTTGGCGTCCGGACCGGTGGTCAGCTGGCAGATGAGTTTTGATGTCGCCGCGACCAGCCAGCCGTTCTTCGAGATCCAAGGCACAGCAGGCACTCTGGTGTTGCCCGATCCCGAGGACCCGGACGGCGACGTCCGGCTGTTCGGCAGCGGCGGCTGGTCCACAGTGCCCGCCGCCGGGCATCCGGCGCACCTGCGCGGAGCCGGACTGATCGAAATGGTCCGAGCGGCAAGGCTTTCGCGTCCCACAGCGTTACCCATGCAGTTCGCCGTACACGCCGTCGAAGTGCTGCAGGCCGTGCTGGCGTCGGCCGAGCAGGGGAAGCAGATCGCCCTGCAGACCGGACTCGACGAGGTCGCGGAGGCCGCTCCGTCACGCTAGATTCGCCGGCCGCAGGCGGTAGAGCTGGTCGAGCACCAGGCTGGCCGCGCCGACCACTCCTGCGCGGCCGCCGAGCGCGCCGATGACGACCGACAAGTCGCGGGTGGCCAGCGGAAGGGCCCGACGGTAGACCGATTCTCGGACGGCGGCCACCAGTACATCTCCGACGTCGGTGAGGCCGCCACCCAGGATGATCAGGGCCGGGTTGAAGAAATTGACCAGGGCGGCCAGAACCTCGCCGATCGCCGATCCGGCCACTCGAATCAGGTCGATCGACGCCGGATCGCCGTTGCGGAGAGCCGCAACGAGTCCCGCCATGGTGATATCGCCGTCACCGGCCGGCGTGGCCAATTCCGAGTTCGCACCCCGGCGAGCCAGGTCGGTGGCCGCGCGGGTCAGGGCGCGCCCACCGGCGATGGCCTCCAGGCAACCGATGTTCCCGCACAGGCAAGCGGTGCTCGACCCGCTGACCGCCATATGGCCGATATCGCCGGCCGAACCGTTGCGCCCCCGGTGCAGTCGGCCGTCGCAGATGATGCCGCAGCTGATACCGCCGCCCAGCTTGACGTAGAGAAAATTGGCCGCGCCGACACCGCCCGTGGCTTCTCCCGTCGCCATCAGGTTGACGTCGCTATCCGCGAAAATCGGCCAGCCGTAACGTTGGTGCAGACCCTCCCGGATAGGGAGCCGGTTTCCGCCCCTTGACGGTGAAGACCACCGCGGGATCGGCGGCAGCACCGGCCCGATGCTGCTGCGCATGGCCGAGCCGGGCATACCGATTCCGACGCCCCTGATATCGGATGGCTTGACCGGGCCGTCTTCGATGAACCCGTCGATCGACTGATAGATGACGTCCAGCACCTGTTCCGGTCCGGCGCCGGCGTCGATCACGGCGCTGACGTGCGCCACCGGATTTGCCAGCAGGTCGGTGATCGCAACATCGACATGGCCGTCGCCGAGCACCACACCGACGACGTATCCCGCTCGCTCCTCGAATCGCACCAGAGCAGGCGGGCGGCCGCCGGTGGAGACGCCGGCTCCGACCTCCTTGACCAACCCGGCGTCCGCCAGGGCCTGCAGCACCTGTTTCAGCAACGCCCGGCCGAGTCCGGTACGCCGGGCAAGGTCAGATCGCGAGATCGTGCCGGCATCGCGGACGAGGCGCACGACCCGACCCTGGGTCTCGGTGAGCGTGGCCGGCGGTTCTCCCACCGGCGGGCGGCCGGTGATCGGTTCATTCACCGCGATCACCTCCGCTTCGAATTCTCCCGTCAGTCTGCCCGGCGGGTCCATCACATCACCCGACGGCCCATCCGTGTTCGGTCGACCTGCGTCCCTTACGCTGGCTGCGTCGGACGAGCGAAGGGACGCAGCACAGATGAGCGCCGATAAATCCAACCGGGTCGCAGACGCCGGCACCTCGCCGGGCAAGATCCCGACCAGGGTCTACGAAAAGGAATTGCGTCGCCTGCAAGCCGAACTCGTGGCCATGCAGGAGTGGGTGCGAGAGACCGGCAGCCGGGTGGCCGTGATCTTCGAGGGTCGTGACGCCGCGGGCAAAGGGTCGGCGATCAAACGGGTCGCCGAATATCTGAACCCACGATGGTGCCGAATCGCCGCCCTGCCCGCACCGAGCGAACGCGAACGAGGGCAGTGGTACTTCCAGCGGTACATCGAACAACTCCCCTCCGCCGGAGAGATCGTGTTGTTCGACCGGTCCTGGTACAACCGGGCCGGCGTCGAGCGGGTAATGGGATTCTGCACCTCGCAGGAATACCGCAGGTTCCTGCGGCAGGCGCCGGTGTTCGAGCGCCTGCTGGTCGAGGATGGCCTGCTGCTGCGCAAGTACTGGTTCTCCGTCTCCGACGTCGAGCAGGAGCGCCGATTCCGGTCCAGGCAGGAGGATCCGCTGCGGCGCTGGAAGCTGTCCCCGATGGATGTGGAATCGATCAGCAGATGGGTCGACTACTCCAAGGCGAAGGACGAGATGTTCATTCACACCGACATCGAGGAGGCCCCCTGGTTCACGGTCGAGAGCGAGGACAAGAAGCGGTCGCGCCTGAACTTGATCTCCCACCTGCTGTCGACCGTTCCGTACGAACACCTCGAACCACCCATGGTCGTGATTCCGCCGCGGCCCTCGATCGGGGATTATCAGCGGCCGCCGCGGGAGGAGTTCCGCACCGTTCCGGACCACGCCGCAACGCTGAGCTTCTGAACCGGCCGGTCCGCGTCGGGGTGGCTGTCGGTGCTGCCGAGCAGAATCCTGCCCATGGACACCTTCACGATTGTTCCGACTGGCCCCTTCTCGCTGCGGGAGTCGGTCGAGTTCGGGTTCGGGCAGCGTCACTCCGAACGGTTCGACGGCTGCATGCGGCTGGCCTTCTGCCAGGACGAGCTGAAAACGCAGGCCGGTGTCGTCCTCACCCAGGACGGGGCCGGGGTTCACGGCGAGATCCACGGCGGAAACGGCGATGTGGCAGCGGTCCGGGCCCAGGTCGCCCGGGTGCTGTCCCTGGATCACGACGCCTCGGCATTCGCCGAAGTGGGCACGCGTGATCCCGTCATCGGCGCACTGCTGGAAGCGGCCCCCGGTTTGCTGCCGCCCTTGTTCTACTCGCCGTACGAGGGGGCGGTCTGGTCGGTGCTCAGTGCCCGCCGTCCCGCGAAGCAGATGGCCGACGTCCGACGCCGGCTGTCCGAAGCACACGGCCGGGTGTTCATGCTGGCCGGGCAATCTCTCGCCGCTCTGCCCACTCCCGCACAACTGCTCGCCGTCGAGGAATTCCCCGGGATTCCGGCCGAGAAGCTGTCCCGCCTGCACGGGGTGGCCCAGGCGGCGCTGGACGGCGTGCTGGACGTGGACCGGTTGCAGAGGTTCGGGCCGGAGGTGGCCGCGGCGGAATTGCAGCGCATCAAGGGGATCGGGCCGTTCTACGCCTCGCTGATCACCATCCGGGCCACCGGTTTCGCCGATGTCCTCCCGGCCGACGAGCCGTTGGCCCGAGATCTGATCACCCGGCTGTACCACCTCGACAAACCCTGCGAGCCAGCGGATTTCGAGCGGATCGCCGAAGCCTGGCGGCCCTACCGGACCTGGGCCACGGTGCTCGTTCGGGCGGCCGGCCATCGGATTCTGTGATGATGGACGGACCACCGGAGCCTCGCCCGGAGGCGCTCGCCAAGATTGTTACGTGGACCTACTCGTTAAGACCGGTGACGACGCGAGCCTGATGGACATCAGTGCCTTCACTGCCGAGGCGCAGGACATTCTCGGATTCAAGGTCGACGTCGTCAGCGCGACGGCATCTGGCCCGGCGATGAGCAGAATTCTCGCCGAGGCTGTTCCGTTGTAACCGTGCACGAGTAACGGCGCAGCACGACTCAGAGCAATTGGAACGGGCAACCCACAGCCTGATAGGACCGAGCAGCCCGCTCGTCGAAGGTGACCAGCACGCATCCCCCCGATATGGCAGTCGCCCCGATCAGGGCGTCATAGACGGCCCCGCCGACGACGGACTGCTGAGAAAGGACGCCCAGCAGCGTGAGCGTCGCGGCGGCGGGTAGTTCGAGCGCGGGGCCGGCAAATCTGTCGGCAAGAAACGTGAACACCACTTGCGGGGGCGCGCGAAACGGCGCCGGCATCCTGGTCAGGACGCTGTAGGACTCGACCAGCGAATGCGCAGCTACCTCGACCGGCTCGCGCATGACCTGCCGCGCCGTGTCGTGTCTCTCGTGCCAGCTAGCGAACGCCGCCACGATGACCCCGCTGTCCACGCACCGACGAACCGCGCCGCTCACCGCCGAATCTGCTCCAGCACGTCGCGGACCATATCTGCAGTCAGCGAGGGCATGACCCGATTCGTGATCGCTACGACACCGTCGCCGTTGTCGATCAACGACATCTCGGTCGCCGGAACCTCAATGGTGATGCGGCCGTCTGCAATGCGAATCTCCAGTTCTTGGCCGGCCCTCAGGCTCAGCGCGTCACGGAGTGACTTGGGTACCACGACTCGGCCGGCGCCGTCGATGGTAGTTTTCATACCATCAATCTACCATCGGTCGGTCGATTTGAATCTTAAGCCCGCAGCAGTCGTAACACGGCCAGCACGCGGCGGTTGAGATTGGGCGAAGGTTCGAGGTCGAGTTTGCGGAACAGCTGGGAGCTGATCGCTTCGACGCTGCGGTCGCTGAGGCCGAGTTGACGGGCGATTCCGGTGTTGGAACGTCCTTCGGCCATCACCCTCTCACCGTGCGGGCCATGCGACGATCGTCGCATCACTGGGTCGTCAGGCCAGGCCGAGATCCTTGGTGACCTCATCGATGGCCTGGTCCAGGATCTGCAGCCCATTCTGCAATTCCTGATCGGACACGGTCAGGGGTGGAGCGATGCGGAAAGTCCCGCCCATACCCGCGATCTGGACGACATTCATATGCAGACCCAGCTCCAGGCAACGCCTGGTCACGGCCGCACCCAACGCATCCGACGGTTCTTTCGTGGTCCGATCCAGCACCAGTTCCATCCCGGCGAACAGACCCCGCCCGCGGATGTCTCCGATGACGGCGTGGCGTCGCTGCAATTCTTCCAACCCGGCACGCAATGTCGCGCCCTTGGTCCGCGCCTGCTCGTCCATCCGATCCCGCTGCAACACGTCGAGAACGGTGAGGCCGACCGCCGCGACCATCGGATCGGAAACGTGCGTGGTGTAAAACAGAAAACCCATTTCGTGGGCCTGCTGCTCGATCTGCGCGCTGGTCACCACGGCCGCCAACGGCAGGCCCGCACCGAGAGTCTTGGACAGGGTAAGGATGTCGGGTACCACGCCGTCGCGTTCGAAGGCGTACCAGGCCCCGGTTCGGCAGAGACCCGTCTGTGCCTCGTCCAGGATCAGCAGCATTCCGCGCTCCCGGCACTTACGTTGTAAAGCAGCCAAATAGCCCAGCGGCGGGTCGATCAAGCCGCCGGAGGAGAGGATCGGCTCGACGATGCATGCCGCGAGCGCGCCGACCGACTGCGCGTCGACGAGTTCGAAGGACAGATCCAATTGTCGTCGCCAGTCGAAAGCGCCCGCTGCGTCCAGGAAGTCGGGCCGATAGGCGTAGGGAGTGGGAATGGCGATATTTCCGGGAACGGCCGGACCGTAGCCGCGTCGGCCCGAGCTGTACGTCGCCGCCGCGGCGCCCTGCGTCATACCGTGCCAGGATCGGCTGAACGACACGATCTCGAAATTGCCGGTGACCAGCTTCGCCATTCTGATCGCCGCCTCGTTGGACTCCGCACCGGTCGTCAGCAGCAACACCTTCTCGAGCGGCGGCGGAAGGGTGTCGGCCAGCCGTCGGGCCAGATCCACCACCGGCCGCGACAGCATTCCGCTGAACAGGTGATCGAGCGTCGCCGCCGCATGCTTGACGGTCGCCACGATCTCCGGGTGCGAGTGGCCGAGAATGGCGCTCATCTGCCCCGAGGTGAAATCCAGCAACCGGCGCCCACTCTCGGTGTACAGGTAACTGCCCTGAGCCCGCGAGATGATCTCGGGCGTGAACGACCCGCCATAACGGATGAGATGGCGATCGGCGTCCCCCCAGAACGCAGCGGTGTCGCCGGTGACCTGGGCGTTGGTGGTCATGGTCATCTGCTGATGTTATGGGCTCCTCGGCTGACCCCGGCGGCTCGACGCAGCGCCCGCCCCGGCCGCGCCGCCCCGGCACCCCGCCGCGCGCCGGAAAGGCAGCCGCGCGTCGCAAGGGTTCACCCCCAACAGCACCTTCCAACGCGCACCGCCGCCCCGGCACCCCGCCGCGCGCCGGAAAGGCAGCCGCGCGTCGCAAGGGTTCACCCCCAGCAGCACCTTCCAACGCGCCCAGCAGCCCCCACCCCGACGCACCACAGCCAAGGCGGCGCGCTTGACTGACTACACCAGGCCAAGCACAGTGGCGATCGTGACAGCGATCAGCCGGATAGCCAAGGATCACCGAGGGACAGCGCCTCGCATCGCCCTGCTGTCCACATCGGACACGGATCTACTCTCCGGCCGCGCTTCGAAGGTTGACTTCGCGCTGGCCAATCCCTCCCGTCTCGACGTGGCCGCGGAGCTGCCGGCCGTGATCGAGGGCGCCGACGTCATCATCGTGCGCATCCTGGGGACGGCCAGGTCCTGGCAGCAGGGCCTGGACCTGGTGGCCTCGGTCGGAGTTCCGATGATCGTGCTCGGCGGCGAACAGACGCCGGATGCGGAGCTCATGCGTTTGTCGACCGTCCCGATCGGCATCGCGGCGCAGGCCCACCGTTACCTGGCCGAGGGCGGTCCCGCGAACCTGGCCCAGGTGCACGCCTTCGTCAGCGACACCGTGCTGCTGACCGGTCAGGGCTTCGAGCCACCCGCGGTTCTACCGG
Organism: uncultured Nakamurella sp.; assembly: GCA_964250735.1. Lineage (GTDB taxonomy): Bacteria > Actinomycetota > Actinomycetes > Mycobacteriales > Nakamurellaceae > Nakamurella. Next base: position 65,922 of record CAXUHA010000012.1, on the reverse strand, counting down.
CCTGGGGAGTCCTGGCCCGCCCCGAACCTGCGGCCGCCGATGAGGTCCGGCCGAAGATCGGCGTCCTGTTCTACCGAGCACATCAGGCCTCGGGCAACACCGCCTTCGTCCACACCCTGGCCGACGCCATAGACGCCGGCGGGGGGCGCGGAACACCGATCTTCTGCTCCAGTCTGCGGGGCGCGAACCAGGATCTGCTCGATGAACTGGCGACCTGCGACGCACTCGTCGTCACCGTGCTGGCCGCGGGCGGCACCAGGCCGGCCACGGTGACCGCGGGCGGTGAGGACGAGAACTGGGACGTCGCGGCGTTGGCCGCCCTGGACATCCCGATTCTGCAGGGCCTGTGTCTGACCTGGAGCCGACAGACCTGGCAGGACTCCGACGAGGGCCTGTCCCCGCTCGACGTCGCGACCCAGGTGGCCGTCCCGGAATTCGACGGCCGGATCATCACCGTGCCGTTCTCTTTCAAGGAGACCGACCCGAACGATCCGGTCGGTCTCCCCCACTATGTCGCGGACGACGAACGATGCGCCCGGGTAGCCGGGATCGCCCTGGGACACGCCCGGCTACGGCACATTCCACCCGCCGACCGCAAGATCGCCCTGCTGCTGTCGGCCTATCCGACCAAGCATTCCCGGATCGGCAACGCCGTCGGGCTGGACACGCCTGTGTCGGCGATACGGCTCCTGCGGGCCATGCGGGACGCCGGATACGACGTCGGCCCCGCGGACGGACCCGGCGCGCTGCCCGGACTGGCTCCGCAAGGCCTGGTCGACGGTGAGGAACCGGACACCACGGCCGGCAACGCCCTGATCCACGCACTGATCGCCGCGGGCGGCCAGGACGAGGAATGGCTGACCAGCGAACAACTCTCCGGTAATCCGGTGCGCATTGCCGCGGCCGACTACCGCCGCTGGCTCGGCGAGTTGTCACCGGAGCTCACCGCACCGATCGTGCGCACCTGGGGTGAGGCCCCGGGCAATCTGTTCGTCGACCGGTCGGCCGATCCGGCCGGTGAGATCGTCCTGGCCACCCTGCAGGCCGGCAACGTGGTGGTGCTGATCCAGCCGCCGCGCGGATTCGGCGAGAATCCGGTCGCTATTTATCACGACCCCGACATGCCACCCTCCCACCACTATCTGGCCGCATACCGCTGGCTGGAGAAGGGGTTCGGGGCGCACGCCGTGGTGCACCTGGGCAAGCACGGCAACCTGGAATGGCTGCCCGGAAAGAACGTCGGCATGTCCGCCGGCTGTGCGACGGACGCGGCGATCGGCAACATGCCGCTCATCTATCCGTTTCTGATCAACGATCCCGGTGAGGGCACCCAGGCCAAGCGCCGGGCCCACGCCACCATCGTCGACCATCTGGTCCCGCCGATGGCCAGAGCCGAATCCTACGGTGACATCGCCCGGCTGGAGCAGCTTCTCGACGAGCACGCCAGCATCGCCGCGATGGATCCGGCCAAGCTGCCGGCGGTCCGCGCGCAGATCTGGACCCTGATCCAGGCCGCGAAGATGGACCACGATCTGGGCCTGTCGGGAGTGGACGGCCGACCCGACGACACAGAGTTCGACGATTTCGTCCTGCACGTCGACGGCTGGCTCTGCGAGATCAAGGACATGCAGATCCGGGACGGTCTGCACGTTCTCGGTCAGGCGCCGGTCGGGGAAGCGCGGGTCAATCTGGTGCTGGCCATGCTCAGGGCCACCCAGGTCTGGGGTGGGGTGACCAATGCGCTGCCCGGACTCCGCGCGGCGCTCGGCCTCAAGGACGGGGCCGAGCTGGCCGCCGTCGACGCGGTCGAGGCGCAGGCCCGGTCTCTGGTGCTGGCCGCCGAGGCGGCGGACTGGGTTCCGGGCGACATGCGCCGGGTGGTGGAACAGGTGATGCCGGACTCGGACCCGTCGGTGCTGGCCGTGATGGAATTCGCGGCCACCGAGGTGGTCCCGCGGCTGGCCGGCACCACCGCGGAACTGACCTCCATCCTGCACGCGCTGGATGGTGGATTCGTGTCCGCGGGCCCGTCCGGTTCACCCCTGCGGGGATTGATCAACGTCCTGCCGACCGGGCGCAATTTCTATTCGGTGGATCCCAAAGCCATTCCCTCGCGGCTGGCCTACGACACGGGTACCGCGATGGCGAATTCCCTGATCGAGCGTTACCTGGCCGACAACGGGCATTATCCGGCGTCGGTCGGCCTGTCGGTCTGGGGCACATCCGCGATGCGCACCTCCGGTGATGACATCGCCGAAGTGCTTGCCCTGATGGGTGTTTCGCCGGTCTGGGACGAGGCGTCCCGCCGGGTGTCCGACCTGCAGGTGATCTCCGTCGAGGAGCTGCGCCGCCCGCGGATCGACGTCACCGTCCGCATCTCCGGGTTCTTCCGTGACGCTTTTCCACACGTCGTCGCCATGCTGGACGACGCGGTCCGGTTGGTCGCGGCCCTGGACGAGCCGGACGACGTGAACTACGTCCGAGCCCACGCCCAGGCGGATCTGGCCGCGCACGGCGACGAACGTCGGGCCACCACCAGGATTTTCGGATCGATGCCGGGCTCCTACGGCGCCGGGCTGTTGCCGCTGATCGAGTCCGGCAACTGGCGGGACGACAGCGACCTGGCCGAGGTCTATACCGCCTGGGGCGGTTTCGCCTACGGACGGGAATTGGACGGGCGACCGGCCCGCGCCGACATGGAAGCCAACTATCGCCGAATCGTGGTGGCGGCCAAGAACACCGACACCCGCGAACACGACATCGCCGACTCCGACGACTATTTCCAGTATCACGGCGGCATGGTGGCCACGGTACGGGCCCTCACCGGCACCGCTCCCGAGGCCTACATCGGCGACTCGACCTCGCCCGACGCGGTGCGCACCCGGTCCCTGGGCGAGGAGACGGCGCGGGTGTTCCGGGCCAGAGTGGTGAACCCGCGGTGGATCTCAGCCATGCGTCGGCACGGCTACAAGGGCGCGTTCGAGCTGGCCGCCACCGTCGACTACCTGTTCGGCTACGACGCCACGGCCGGCGTGGTCACCGACTGGATGTACGAAACCCTGGCCAGGACCTACACTCTCGACGAGCAGAACCAGGCCTTCCTGCGGCACGCCAACCCGTGGGCGCTACGCGGCATCATCGAACGGCTCACCGAGGCGGCCGACCGCGGCCTGTGGGCCGACCCGGACGCCGACGTGATGGATCGGATGGCTCAGGTGTACCTCGACGTCGAGGGCGATCTGGAGGACGCGGGCGACGCACGTTCCTGACAGGTCAGCAACGCCTGATCTGGACAGATCAGCAAGACCTGATTACCCGGGGCCGGCCCCGAGCAACCCCGGTGCGTGGGTCGACAGATGGTCGCGTAGAGCCAGAGCCGGAGGGGACAGCTGCCGACCGGCCGACCAGACCAACGACATGGTGCGGGACGCGGCCGGATCGTCGAGGCGGATCGCCCGGGTACCGGCCACCTCATTGCCGGGCGGCAGGATGGCGATGCCCAGACCGGCCGCGACCAGGCCGGCCGCCGTCGTCATCTCCTGGCTCTCGAAGGCGTACCGCAACGGCAGCCCGGACGCGTGCAGCAGCTGATCGGTGATGGTGCGGACGCCGTAGCCGGCGGCCAGGGTGATCAGCTCCTGTCCGGCCAGATCGGCCACCCGCACGGCGGCGCGGCGGGCCAGCCGATGGCCTTCCGGCACCAACAGGATGAACGGCTGCCGGGCCAGCGGCCGATGCTCCAGCGCCGGGTCGTCCGCCGGCACCGGGGCGGCCAGGGCCAGGTCCAGCGCACCGGCCCGCACCTGCGCCACCAGCACGTCGGCGCCGTCCTGGATCAACCGGACCGTCACGCCGGAATGGTCCCGCCGGAATCCCCGCAACAGAGCCGGAACGATCACCGGGCCCAGGCTGTGCAGAAAGCCCAGGACCACGGTGCCAGTCTCCGGATCCGCCTCGGCCCGCACCGAGCGCAGACCGGCCAGCACCTCGTCCAACGCGCGCCGGGCGGTGCCGGCGAGCATCTCACCCGCCCTGGTCAACTGCACCCCGCGCCCGTCCCGCTGCAGCAGCGGAACGCCGACCTCCGTCGACAACCTGCTCAACGCTCGCGACAGCGTCGGCTGCGGAACCCCGAGATACTGGGCCGCGGAGGTGATCTGCCCGAGTTCGGCCACCGCGCAGAGCTGTTCCAACTCCCGGGCCAGGCCGAAGGATTCATACTTCATTGCATGAGTCTACCTCGATCTACGAATTAGACGTATGAATCTTCGGTCTCTATCGTCGTCCCTATGAGCCTCACCAAAGACCTCAAGCCGGTATCGACGACAGGCGACTACGCCGGCCCGGGCGACGTCCGTCGCCTGGGCGGGGCGATGCTGGCCGCCGGTCTGGCCGCGTTCGGCCTGCTCTACATGACGCAGGCCGTGCTGCCCTCGGTCGGTGCCACGTTCGGTGTCGGCCCGACGATGGCCAGTCTCACGGTCTCCTTCGCCACCGGTGCGCTGGCCCTGGCCATCCTGCCCATGTCCAGCCTGGCCGAGTCGTTCGGCCGGACCCGAATGATGCGGGCCGGCCTGGTGGCCGCGCTGCTGCTGGCGGTCGGATGCGCGCTCAGCGGTCAGCTGTGGGAGCTGCTGACCTGCCGGGCCCTGATGGGCGTCGCACTGGGCGCTGTGGTCGCGGTGGCCATGGGGCACCTCGGTGACGAGATCCACCCGGCCAAGGTCAGCGCAGCGATGGGCGTCTACGTCGCCGGTAACACCATCGGTGGAGTCGTCGGACGACTGATCCCCGGGCTCGCACTGGATTTCGGCTCCTGGCGCTTCGCGCTGCTGACGTTCGCCGGGTTCGCGGCTCTGGCCATCGTGGCCTTCATGGTCCTGCTGCCCTCGCCCCACCGGTTCACTCCCATGCCGGCCGGGGTCGGGGCCCACCTGAGGTCGGCCCGGGACCTGCTGGCCGATCCCGGCATCCGCAGGTTGTGCGGGATCGCCTTCCTGCTGATGGGCGGATTCGTCGCCTGCTACAACTTCCTGACGTTCCGTCTCACCGCCGCCCCGATCAACCTGTCCGCCGGAGCGGCGTCCCGGCTGTTCCTGGCCTACCTGGCCGGAACCGTGAGTTCGACGGTCGCGGGGTACTGTGCGGGCCGGTTCGGCCGCCGCCGGGTGCTCTGCACCGCAATCGCCACGTCGGTGGTCGGGCTCGCCTTCACGCTGAGCGACGAACTCCCCTGGATCGCCGTGGGCCTGGGCATCTTCACCGCCGGTTTCTTCGCTGCGCACTCCACGGCCAGCGGCTGGATCTCGGCCAGCTCGAGCGGCCACCGCGCCCAGGCGTCGGCGCTGTACCTGATGTCCTACTACCTCGGGTCCAGCGTGCTGGGCGCGGCGGTGGGGCTCGCCTTCCTGGCCGGCGGCTGGCCGGCGACGGTGATCGCTATCGCGGCCCTGGCCGCGGCCGCCTTCGCGTTGGCGCTCTCCATGGACAACGGTTCAGCCGCCCAGCAGGCCCAGGAGCATACCGGTGTCCAGGTGTGAGTCGACCGCATCGGCCAACCGGTCGATCATCGCCTCGCGCCGATCGGAGAAGCCCGGCGTTCCCGGTGGAGGGGCCGCGTCGAACGGCATGCCGGCCCGGTCCGCGGCCGCGGCCAGGAAGGCACGCCGAAAGGCGTCGTTCTCGAAGGTGCCGTGCCAGGTCGTCCCCCACACAGTGCCCTGCCGGCAGCCGTCCAGAAACGGTTCGGCCACCCCGGCCACCCCGGTGGCCCCGTCGGCCCCGTCGGCCCCGTCGACCATCGCCGCATCGTCGACAACGGCTACGCCGTGGTGGATCTCGTACCCACGGACCGGATTCCCGTGCCAGGCACCTTCGGTCAGCCCGAGCCGTTTCCCGGCCGCGAAGGTCACCGTCACCGGCAGGAGCCCGAGGCCGTCGACCCGGCCGGCTCGTGACTCCACCTCGTCGTGGATCGCCCCGGCCAGCATCTGGTAACCGCCGCAGATGCCGATCACCGTCCGGCCGGCCGCCGCGGCCGCCCTGACCTCCTCGGCCAGACCGGTGCTGCGCAGCCAGTCCAGGTCGGAGACCGTCGCCCGCGTGCCGGGCAGCACGATCACGTCGGCCGAGCGCAATACGACCGGATCCGCGGTGACGGTGACCGACACCCCCGGCTCGCAGGCGAGGGCATCCAGATCGGTGGCGTTGGACAGCCTCGGGAAGCGGACCGCCGCCACGGTCAACGAGCGCCCGACATTCCCGGCCTGCCCGACATGCCCGGCCCCCCCGGCATTCCTGGGCCGCGCGGCATTCCCGGCCAGAGGGGCAGCGGGTGAGGACGGCCCGGCCCAACGGCCGACCAACAGCGTGTCCTCACCGTCCAGCCAGACCTCCTGGAGCCAGGGCAGCACACCGAGGAACGGGACACCCGTCATCGCGGTCAGCTGGTCCAGCCCCGGTCGGAGCAACGCCTGATCACCCCGGAACTTGTTGATGATGAACGCCTTGACCAGATCGCGATCGGCGGGCTCCAGCAGCCCGACGGTCCCGAACAGCGAGGCGAAGACCCCGCCCCGGTCGATGTCGCCGACCACCAGCACCGGCAGGTCGAACCGTCTGGCCAGCCCCATGTTCACGTAGTCGCCGGCCCGCAGATTGATCTCGGCCGGTGAACCGGCCCCCTCGCAGACGATCACGTCATAAGCCTGGGCCAATTCCGCGTAGGCGGCGAAGGCCGCGGCAGCAAGATGCCGGCGCCCGGTGGCGAACTCGCCGGCCTCCAGCACGCCGTCCGGTGTGCCCCGCACCACCACGTGCGACCGCCGGTCCGAACCCGGCTTGAGCAGCACCGGATTCATCGCCGACTCGGGCTCCGCCCGGGCCGCCTGGGCCTGGAGGAACTGCGCCCGGCCGATCTCGGCGCCGTCCCGGCACACCATCGAGTTGTTGGACATGTTCTGCGCCTTGAACGGAGCGACGCGAATGCCCTGGCGGGCCAGATACCGGCAGATCCCGGTGGTGACCAATGACTTTCCGGCGTCGGACGAAGTGCCGGCGACCAGGATTCCGCGGGCGGTCAGGAGCTCTCCTCAGGCGCTGCGGCCTGCGCGGTCCCGCCGACCCCACCGATCTGGGCCACGGCCCGCGCATCGTCCGGACCCTTGGTCAACAGCACCCGGAAACCCGCCTCGTCCAGGATGGGCACCTTCAGCGCGACGGCCCTGTCGTACTTGGTCCCCGGGCTGTCGCCGACCACCACGAACGCGGTCTTGGACGACACCGAGCTTGCCGCCTTGGCCCCGCGCGCCAGCAGGGCCGACCTCGCCTCGTCGCGGTTGAAGTCGACCAGCGATCCGGTGACCACGATCGACAGGCCGGCCAGTGTCTGCTCCGGCCGATCCGTCACCTCGTCGGCCATTCGCACCCCGGCCGCGGCCCACTTGTCGACGATCGCGCGGTGCCAGTCGACGGCGAACCACTGCGTGAGCGCCGACGCGATGGTGGAGCCGACGCCGTCCACCCCGGCCAGTTCGGTCTGCCGTTCGTCGGTGGCCGCCTCCCGGATGGCGGACATGGAGCCGAAGTGGGCGGCCAGCGCCCGCGCGGCGGTCGGCCCGACGTGCCGGATGGACAAGGCGACCAACACCCGCCAGAGCGGCTGATCCTTCCGCAATTCGAGATTGACCAGGAGTTTGCGGCCCATCTCGGTGAGCTCGTCGTCCTTGGCCCGCAGGAAGATCGGGACGCCTCTCAACTTCTCCGGGGTGAGACCGAAGATGTCGCCCTCATCGGTGATGGCACCGGCCACCAGCAGACCGGTGGCCGCCTCGTACCCCATGCCCTCGATGTCGAAAGCGCCCCGACCGGCCAGGTGGAAGACCCGTTCCCGGAGCTGGGCGGGACACGATCTGGCGTTGGGGCAACGAATGTCGATGTCGCCCTCCTTCATCGGGCGCAGTTCGGTGCCGCATTCCGGGCAATGGGTCGGCATGACGAACGCCCGCAGTTCGCGGCCTTCGCGCAGCTCCACCACCGGTCCGAGAATTTCCGGGATGACGTCGCCGGCTTTGCGGATCACCACCTGGTCGCCGATCAGCACACCCTTGCGAACCACCTCCTGCGCGTTGTGCAAGGTGGCCTGCCCGACCGTCGAACCGGCCACGAGCACCGGCTCCAGCAGCGCGAAGGGTGTCACCCGGCCCGTCCGGCCGACGTTGACCACGATGTCGCGGAGCAGGGTCGTCGCCTCCTCGGGCGGATATTTGTACGCGATGGCCCAGCGCGGGGCCCGCGAGGTGACCCCGAGCCGGCGCTGCAGCGCGATCTCGTCGACTTTGACCACCACCCCGTCGATGTCGTGGCTGACGTCGTGGCGATGCTCGTTCCAGTAGGCGACCCGACCGGCCACCTCCTGCCTGGTCTGCACGACCACGTTGTGGTCCGACACCGGCAGCCCCCAGGCCCGGAGACGATCGTAGGCCTCCGACTGGCGCCGGATCTGGAAGCCGGTGCGGGCCCCGATTCCATGGCACAACATGGTCAGCGGCCGGGACGCCGTCACCCTTGGATCCTTCTGCCGTAACGAACCGGCGGCCGAGTTCCGCGGATTGGCGAACGGGGCCTTTCCCGCGGCGACCAGTTCGGCGTTCAGCTCCGCGAAGCCGGCCAGCGGGAAGAAGACCTCGCCACGGACCTCGACGAACTCGGGGATGTCGTGCCCGCCGTCGTCGGCGAGCTGGTGCGGGACGGCCGAGATGGTGCGGACGTTGAGGGTCACGTCCTCGCCGACCCGGCCGTCGCCCCGGGTGGCGGCCCGCACCAGCCGGCCCTTCTCGTAGGTCAGGTTGACGGCCAGGCCGTCGATCTTCAGTTCCGTCAACCAGCCGGACGCGGCGCCGGCATCCCGCTCGGTCCGCTCCAGCCACCCGTCGAGTTCCTCGGCGGAGAACACGTTGTCCAGGCTGAGCAACCGCTCGGCGTGCTGGACCGGCGCGAACCCGGTCGAGAAGCCGGCGCCGCCCACCCGCTGGGTCGGCGAATCCGGAGTGAGCAGCGCCGGGAACTCCGCCTCGATCGCCCCGAGTTCGCGCAGCAGCACGTCGAACTCGCCGTCCGAGATGGTCGGCGCGTCAAGCACGTAGTAGCGGAACTGGGCGTCGGTCACCTGCTCCGACAGGGCGGCATGCCGGTGCGCCACCTCCACCGGCACATCCGGCACGATCGGCAGGTCCGGCACGGCGGGGGGGAGCGGCGCATCTGAGGTTTCCTGGCCCATCCGGGCAGCGTAACCAGCGACTCCGACAGCCCGGGGGTATGTCAGTGAGTGTGCTCACGTTGCCTCGCCGGAACGACCCCGGCCGGGCGATAGTTGACACGTCAGAGGCAACTCGTCCACAGGAGAACCACATGGCCACCGTGAAGATCATCATCGCCTCGACCAGGCCGGGACGAGTGGGCCTGCCCATCGGCACCTGGGGGGCCAGGGCCGCCGAGCAGCATGGCGGCTTCGACTCCGTCGAGGTCCTCGACCTGGCGCTGATCAATCTGCCGTTCCTGGACGAACCGCACCACCCGCGGCTGCGCAAGTACACCCAACCACACACTCTTGCCTGGTCGGAGGCCATCGACACGGCGGACGCATTCGTGTTCGTCTCCCCGGAGTACAACTATTCGATGACCGCGCCGTTGAAGAACGCGATCGACTTCCTCTTTGCGGAATGGGCCTACAAGCCGGTCGGGTTGGTCACCTACGGCGGCATCTCCGGCGGGACCCGGGCGGCGAACCAGATCCGGCAGGTGGTGTCGGTCCTGAAGATGGTGCCGGTGCCGGAGGGGGTGGCACTGCCGATGGCCGCCACCCAGATCGTCGACGGGGAGTTCCTCCCCACCGATCAGAACCGGGCCGCGGCCGACCTCATGTTCGACGAAATCGTCAAGGTGGAAGCGGCGCTGGCGCCGCTTCGGGCGGCTGTCTGACACGCTGGGACGGTGCGATTCGATCCCCGGCACCTGCCGGACGCGGCTCTGGACTTCCTGTCCGAGCGGCATCTGGCCGTACTGACCACCATCCGAGCCGACGGCAGCGCCCACGTCGTGCCGGTCGGTTTCACCCTGGACGACATGGCCGTGGCGCGGGTCATCACCGACGGCGGCTCGGTCAAAGTGCGCCACGCCTCCCGCTCGGGTGCGCGCGGCGTGCTGTGTCAGGTCGACGGCCGCCGGTGGCTCACCCTGGAAGGGCCGGTGCGGGTGTCGCGGGATCCGGCCCAGGTCGAGCACGCCGTCCAGCGGTACGCCGGGCGCTACCGCGTGCCGCGGGTGAACCCCACCCGGGTCGTCCTGCTCATCACCGTCGACGCGGTGCTGGGCCACGTCTGAGGAGTTCGCCGGGAACCGGGCCCCGTCACCAGCCTTCGGGCAGGTCCTGGAACGCCCGGGACAACTCGCGGCAGGTGCTCATCGCGGTCAGCGACCACTCGTCGTCCGCCCCGGCCAGCCCGCAGGTCGGGGTGGGGACGACCCGCTGGGACAGCGTGTCCCGCGGGAACCCCAACCGGTCGAATACCGCCAGAACCGGTGCAGCCCAGTCTTTCAGCTCGCGGTCGCGCCCGGTCGGGCGCACAGTGGGGAGCAGGCCGGCGAGCAGCACCGTCCCCGCCTCGACCAACTCGCCGACCGGATCCAGCCGGGCGGCGCTGCTCCCGACGGCGGTGAAGTCGATCGAGATGGCGTCGAATCCGCAGGCCTGGAACAACCGCAGCGGCGCCGCGGGGTGGCAGCAGTGCGCGATCGTCGGCACGCCGGCCAACGCGTCGGTCACGGTGCGCAGAACCTGTCCGACCCGGCCCGTCTCCATCGCCCGCACCGTCCCGAACCCGCTGGGCGTGGACAGCGCGCCGGCGATGACGGCCGGCAGCGCCGGTTCGTCGATCTGGACCAGGAAGGCGGTACCCGGCAGCCGCCGGCCGAGTTCCTCGACATGATCGAGCAGTCCCTGGGTCAGCGACGCGGCGATGTCGTCGACGGCGCCGTCGTCGACCAATGCCCGGTTCCCCGACGCCACCTCGACCTGGGCGGCGAGGGTCCACGGTCCGCACGCCTGGACCTTGACCCACTCGGCGCCGGCGTAATGGGCGGTCGCCGCGTCCAGGTCCCATTCCAGGAAGTCCTTGGCCCTCCGCGTGTCCCGTCCCGGCCGACGGGTGACCCGCCACCCGGAGGGCACCACTTCGCCGAAGATGTCCACCAACAGCGCGACGGCACGACCGACCATGTCGGCGCCGACTCCGCGGTCGGGCAGCTCGACCAGGTGCGGGAGGTCGGGCAGTTCGCCGGCCACCACGCGGGCCGACTCGTCGGGCGACACGCCCGGCAGGGATCCGATGCCGGTGCCGACACCGACGTGCCAGCTGCGCTTCTCGGGGTGCGGCGCCCGCCCGATCTCGGACGGCGAGGCGATCTGGAGGTCCGCCACCGCCGTCAGCCGGCCCGGACGATCGTGCCGGCGCCGATGACGTACTCGTTGGCCCGGTCGTAGAGCACCACGGTCTGGCCGGGGGCGATCCCGCGGATCGCCTCGTCCAGCGACAGCCGGAGCTCACCGTCGACCAGGTCGGCCGATGCGCCGACCAGGCCGCCGTGGGCCCGCACCTGGGCCACCGTTCGAATCGGGAATCGGGGCGCGACGCCGGACGAGAACACGACCCGGTCGGCGGTGATCACGCAGACGTCGAGTCCGGTGGCCGGGCCGACCGTGACGGTACCGCTGACCGGCTCGATACCCAGCACGTACCGGGGTCGCCAGTCGGCGGCGGGCCGGTGAAGACCCAGACCCTTCCGCTGGCCGACGGTGTAGGCAAAATGCCCGTCATGCTCGCCGAGCACCTCACCGGTGACCGAGTCGACCACCGGACCCGGTCGCGCACCGAGCTTCTCGCGGAGATAGCCGTGCGTGTCGCCGTCCGGGATGAAACAGATGTCGTAGGAGTCGGGTTTGGCCGCCACTGCGAACCCGCGGCGGGCCGCCTCCGCCCTGACCTCGTCCTTGGTCATCTCGCCGAGCGGGAACATGGTGTGCGCCAACTGGTCCGCCCGCAGCACGGCCAGCACGTAGGACTGGTCCTTGGCGGCATCGACGCTGCGGTGCAGCACGCCGTCGATCAACCGCACGTGATGCCCGGTGGCCACGGCGTCGAACCCGAGGGCGACGGCCCGGTCCAGCAGCGCCGCGAACTTGATCTTCTCGTTACACCGCAGACAGGGGTTCGGGGTGCGGCCGGCCGCGTATTCGGCGAGAAAGTCCTCGACCACCCCTTCGGCGAACTCGGCGCTGAAATCCCAGACGTAGAAAGGGATGCCCAGCAGATCGCTGACCCGGCGAGCGTCGAAGGCATCCTCGACGGTGCAGCACCCGCGGGCGCCGGTGCGCAGCGTTGCCGGGCGACGGGACAGCGCCATGTGCACGCCGGTGACCTGGTGGCCGGCGTCAACGGCCAACGCGGCCGCCACCGCCGAATCGACTCCGCCACTCATCGCCGCGAGAACCCTCATCAGTGCCCCCGGCCGACGTCGAGTGAGGCCGAGCGGCGCCTCGCCCCGGCCATGGCCGCTCGACGGGCCCGGTCGACGACCGGTCCGATGGCCTGCAGGACCGCATCGACATCTGCCGAGGTCGAGGTGTGACCCAGGGAGAACCGGAGCGCCCCGCGGGCGTCGTTCTCGTCGACCCCCATGGCCAGCAACACGTGCGACGGGCGGGCGACGCCGGCCGTACACGCCGAACCGGTGGAGCATTCGATACCGCGCGCATCCAACAGCATCAGCAGCGAATCGCCCTCGCAACCGGGGAACCGCAGGTGCACGTTACCCGGAAGGCGGGACGGCCCACCGTCGACCAGGGACTGGCCAGGATCGCCGGCGAGCACCACGTCGTCGATCTCGGCGCGCACGCCCGCGATCAGCCGGTCCCGCAGTGCGGTCAGCTGCCTCTCCCGCTCCTCGCGATTCGCCGCGGCGTCCTGCACGGCGACCCCAAGGCCGATGACGCCGGCCACATCCACCGTGCCCGACCGGACACCGCGCTCCTGGCCCCCGCCGTGCACGATCGGGACCACGGCCACGTCGCGGGACAGCAGGAGGACCCCGACGCCGGTCGGACCGCCCACCTTGTGTCCGGTGACCGTCATGGCGTCGGCGCCGCTGTCGGCAAAATTGAGCGGCACCTGCCCCAACGCCTGGACGGCATCGGTGTGCAGTGGAATGCCGTAGGAATGGGCCACGGTGGCCAGCTCACGAACCGGATTGACGGTCCCGACCTCGTTGTTGGCCCACATCACCGTGACCAGGGCGACGTCCGCCGGATTCTCGGCCAACGCGGCGGCAAGCGTGTCGGCGTGGACGCGGCCGTAGTCGTCGACCTCGAGCCAGGTGATCCTCGCTCCCTCGTACGCCTCGAGGTACTCCAGCACGTCGAGCACCGCGTGATGCTCGACCGGCGACGACAGGATCCTGGTGCGGGTGGGGTCGGCCCGCACCCGGGCCCGGAAGATGCCGGCGACCGCGAGGTTGTCCGACTCGGTGCCACCCGAGGTGAAGATGACCTCGCTGGGCCGCGCTCCGAGGTCACCGGCGATCGACTCCCGAGACTCCTCCACCCGCCGCCGGGCTGCGCGCCCGGCACTGTGCAGCGAGGAGGCGTTGCCGCACTGACCCATGGCGGCGGCCATCGCCGAGACCACTGCCGGTAGCACCGGGGTGGTGGCAGCGTGATCGAGGTATGTCATCGCCTCCCAGGGTAGGCCGCTCACCTGTCTTCTCCCCAACCCGCAGCGACGAATGCGTCGAAACACCTCGTGACGGGTACCCCCTCTGTGCCTCGAACCTGTGCGGGGCGCAGACTTCGGTGATCGCCCTCGACGTGGTGCAGGTGCCGAAGGCGATCACCACAGGGACAACACCTCCGATCGAAGGGACATGCATCGTGGCCGTTTCCGTGAACCTCTCCAAGGGCTTGGACAAGGCGTACGAGGACAAGAGCCTCGACGAGATCCTGGACGCCCCGCCGTCGGCTCTGGCCGGCCTCACCGAGCGGCATGACGGCATCCTGGCCGAGTTGGGCATCAAGACCATCAGAGACCTCGGCTCGAACAAGTACTTCGCCCTGTCGGGTGTGCTCGTCGCGCTCTCCGAGAAGACCGGCTGACTGTCCCACCGGGCGGCCCGGCCCCGTCGTCCGGGGCCGGGCTGCCTTCGGTCACGTCAGGAAGCGACCGGGACACCTGCGATGCTCCCGACGCCCGCGGTGCTCCTGATGACGGGCCTCCGCACCGTGCTGTCCCCCGCTACCGGGCCCCCCACCACCTGCACCCCGAGATCCCTGGCCACCGCGTTCTCCGCGAGACGCGCGACATTGGCCCGGTCGGTCGGCGCCCAACCGGTACCCGCCATGGCCGGGATCGGACGCAGCCAGTGCACCGCGACCGTTGTCGACCGTGAGTGCAGCACCCGACGGATGCTCGCCACCAGGGTTTCGTCGCCGACGAAGGCGGGGGCTGAGGTCGGCATCCTCTGGTGGTCGGTATATCGCAGAGTGACCGGGGACACCACGACCCCGGCATCGATGGCGGCCTGGAATGCGGCGCGACGAAAGGGGCTCAGTGCGCCGCCGCACCGGGTCGTCGCCTCCGGAAACACCTGCACCCTGGAACCCGTGCGCAGCACCGCGGCGATCTCGGAGACGACGGCAGGCAACTGACGGAGTCTTTCCCGTTGCAGGAACAGCGTTCCCACTCGACGGGAGGTGTTCCCGATGATCGGCCACCGGCCGACTTCCGCCTTGGCGACCATGCGCATCGGTGCGGAGGCCGACAGCACCAGGATGTCGAGCCACGAGATGTGGTTCCCGACGACCAGACTCGGACCCGACCGTGGCGCACCCTCGACCGACATCCGGATTCCGATGCTCCGCAGGATCCATCTCGACACCTGTTGCAGTGCCCACGTTCCCCGTCGTTCCCGACGGTGGCCCGGCAACCAGGTGACGATCACGATGAACAGCGTCCCGGCCAGCGATGCGATCACCAGGGCGATGAGGCGACCCAGGCACCTTGCGGTAACGCACACCTGAGCACCTGCGGTGCTGCAGGCCGAGGTACAGACCGGGGCGGTGCAGGTCATGTTCGTCGGACGGTCGACGCGTCGGCGGATCCGGCGCCCAGGAAGAAGCGGAGATAGCGTGGATCCGCTGATTCCAGATCCAGCAGGACCAGGAAATCAGCCGTGCCGAACTCACGGTCGAGCGCCGGCGGACCGCAGACCACCGCGCCCAGACGCAGATATCCGCGCAGCAACGGCGGAATGATCGGGCGCGACGGGCGGGTGATCGCATCGGTACCGAACTGATTGATCGGGCGGCACAACATGTTCGCCGGCGCCAGATGTCGGGCCTGGACCAGATCCGCGAAAGCTGCCGCCTGACCACCGCCGTCCGCCAGGCTGATCGAGGCGCAACCCATCAGGTAGCGGTACCCGGTCAACTGCATGTACCGCGCGATGCCACCCCAGAGCAGCGAGATCGGTGCCGCACCACGATGTTCGGCGGCGACGCAGGATCGGCCCGCCTCGACCGTCCGGTCCAGAAGTCCTTCGAGCGCGGACAGGTCGAACTCGGTATGGGAATAGAGTCCGTGTCCGCGCGGATACATGTCGTTCGCGTGCGGCGGCAGGAGTCGGTAGGTGGCCACCACCGGGCCCCGGTCGCGGTCGGCGGCGCGGACGTGCCGAACGATCAGATGGTCGCACAGATCATCGAAACGATCGACGTCCAGGCCGGCCGGTCCTGGAGTGATCGCCCCGCACTCCGTACTGAAGACGTCGAATCGAAGTTGTTGGGCAGCAATCACATCGGTAGCATCCGCGGCCAGGGTGAGACGGTAGCCGGCGGTTCTCGGTTGACAGGGATCGGCAGCTTCCAGCAGCAACTCTGTAGTCGTCACGGTCTACAGAGTGTGCTAAGCCAAGAAGATGTCAGGCCAAATGACGCCCGGCCGTGGGATGGCCGCTGAATGAACCTCTCGCGCCGCGTTCCTGCTAACCCTTGTGCGTTTTGATGGCTGCGGACAGCTGCGGTGCGACGGTGAACAGGTCGCCCACCACTCCGTAGTCGGCGATCTCGAAGATGGGCGCGTCCGGGTCCTTGTTGACCGCCACGATGGTCTTGGCCGTCTGCATTCCGGCGCGGTGCTGGATCGCACCCGAGATTCCCAGTGCCACGTACAGCTGCGGCGACACCGTGGTGCCGGTCTGCCCGACCTGGAACTGGTGGGGGTAGTAACCGGAATCCACCGCGGCCCTGGACGCCCCCACGGCCCCACCCAGCTGATCAGCCAGCTCCTCCACCACGTGGAAATTGTCGGCCGACCCCACCCCACGCCCGCCCGAGACGACCACCTTGGCCCCGCCGAGCTCCGGTCGGTCGCCCGGTTCCTCGGCCAGCCAGGTGATCACCCTGGGCGACGTCGCGGGGTCGACGGCGGTCTCCAGCGCCACGACGTCCGGTGCGTCCACCGCCGCGGCCTG
Source organism: uncultured Nakamurella sp. (assembly GCA_964250735.1). Lineage (GTDB taxonomy): Bacteria > Actinomycetota > Actinomycetes > Mycobacteriales > Nakamurellaceae > Nakamurella. Next base: position 49,344 of record CAXUHA010000012.1, on the reverse strand, counting down.
GCCCTCGATGGCATTGCCGCGCACGGACACCACCGGCACCCCCCGGGTGATCTGGTAACGCGTGGTGTAGGCGCCGCCGAGCACCGACTGGGTCGCCACCATCACGCCGTCCTGGAGCTCGACACCCACCACGTCGGCGAGCAGCCCGGAGTCCAGCCGCACCGCCAACCGGCCGGCGATCTCCCGGCCGTCGAATGTCGCCGCCACCAGCACCGCGGTGACCGGCTGGGTAGCCGCGGACACGGCCGCCGCCAGCGCGGCGACCTGCGGGGTCAACAACAGCTCGGCCGGGTCGGCGGACTCCGCGGCGTAGATCTTCGCCGCACCGGCCGCGCCGAGCTGCCCGGTCAGGGCGGCCGTGGTGCCGGCGGAGCCGACCACCACCGCCGACGGCGTCCCCAACCGAGCGGCGGCGGCCAACAACTCGGTGGTCAGCTTCTTGATCGTGTGATCCGCGTGTTCCACCAGCACCAGAACCTCGGACATCGTCTTGTCCTCCTTCGTCAGATGAGTCGCTGCGCGACCAGGAAGTCGGCGAGCTGATTGCCGCCCGACCCGTCGTCGACAACCTTGACGCCGCCGCCCCTGGTGGGTCGCGGCGCACCCGAGACCACCTGGGTCGACGCGTTGGCCAACCCCAGGCCACCGGCGTCCAGCCCCAGGTCGGCCGCGGACAGCGTGGTCACCGGCTTCTTCTTCGCCGCCATGATGCCCTTGAAGTTCGGATACCGCGGCTCGCCGATTTTCTCGTTCACCGACAGCACGGCCGGCAACGACGCCGACACCTTCGCCGAGCCGCCTTCCACCACCCGCTCCGCGGTGAGAACAGAACCGTCCACGTCCACCCCGACGACGGATGTCACCGCCGGCCAGCCCAGCCGCTCGGCCAACATCGCCGGCATCGCCGCCGTCCGTCCGTCGGTGGCCTCGTTGCCGGTGATGACCAGATCGAGGTGCAACGTCTTCAGGGCCGCGGCCAACGCGGCGGACGTCTGCAACGCATCGGACCCGGCGAAGGCGTCGTCGAGCAGATGGACCGCCTGATGGGCGCCCATGGCCAGCGCCTTGCGCAGCGTCTCCGTCGCCCGTGCCGGCCCCATCGTCACCACGGTCACCGAGCCGCCGTGGGCCTCGGTCAGTTGCAGGGCGATCTCCACGCCCTTGCCGTCGATCTCGTCGATGACGGCGTCAGCCGCCTCGCGGTCCAAGGTCCAGTCCGACTCCTTGAGCCTGCGCTCGGAATAAGTGTCGGGAACCTGTTTGACCAGAACCGCAATGTCCATCTTCCGTGCACACCCTTTGTCGTCCAGTGATTCTGTCGTCCAGTGATCATGTGAGGCCGGTCGTCACGTTACCGACCGGCTAAGTTACCGACCAGTAGCCTACCCGATGGCGCCTCGGCAGCGGGATCGCAGGCCTGCGCATCTGCGATGTCGGCCGACCGTGGCACGCTGTTCCTCGTGTCCTCCTCCGAGCCCCGTCTGACCCAGTCGTCCGCCACCGGTGGTCAGCGCGAGCTGACCGGCAACGAACACAATCCGCTCAGGTCCACCGTGCCCCTGGCCACCCACATCCTGCTCGTCGGCGTCATGCTGCTGTTCTTCATCAGTGCGACGTTGATCACGTTGCAGGCCGGCTGGCAGTGGTGGTTGATCGCGGTGGCCATCGCGATACCGGTGATCGTGGTGCTGGCCGAGCGCATCGGACGCGTCCGGAAGGCCCGCGAGGCCAGGCGGCGACTGACGGACGGGATCCCGGCCCCTTACGGCCAGGGGACCGGCCCGGGCCGGCCAGGTTCCGCGCGATGAATCCCGTCCCGGTCATCATGGACGTCGACACGGGCATCGACGACGCCATGTCACTGCTGTTCGCGGTGAGGCATCCGGGGATCGACCTGCGCGCGGTGACGTGCGTGGTGGGCAACACCGGCGTCGACCAGGTCGCCGCCAACACCTGTTACGTGCTGGACGCCGCCGGTGCGCCGGATCTTCCGGTGGCCCGCGGATCGGCCCGCCCGATGCTGGTGCCCCCGGCCGACGCCAGCCATGTACACGGCATGGACGGCCTGGGTGGGTTCTCCCGACCGTCCGACCGCCGGATGAGTCCATTGTCGGCGGTCGAACTGCTGCGCCGTGAACTGATGTCCGCCGTCGGCACCGGCGAGCGGATCACCCTGGTGCCGAGCGCCCCGTTGACCAACATCGCGCTGTTGCTGCGCCTTCATCCCGAGGTGGCGGCGGGTATCGAACGGATCCTGTTCATGGGCGGCTCGGCTTCCGTCGGCAACGCCACCGCTGCCGCCGAATTCAACATCTGGCACGATCCGGAGGCGGCGGCCGTGGCGCTGACCGCGGCCGGTGACCTCGACATCCCGGTCACCATGTACGGCCTGGACGTGTTCAACGATGTCGTGGTCACCCGCGAGGAGGCGTTCGCGTTGCGCGCCCATCTGGACCCCGGCGCGCAGTTGGCCGGCTCCCTGATCGAGTTCGCCTGTGACGTCTTCGGTGCCGACCAGGCGACCATCGGCGACGCCGGGACCACCTGCGCGGTCGTCGACCCGGGCGGACTCACCACCGAGCGCTTCCCGGTGCAGGTGGAACTGGGCAGCGGACTGGCCCGCGGTCAGACACTCGTCGACCGGCGGACCTGGATCGGTGACCACCGGGCCGATCCGCACCACGCCAGAGCGACGATGGTCGACGTGGCCCTAGCCGTCGATGCCCGGCGCTACGCGGACCTCTGGCTGGCCACCATCGCCGGCTGACCCCTGACCACGACCCACGAGCCGGTCAGTCCGGAACGCCGATGTCCTCGTTCCACAGCGAAGGTTCGGCGGCGATGAACTCGGTCATCATCCGTACGCACTCCGGGTCGTCGACGACGACGACGTCCACCCCTTTGCTGCGCAGCAGATCTTCGGCGCCGTAGAAGGTGCGGTTCTCGCCGATGACCACCCGGGGGATCTTGTAGAGCAGCACGGCGCCGGTGCACATGTCGCACGGGGACAGGGTGGTCACCATGGTCGCCCGGGCGTACACCGACGCCGGGAGCCGCCCCGCGTTCTCCAGGCAGTCGGTTTCACCGTGCCGGATGGCGCTGCCCAGCTGGACCCGCCGGTTGCGGCCGGTGGCGACCACCCGGCCGTCGACGACCAGCGCGGCCCCGATCGGAATACCACCCTCGGCCCGGCCCGCCCTGGCCGCGCCGACCGCGGCGGCCAGGTGGTCCAGGTCTGCCGGAGTCGCCGAACCTGCGCCGGCCTGTGACATGTCGTGCTCCCTGGGTCGAGGTGGGTGAAGGTTGTCGGGCGGGTGAAATTTAGGGCGACGTCAGCTGGTGCGGTCCAGGGCCTGTTGCAGGTCGGCCCAGATGTCCCCGACGTCCTCGATCCCGGTGGAGATGCGGACGGTCCCGCGCGAGATGCCGGCCGCGGCCAGCTCTTCGTCGGTGAACATCCGATGGGACGAGCCGGCCGGATGCACGGTCAGCGTTTCCACGCCGCCGAGCGACGGCGCCTGGGTGACCAGCTCGACAGCGGCCAGAAACCTCTGGGCGGCGTCCTGGCCGCCGGACAGGTCGAAGGACAGCATGGCCCCGAAGGCGCTGAGCATGCGGGCGGCCAGGCTGTGCTGGGGATGGTCGGTGCGCGACGGATGGTGGACCGCGCTGACGGCCGGATGCCCGCCCAGCTTGTCCGCGATCACCTCCGCGTTCGCGCACGACTGCCGCATCCGCAGGGACAGGGTTTGCAGGCCGCGCAGGGTCAGCCAGGCGGCGAACGGATCGGGTGTCACACCGGTGGTGACCGCGTACGACCATCCCGCGCGGTACCGCCGTTCGTCGGCGTAGGCGGCGACACCACCGGTCACGTCGGAATGCCCGTTCAGGTATTTGGTGGTGGAATGCACCACGATGTCAGCCCCCAGATCCAACGGCCGGCACAGCATCGGCGAGGCGAAGGTGTTGTCCACGATGGTGATCGCCCCCGCGGACCGGGCCACCGCGGCCATCGCGCCGATGTCCGCGACGGCCGTCATCGGGTTGGAGATCGTCTCCAGGTAGACCACGTCCGCACCGTCGGACAGGGCCGCTTCCAACGCCTGCGGATCGTTGCCCGGCACCTGGACGACGTCGATCTGCCAGCGGTGGACCAGATCCCGGAGCAGCCCGGTGGTGCCGCCGTAGACGGACTCCTGGACCACGATGCGCGAGCCGGTTCGCAGCTGGGCGCCGATGGCGACCGCGATCGCCCCCATGCCGGAGGACGTGGCCACGGACCCGACTGCGTTCTCCAGCCCGGCGATGGCCTGCTCCAGGCTCCGCACGGTCGGATTACCGTTGCGGGAGTAACCGAATCCGCCGCGCGGGTCGTTCAGCGTGGCGGTCAGTTCCGCCGGATCCTGATGGGCGAACACCGATGTCTGGTAGATGGGGACGGACACCGGACGGCCGCGCACGTCGCCGGTCGCGGGCAGGTGCACGGCCCGGGTGGACAGGGAAAGCTGCCGATCCTTCGAACCCATGGGAGCATCGTCGCACTTCCTGGCATGCTGGCCGACATGCGCATCAGGATCGGTCGGCCGGCTCTGACCGGCGCCGGCCGGCGGGTGCTGCTCGGCCTGGGTACGGCCGCTCTGGCCCCGGTGGTGGCCGGTGCCGTCGTGGGGATCGACCCGGGACGGTTCGGTCTGTCCACGACACCCCTAGTGTTGCATGCAGTGTCATTCCGGGGGCCGATGGCGCTGGGGTTGACGGCGGCCGGCGTCGGCACCGCGTGGACCCTCCGACTGGGACGCCGCCCACGGTCGGTGCCCTGGCGCCGACTCAGCGCGGGTGGGGTGCTGTTGGCCGCCGGCCTCGGTCAGGTGGCGATCCTGATCCACCGCGGCGTCGTCGGTCGGCCCACGCCCGATCACGCCGATCTGGTCGTGGTCAGCCTCAACACCCTGGGCGGGGCGGCCACCGCCGGACAGATCGCCGCGCTGGTGGAGAAGGAGCTGGCCGGCGCCACCGGCGCGATGCTGGCCCTGCCGGAAACGTCCAACGCGATCGCCCGGGAGACGGCGGCTCTGCTGTCCGCTCGGGGCCATCGATTCCAGGTGTTCTCCACCACGCAGGGTCCGCGTCCGCTGGACACCACCAGCCTGCTGATCAGCGACGAATTGGGCGCCTACCGGCAACGCCGGGCGCCGACGTTGCTGCTCGGTGCGGTCCTGGCCGAACCGGCCGACGCGTCCGGTCCGATCCTGGCCGCCGTGCACCCCGGCGCGCCGACCTCCAGGGTCGGCTACCCGAGATGGCGCAGCGATGTCGCCAAGGCCGTCGGCATGTGCCGTGGGCAGCCCGGTTCCATCGTGGCCGGGGATTTCAACGCCTGCGTCGACCACCAGATGATGCGTGACCTCGAGCCGTGTTTCGACGCCGCCACCCGGGCCGGGCGCGGCGCCATGGGTACCTGGCCGGCCCACTTTCCGTCGTTGCTGGCTGCCCCGATCGACCACGTGCTGGTCAACGGTCGGTACACCGTCCTCGGCGCGCGCACCCGACGGGTGGGCCGCAGCGATCACCGCGCGGTCATCGTCCGACTGTCCAGGGCCGGGCACGGCGAGAAGTCGGGGCCGGCCTGCGAGGAGTCGGGCCCGGTCACCGAGGACAGCTCGAACGGGCCCTGACGCAACCCCGTCGGCGGCGATGGTTGTCGGCGGCGATGGTTACGGTGGCGAAGTGCCATCAGTGAGCCAGACCGACGCCGCGGCGCCGGTGTCCGGCCGATCCCCCGGTCAGGACGCGCCCGTACCGAGAGCGCCGGTCGGCTGGATCCGGCGTCTGTGGACGTACTGCCGCCGACACCCGGGCACCACCTGGCTGGCCGGACTGTCGGCACTGTTCGGGGTCGGGCTCGGCGCACTCACCCCGTTGCTGACCGGGGCGGCCGTCGACCACGCCACCTCCCGGCGCACGGCCGGGCTGCCGTTGGTGATCACGGCCCTGGTGGTGCTCGCCGTCGTCCGTTTCGGGTCCTCGTTCGTGAGGCGGTGGGCGGGCGGCCGGTTGTCGCTGAATGTGCAGCACGACCTGCGGCAGGACGTGTTCGCCGCGCTGGCCCGGCTGGACGGCGCAGCCCAGGACGCGCTGCGCACCGGCCAGGTGGTGTCCAGGGCGTCGTCCGATCTGCAGGTGGTGCAGGGTCTGCTGTCCATCGTGCCGCTGTCGGCCGGTCAGGTGGTGCTGTTCGTGGCGTCCCTGGCCATCATGATCGTGCTGTCCCCCCTGCTCACCCTGACGGCTCTGTTGACCATCCCGGCCGTCTACCTGCTCACCAGGGCCACCCGCACGACCCTGTTCCCGGCCACCTGGGCGGCCCAGCAATCCGCGGCCGAGGTGGCCGAAATAGTCGAGGAGGACGTCACCGGGGTCCGGGTGGTCAAGGGTTTCGGACAGGAGGATCGGGAGGTCGGGCGGTTGCGGGCCGGCGCGGCCCGGCTGTTCGCCGATCGGATGCGGGCGGTCCGGCTGACGGCCAAGCTCAACCCGGGCCTGGTCGCGATGACGGCGGTCGGACAGGTCGGTGTCCTGGCCCTCGGCGGTGACCTGGCATTACACGGCACCATCAGCATCGGCACCTTCCTGGCGTTCAACCTCTACCTGTCCCAGCTGGTCGCCCCGACCAGGACGCTGTCGTTCCTGCTGATCCTCGGGCAGCAGGCGCGGGCGTCGGTGGAACGCGTCGTCGACATCATCGACTCCCGGGCCGCGATCACCGACCCCGTCGGGCCCGCCACGCCCGTCCCGGCCGGTCCGTTGGACGTCCGACTGGACGGCGTCCGCTTCGGGTACACCCGCGACGAACCGGTGCTGGACGGCTTCACACTCCACGTGCCGGCCGGGTCGACGGTGGCTCTGGTCGGGGCGTCCGGGTCCGGCAAGTCGACCGTGTCGTTGTTGTTGCCCCGGTTCTACGAGGGCCAGGCCGGCGGGATCAGTCTGGGCGGCGTCGACGTCCGCTGCTTCGCCCTGGCCGACCTGCGGCGCACCGTGGGGGTGGTCTTCGAGGAGGCTTTCCTGTTCTCGGACACCATCGCGGCCAATATCTCCTACGGTCGCCCGTCCGCCACCGACGCCGAGATCATCGCCGCGGCCAGGGCGGCCGAGGCGGAAGAGTTCATCACCGCACTCCCGGACGGCTACCGGACCGTCATCGGGGAGCGTGGGCTGACCCTGTCCGGCGGACAGCGACAGCGGCTCGCGCTGGCCCGGGCGATGATCACCGACCCGCGGGTGCTGATCCTGGACGACGCCACCAGCGCCGTCGACCCGGTCACCGAGGCGGCGATCCACAGCACGTTGCACCGGCTGACCGCCGAGCGGACCACCATTCTCATCGCGCACCGCCGGAGCACCCTGGCCCTGGCCGACACCGTCGCCATGGTGGTCGACGGCCGGGTCGTCGACACCGGTTCGCACCAGGAGTTGATGGGCCGATGCCGGCCGTACCGGGAATTGCTGGGCGGTGCGAGCGAGGAGATCGACAGCCCGGTGTCGACCAGGGTGATCGTCGCCGACGCGCCGGCCGGCACGGTCACCCGGGAGCTGTGGCCGGCGGCGGAGTCCGGTCCGGTCGACCGATCGCTGAAGGCGCCGGCCGCCGGCGCGCTGCTCCGGGCCGGCGGCGGTCGGGGCGGGGCCAGGGCCGGGCGGGGCGGCATGGGCGGCGGCCCCGGGGGCGGCTTTTCCAGCATGCTCGGGTCGTTGCCCGCCACGCCGGAGTTGCTGGCCAGGGTCGACGCTCTGCCGCCGGCGACGGACCCACCCCCGCCGGAACTGCCGGCGGAGCTGGTTGTCCCCCGGACGAAACCAGCGCCCGCGGCCGGCGCCGATCAGCTGGCCGCCGGGCGTCCTGCGGTATCGCTGGGCAGGCTTTCACTGAGCCGGACCTTGCGCCCGGTCCGTGCGCTGCTGGTCCTGTCGTTCCTGCTGATCGGGCTGGATGCGCTGGCCGGACTGGCCCTGCCGGTGCTGATCAAGCACGGTGTCGACGAGGGAGTCAGCAAGGGGGTGATCGGCGTGGTCTGGATCGCCTCGGGCATCTCGCTGCTGATCGTGCTGGCCGACTACCTGGTGCAACGCTGGCAGTTGATGGTGACCGGTAAGGCGGGTGAAACGGTTCTGTACGGGCTGCGCATCCGCGAGTTCGCCCACCTGCAGAAGCTGGGCCTGGACTTCTACGAGCGGGAAATGGCCGGCCGCATCATGACCAGGATGACCACCGACGTGGACGCGTTGTCCTCGTTCCTGCAGACCGGCCTGGTGACGTCCGTCGTCTCGCTGGCCACCTTCGGCGGGATCGCGATCATCCTGCTGTTCATGGACGTCGGGTTGGCCCTGTTGGCGTTCACGGTGCTTCCGCCGTTGTTCGTGGCGACCATCATCTTCCGGCGGTACTCCACCAAGGCGTACACCGAGGCCCGGGAAAAGGTCAGCATCGTCAACGCCGACCTGCAGGAGAACGTCTCTGGTATGCGGGTCACCCAGGCGCTGGGCCGGGTGCAGCGCAACGCCGACGGGTTCGCCGCCCGCAGCGAGGACTACCGCAGGTCCAGAATGCGGGCGCAGACGGCGATCTCGCTCTACTTTCCGTTCGTGGCTCTGCTCAGCGAACTCGCGGCCGCCCTGGTCCTCGGGGTCGGGGCGCATCGGGTGGCGACCGGAGCGGTGAGCGCCGGCACGCTCCTCGCCTTCGTGCTCTACCTCGACTCGTTCTTCTCGCCGATCCAGCAGCTCTCGCAGATCTTCGACGGGTACCAGCAGGCGACGGTCGGATTGAGCCGCATCGGAGACCTGCTGTCCACCCCCACCTCCACCCCACCGGCGCCGCGGCCGGTGCCGGCGCCGCCGCTGACCGGCCGGGTCAGCGCGGTGGACGTGGGTTTCCGCTATTCCACCGCGCAGCCCGGGGCAGCGCCCGCGCTGGCCGGAGTGAACCTGGAGATTCTCCCCGGCGAAACCATTGCGGTGGTCGGTCCGACCGGCGCGGGTAAGTCGACCCTGGTCAAACTGATCGCCCGGTTCTACGACGTGACCGACGGCGCGATTCTGATCGACGGCATCGACGTCCGCGACCTCGAGCTCGGCACCTACCGGCGACAGCTCGGGGTCGTTCCGCAGGAGCCGCACCTGTTCACCGGGACCGTGCGGGACAACATCGCCTACGGGCGGCCCGACGCCCCGGACGCCGCGGTGGAGGCGGCGGCCAGGGCCGTGGGGGCGATCGGTGTCATCGCCGGCCTCCGCGGCGGGTTCCACCATCAGGTCGAGGAACGAGGCCGCAATCTGTCCGCCGGGCAGCGCCAGTTGATCTCGCTGGCCAGAGCCGAACTGGTCGACCCCGAACTGCTGTTGCTGGACGAAGCGACCGCCGCACTGGACCCGGCGGCGGAGTCAGCGGTGCTGGCCGCCACCGACCGACTGGCCCGCGGCCGTACCACCATCGTGGTCGCCCACCGGCTGACCACCGCATCCAAGGCCGACCGGATCGTCGTCATGGATCAGGGCCGGGTCGCCGAGATCGGCACCCACGGCGAACTACTGGCCCGCGGCGGGGTGTACTCCCAGCTGTACTCCCAACAGCCCTGACCGTGGGGTGACCCCCTTGTCGGCGAAGGTTGGCTGCGCGTCGGCGAAGGTTGGCTGCGCGTCGGCGAAGGTTGGCTGCGCGTCGGAAAGTCAGCGGCGCATCGGAAAATGCGGGCGGCGCATCGGAAAGTCAGCGGCGCATCCCAAGAGTTCCAGGTGCGGGCAACTTTCCGACGCGCCCGGCGCACGGGGCTCTGCGCACGGGGCTGGCGTCTCGCAGGCGGGCCCCAGCGTCAGATCGCAAGCATCGTTGCCGGGCGAACCGACCGGGAAGTGTGAGGGATGTCCCGGACCCAGGACCACTCCGGCGGGCTGCGCGGACTAGCCTGGACAGGTCTATCCATCGTCCATAGTCGAGAAGGCGGAAGCGACAGTGTCGTCAGCCACGGTGCCGGAGTTCGGGCCCAACGACTGGTTCGTCGAGGAAAAGTACAACCAATTCCTCAGCGACCCGGCCAGTGTCGACCAAATCTGGCGAGACTTCTTCACGGATCCGGTCGCAGAATCCCGGAAGGCGGCCGCGGCCAACGGCGGCGCATCACCGTCGGAGGTCACGCCGCGGACGGCTGGCAACCCCCCGGTCGCCGCACCCCCGACCACTCCAGCCGCCGCACCCCCGAGCACCCCACCCGCCGCAACCTCGACCGTCCGGCCAGCGCCGGTCGGCCCGACGCCGTCGGTCGCCAACACCCCGGTCAGGACGCCTCCGCCGCCACCGCCGCCGGCCCGGAAGAACGGTGCCGTGCCCGCCGCGCAGGCCAGGTCCCCGCTCCCGGCGGCTACCAAGCCCGCCACCAAAACCGAACCCGCCACCAAAACCGAACCCGCCGCCGCGCCGGAGCCGGCCAAACCCCCGCGGAGCACTGCGACGACGGCCACCCCGGACGACCTGGTCGTGAACACGGCCGCCAAGGCTGCCCGCATCGCCGAGAAGACCGCCGGACCCGACGAGGTGTTGGTTCCGCTCCGGGGCGCGTCGGCCGCGGTGGTCCGCAACATGACCGCATCACTGGAGGTGCCGACGGCGACCTCTGTCCGGGCGGTACCGGCCAAGCTGATCGCCGACAACCGCATCGTGATCAACAACTTCCTGCGCCGCAATCGGGGTGGGAAGGTTTCCTTCACCCACATCATCGGCTATGCCATCGTGCGGGCGCTGCGCGACAACCCCACCATGAACCGGCATTTTGCCGAGGTCGGGGGGAAGCCGCAGGTCGTCACCCCGGCCCACGTCAACCTCGGTCTGGCCATCGATCTGCCGGGCCGGAACGGGCAACGTTCCCTGGTCGTCGTGCCGATCCGCAATTGCGAGGGAATGAGCTTCACCCAGTTCTGGAGCGCCTACGAGGCGGTCGTCCGCAAGGCCAGGTCAGGAAGTCTCGGGGCCGAGGACTACGCCGGTACCAGCATCTCGCTGACCAACCCGGGCGGCATCGGCACCGTGCACTCGGTGCCGCGGTTGATGTCCGGGCAGGGCACGATCATCGGCGTCGGCGCCATGGAGTACCCGGCCGAGTTCCAGGGCGCCAGCGAGCAGACGTTGTCCGAGCTGGGCGTGTCCAAGATCATGACGCTGACCTCCACCTACGACCACCGGATCATCCAGGGCGCCGAATCCGGCGAATTCCTCCGCCGTATCCACCAACTGTTGCTCGGTGAGGACGGCTTCTACGACGAGGTGTTCACCTCGCTCCGGCTGCCGTACGAGCCGGTCCGGTGGGTGCAGGACTTCGATTCCGGCCGGGCCGGCTCGGTCGACCGCACCGCCCGTGTGCTGGAACTCATCGACGCCTACCGGACCCGCGGTCACCTGATGGCCGATACTGATCCGCTCAACTACCGCCAGCGCCGCCACCCCGACCTGGATGTGCTCTCCCACGGGCTGACGCTCTGGGATCTCGATCGCGAGTTCCCGGTGGGCGGATTCAACAACGCGCAGTACATGAAGTTGCGCGACATTCTCGGGGTCCTGCGGGATTCCTACTGCCGCACGGTCGGCGTCGAGTACATGCACATCATGGATCCGGTGCAGCGCAGGTGGATTCAGCAGCGCGTCGAGGTCAAGCGGGAGAAGCCGGGTCAGGACGATCAGAAGTACATCCTGGGCCGGCTCAATGCCGCCGAGGCGTTCGAGACCTTCCTGCAGACGAAGTACATCGGCCAGAAGCGCTTCTCGCTGGAAGGCGGCGAGACGGTCATCGCCCTGCTGGACGCCGCGCTGAACCGGGCTGCGGAGTACGGCATGCACGAGGTCGTCATCGGGATGGCGCATCGCGGCCGGCTGAACGTGCTGGCCAACATCATCGGCAAGCCGTACCAGCAGATCTTCCGGGAGTTCGAGGGCAACCTCGACCCACGGCAGGCGCACGGCTCCGGGGACGTCAAGTACCACCTGGGCGCAGAAGGCAAATATGTCCGCCCATTCGGTGACGGCCAGGTGGAAGTGTCTCTGGTGGCCAACCCCTCGCACCTGGAGGTGGTCGATCCCGTGCTAGAGGGGGTCGTTCGGGCCAAGCAGGATCTGCTGAACCTGGGTGAAGGCGGATTCACTGTGCTGCCGATCGCCCTGCACGGCGACGCCGCTTTCGCCGGACAAGGCGTGGTCGCCGAAACGATGAACCTGTCACAGCTGCGCGGCTACCGCACCGGCGGCACCATGCACGTGATCATCAACAATCAGGTCGGCTTCACCACCGCCCCCGAGGCGTCCCGTTCTTCGGAGTACTGCACCGATGTCGGGAAGATGATCCAGGCGCCGATCTTTCACGTGAACGGCGACGATCCTGAGGCGGCGGTCTGGGTGTCGCGGCTCGCGGTCGAATACCGGCAGGCCTTCGGGCAGGACGTCATCATCGACATGGTGTGCTACCGCCGGCGCGGGCACAACGAAGGCGACGACCCGTCGATGACCAACCCGCTGATGTACCAGATCATCGACGGAAAAAGGTCGGTGCGGCGGATCTACACCGAGGCGCTGATCGGACGCGGGGACCTGTCGCCGGAGGACGCCGAAGAATCGCTCAAGGATTACCACACCCAACTCGAGCGGGTGTTCAACGAGGTCCGGGAACTGGAAAAGGGTATCGCCACCCCGTCGCCGTCGATGGAGGCGGAGCAACCGATTCCGCCGAAGGTGGAGACATCCATCTCCGAGGAAACTTTGCACCGGATCGCCGACGCGCAGGTCGACTTCCCGGCCGGTTTCACCGCGCACCCCAGGGTGAGGACGGTACTGGAACGCCGGGTGGAGATGTCCCGTCACGGGGGCGTCGACTGGGCGTTCGGCGAACTGCTGGCCTTCGGATCCATCGCTATGGACGGACGGCTGGTTCGGTTGTCCGGGCAGGATTCCCGGCGCGGCACGTTCGTGCAGCGTCATGCCGCGTTGATCGACCGCAACACCGGCGCCGAGTACATCCCGCTGCAGAATCTGTCCGAAGGCCAGGGCAAGTTCCTGGCCTACGACTCGGCGCTGACCGAATATGCGGGTCTCGGCTTCGAATACGGGTACTCGGTGGCCAACCGCGAGGCCCTGGTGCTCTGGGAGGCGCAGTTCGGGGACTTCGTCAACGGCGCCCAGTCGGTGATCGACGAGTACCTGTCCTCCGGCGAGGCCAAGTGGAGCCAGCAGACCGGTGTCGTGCTGCTCCTGCCCCACGGCCACGAGGGACAGGGCCCGGACCACACCTCGGGCCGCATCGAGCGCTTCCTCCAACTGTGTGCCGAGGGCTCGATGACGGTCGCGGTCCCTTCTACTCCGGCGAACTATTTCCACCTGTTGCGGCGTCACGTGTTCGACGGCGTGCACCGGCCGATGATCGTCTTCACGCCGAAGTCGATGCTGCGCAACAAGGCGGCGGTGTCGCCCGTGGAGGACTTCACCCAGGGCAAGTTCCAATCGGTGATCTCCGATACGTCGGTCGACCCGGCGCAGGTGAAAAGGGTGCTGTTCACCTCCGGCAAGCTGTATTACGAGCTGGACGCGTACCGCACCGCGAACAAGGTGACAGACACGGCGATCGTCCGCATCGAGCAGATCTACCCGGTACCGCGCCGCAAGCTGGCGCACATTCTGGAGTCCTACCCGGGAGTCACCGATTTCCGCTGGGTTCAGGAGGAACCTGCCAACCAGGGGTGCTGGACCTTCCTGGCCCTTGCTCTACCGGAGATGCTGCCCCAGCTGCACGGGTTCAAGCGGGTGTCGCGCCGGGCCATGGCCGCCCCCTCCGCCGGCTCGCTCCGGGTGCACGAGGTCGAGCAAGCCGCCGTGGTCGCCGCCGCCTTCGCCTGACCTCCGTTCGGCCCCCCCGCGCGTCGGAACCTCGGCGGCGCGTCGGAACCTCGGCGGCGCGTCGGAACCTCGGCGGCGCGTCGGAACCTCGGCCGCGCGTCGGAACCATTCATGCTCTGCTGCACTTTCTGATGCGCAACACCATCCACACACCTCGTTGTTGTCCACAATCGTCAACATCAGGTGGCTCTGGTGGCTCCCGATCACGCATGGTCTCGCCATGCCCACACTGCTCCCCCCTGACGTCCAAACGATGCTGCGCCTCGGCCGCGGTATTCTCGCGCAACGTCAGGCTGATGACTTCGGCGTCCCGCAGCAAACCGTCCGAAGGCTGGCACGGCGGGACCAATTGGTCGAACTTGCCAAGGGCATGTACGCCGACGCCGAATCCTTTCGGTCCGCGCGAGCCTGGGATCAATTCGACCTTCGCAGCCGCGCATTTATTTCCAGTAGATCGGACGACACCCATGCGTGTGATTTCTCGGCTTTGATACCCCTGGAACTGCCCACCTTCGATTCCCCTCCGCTTCTCCCACACGGACTCCGACCCGGTTCAGCCCATACGGGTCGGACAACGTCGGCACACGGGAAGGTGCGTTATGGCTGGCTCCCGCCGTCCCATCAATCCCAGCGTGGCGACCTCGCAGTCACATCACCGAGCTACACCGCAGTGGACCTGGCCCGATACGGCAGCCGTCTGCAGGGATTGATGGTCGCTGATGCTGTTCTCGCGTCCGGCACGTCGATCGAAGTGTTGGCCGACATCATCGACAACCTGGATTTATACCACGGTATTCGGAACGCCCGTTGGGTGCTGGAGCACGCAGACGGCCGATCAGAAAGCCCGCTGGAAACCACCGGACGGCTGGTATGCATTCAGTTCGGTTTGCCGCCGGTGGTGTGCAATCCGTGGATCGTCGGCCGGGCCCGAGCCCGACGGGCCGACATTCTGTTGCCCGATCACGGCATCATCTTGGAGGCCGACGGCTCGGTGAAATACAACAACCGCCATGACGCGTCTCAAGTAGTCGATGATGAGAAGGAGCGCGACTGGGAGCTCCGCGCTCTCGGATTCGACGTGATCCGCTTTGGCAAGAGGCTTGCGTTGGATTCCCCGGCCGAACTGGCGGCCCGTGTCCGAAGAACGATGACCCTCCGCAAAGGACGATCATCTCCTACGTGTTGGCAGCTCGACTCGCCCTGGGCCGAATAAGGGCCATTTGGATTCTCGATGTGTCGGCACAGCTCGATGTGTCGGCACAGGCGGCGGTCGGTGCCATGCCCACGTCATCGCTGCGCCAGGCGCGCATTGGAAGGTGGCGCCCAACCGGAACCCTTCCGACGCGCACGGCACCTTCCGACGCGCGCGGCCCACTTTCCGACGCGCACGACACTTTCCGACGCGCACACCCCCAAGATTCCGACGCACACCCCCAAAGATTCCGACGCACAGCACTTTCCGACGCGCACAGCACTTTCCGACGCGCGGCCCAGGGTGGCAGGGCAGAACGACAACGCAGTGCAGCACGGCCCAACGGGGGCTCAGGCGACGCGGAGGCCGGCGCGCCAGACGGCGTGGGTCATGGGTAGGCCGACGCGGTAGGCCAGGTAGTCGTGGCTGGGCGCGTCGAGCACGTGCAGGTCGGCCCGTTTGCCGGGCGCGACGACGCCGACGTCGTTGCGCGCCAACGCTTTCGCCCCGCCGAGGGTGGCCGCATGGACGGCCTCGTCGGCGGTCAGCCCGCACTGGAGGACGGCCAGGGCCACCACCAGAGCCATCGACGGGGTGTAGCAGGAGCCGGGATTGCAGTTGGACGCCAGTGCGATGGTGGCTCCGGCGTCGGCCAGTTTGCGGCCCGGTGCGGGTGCCTGCCTGGTCGACAGGTCGCACACCGGCAACAGGGTGGCCACGGTCGACGACCCGGCCAACAGCTCGATGTCGAAGGCCGACAGGTAGGTGCAATGGTCGACGGACACGGCCCCGCTCTGCACGGCCAATCGGACGCCCGCACCTTCGCCCAACTGATTGCCGTGCACCTTCAGCCTGAGCCCTTTGTCCATCCCGGCGGCCAGCACCCGACGGGATCGGGCCTCGTCGAAGGCACCCTCTTCGCAGAACACGTCGATGAACCGGACGAAGGGGGCCACCGCGTCGAGCATGGGACCGCAGACCAGATCGAGGTAGGCGTCGGGGTCGGTGGCGAACTCCGGGGCGTTGACGTGCGCGCCCAGGAACGTCACCGCGTCGACGCCACCTGCGGCGGCGATGGACGCCGAGCGCGTCTCGTCGACGGTGGTCAGACCGTACCCGGTCTTGGTCTCGATACAGGTGGTCCCACCGGAGGTCATCTCCTGGATCCGGCGCCGGAGCAACTCCGACAGATCAGCGTCGGACGCTTCCCGGGTGGCGGCGACCGTGGTGATGATCCCCCCGGCCTGGTACGGGCGGCCGGCCATCCGGGCCGAGAACTCGGCCGACCGATCACCGGCGAACAGAAGATGGCTGTGCGAGTCGACCCAGCCGGGCAGTACTGCCCGGCCGCCGGCATCGAACGTCTCGTCGGCGATCGGCACGGCGCTCTGCGGCCCCACCCAGACGATCTCGGCGCCTTCGATGACGACCGCGGCGTCGGCGACGATGCCCAGCGGACCGGGGCCGTAGCTCGGATCGTTCGTCACCAGGTGGGAGATCCCGGTCAAGGCCGTCGATCGGGTGGTGCCGGCACGGCGATGTGGCGCCCGCCGGCCGGCCGCCCGGCCCTCACGCTCGTCCAGCGGCGCATCGGTCACCGACTCCACGCCTGCTCCACCGCCTTGCTCAGCAACGCGCCCGGGTCGCCGAGCCTCACGTGCACTCCGTCCCGGGATTGGACCTCGCCACCGACGACGACGACGGCCACGTCGCCGGCCGCGGCCGACATGAGCACCTGCACCCCGACCGAGCCGGCCGTCCTGGCGCTCCCGGTCCTGACCGCCACGAAATCCGCCGGCGCACCGATCTCGATCCGTCCGGACGACGAGCCGATAGCCCGATGGCTCGCGCCGGTCGACGCTTCCACCAGTGCTTCCGGCGAGAAGGTTCCCCGCACACCGGTGGCCAACCGTTCGCCGTATTCCAGCCCTCGCGCCTGCGCGAACGGATCGGTGATGACGTGCTGATCGCCACCCAGGGCCAGTCGGGCGCCGGCCGACCGCAATGCGCCCGCTCGGGGAAGGCCATCGGCCAAATCGGCCTCCGTCGTCGGGCAGACGACGACGGTACTGCGCGCGGCGCCGAGCAACCGGATGTCCTCGGCGGTCAGATGGGTGGCGTGCACGGCGGCGGTGCGGTCGCTGAGCGCTCCGGCGTCGTCGAGCAGTTCGGTGGGGGTCCGTCCGGTCGCCTGCAGCGCCGCCTGGTTCTCCGCGGTCTGCTCGGACAGGTGAACGTGCAGCACCATGCCCTGCTGCTGGGCGAACCTGGCCACCTCGGGCAGCTCCGCCACCGGGACGGCGCGGACCGAATGGATCGCGGCACCGAGCCGGATGGGAGCCGCCGTCCCGATCGGGAGGTGGTCCGCCAGGGCGGCGACGCGATCGGCCCAGCCGGCCGCCGACCCGTC